>NZ_JBEPRI010000012.1:0-282143 GCF_040548265.1 Bradyrhizobium sp. F1.13.3 | reverse complement strand
AAGCGGCGGCGGCAGCCTGGTCAACAACGGCAACGGCACCTGGACCTACACCCCGGCTGCGAACTACAACGGCCCGGTCAGCTTCAACTACACCGCCTCTGATGGCGCGCTGACCGCAAGCTCGACCGCCGGCCTGTCGCTTAGTGCGTCACAAGTATCTCAACCTGCGTCGGGCGGAATCCTCTTCGGCACCATCGGGAATGATGTACTCACCGGTGGCGGTGGTAGCGACATGTTTGTCGTTTCGAAAGGGTATGGATCCGATACGATCAGTGACTTCGACGCTCGCACTGATCTCGTGCGAGTCCAAAACTATGGTTTTGCGACATTCGAGAGCTTCATAGCTGGCGCAAAGCAGGTCGGGGCGGATGTTGTCGTTGCACTGTCGGCAAGCGAGACGCTCACCTTCCAGAGCATCGGCCTTTCTTCTCTCACGGCGGCAAACGTGCTGCTCGATAACCCGCTTGTGGCTAGTGCTGCGCCAAATACCGCGTGGACCACAATTGGAGCCGGCGGAACACTCCTAGGCGGTACGAACAATGACTCGCTTCAAGCAATGGGCGACGGCGTAACGTTGATCGGTGGCGCAGGCGATGACACCTACTTCATGTACAATCATGGTACTCAGGTGGTTGAACTCGCCGGCCAAGGAATTGATACAATTATCACCGGCATGATCGACGGCTATAGTCTCGTCAACGCCCCAAATGTCGAAAACCTGAGGCTCGGCGATAAGTTTGATTCACCTGCGACGGGCAATGATCTGAACAATATTATTGTCGGTAACGCCGGAAAAAATTTGATCGATGGCGGGAAGGGTAACGATGTTCTGACCGGCGGCGCCAGCATCGATACATTCGTGATCCGAGCGGGTAATGGCAATGATGTTATCACTGATTTCCAAGCTGGGGCAGGCGGAGACGTTCTGCAGATTAATGGTACAAGCTTCAAAGCCTTCTCAGATGTCAAGCTGGCCATGCAGCAGGTCGGAACGGACGTGGTTCTGACGTTGGGGAATGGCGAGAAAGTGACGCTTGAGAATACCAAGCTAGAGAACCTTACTACGTCGAATATTAACTTGGTCAATCTTCCGACCGTCTTGGTCCAGACGTTTGGCGACGGTTTCAATTCGCTGTCCGCCGGACAGGATCCTCATCTTACCTGGAAAACGAGTTATGCCTGGAGCGGTGTCGGAAGCTACACGCTTTCTGGCGAACAGGAGGTCTATGTTGATCCAAGTTTCACAGGTCTCCCGGGGACGCAGGCCTCCGGTCCCCTTGGCCTAAACCCGTTTTCGCTCCAGGACGGCCATCTTGTTATTACAGCAGCGCCGGTCCCGTCGACCGACGCGGCTTACGTCGCTAATCATCCGTTCTATTCAGGTGTGATTACGACCGAAAATAGCTTTGTGCAGACCTATGGTTACTTCGAGATGAAGGCTTCGTTGCCTGGCACCAAAGGGGCATGGCCGGCTTTCTGGATGTTGCCGCTTAACACGCACGGGCTCGGTACGGAGTTGGACGTGCTCGAAGCCCTCGGCCGGGATCCCGACCAGGCTCATTGGGGCTTCGTGTCTGCTACGACTTCCAACCAGGGCTATTGGGCCAATACCGCCGACCTAACGGCGGGCGACCACACTTTCGGTGTTGAATGGACGCCGTACACGCTTACCTACTTTGTCGATGGCGTGGAGGTTGGGCAAGTCGCAACCCCTTCAGATATGAACACAGCGATGTACATGATCGCCAATTTGGCGATGGGCGGAAGTTGGGCCGGCAATGCGGATGCTTCAGCCACGGCACAGATGAGCATCGATTACATCAAAGCCTACCAACTGGACGACTACACGCTTGCAAACTACACGCTGAAAACCAGCGAAGCTCCAGTGTTGGGTATCGCCGGAACTGTAGGCGCGGATATTTTGAATGGAACGTCAGGAAATGACCTGCTTGGTGGATCAGGCGGAGCTGACACCATGAATGGCGGTGCGGGTGACGACACGTACCTCGTTATGGACCCCAATGCGAAGGTCATCGAGAGCTACGGTGGGGGTATTGATACGGTCATGTCTTCCGTGAGTCATAAATTGGCTGAGTATGTTGAGAACCTAACTCTCATGGGCTCAGCGGCGATCAGCGGAACCGGAAACTCTCAGTCGAATATCATTGTAGGAAATGATGCCGACAACCTGATCACAGGAGGCTATGGTAACGACATACTAACAGGCGGAGGCGGCAGCGATACCTTCGCCATAAACTCGGGTGACGGATCCGACATCATCACCGACTTTGCAGCAGGCTCATCAGCGGGGCATGATGTCGTCCAACTCAACGGGTTTGCGTTTACCGCGTTCAGCGACATCACAGCGGCAATGGCGCAGGTCGGCGAAGATGTATATTTCGATTTAACTGGCCATGACACCTTGGTCTTTCGCCATACTCTGCTGTCGGATTTCACTGGCGATAACTTCCAGCTGCCAGCGACTTTGCCGGTCGGAGGGACCATCACGTCGTGGGTCAACGGGTCGACCAGCAGCCATTCGGTTTATGGGACGGCTGCCAACGACAAGATCACTGCAGTGAACTCCGACGACACGCTTGTTGGGTGGACCGGAGACGATACATATGTAGTCGGCAACACCAACCAAAAGATCGCCGAAGACGCTGGCGGCGGAATTGATAGTGTCGAAGCGTGGTCGTCTTACACATTGCCGACTAACGTGGAAAACCTAACGTTGATGAAGGGGGGGCTCACCGGCGTCGGCAACGCGTCGGCCAACCGGATGGTGGGTTCAAGTGGGAGCGACGTTCTCAACGGAGCGGCTGGCGACGATTGGCTCTTCGGCGGTGCCGGCAATGACACATTTGTCATCGTGAAAGGAAGTGGTCACGATACGATCGCCGACTTCCACGTGTTTACCAGCACGACCGCAGAACAAGACAAACTGGTTTTGAAAGGGTATGACACCAGCGCCTATCTTACCAATACAGGTGACGAATGGAGTGTCCACTATGCCGGTGGAATCGACACCTTCCATATTGTCGGCGTAAACCAGCTTACATCGTCTGACTACTTGTTTGTGTCCTAAGAATGCCGCTCGCGTGCTTAGCTATTGATGCCCTGAACCGATGAGCTGTCTGGCGGGGCTGGCCCCGAACCAGGCGAACCAAATGAGCGGTCGTTCGGCGCGTGGCCAACGCTTACTCCGGGAGCATTCACTGCGCCTGAGACGCTGTAGGGGAGGGCTGTTTGGTCGCTTGGGTCGCTCCTCACGTTGCGATTGCTCCGATCACACTGATCAGAGTGTGCGGGGAAACCAGGACTCGGTTGGGCCCTGGCGCCGCGAAGCCCGCCGGTGCGGTACCTTGTCCGGGGCTTCTGTTGTTCCTGCAGCGGACGCGGTGCCGGAGGTTCTGGTCGCGCCCCAACTCCCACTGCCATTTGAACCGCCGCGCGCTGATGGCAAGGAGAGTGTAACAATCGGCGCTTTGAAGAAGTCCGGGAGCCTGCTCGATTCGCATGAGCCTGCGGCTTGGTCTGATTGCTTTCAGGGGACGCTGCGAGCTCGGAAAGTGAGTTGCGCATTTGTTGGGCGATTGCCGGTGTTAGCCATACGTTCACCAACTTATCGCCTAGCTAGTGCGCCCTTACCAAACGTTCAATCGCAACCTGCATGCTGACACGCACGGGTCAGAGGATGAACAGCTATGCGAAGCTTGATCAGCGTATTGAGAGCGGGGTTGCTTGTTGCAGTTGTGGCAGGTCCAGCCAGCGCCACCGCAAACTGCCTCCGCGACAACAAGCCCTACAAGCTTGCCGGTGATAGGATCGAGTGGGCGATGAAGATCGCGCCGGGCGCCGACTGCATCCAAGGCCTACGCTGGTCAACAATGCAGATCTACCACGTTGAGGTTGCAGAAGAGCCGAAGAGCGGCGAGCTGGTTCTGGTGGGACCCGGCTTTCGCTATCATGCCAAGCCCGACTTCGCCGGCACGGATAGATTTTCCCTTGTCGTTGTGGGTAAGAACCGTCACGACGAGGGTAAATCGACAGTTGAGATCACAGTATCGAGACCAAGCTCCCCCATTGTTGTTAGCGCAGCCGCTGACGCCCAGTAAGCGCGGCGTCTGATACATACACGCTGCAGAACGGGTAGGTGGAATCTGGATTTTACTGTCCAGCTGGGGTGCGGACTATCGGACTATCGCACTCTCGGCTAGTCCATCTGCAAGCGTTGGATTTGTGGCGTTGTGAGCTGGTCCCGGTTGTCTGAACAGAATCTGCGCATCGATAAGTGGAGCGTCTGCCGGGGTTATGCTGCCAGGCGGAGCGGCAGCGAGGTGAAGTAGGCTTGATCGGGCGTGCTGCCGTCAAGACTCGAATGGGGACGTCTACTGTTATAAAAGTCGAGATATCGGCCGATCGAATTGCGCGCCTCGTTGACGCTATCATAGGCCCGTAGGTACACCTCCTCGTATTTGACGCTGCGCCACAACCGCTCGACGAACACGTTGTCCTGCCATGCGCCCTTGCCGTCCATGCTGATCGCGATGCCGTTGTCGGCGAGCACGCCGGTAAAAGCCTGTCCGGTGAACTGGGAGCCCTGATCCGTATTGAAGATGTCCGGCTTGCCGTGACGAGCCAAGGCATCCTCCAGCGTCTCGACGCAGAAGGCTGCTTCCATGGTGATCGACAGCCGCCACGACAGAACCCGGCGTGTTGCCCAGTCCAGCACCACGGCGAGATAGACGAACCCACTCGCCATCGGGATGTAGGTGACGTCCATCGCCCAGACCTGGTGATCTCCATGCCGCGCAGCAAATACGGATGGATCTTGTGGCCGGGCTCGGGTTTAGTCGTGCGCGGACGGCGATAGAGCGCCTCTATCCCCATCCGCCGCATCAGCGTCTTGACATGCCGGCGGCCGATCTTGCGCCCCTCGGCAGCCAGCAGGCCTCTCAACATTCGCGAACCGGCGAAAGGGAACTCCAGATGCAGCCAGTCGAGACGCCGCATGATCGCGAGATCGGCGTCCGGCACCGGACGCGGCAGGTAATAAACGCTGCCGCGGCTGATCTGCAGAATCTCCGCCTGCTTGGTGATCGACAGATCGTGCTCACGGTCGATCATCGCTTTGCGCTCAGCAATCCCGCCTTGGTGAGCGCTTCTTCTAAAAAATCGTTCTCCAGCGTCAGCTCTCCGATCTTGGCGTGCAGCGACTTCACGTCGATCGCAGGCGCGGCAGGCGACATGCTCCCAGAGCCGAAGACCCCGGAAGCGCCACCCTCCAACTGCGCCTTCCACGCCGTAATCTGATTGGGGTGGACGTCGAACTGCTCGGCAAGCTGAGCTATCGTCCGGTCGCCCTTGACGGCGGCAAGCGCCACCTTCGCCTTGAACGCCGGTGTGTGGTTCCGGCGCGATCGTCTGTTCATGGTCTCTCCTTTTCACGGCGATTATCGCCGCGTTTCAGGCAGAAACTCCACTTATCGTCTTGTTCAAATTTGCGGAGCCGGCTCTTTGTTCGGTTCAGTGCGATCGATTGGCTCTTTCTGGCCAACAGAAAGTGCGCGGTTTATCTCGCGTGTTGGGCCACCCCGAAGTGAGGCCTCCTTTGAAGACGCCCCTCTGAAGGCAGCTCGTCACCGTGGACCGGCGCGAGGTTGATCTGTGCAACCAGGCCGCGGTGTGACGATGCCGCCGACCTTTGCCGCGGCGAGGAAGATCACCTGCGGCCGGGTGATAATTGCCGCCGGGACCGTAGAGATTGGTCGGCATTACGCTGATGAAGTCGCTGCCATGCTGGCTGCGATAGGCTGCGCGCAGAGTTTCATCTACGACAACATCGCCATCGCGGCCCACGTGATCCAGGTCGCGGATTGGAACGGCGCCGAGAAGCTGATGTTTTTGTGTTCGTCCTGCATCTCCCCCCGAAGCTGGCAGCGCAGCCGTTGCGCAAAGATTCCGTGCTGACCGGCCCGCTCGAGCCGACCAACGAGCCCTATGCAAATTGCAAAAATCGCCGGCATTAAGATGGCGGAGGCCCCGAAATGAGCCACGTGGTCGCGGCGCTGATCCGCCGCTTCCACGAGGCCAAGGTGTCGGGCGCGAAGAGTGTCATTGTGTGGGGCACCGGCACGCCGCGGAGAGTTCCTTTATGTCGACGACATGGCGGACGCCTGCGTACACCTGATGAAGATCTATTCAAGTGTCGAGCTGGTCAATATCGGCACTGGCGAAGATATCACGATCGCCGAGTTCGCACGCGTGGTCGCCGAAATTGTGGCTTACAGCGGCGAGATCAGGTTGAATAGCTCGCGGTCCGACGGTACGCCGCGCAAGCTGCTCGACGTCAGCCGCCTCGCCAAGCTCGGCTGGCGCGCGACGACCTCGCTCGAGGACCGGACGGTTTGAAGAGTGCATATGAGGCGCATCTCGTCGCATACGCACAATGCGACAAATGCATGTTCGTAAGGAGTTGGCCGCAATGCCTGTCACGCGCGGCGGGTAAGTGTTTACTGCAACCTGCTCTAATGTTGGGCGTGCGGCCGGATAGAGAAATGTCTAAGATCGGTCACTGAAACGTCCGTTTTCGACGGAAAGAGGTTTTCATGCGCATTGCTATGATCGGCACGGGCTATGTGGGACTGGTGTCCGGGGCCTGCTTTGCGGATTTTGGTCACGACGTCATCTGCGTCGACAAGGACGAGAAGAAGATCGCGGCGCTTCATCGCGGCGAGATCCCGATCTACGAGCCCGGGCTCGATGAACTGGTGGCGACCAACGTCAAGGCGAAGCGGCTGGAGTTCACCACCGATTTGTCCAAGCCGGTCGCGGATGCCGATGCCGTGTTCATCGCGGTCGGCACGCCGTCGCGCCGCGGCGACGGTCACGCCGATCTGTCCTACGTTTATGCCGCCGCGAAAGAGATTGCGCAGTCGCTGTCCGGCTTCACCGTCGTGGTGACCAAGTCGACCGTTCCGGTCGGCACCGGCGACGAGGTCGAGCGCATCATCCGCGAGACCAATCCCAAAGCGGACGTCGTCGTCGCCTCGAACCCTGAGTTCCTGCGCGAGGGCGCGGCGATCCGCGACTTCAAATTCCCCGATCGCATCGTCGTCGGCACCTCCGACGAGCGCGGCCGCAAGGTGATGAGCGATATCTATCGTCCGCTGTCGCTGAATCAGGCGCCGCTGATGTTCACGGAACGCCGCACCGCCGAGATGATCAAATACGCCGCCAACGCCTTCCTCGCGACCAAGATCACCTTCATCAACGAGATCGCGGACCTCTCCGAAAAGGTCGGCGCCAACGTGCAGGAGGTCGCGCGCGGCATTGGCCTGGACAACCGCATCGGCACCAAATTCCTGCACGCCGGCCCGGGCTTCGGCGGCTCGTGCTTCCCGAAGGATACCAAGGCGCTGATCAAGATCGCGCAGGACTACGACGTGAGCTTGCGCATCGTGGAATCCGTGCTGGCGGTCAACGAAAACCGCAAGCGCGCGATGGCGCGAAAAGTGAGCCAGGCGCTCGGCGGCTCGCTGCGCGGCAAGACCATCGCCGTGCTCGGCCTCACCTTCAAGCCCGACACCGACGACATGCGCGATGCGCCGTCGATCCCGCTGGTCACGGGCTTGATCGACATGGGCGCGAAGGTGAAGGCCTTCGATCCCGTCGGCATGGAGCAGGCGAAGACTGAGCTGCCCAGCATCACTTGTTGCGAGGACGCCTATTCCTGCGCGGAAGACGCCGATGTGATCGTGATCGTCACCGAATGGGTCCAGTTCCGCGCGCTCGATCTCGACCGGCTGAAGGCGACCATGGCGCAGCCCGTCATCGTCGACTTGCGCAACATCTACCGCCCCGAGGAGATGGCTGCGGCCGGCTTCGTCTATGAGAGTGTTGGTCGGCCGAGCGGGTCGCGCGATTAGGCAATCGTGGGTCCGTCCAAGAGCGAAACGTGTTTGGCGCTGCACTTCCTCTCGCCCCTTTGTTGAATTTTATAGCCATTCAGCTCGGTTCGGCAGCCTGTATGGCTAACCGCCTCATAAGGGCGCCCAAGCAGTGCTGACGAAAGTTGGTTGCGACGCTAAACAATGAGGGCAGCAAAAAGGGCGCCGGTCGCCATCAGGGCGATTTACCTTCCAAACGCGGACCCCCTCTGGCGCCCGCCAACTTGGCGAGCGGTCGCGATTTACATCAATAGAAGATGCGATCTATTTTCCGCCGATCGGTTGTTCAGGCGACCCAAGCCCGGAACCCGAACTGCCGATCGGCTGGCCGTTTGCGGAGTGGCCGACGCCGACGCCAGGCGCGCTGACAGCACCGGCCGCCGGAGCGGCAGTCTTGTTTCCTGAAAGAGCATTGTTTTGCTCAGATGCGACGGTTGCCTGGGCCGGATTCTGAGAATTGGCCGCGGGGGCGGATGTATTATTCGGAGTGGTTGGGGCTGCGCGCTGCCCATTATTTTGGGGGGTCGCGATGCCTCCTTGGGTGGCCGAGTTCGCGGCCGGCGCACCAGCGTTGAAGTAATTGGTGCTCTTGTTCGGCGTCGCCTGGGTTGCGCTGGGGTTCGAAACGGCTGAGCTAGTATTGCCGGCGGAAGAAGTTCCGGTCGTAGCGGTGGAACCTCCGCCGCTTGATCCCGCGCTTGCAGCACCGCTTGCACCACCGGCGCCGCCACCACCGCCTCCACCTCCTCCACCTCCGCCGCCGCCCCCTTGGGCGAGGGCGGTCGAACTAAGGGCGAGGCAAGTAAGCACGACGACAAATGATCGCTTCATGGCGTGTCTCCTGGGTTTCGAGGACAACCCGCTTCTGAAGGTGATAGTTCCTGAGGTCAGTCTCCGCTCTCTGGGCTATCTCCGCTGCGCCCAGAGTTTTAAAGGGGAGAGTCCGTCGGCTTGACCGGGATATTCCAGGGCCTTTTGCCATTAGCATCACGATCCCACCACCGCTCTTTTAAACCAGCGGCCTCATCGATTTTATCCTTTGCGCGCGCGGCCTTAATCTGGTCTCTGATCGATGTGTCGGCCGGCGAAGCTGGTATCTGAGCTGCGGCGGACGACGAGATGGCGAGTAATGCAACGATAAGAATGATTTTCATGACTTTCGTTAGCATTCTCCGGCCTGACCGTCCGATTTAGTTCACTGCGTTCAGGAGGACGTGGGATTGACAATGTTCGGTTTCCATTGCCGTTGCACCTCGGGAAATAAGGTGTCGCCAAGGAGGTGATGTTTGGCCGCTCAAGGCTACGTGAAACCGAACGCCATTATCCCTTGCCATGACAGCGGCTTTAGCGAAAGGATCATCATAAAGCTGGGGCGGTCAGGCCATACCTCGCCCAGTGGCGCATGATCTTCATTTAGTCAAACCCTGCGCAACCCGGTCGGCTCCGTTCAAGCTGCCCGGTCGAGACACTCGGCGTCCAAATCTGCGATGACATCCTCGAAAGCAGAGATTGTCTGCTGGATGGCAGCAATCTGCTGAAGCTCATCGTCGCCAATCGGGCCGATGCGACTCTGGAGCGCGACGACCATCTCACGGCGCCGCTCTTTCAGCTGAACAAGGGGCAAGCCATGGTCCGGTAGATATCTCATGAGTGCCTCACGGGTGAACGCTCAATCAACATACGCGAGACAGCTGAAAGGTAGTTCAAAAACTTCCATCGAACTTTATAGGTCTGGTTTACTCGCCTCGGGAGTGCTCTCCGCTCAGTCGACGCAGCTTCTTGCGGCAGAAACGCGATGAGCTCTCATCTTTGTAGAGGACGGTTCGCATCTGCCGTGCTCGGCGGCGAACAGCGCTAACCAGTCGGCCTAGGCCGCGCCGGTGCTTAGGGCGCTCACCTGTTCCTCGGCCAAGCTAACGAGCAAAGCCAACTCCTCGGGAGTCCAATCGCCTGGTCGTCCTTCAAAACCCACGCGCGTCCATACCTGGCGGGCCCAACCCAAGATAATTCGGTATTAACGGCTGCTCATCATCACATGGAGCCATGGTCTAAACCGGGCTGCAAGCTTCCCTCAGGGAAGCTGCCGCTCCGGTGAAGGGGATACTGGCCTGGAATAAGGAAGCATCGCTCTCTTCAAGGAGGTGGAATCTTCCAAGGGGCCGTCTTGTATCGAAGTGCGGGACGTTCGATTGCCCACCAGGACAAATAGCCAGCGAGGTAAGCTGCGGAAAGACTTCCAAAAAATATGAGGCTCCAAGATGCGTCAGGCCCAACTCCGGCCCTCATCAATTGTTCGGCGGGCCAGCCATAGAGATATGTTCCGAAGGAAATGTCTCCTACTTGTCTCAGTGTCGGAAGGTTCAGCCGCTGTGATGTCGCGATTAGGAGGATGACAGGTGCGCCGGCTAAAGGAAATACCTGCAACATTGCGTTGTAGCGGTAGGCCACACAGAGGGTGAGAAGTGCAGCGACCATGCTGGCGATGCGGAAAACTGGGTCCTTGTCCTGAAGTTTGAGAGCGGAAAATGCCGCACCTGCGAAAAACGCAGGAGCCACCAGGAAGAAATCACTAATGGTTGCGGAATTTGGCGTCAATCCAACGACTGATATCAGCACCATACTCACGCAGATCAACACGAGAACCCCAGCGTTGAGCGCTCCGAAAAGCCCTAGTAGGCCAAGTAAAACGTAACAGGCTAGTTCGTGAAAAATTGTCCACAGTGACCCGTTGATCATGCCTCCCAGCCAGCCGCTCGGCTCGTCATACAATGTGACGGAGGGCATACCCGGCGGCTTGCCTGGCCACCACAGATTTCCAAGGAAGTACCGGATGCCTTCTGATGATGTGAAGAAGCTTACCGTGCTCTTGGAACTGAAGATCGGCCCGATAACGAAAGCGCTGATGGCGAGACAAACGGCGAGGGCAGGATAGATCCTGAGAAACCGTCGCCAAAAGTAGTTGAGCACAGATGGTGAATTGAGAAGGCTCAGTGTTACCAGAAATCCGCTAATGAAGAAGAATGTGAATACGCCATAGATACCCAGAATATTGCCTTCACCTAAAAGTTTCACCAGCGGCTCGGCGTTCTCGTCGCCGTTGGCGATGAGGAACGCATGAGAGAAAATGACGGAACTCGCAGCAATCAGTCTAATCAAATTGAAGTTCGGATAGTCCAGACGTTGAGTGGCCAACCCGCAACCCTCTATGCTCACAAATTCTCGCGGCTTTTTGGCCGAGCGGTTAGCGCCTACTCAAGCATATTGCTTCATCGGATGTAGATGGATTGTCCTCAGGGCTGGCGGCCAGGTCCCTTCAAGGGACTGATCCAGTTGCGTCGCGCTGAAGGTTGTTCGTCACACAGCTATGGCAGATGATCAGCTTTGCAGTTAGTCTGCGATCGTTTTCGGCCTCAATGCCGTCATGGACGACCCACCATGCCTCCGAGTATGGCCGGATGGTCGCCATAGCCCTCTCGCGCTCACCGTTCGTATCTTTCACAGTGCTGACCGAAGCGCCAGACGGATGGCGACGGGAATGTTAGGATTGTGACCAGGTCCGTCAGAAGCCAAAGGGCCTTTATGGGGTATCGGCCTTGCAGCACAGCCGACCAGCAAGGCAAAGGCACACAGAACTATGATTTGCTTGCGCATATGGGACTCGTTGCCTGCGGCACGAGTCACTAGGTTCCGTACGCGGAACCTGGCCGATTTGCTTACCGCATCCTTAACGTGTTCAGCCCTCGGAGCCTTCTCTTCGCTTGGGCGGTGGCGTCTCAGGGGCAGCGCCGTCTGCGGCCGCTGTTCGAGAGTGCCAATCCAAGGCATTCCTGACCGTGTAGATTTCCGCAAAACGCTGAGTTCTGGCGGGATGCCCGGTTGGATGCGTCGTTTCAATGCCCTTTGTCGGACAAGCGCTTAGCGGCCTGTAGCGCAGGATGCGATGCCGTTGCATATCCCACGACCCTTTGAGGTGCCGAGTGCCGGCAGTCACTCGACCGCCGATCGAGCATTGATCGCGTGAAAAGATTAGGCCTGAATGGCGTGATCGATGCTCTTACCCCCTGGGAGTTGAAGGGAACGATAGAAGCGGCACAACCCCGGGGCATTGCGGGACCGTGTGTGGCTGAGGTGAAGCTTCAGTTCATGGCCGTCGCACTTCGGAGATGGGGGCCGGCCTAGGGCGACTTTTACTCCCTCGGCCAGATTGATCGGGCTGACGTCCCACAGCTCCTTGGCGATCGCTAGGGACGCTATCTGCAGATTTGCCCCCATGCTCTCTCGTCACCGCGTCGGTGCAGGGCTTGGTGAGCTTCGCAGGCATGAGTTTGACGGTCCGAAATCGGCAGCCATCCGAGGTCAAAACCATCCCATGATAGTCGACGGTTGCATCCTCCAGGCGTTCCAGATGGTAGTTTTTTTGTGGAGGCGCCCTGCTCAATAAGGCAATCGACGTAGATAGTGGCTCGATCGCTCGCTTTCTCTCCGCGACGTCTTCGAACACGAGTGCGACGAGCCAAACGATAGTTTTGCGGCTGGCTTCCCTGGATTGCAATACGTGCGGTACCGCCAGATTTGAAGTTTGTTTTTTCCGCCAGGAGATCTATGCCGTCGCCCACACTCCGGCGCTTGTTTCGCCGCTGCTCTGTCAGCACCACGTTCTCTATTGCGTTCGACGCTCCTGCATCCGAGCCACAGCGCTTGGGTAGAAGAGAGCTGCTTTCAAACCCTCGTCAGTTCCGATCGACGGGCCTTGGTGGCAGAGCAAATGCAACGCTCCCGGAGTTCACGTTAAGGGAAGTCTTGCCCCGGCTCTTGCACACGGGGCTTCAGCTTCCCGCGTAGCAGGCATCCCCTTAAGGTTGATCAGTGAGGTTAATTGCAACGAGCATTTGTGCCTCTGTGCAGAGAACGATATGTCCTTCCCTTAAGGCAGGGACAAATGCTTGATAGGACAGAGCAGGCCATCGCGCGAACTGACCGGCGCCAGGCCAGCGATTACTTAGCTCCGATACTCTTCTTCGGCCTCGCGGGCTTGGCTATGATCGCGTGGATCTCTGCAATCGGACGGATAAGCTGGTGCTTCACCCTCTGGCTGCTTTTTTGAAAACGACGTTGATTGCACATGGACTATTTCCGCAGCCTGTCGGACTACTTCCTCATCCAAATGTACGAAACATTCAGCGCGAACTACACGTCGCCCTCTCGCGCGGTACCCGCCTGGTTGGCGATGCCGCCCAACGCGCTGATGAGCTTCGTCGCGAGATCGACCGACGCGGTCTTTTCTGCAAGCCGATCGAGTGGCCAGTCTTGAAAGACGGCTTGACCTCCTGAAAGTGAACTGCACCTGACCATATCAAACGGCTGGGACCTCGAGCGGGACTTTACCCCTAGCGGGCGAGTGTCCGTCTGGAGCCGTCATCGTCTGAGCGGGTGCACAGGGTAAGCGACGCGGCCAACCGCCCTTTCCATGTTTGGAGCGGATAAAATGCGGTCCGCAGACTAGCTTCCTCCCATCAAATCAGCCGGCTGTTTTTGATCGCGCGAATGCCCGGCGGCGCTTTGCGTTGCACCCACCCCAATCTGCCTTCGTCGTCCGATGCCTGTCTCAACGTGGGAGGAGAGACTGCCCCCTGTTTCGCCGCGCGAGGCCATGTTTTGGTTGACCGGGCTGCCCGATATGTCCAGAGAAGGGTGGTCCCCCCGGGATTCACTTGATTGGGGTTCTTTAGAAGGCGATCGCAGCGTCTGACTGCCGCCAGGAACTTGGAATAGGAACAGGGCATTTCGACATGAGTGAGCGGATCGCTCTCATCACCGGCGTGACCGGACAGGACGGCGCCTATCTCGCTGAATACCTGCTGTCGCTCGGCTACGTCGTGCACGGCATCAAGCGGCGGTCGTCCTCGTTCAACACCGCGCGGGTCGATCATCTCTACCAGGACCCTCATGTCGGTAACGTGCCGTTCCTGATGCACTACGGCGACATGACGGACTCGAGCAATCTGATCCGCCTGGTGCAGCAGATCCGGCCGACCGAGATCTACAATCTCGCCGCCCAGAGCCACGTCGCCGTCAGCTTCGAGAGCCCGGAATACACGGCCAATGCCGACGGTGTCGGCGTACTCCGCCTGCTGGAAGCGATCCGCATCCTCGGCATGGAGAAGGAGACGCGGTTCTACCAGGCGTCGACCTCGGAGCTCTACGGCCTCGTTCAGGAGATCCCGCAGAAGGAGACCACGCCGTTCTATCCGCGCTCGCCCTACGGCGTGGCAAAACTCTACGGCTACTGGATCACGGTGAACTACCGCGAAGCCTATGGCATGTTCGCGAGCAACGGCATCCTGTTCAATCACGAGAGCCCGATCCGCGGCGAGACGTTTGTGACCCGCAAGATCACGCGCGCTGTCGCCCGTATCGAGGTCGGGCTGGAGGAGACGCTCTATCTCGGCAATCTCGAAGCCAAGCGCGACTGGGGCCACGCGCGCGACTACGTCGAGGGCATGCACAAGATCCTGCAAGCCGACAAGCCGGACGATTTCGTGCTCGCCACCGGCGAGATGCACTCGGTGCGCGAGATGGTCGAGCTATCGTTCGCCCAGCTCGGCCGCCGCATCGCATGGCGCGGGGCAGGCGTCGAGGAGACCGGCGTCGATATCAAGACCGGCAAGACAGTGGTGAAGATCGATCCGACCTATTTCCGCCCCACCGAGGTCGATCTCCTCGTCGGCGACGCCAGCAAGGCGCGCGAGGTGCTCGGCTGGACGCCAAAGCGGAGCTTTGCAGAGCTCGTCGCAGAGATGATGGCGAGCGATCTGGCGGTCGCAAAACGGGACGCGACGAGTGGCAAACGCTCGGTTTGAGCTGACAGGCAAGAGTGTCTACGTAGCAGGCCATCGCGGCATGGTCGGCAGCGCGCTTGCGCGCCGGCTCGAACGGGAGGACGTCAGGCTCGTCACCGTGGACCGGGGCGAGGTTGATCTGTGCAACCAGGCCGCAGTGTTCGACTGGTTCGCGAGGACGCGGCCGCAGGTGATCTTCCTCGCCGCGGCAAAGGTCGGCGGCATCGTCGCCAACAATACGCTGCGCGCCGAGTTCATCTACGACAACATCGCGATCGCGGCAAACGTGATCCAGGCCGCGCATCGGAACGGCGCCGAGAAGCTGATGTTCTTGGGGTCGTCCTGCATCTACCCGAAGCTGGCGGCGCAGCCGTTGCGCGAAGATTGCGTGCTGACCGGCCCGCTCGAGCCGACCAACGAGCCCTATGCAATTGCAAAAATCGCCGGCATTAAGCTGGCGGAGGCCTATCGCAGCCAGTATGGCAGCGACTTCATCAGTGTAATGCCGACCAATCTTTACGGCCCCGGCGACAATTATCACCCCGAAGTGAGCCACGTGGTCGCGGCGCTGATCCGCCGCTTCCACGAGGCCAAGGTGTCGGACGCGAAGCGTGTCATTGTGTGGGGCACCGGCACGCCGCGGCGCGAGTTCCTTTATGTCGACGACATGGCCGATGCCTGCGTGCATCTGATGAAGACCTATTCGAGTCCCGAGCTGGTCAATATCGGCACGGGCGAGGACATCACCATCGCCGACTTCGCGCGGGTCGTCGCCGAAACCGTCGGTTACGACGGCGAGATCAGTTTCGACAGCTCGCGGCCCGACGGCACGCCGCGTAAGCTGCTTGACGTCAGCCGGCTCGAAGGGCTCGGCTGGCGCGCGACGACCTCACTTGATGATGGCTTGAAGCGCGCATATGCCGCTTACCTGGCGAATTTGTAGGCTCCAGGGAGCGGCCAAGGCCTATCGTCCCGGCTCGTGCCGCCTTCTCTGCGGCATCAGTGATGCGGTTCTGCGATTTGGCGTCAATCCGCTCCGACAGTTCCAGCGAGCGACGGCGATCCGTCGGTCAGAACATCTCGCGCCGTGAGCATAATAATTTTTAGCTCGTCTTCCGAGGATCAACGGTCGGGGGATTTGTCCGTGCCTCCGCGCGCCACTTCTGCCGACAAGCCTACAAGGGATGTGCGTGTCAGTGCATCGGCTCGAGAATGACCGCGTATACCCCCAGAACGATGTGATCGGATGAACCTGCGATTCGCAGATGCTATCCACCATGCTAATCAACAATGCAGGCGACCAGGAAGCGAACTGGCTGCCAAGCAATCCACCCGATCGCCCCCAACCAAACAATCGTAGCTAGGGCGGCTACAGCACCGAAGGCGAGGGGAAAGACCAGATCGAACAGCCAGCGCGGCTCGTGGGTATCTGCGGTTTGATCCGCGGTTCTATCTGACATTCGGATTTCCTCTGGTCGAGGTCATACCGAATTTCCCGTGTTTCACGAAGCGTATGCTGAGGTTAACCTGACCAGTAAACCTTAACGGCCACGCCCCTTCTCAAGGGATTTGGCGCTGCACAACAGAATTCTCTGGCAAGTTCGACGAATCATCACCAATTTGGCACTGACTAAGGCATGGATGCAGCATGGGCGATGCGCTGCTGATCAGCTTGGCATTGTGGGGCATGACCGTCTGCGCGGCGGTAAAGTTGGTTGCGCTGATGGTGTAACGTTTTGCCGAAGGCGAGGCGAACGTTGGCATCTCACTTCCAGATCGTCCATCGGATCGCTGCGACAACTACCGGCCGAATTCACCTTACTAGTCATCAGTCGCTCAGCTTTTAGGGCGTGTTTGTGCAGGGGCGTTTCTGGCGCGACCGAACATCAGCCCCAGCAGGTTGGCGCGATTGCGAATTGCCTTCTGTGTTCGATCCAGGGCTGCCGCAACTTCGTTGGCTCGGTAGCCGCGACCGATCATTTCGCGCAACTGCCGCTCGTCTTCAGGGGTCCAAAGCTTTATGATCGGATAGCGGTCTTTGCCCATCCCGAGCTTCCTGCTGTTCTCCATCAAATGCTGGGAGCGATACTAGTTCCCTGACGGCTACTTTCTTCAAGAGACGGCGGGCCACCTCGCAGGATGGCGGGCTCAAAATTGAGCGGGCTTGATGTCGGATGCCCGGTTGCGATCCAATCTGCCTTTCAAGCCAACGACGATGCCCAAGGATGTCCTCGAACCGTATGCGATGCTCGATGTGCTTCACACGAAGATAGCTCCATCGGGCACCCCGAGGACGCATTCAAGTGGACCACCCTGAGCGGTCGCGGCGTTCCGACCGACAAAGGTGCACGTCTCCTGAGCACGCGCGCGGCGATCCAAGATCGCGAGCGACTATTGCAACAGCAGCTCCAGCCTATAGCGAAGCGGTGAATGACTCGATGCCGGCTTGCCTAGGTCGAGCCGTAGGTTTATCGATTTTCAAAGCTCCTGGCACCCTCATCGAGGTTGGTGCCTGCTGCTGGATATCCCCTATCAGGCGTGTTCATTGCCTCTGTTCTTTTTACCTGTTAGCTATCTTGAAATTGCCTGGTATTTTTGGTGGACGAGCATCGTGACTCGTAAGTTTTTCCAAGCTTTTCGGGTCTTTCGACTTGGATAGGCCCCCAAATCCGTGCCATGCTTTCACTGTTCATTTCCCTGTTTGCAGGGAGCGGGACCCAGCTGACGCGATGTCCGGTGAGATGTTGAGCTTGGTCGCAACCGAGATAGGAGCATGATCGGCAGCTTGGATGGGGGAGGGTCACTGCTTGCGCAACGGCGGGCATTTGTCGGCGTTCAGGCGAGGGCAAGAGGTATACTCGGATCGTGCTGGTCTCGATCTGGCGCTCACGATAGCCAACGCTGGCAAAGCGACATTTCGCCTTCGATTGGCCGCTCAAGCGGGTATTCTGTCTCTCATGTCTTGCTCTGGCATTGCTTCGCGGAATGAACAAAATGACAACGTCACCGCCCGTGATGGTGACCGGCGCTGCCGGCTTCATCGGCATGCATGTCTGTGAGCGCCTGCTGGCGCGCGGGGAGCGAGTTGTCGGCATCGACGCGATAACGCCTTACTATGATCCGGCGCTAAAGCGCGCTCGCCTCGAGACGCTCAAGCAAGATGCCTTCACATTCCGCGAGATCGACCTTGCAGACTTTGCGGCGGTGACGCGTGTGTTCGACGAGGTCGCGCCCGACCGCGTGGTCCACCTTGCGGCGCAGCCCGGCGTGCGCGCCTCGATCGACGATCCCATCACCAGCATCCGCGCCAATTGTGATGGCTTCGTCACCGTGCTCGAAGCCGGCCGGCGCCATGGTCTGGCGCATCTCGTCTACGCCTCGTCCAGCTCCGTGTACGGCGCCAATCGCACCTTGCCGTATTCGACCGAGCATTCGGTCAATCATCCGGTTAGCCTCTACGCCGCGAGCAAGAGGGCCAACGAGCTGATGGCGCACACGTTCGCACATGTTCACAAGCTGCCGGTGACCGGTCTTCGCTTCTTCACTGTCTATGGTCCATGGGGCCGGCCCGACATGGCCGCCTGGCTCTTCACGCGCGCGATCTTTGCGGGTGAGCCGATCAAGCTTTTCAATGATGGACATATGTGGCGCGATTTCACCTATGTCGACGACATCGTCGAGGGCGTGATCCGCACCCTCGATCGCCCCGCGACGCCGAATCCCGCGTGGAACGCCGAGCAGCCGGAAAACTCGTCGAGCTATGCGCCGTATCGCCTCTACAACATCGGCAACAACCGCTCGGTCAATTTGATCGAGTTCGTTGAGACACTGGAGAAGATCATCGGCAAGCCCGCGATCCGCAAGCTTCTGCCGATGCAGGCTGGCGACGTCCTCGAGACGCGCGCCGATATTTCGGCCCTGCAAGGCGATGTCGGCTTCGCGCCCTCGACGCCACTGGCGGATGGCTTGGGCCGCTTTGTCGAATGGTATCGAAATTATCACCGCGTATAATTCCCTCTTGAGCAGCTCACACGTGTGCCAAAAAATTATCCCCCTGATCATGTGCGGCGGTGCCGGAACGCGGCTGTGGCCGGCTTCGCGCGAGGTGCGCCCCAAGCAGTTCCTGCCGCTGTTCGGCACGCGCTCGACCTTCCAGGACACGCTGTTGCGCGTCTCGGAGGCCTCGCTGTTCGATCGCCCGATCGTCATCACCAATGCGTCCTATCGCTTCATGGTGCTGGAGCAGCTCGCCGAGATCGGCATCGAGGCCGACGTGATCCTCGAGCCGATGCGGCGCGATTCCGGTCCTGCGATCGCAGCCGGCGCTGTGTTCGCGCGGAACCGCGCCAGTGAGGCGATCGTGCTCGCGCTCGCCGCCGACCACGTGGTGCAGGACAATGCCGCCTTCGTCGCAGCGTGCCGCCAGGGCCTCACCGCCGCGAGCGCCGGGCGTATCGTCACGTTCGGCGTCAAGCCGGAGCGGCCGGCGACCGAATACGGCTATATCAGCCCGGGCGATGTCATCTCCGGCGAGGTGCACGCGGTCGCGCGCTTTGTCGAGAAGCCGGATGCGGTGAAGGCGGCCGACTACCTCAATTCCGGCTATCTCTGGAACGGCGGCAACTTCATGTTCCCGGCAAGCGTCCTGCTCGACGAATACCGCAAGGTCGATGCGGCGAGCGTGGAGACCATCTCCAATGCCGTGACCAACGCCGGCCGCGATCTCGGCTTCGTGACGCTGGAGCCCGAGGCGTTCGGCGTGGCCAAGGCGATCTCGATCGACTATGCGGTGATGGAGAAGACCGCGCGCGCAGCGGTCGTGCCGGTGGCGTGCGGCTGGTCCGACGTCGGCTCCTGGCACGCAGTGTGGGAATTGTCGGACAAGGACGCGCAAGGCAATGCTTCGCATGGCAGTGCGGTGTTCGAGGATAGCCGCAACTGCAACGTCACCACAGACTCTGCGCTGGTCGCGCTCGAAGGCGTCGACGATCTCATCGTGGTGGCGACCGCGGACGCAGTGCTGGTCTCGCGTCAGAAGGATGCCAACGGGCTCAAGCGGCTGGTCACAAAACTCAAGGCGGTCGCACCGAAGGTCACCGAGGAGCACCTCAAAGTGCATCGGCCCTGGGGCAGCTACCAATCGGTCGACAATGGCGAGCGCCATCAGGTCAAGCGCATCGTGGTGAAGCCGGGCGGGCGGCTGTCGCTGCAGAAGCACCATCATCGCGCCGAGCACTGGATCGTCGTCCGCGGCACAGCCCGCGTCACCGTCAACGAGACCGTCAAAAGCGTGCACGAGAACGAGTCGATCTACATCCCGATGGGCGCGGTGCACCGGATGGAGAACCCCGGTAAAATCATGCTGGAACTGATCGAGGTCCAGACTGGAAGCTATCTCGGGGAAGACGACATCATCCGGATTGAAGACGATTATCAGCGCTGCTGAGGGGGTAAGCCGTTTCGACAGAGCGGGTCCGCCCCTGTGCAGGGTACACCAAGGCGCTGATCAAGATCGCGCAGGACTACGACGTGTCATCATCGAATCCGTGCTGGCGGTCAATGAGAACCGCAAGCGCGCGATGGCCCGCAAGGTCAGCCAGGCGCTCGGCGGCTCGCTGCGCGGCAAGACCATCGCCGTGCTCGGTCTCACCTTCAAGCCCGATACCGACGACATGCGCGATGCGCCGTCGATCCCGCTGGTGACTGGCCTGATCGACATGGGCGCGAAGGTGAAGGCCTTCGATCCCGTCGGCATGGAGCAGGCGAAGAGCGAGCTGCCCAGCATCACTTATTGCGAAGACGCCTATTCCTGCGCGGAAGGCGCCGATGCGATCGTCATCGTCACCGAATGGGTCCAGTTCCGTGCGCTCGACCTCGACCGGCTGAAGGCGACCATGGCGCAGCCCGTCATCGTCGACTTGCGCAACATCTACCGCCCCGAGGAGATGGAAGCGGCCGGGTTCGTCTATGAGAGCGTTGGACGTCCGAGCGGGTCTCGCGGTGAGGCAATCGTGGGCCGCTCCCTCCCAAGGTGAGGGCCTCTTCCCTGCGCTTCCTCCCGCTTTTTATCAACTGTTTCCCGTTTGGCTTGATCCTTTTGACACTGATCGCAGACTATGGCGCTCATGATGATGGGCACACGCGCCAAGCAGCGTTGCGTCGCGCCGATAAGCAATAAGGCCGCAATGAAGCGGCCGCCGCTTGGTCCATCGGGTCGGTCAGTACCTCCAAGGCACCGCGGTACTCCCATGCGGAAAAGCGTCGCGCCTTCTACGAGTATCATGAGCCCTGAATGGAGCCGCCTTCACCGATGGCCGCCACATCGGTGCCATGCTGGACCGCAACGGCCTTGGGCCGCGCGCTATGTAGTGTTCAGCTACCAATGGGCGTGGGGCGACGCTCAAATCGTACCCTCGTCATCCTGGGACATGGTTGCTCCGCTCAAGCTGCCCGATCGAAGCATTGGCGTCGAGATCTGGGATGACATCCTCGAAAGCTGTGATCCTGTTATGAATGGCGGCAATTTTCTAAAGCTCATCGTAGCTGATTGGGCCGATGCGGTCCTGAGCGCGACGACCATTTGGCGGCGCCGCACTTTCAGTTGGAAAGCGGCAAGCCATGTTCGGGGAGATATCTCATCCGCTGTCAGGCGGCGCCGCGGCCTCGACGCAGCGATCCACTGTTGACTTAAATAATAAATTGTCATTTAATATTTCGACTTTAAATACCAAAAGTAATGGTGAAGTTAAAGGCCGTGCGGCGGCCAAATTTGGAGTAAGTCAATTGCGCGTGCTTGCGATCGCTTTGATTGCATTCGGTTTGCACACCGAAGCCCAAGCTCAATACGCGGCAAGGAAGGAGCCAGATCTTGCCGGTCCTTGCACATATACCATTCGAGCTTCTGCTTACGAAATTCCCGCCGACGGCCACCTGTGTTGGCGCGCACCAGCGCCGTATTACTCCGAATACGCGCTGTTGCGCTGCGCGCCACCCTATGGTCTTCAGGAGCTCACCTTGGTAAAGCGCGCGGATTCCCGATGTAGCCGATACGAGTTGCGCTAATAATGGCGGTCACCTGCAACACGCGGTGATAACGCCAGACGCCAATAGAGCAGTCGGCGCCTGAGCGGCGGCCCGGTAACCCTGGCTGCTTGCACATCATTCCAGAAGGCAGACAAAGAACGGTCGACCGGCTTCCCTCAGGCTTCTGCTCGAAGTAGCAGTTGAGCCAGTCTCGCAATACTGGCTCCGGCTACGCCTCCCGCGATCTTCTCTCCGGCGTCGGCGATGTGGCCGTGCCGATCTGGCGTCAAATGCTGCAGCAATTCGAGCGCGCTTGCCACGACGAGGACTAGAGTTATGACGCGTAGGAAATGTTGAGGGTAGGCCATGACGAAAAGTGTGCCAAGCAGGCCATAAGCGAGGAACCGCTCGATACCTGCGGAACCGGTACCTGGACGCATCCCGACGGGCGACATTGTTGCGAAGATAATAAAGCCTAGGACGCACCAGGCCGCCAAAATGATCAGTTTGCGAAACATAGCACATCGAATACTGCCTTCCGCGGCTTACGGCGAGTCCCGCGGCTGGGGTGCGCGGCCTTTGCCGGCCGAATGGAATTGGCCTGCGCCGTTGCAAAGTATCCCGCATTGGCGTCCCAGTCGAGCGCTGCAGCGCGCAATGGGCTTGCGGATTGCAAGGGCGTAATGCCGGACTTGGTGGCTATGGAGCCGACCGTGTACGCCGCCTTCCGGCGCCTGGTCGACCTGAGCGGAATGCTGTTCACGGGCGCCATTGACGGCGATATGGCGGAGCTTAGCGACGCTCCGCTCCGCTCGGGGAGGTGAGTTCGTTGGCTTTAAGGCAAAGTCTTAGCGCCGACCCCGGGGAAATCGGCATATAGGCGGGGTCAACTAATCGCGCCGCAAGCTCCGCCGCGCGCGTGCGCGCTGATCCCATCGAGTCAGCATTTGACCAAGCTCGCCCTTCTGCGAAGACTCCTTTTCGTTTCGGTTTGCAGGCTGCCTTGGTAGCCATTTCGGCTGCGTATAGGGCGCCCAGCGGCGCTCTTCGGAGCGGCGCCTACGAGAAATGAGATCTCTGGTCAAGTAACCGGCGCCAAAGGAGACAGAGATCATCGTAGACAAGATGAGGATGGCGAACACTAAACAACTCCACTACGCGCTGCGGCTGGGAATGGGCAGTCCACTGCTTGCTACCGTCGACTCCCTCAGGGCCCCGATTCACATCCTTCAAGGGTGTGCTCGGGAAAAGCAGCGCGACAAGCGCGGCAGCTATGAGCGCTAGCCAGAGCAGCGAAACGATGAAGAGGGCGCAATGCCAATCCACGTCGCGACGCCTGGGCTGCATTGTGTCTCCTTCCGAAAGGCCGTCATCAATTCAGCCGCCTCTGTCATCCTTGCCGTGGGGCTGCGATCGCCGCCGCCGTTGCCCCAACCATTGTTGCCGTGATGATGGACAGCCCTCGCACCAGACGCGGCAATCGCATCCGATGGGAATTTGCGGCGGTCATCGTTCTGGCTGGCATCGTGTTTCCGACGCGGCCTGAAAATTATTAAATCACATTAAATGATTAAATCAAACGTATTTTGTTCCAGGACGAGGTGCCGGTCCACCCCTCGCGTCACCAATCCGGCTGCTCTCGGACCGCACGCCTGCAGACGGTGTACTTGCTCAGCCCCCACATCGATCGCCTGCGCTCAATAGCATGATCGTTCCTGGCTGAGCTTAAGCGGCTACAACAAAGCACGCGCGCCCGGCTGGCGCTACCATGAGGAACACGGCTGGACTATGCGGCGCCGAAAGGGCTTCCGAGGTGCGGCGCTGCGGGGCCTGCGATCAGGCACTGCAGCTATGAGATCATGCGCGCGAGGCGCCGGACGTCTTTGCCCGCACGCGTCGCTCGAGCCAAGTCAATCGGCCGCCCGCGCGGCGGGCAGACTACCAAAAAGCACGTGCTGACTAGCGCGCAACATCTTCCTGTCTGCAATCGGGCCGCCGCAATTACTTGCTGGATCAATTGAGTCCGGACCCAAGGAGCCTGGGCAGTTCGGCCTTCCGAGCCACCTGGGTCTGCAAGCGCCAGTCCGGCAACGTTCAGACCTCCTCACCTTGAACTCATCATTTACGATCTTGATGTACGATGATGGTCCGCAGCGCTTTTGTTGGCATGAGATCGATGTCCAACGATCGACAAGAGATACGCCCGTGGTCGCCTGAAGAAGAAGCGCAACTACTTGCGTTATTCAACGAGGGCATGACTGCAACCGAGCTCGGCAAGCGGCTGGGTCGCAGTCGCCAGGCCGTCTACGGTCGGTTACAGCGCTTTCGTAAGCAGCTAGGTCGAGTAAGCCGAACCAGCGGACGTGCCTTTGCGCAGTGGATCGGATAAGTGCGTGGATTGCGAACAACGCGCCTGTTGGAGCGTCGCCTTAGCCACCTGACGTCGCCTTCTTCAAAAAGCAAAACTAGTGCAGGAATTCGCATAGGATTCGCATAGGATGAGGCTTGGCCGCGCCCTACAGCTCGCGGCTTCTCGCTGCGGCTTGGGGGCCAGACGGCTACCCGAATAATCGCTTGCTCAGGCGTCTACCGACCGGACCAGTTCCAAAAGTGCGCCCGAGGACCCCAGCACAACATCGACCAGCCCGCGGTCACAGCTAACGAATGCCTAGCTTTCGTCGATGGCGTTCTCGAAGTAGCCAACCCATGCGAAACCGCTGCTCGATGTCATTGAGCAACGAACAGGAGCGCCCGCCGGGCTAAAGCACGTAAGTAAGTGTCAGCCAACCCGACACCGCGAAACACACTACAAGTCCGGCATAGGGAAGAGCCACGCTCATTGGTATCTCCCAAGGAAAGAATTACGTCGAAATTGCCGTCCTACCGACGCTCGCATCTACGACGAGCTTAAGGCCTCGTCTTATCGCAAGGGGGGCTTTCCTAGCGACCCTCCGTTTTCGGAGTTCGTTCTCTGCTAGCGCAACGCGACTGCGCAGCCCTTGGACCTCCAGCATCAAGTCGTTTAACTTTTGGAGTTCCTCAGAAAAATGGCGGCGACGTGGACTACAAAAAGCATCCATTGGGCCCTCACAAATCACTCATATGCTGCAAAAAGATACCTTAATAGAATGATAATACCCCTATTTTCCGATTTTCAAAATAGTTTTTTGAAAGCGCTTCTGAGTTCCCTCGACGAACTGAAGGCTGGCCTTGCGAGCTCCGCTGAATTGAACCATGCTATTTAATTTGGATTATAGGGTTGACATTGCGGCAGTATATCGGAATTCGGTAGCATCTCTATTTTGAGATTCAGCCGCTCTAGATTTGATTTGCCGGAGCGCGTTTATTCCTCTGGGACTGATTTCGGCTTGCTCAATTAACCGCGCGCGCCTTGGGGTGCTCGTGACTTTCGGTGATCCCGTGAAGTGTTGAGAGTTCGAGGCCCAGAATGATTTTGGATCTTCTTGTCATCGTGCTGGCCGTATCCGCCATCTCGTCATTAGTCGCAAACCATGTTGTTCGTCGACGAGACGTTCTGTGGCAGGTGCGAAGGAATAATCGGGGAGGTCGCCACGCTTCTCATGTCAGAAGCTGCGCCCGGAATTCGAGCGCGACGTCGGCCGACTCAACGTCGCAGCCGATCAACGACCTTGGCTCGCGATCCAGCGGAGATGCGCCGAACTTTGATCGCCCGAGAGCGGCGGCCATTGCGATCCTTAGGTCCCTCAACTCATACGGGTCGTAATGGCCGCGCAAAAATTTCGATGCCTTGTCGGAATACGGCAACTGCTTCGGGCGTCACCTGCGCAATTCGGGAGCCACGCTGAATGACTTCACAATTGACACGTGACAAGCGGCGTCGATGACAAAAGGAGACAAGCTCCGCTTCACTGGCGACTGTTGTTGCGAGGCCGACACGACGACTCGATGCATCTGCGTGTTTGCCAAGGCGCGGCCGCAGAATGGCTTTCCTCGCCGCCGCCAAAGATCGGCAGTCATCAACGGCTGACGATACTCTGGTCTCCAATGACCCCACCGTCACCACCTATGTGTCCCACGGCTCAATGTGCGAGGATCCGCCGGCTTACGCAATATTTCGTGGTACGATCCATATATATGGCCATGGGCACACTGCGATCCATGGTCGACCTTCCGAAAAGGAAGCTGAACCGGGCAAATCGGCTCCAGTGCTCGATAAACTAAAATTTAATGCCTACCGCAAACTTTTTATGATATTCATTTCATGTTTAATTGCGAATTAAAGGTATGTTGCCGCGGGCTCCAATCAGGGGAAGATCGGGGGTAGGCGCGCCAAGGCAGCGAGGGACGAGGCGATTGCATGCTCGAAGCGTTCGTTAGCTGCGGAGGGGAGTTGTGAGCGAACCTCTCGTCAGCGTGGTCATTCCCGCATACAACGCTTCCGCGACAATTGACGAAACGCTCCGGAGCGTCCGATCGCAGTCACATGAGCTACTCGAGATCGTCGTCGTGGATGACGGCTCGACCGACAACACCGCCATGGTCGCACAAAGACACGTTGATCAGGATCCCCGGATCAGGATCATCAGGCAGGACCATGCGGGAGTCGCGGCCGCGCGAAATCGCGGATGGCGAAGCGTTCACGCTGATTTCATCGGATTCGTCGATGCCGATGATCTTTGGGCGCCCACCAAGGTCCAACGTGAGCTTCAGGCCCTGATTTCGGGAGGAGAAAAGACTGGCCTTGCATACAGCTGGCACGTGCGTATCGACGCCGACAGCCGTGAGTTCTGCAAAGCGGCTCCGGTCTATTGCGCAGGCGATGTTCTGGACGACATCCTCACATGGAATTTTGTAGGTAACGGCAGCGCGGTACTTGTCCGTCGGGAAGCGCTGCAAGCCGTCAATGGATTCGACAGCCAGCTTTACGCGGCAGGCGCGCAAGGCTGCGAGGATCTGCTTTTCTATTGCCGCGTGGCGGAGAAATATCACTTCGCTGTCGTTCCCGAACATCTGACTGGCTACCGCTTTTTGCCGGAGAATATGTCGAGCAACCTGCCGAGCATGCTGCGGTCCTACATGCTGGTCGCAGACAAGATGGCCGTTCTCCATCCCGACCGCGCGCATAGGTTGGACCTTGGAGTTCAAAATTACAGCATCACGTTGCTGCGGGTGGCCTTGGCCAACTGCAAATTTGGCTACTTTGCAACTTGCCTAGCGCTCGTGGGTCGTCGGGACCCGTTGCTAACAGTGAAAGCGCTGGCGTTTAAGCTGCCACGCGACGTTCTGAGCTGGTTGCGCTCGGGCCTCCAAGCCCGGCTTGGACCGTGCCGGCGCGAATTTCCGGAGCCGAGTTCGTGTTTTCAGATCGGCGAACTAGGCCATGAGAGGGCAAGAAAGATGGCAGAGTAAAGTGGCGCGTCAGATGAATGGGCGCCTTCGCTGGCATCTCATCACCGGCATTTCCACCTTTGCCGCTTCTGGGGTATCACTTTTGGGAAGGATACGAAGCGGCAAGCACCGAGCCGAGCAATAGGAATGCGGCAAATGTTAAGATACGGGGACGCGGCGTACTAGCGCGAGTGCTGCGAAAGCGTAGGGTATGGAATAAGGTACTTTGGTCGGGCTCGGGGCTTTAGGAAATTTTGTCGACGAGACACACTCACTCGCCGACGTCGGCAATCGTGGTCCACAGCTGAGGGGTGTTCGGCATTTGAATTCGTATCCAGCGATACGGCGCACGCGCCCACGGTTTGATTTGCGGCGTCAGATTGTCGAGAACTAGAGTACCGCTTCGGGTACGCACGACGACAACAAGATGATGTTTTCCCAATTTTGTGACGACCTCACTCAGCAGCAGCGCCCCCGCGGGCCAGCCGCGATTGAGCAGTTCGTGGCGCTTGCTCACTGCGTAGTCGTTGCAATCGCCCCGACTCGGATTGATCAACCAGGTTTCGACAACTGGGCCCAATTCCTGGTTCTCAGGAATGATGCTGCGATTAACGGTCTGATTAACCAGCTTAAGATCGGCCCAGCGTTTGTCAGTGAGGCGAACCGCCCCGCCGCGAAACAACGGCCTTCTGCGGCATTCATCCCCGTAGCGCAGGCAAAACATAGTGTAGGCCATCGGTGGCAGCGTGGGGGTCCCGAATTGGATGTGCTGGTTCACTGAGATCGTTCTCGGGGGCATGTCCAATTGTCCCGCATTGCCGGGCTGCAACCCGGTCATCATCTCCCCGACTGCCAGCGCGGCTCCGGCTAAAGCGGCGGAAAAGGGTGCATTTGGAGCTCCCCACGTACTTATAACTTCCTACGTACTGTCTGCCGTAGACGCGGGCGGAAGGCGTAGAGTATTAGTGCCGTCGCCGGCGTGACGTGCGTCGTTGCGCAGACATCACTATAGGTTGTTTGACAAACGGCTTCGACCGGAAATGGTTCCTAAGATCCGCCTCTAGCATCGGAAACCGAACAGAGTGCTGGAGACCAGCTTGGGATGTCGGCGAGATGAGCTCCGATTGCAGCACCCCGCGTGCCGCAGTTTGCTGCATTGCGCCAAAGCGGTCCGGCTTGAGAACAAGGTGGCGCAAAAATCGGTGGTGCTGGACCTACCAGCAGTTGGGCAGGTGCGATCGCAACTACTGAGAGATTGGCAAAGGTCGCCAGCTGCGTGCTACGCATGGTTCGCAAGATTTTGCGCCGGCAGTAGCAGTGAGGCGGGTGCCAATACCAACCACAGGTTGTCAGCAGCGCCACGGGGTGAGCTGATGCGCGGACATTCACGATGATGAGCGTTCGAAATCCGGGCGTGCGACAACAGCCTCGCTCGAAGCCTGAGCGGTGCGTGGGCCACGAACGGGCCAGTCGCCCATAAGTCCAGCGCAACCGGCAACGGCGTGATCTGCAAGTTATCCCACCAAGCTCGTTCATTGCCCACCGATGCAGCTCTTGGCGATGGGCACGGCAGAGCGGCACCGTGAACTCGTCGCCGACCTTGCGCCCGAGAGTGCTCGGCTGAGCGAATCTCAGATGATGAGCGTCGCTCGGGGCTGCGACCGTACCCGGGAGCAGCTCCATTGTTATTTCGAGCGTTGGTTCGATGCCGCTGGCCGGCGAACGGGCAACGTGTTCAAGCTTGTTCTGATAAGCGGGCGAGCCGGGCCTCCGATTCCAGAAGGGTGTTCTTTGAGCGCTAGGCTGGCCTTCGCCCAGGGGAGCAGATCTTCAAGTTGGCTCAACATTGTTCGCGGAGCTCGGCGGACTTTGGTGGGTCTGCACCGGTGCACGGTTGAGAACGCTTCCATAGTCCGCTTTCGTTGTTGCGCCGAGAGGTGATTGCGGCTCGCGGCGTCGAACATCCTCCGGCTGCTGTTCATCGACGAGACTGAAGCCTCGACCATGATGCCGCGGCTCATGGCCGTTCACCGTATGGCAGCGGCGCTCTGCCGCCTTCACCGCCCTGGAGCGTCTGAACTTCTTCGTCGCAGCCGGTTATGATCGCGCCTGATCAGAATCTGCTCGATAAACGCTCTGTTTCCATTTCAATTTGAGCTCGTCCGTCCGAGTCTCTCAATGGCAGCTCTAATTTCTTCGTTCACGCTGCAAATTGTTCTCGATCTTCTGCCTTTTTAGCGACGTGGGTCAGCGACGGAGTGCGGTGCCCGGTAGCCAAAAGGTGACAGTGCAGAATTGCCTATCGCAAACCGGATCGGCGAATTAAATGCCCAGCGTTTTTCGCGCGCCACTGTATTACCGCCTTCTTGCCTTTATCGCCGCTGGTTGCTGCAATTAAATGTGGATTGGGGAACAGATTTGTAAGCCGTGCCTTGCCCGCTGCTTGGGCTTGATGGATTAATGCTCTTAGAACCGGGGACGGACCTATGAACATCGATCATCTGAAGTTGCTATCGCTTGACGAGCTTTCGGAAATTCGCGACGAGGTGATCGCCAAACTTGGCGACGCGATGTTGGCGGAAAAAGCTAGATTGGAGGAACGGCTGCGCAGGATCGGAATGGCTCACGAAGTCACCCGGTTTGAACGTAAGCGCCGCCAATACCCGCCCGTTCGTCCGAAGTATCGGAATCCAAAGAATCCGACGGAGACCTGGTCGGGGCGGGGCAGGGTGCCGCGATGGCTCAAGCCGCAACTTCGAGGCGGCCGCAAGCTGGCTGATTTCCTTATTGCCAAAGCTCTTGATTAGACGCGGCCGATCACTTGATCACGCAGCCATCTGCACCCTGTCGGCCGAAGAAATATCATAAAGGTGCTTCGGGTTTGCGACGCTCGGTGCGCGCCGAGAAATGCCGCGGCCGCAGCGAGCTGATGCGGTTTGGAGGGGCCGTTTGCGGGACGCCCGAGGTCATCATCTGTTGAAGGCCAAGCCGCGCGGCCGCAGATCGTGAGCCGAGCTGCAAGCCCCCGCTCAGATGTCGGTCTCGCTGTCTCATTCGCGGGCGCACCGGCTTCTCTCCTGAGAGAGCAAACTCGGACGCTAGGCGTTGAACAATGAACGCTTTGCGACTTGCACGGCTGCGCGAAGGCGGCCTTCGCCTCGCGACTGCCAAAACAAATGCGTTGACCCACAGTCTGCCTCGCCTTGACGAGCGATGCGGGCGGCCTCAGCTCAGCCGGTCTATTTCGTGCGGAGCAGCGCGTACGATGAGATAGTGCACGATTTTGTCCTTCTTAAGAAACCCGAATTAAACGAGAAGTTGATGTCCGGGATACAGGAGCGCATGGCGCATGGCCGATTAAAATGCCCACGCTCAAAACAATTAAAAAAAGAGCAACCAGGTACTCACGGCCACCTTCCCCCTTGGAAGTGAACCTAGCTGTTTATGCGCAGTCAAAGCATCGCGCAGCGAACCGCGATTTCAGCGGCGGCTGAGGGTTCATTGCCCCGGGCGGTCTATCGTCGGAACGCAAGAAAAAGGAGTGTGCCGACGATGGCGGTCGCGAGAAGTGGAAACCAAATGTCCGGCACTTCAGGGACTCCGACTCGCTGCGTCGGATTGAATGATTTCCGAACCACCAGTTGGTGGGGTTGCCTGACAACAGGGCATCGATTTCCATGATTCGATATTCGTCGTATGGAAGTTCGAACTATCGTGCACCTGCCAAGCAGTTCCCTTATCGCGACCCGCTGGAAGCCGAGTACCTTCAGCTCATCGAGCTGCGAGAGCCGGTCAGAAAGGCCGAAGCTGCGGCCTCAAAACGGCTTACCGTCGCGACAAAGAAAAAGAACTCGCCGCAACGAAGATGAATTCGCTGGCAGGCATCTGTTCGATGCACGCGGCGGAGCTTGTGGCGCCCGGGTTGTAACCACCGAAGTAAAGTTGTCTACACTGGTCGGATGGGCTTGGTGGGCAGGCTTGGCGAGAATGCGTGCAGTCGGGACAATCCTTCGGATTCCCGGCGATGCACTGCCATCCGGTCTTTTTCAAGTTCTCTCGCAGGCATTAGACCTTGTCCGCCGAGCTGTGGCTGAAAACCGCCCTCAGGCTCTCATTTTGCGCCTTGCTTTGGTCGAACCGATGACTCCCTGAACTTCGCTTCCGCTCCTTCCCAAGGTGACGGGCCTTATCCCTTCCTCCCGCCTTTTAGCTTGATCCTTTTGGCACTGATCGCAGGCCATGGCGCTCATGATGATGGGAACGCGCGCCAAGCAGCGTTTGGTCGCGCCGTTAAGCAACAAAGGCTGCAATGAAGCGTTGAACAAGAAGATCTGGACGGTACCTGCAATACGCGCGAAAACGGGTCGCGAACATCGTGTGCCGCTGTCCGGTCGCGCCATGGCGATCCTCATTGATGAAAAGCTTCAATTTGTGCCGTTCGGGTTGTCGATGCCATGAAGCGTGATCGCGATTTGTGTTTTCGAACCAAATGTGAGCGCGGAAAGAAGCAGCCCGAAGGCACGGAATTATGACGGCATCGGTCGCCTGATCATCCTGTTCGTTCGGTGCTCCCCGCAAGGTGCACCACGCGGTCGGGCGAGACCTCGTCGAACACACGCGTCAAGCGAGTTTAGGCCAACTGCAGCTCATTGTCGGCTGAAAGGTGAGCCAGCAACAATGCCCGAGATGAACATCAGCCCAGATGCTTCCGGTTATATCTTCTGATTGTACTCGCCGACCTTCGGATGCGTGCGCAGCATGCTGTTCACCATCTCGAACATGTCGTGCATGCGCTGCTCGGAGACCGGGCTCTCGACCGCGACGACGAGCTCGGGCGTGTTGGAGGAGGCGCGCACCAGGCCCCAGCTCCCGTCCTCGACCGTGACGCGCACCCCGTGGACGGTGACGAGGTCGCGGATCGCCTGGCCGCCGATCTTCGCGCCGTTCGCCTGCAAGCCTTCGAAGCGCTTCACGACTTGATCGATGGCGCCGTACTTCACTTCGTCGGCCCAATGCGGCGACATGGTCGGCGACGACCAGGTCTTTGGCAGCGCGTCCTTCAGGTCGGCCATCGACTTGCCGGGCGCACGGTCGAGCATGTCGCAGATCGCGAGCGGCGAGACGAGACCGTCATCATAGCCGCGTCCATACGGCTTGTTGAAGAAGAAGTGGCCGGACTTCTCGAAGCCGGCGAGCACTGGATCGGTGATGAAGAGGCCGGTCGACTTCACGTCGACATGTCGCGCGCCAGCATCACGCCGACCTTGTCGGCAAAGATTTCCTCACCGGTGTTGTCGACGCGCCGCAGCAATCGCCGTCACCGTCGAAACCGAGACCCACATGGGCCTTGTGCTACAGCACCGCGTCGCGGATCGCGTGCAGCATCTCCATGTCTTCGGGATTAGGGTTGTATTTCGGGAAGGTGTGGTCGAGCTCGGTATCGAGCGGGATCGCCTCGCAGCCGATCGCCTCCAGCACCTGCGGCGCGAACGCGCCCGCGGTGCCGTTGCCGCAAGCCGCGATCACCTTCAGCTTGCGCTTCAGCTTCGGACGGCTGGTGAGGTCGGCGATGTAGCGCGCCGGATAATTTTCGTGGAACTGATAGGAGCCGCCGGCCTTGTTCTTGAACTCGGCGCCCAGCACGATCTCCTTCAGCCGCGTCATCTCGTGGGGCCGAAGGTCAGCGGACGATTGGCGCCCATCTTCACGCCGGTCCAGCCATTGTCGTTGTGCGAGGCCGTGACCATGGCGCAGCAGGGGACGTCGAGATCGAATTGCGCGAAATAGGCCATCGGCGTCACCGCGAGCCGATGTCGTGCACCTTGCACCCGGCCGCCATCACGCCGGAGATCAGCGCGTATTTGATCGAGGCCGAATAGCCGCGGAAATCATGGCCGGTCACGATCTCCTGTTTGACGCCGAGCTCCGCGATCAGCGCACCCAGCCCCATGCCGAGCGCCTGCACGCATCAGGTTGATTTCCTTCTGAAACAGCCAGGGCGCGTCGTACTAACGAAACCCGGTCGCCTTCACCATGGGCTCGGATTCGAAGGCATAGGTGTTGGGCGAATTTCGGCTTGGGCAACATGAGGTGATCTCGCAAAGAGAAGAGAGAACGTAATGGTAAGCATGCTGAATGCCCAAGCAAGGCGAAAATATATGCGCCTGAAACGCGACTATCTCTTAGTTGAACTGGGGCGTCGACCTGGCGAACTGATCTGCTGACAATTACGAGGTAACGGTTTCTGGCTCGATTTCTTCTAGGCCGAAGATCTGGCCAAATGCCGGTGCACCCGATGAATTATTCCAGAGCGGATCTGTCAGCACTGGCTGGAAAAAGCGTCCAAACATCCTGGGCACCTTGCACGCTCTGTTTTAGGTCGAGATCTTAGTTTAGTTTGCTGTTTCGAAAGCAATAGATCAGGCTAGATGTCGACCGGGTCGTGGTGGTGCACGGTGGCTTTCTGTTTCGACCTTCAATTGAGCACGTGTTGGGAGTTGGTATCGTTCGAACTCGAATCCCACGATTTCGGAAACCCATGCAATCCGAACGTCATTGATCGTGTCGAGACATCGCGAGTGGAGGTGATATCGATCATTCGTCAAGGACGGCTGGATGTACCGCCACCAAGTCGTGCCATTGACGAGATGCACCAAGAAGTTCTCACACTGGCGTTGTTGAGCTAGAACTTCCCTTGACATTGTCTGTTGTGCGTTTTCTCGATAAGTGAGATGCCAGCCCCGCATTTTGCCGACCTTGATGTCAAGCGCGACGCAGCCGTGAGGAAGGTGCGCGCCACCAGCTACATAATGGTCAGTTTGTGCAAATTTGACTTCATCGTTTGCCGTGATCTCACCCACTACTGGAATAGGCTTGGCCGCCCAAACGTAGGGCTCCGACGCGTAGCTAAAGCCTAGTAGTTCGTAGGGTACGCAAAGGACGCGACCGATTTCCGCGGCTCGATTGGCGTCGAGCCATATGTCGCATTGCTCCAATTTTCGAATGGTTTCTCCAGAAATTCCGAGTTTACGTCCTAGCTCCGCTCTTTTCAGACCAGCCTTGTTGCGAAAAAACCGAAGTGAATTGCCGGGTGGTGCCGTTAGGAGTCGGCTCCGCTCCTTCCGCAAAGCACGGTTCATTGTCTTCGTGCCTCCGACATCTCGCTGATGCCTAAATTGATCGGGCTCGCAGTCCATAATTCTTTTGCAACTCGCAAGGGTTCGATTTGCATATTGCTCCACCACGAGCGTTCGTTTCCGTGCCGATGCAGAGCTTGGTGGTGCGACCGGCAAAGTGGAACGGTGAACTCATCGCTGACTTTGCGACCTAATGTTTGAGCTTGCGCAAACTTCAGATGGTGAGCATCGACAGGGTGTTTCTTACAGTTGAGGCAAGCTTGGCTCCGGACGAAGGCAAGGTGTACCTTGCTGCGCTTTCGCGGGGGCTCCTTTGGAAAGGCGAGGCCAGCGCCTTGCTGTTCCACGGCAGGACCAGTAGTCACCGGTCGAAGATTCCGCTGCGCGGAAACCGGAGCGGTCGATGCTGCCGATTGTGGGTCAGCTTCGGCGAGTTCGGGAGCAGCCGTTACCTCGAACTTCGCGGGGTAAGCCGCAACAATGCGGGCGTCTGCCTCAAGGAGGGTGTCTTGCGCCGTAGGTTGGTCTTCGCCCAAGACCAAAGTGTCGCCGCGGCATGCGAGCTCGTGAAGCAATCGCTCCGAGAGCTCGGAGGAACGTTGGGGCGACAAAATCGTATAGCGGTTGACGAGGCCATTGGGTGACTTGCCTCTTGGCCTCGGGGTAGGTCGCGGTTCGGCCGCGGCCGGGGATCCAGTCATCGCATCGGGAGCGTCCAGATCATCCTGGCCGGCGATTCCCACGAAGGCGAACAGGGCATAACGTCGGGCATAGGTTAGCGCTGCTTCCATTCGGTGGGGCGCCTCGATGTCTTTCCCAGAGCAGACCGGCAAGTCGGAGGAAATCCATTCCCCTGAGGCGTGGGCAAGCAGGGTGGTGAGATGGATGTGGCCGGTGGGCTGCTCGATCCGGGTGGTCTGGATCGTTGCGATCTCTTGCTGGCTCAGAGTCTTGCGGATGATGTCCAGGCCCGAGGCAAGAGAAGCGTAGCGCAAGGTCCTGTTGTCCTCTCGCGGGTAGGGCGACCGAATAGCGGCGGTTAGGATCTTCTCCGAGTTCATCAGTTCCGCCTGGGCCCGGGCAAGGGCGGCTGCGATGGTCCCGATACGCTCACTGGACCGGTGCATCGGATCCCTCCATGGAATAGGAATCGAAGCTGATAGCGTCAGACTTGGAGCGCTTTGCCTTCACCCCGTGGCCAGTTGCCTCCTTGGCGTCCTGCGGCATGGCCTTCTTCAAATCAGCCTTAGCGGCTTCATGCTCCCCATGTGCCTCCAGCGTGCGGAGGTAGGTGGCGGCTAGGTCCGCCCATTCAGTGGAAGCGGATATGTCGACGGTTTTGACCGCCTCGAACCTCGGGCGGGGTGTCTCAATGTTGAACAGGACGGGAGGCTCGCCCGTTTGGACGCAGCGCCAAAACCTTCTCTCTGCGGTGAGCAGCAGGTGCTGATAGAGCGGGTCGGCGTGAATTTTGATCTCCACCCATCTGCCGCCTCCAGTGATGATGGAGAGCTCCGCCGCCCGCGCTGCGATGACCCACATGTTGTGCTGCAGCTGCGCCATGTGCTTCTCGGCTGCAACCTCCTCCGAGAAATTCCAGGGCAGCATGAACTTGGCCCCGAACACGGCCCCGGTCTGCTCGACGCGCCCATCGAGCGTCGCGCCCATCCATTTGTGGACCGGGTGCCGGACCTTCCGCTGTACGTCCTCGACCGTGTGGCCGCTAGTCCGCTCGTACCAGCTTCGATTGAGGTCCTCGGTTATCTTGCCGAGTTGGACAATCAGTTCTTGGCTGAGGTCCTGGGGCGCAATCTCGCCACGCTTTTCACGCCAAAGCCTGACGAGCTTTTCCTGATCATCTCCCATGATGATCTGAGCGTCGGATCCGCCAATGAAGCTGCGACGATGGCTTGAATCAAGTAGCATCGAGAACTCCCATGTTCGCCTCGAGGATTCGTAACGTTGAAACAAAATCAGAATAATTACACGATAAGCTCAAATCAGTATTTTCAACTGAAAAAAGTAAAAAGTTATGATTTTTCGGCCGGTGCAGTGCCGAATGGCCCGTGCGGCCTTGGGATGGAGCGTTCGCGAGCTTGCTTCGGAGGCGAAAGTGGCGATTGACACGGTTGCGAGGTTTGAGCGCGGAGACGAGTTGAAGGAGCGAACGATCGAGGCACTCCGCTCAGCGCTGGAAATGGGAGGCGTGGAGTTTATCGACGAGAATGGGGGCGGCGCGGGGGTCCGGCTACGCAAACCATCACGCTAGCTTCTACGTAGATTCTCAAACATCGGATTGACGCCGGACGGCCCCATTCGACTCGGCGTCGCGTCAGTTCGGGCCAGGGCAAGACCTTGATCGTCCGCGGCCTTAGCCGCGAGTTGGCGATCGGCAGGATTCCAGGCCGAGTTCGGCCGCGCCCTTCGAGAGTTCGGTTCGTGAGCGCCTGGCCGTCGTGGTCGTAAGTGGCGATACTCCCGGCGGATCGCCGCTTTCCCAATGATCTGTACGAGCCACGCTTCCATGAAGCCAGATCTCGGTACTGCCGGTTTTGCGTTGGCCACAACCCACGGAGAGCGCAGTTGGGGCAGGAAAAAGCACTGATACCTGCGAGCAGGCCGATCGCCTTCCTAAAGGGCGCAGCGAAGTCGGCACGTGGGTGCGTTGTGCCTACGTCGAACACTTCTTCGAAAGCTTCGTCGGCGCGCCATTCATCGTCGAAGCCCGCTCAAGATGCTCCGCAAGGACCAACTTCCACACTGTTGTCCGTCATTTGAATCGGCCGGCCTTCAGTGCGCCGATTCCCGCCGAACGTCTTCACGTGGCGCATTGGCCCCAGATCGCGCGCTATCGGTCGCAAATCGCTCTGGTTGTGAACAAAGTGCCTATGACTCTCTATGCATCAGGTGCCGATCAGACTCGATGGCCTTGCTGACCGTGATCCCGCGCCTGCGCAAGGAGCGGGCGGCTGCGATAATGGCGGTCGACGATCTCATATTGGTGCGCCTAGGCGATCCATATTCATGCGTATGACTAAGCGAAGATATTCCGGCGGATCGCCGCTATTTCATCATCTCCACGACTCCAGCTTCGATGAGGGCGAACGCCAGATCGTCCTGCTGCGAATTCGCTTCATCGCTTGAATTCCACTGCGATTGCGCAATGCCGCTCTCCATCGCGCGACAACACTTGCGCGGAAGAATGCAGCGAAACGTAGGTACGCTGATCCACGACCCGCGTCAGCTCTGAACTCGCTTCCAGTAAAATAGCGACAGAGCGGAGAACCTCCGCTCGGTCGCAGTCCAATGGTGTCGATACCATCAAGATTAAACCGTTCTTGGCAATCCCAAAGTCTGTGCGTGCAGCGTGATACCGCGGGCCTCTCAATCCCAGTCATATTCAAAAGCGCGAGACTTCCTCGGTGGTGTGACCGGTCTGGCTCGATTACCGTTTTTCTTTTTCGGCCCCCTTGTTGCTCTGACAACGTGCGCGACTCCTTCCTCGATTGCTAACGTCGAATACTTTCCGCCCAAATGTTCACGTTCTTTCAGCACTAGGTGGGCTGCCAGGCGAAGCGCTCCGATCATAATTGTCTCTATCCCCGCCGCGTATTCAAATTCGCGATACTCGAGGTCGGAACCGTCCGGACGGCGCTCAACCTTCGGAAGACTGAGCGCTTGCCTCTCGTCATCTGGCGCAAGCTGAGTACCGCTCAGCACTAAGAGCTGTTTCTGAGATTCAAGCAGCCTCAAAACGTTTGGCATTATCGGTGCAGCAGATGGGCTTCCAGCTACAGTCCTCAAGATTGCCGCGGCAAGATCGGCCAAGTGCCTTTTCACTTGCTGTTTTGCGCGCAAGGTAGCGATGTCGTGATCAGCGTTCTCGCTCACGAGCTTCAGTGCGGGCGGTCCTTCCTTAGATTTTTGTCACAATAGCGCGCTGCTGCTTGGATTGTTCACTTTTCGGGAGACTCGATTGCGTCGCTTTCATTCATCGCAGGCGAAATCGACGAGCTTGGCATTCCTGAATGCCATTATCAGTGAACCAACGAAGTGTAGACGATAATGATGATGCATCAACAAAAATGGCGCGCGATTGCACCATAGTGGTGTTGGCTCGCTTGGCTCGTGCATTAAAGAACACCCCTGATTAGCTGCTCATCCGTCAAAAGAAGAACCACGGTTGATTCGGAACGTGCGATCAAGCACCGGGCCGCGGTAGCCTGCCTTTCCGTTGCAGGAATGTTATCGTCTGCCCCGTCGGGTGAACTCCGCTCAGGCCGAGCGCTGAACGGGCATCCCCCGTGCTCGCCACAAGACGCTGAAACTGTCGCGGGTTGGCGATTGTCCGACCTTTGGTCTGCGACGACCCTGGTGCGTCACAAGGCCGACCGACAGTTGCAAGCAGTGCGTCTCCGATCCGGAAACAATTTGGAGTCATGAGGATCAAAACCAAGAAGAGGTCAATAGATTCCGCCCCGCTTGATGCAGGACCCAACACCGTAGCTGGGCCCTTTCTTGCTGCGTGACTATGATGACCGCCCTAGCCGCGCCGCGCGTTTCGCAACGCATTTACCCATCCATGGTTTTGACCTTAGTACAAAAGACAATCACTAGAAAAATGAGAAGGGGGTGTGAACCGATGGTCTGCGCGCTGGACAGCGTCATCTAGCGAACTCGTTAATTCAAATTAACGCGGAAAATATCACCTCTGGAATATCGGCGAATAAATTGTATGGTTTGATTCGTCGGGCCGGCAACGGAGTAAGAATGCGAGTACGAATCGAAGCGCAGACCAAAGCTGCGCACGCTTTGGCCAACAAGATCCCAGATCACGTCATTGGACTTTTCGTTGAGCCTGTCCTGCTCGAAGGCGAAGACCCGAACGGTTATTGGAATATGGTTTCGGCGATGATCGACGAGCGTCCGCCGGAAACCTTCTTGGATTGGATTGAGCTCAACGACATGGCCACTAAATTATGGGAGGAACGAGTTTTTCGGCGAACGACTAATGCAATCATCCGCGGAGGCCAGCGGCTTGCTGTGCAGCAGTTCATGAGCGAGATTCTCCCAGGCGAGCATCTTACCAAGAGATTGAAGAAGGCCGACGACACCGCCGATCATCGGGCAAGCAGGTATTTTAGCGAGAACAAGAAGGAGCGCCAAGAGATTCGGTCTCAGCTGGCGACGTATGGAATCACGGAAGCAGAGCTACTTGCGCGATCCGCACAAAACAATAGCGACGCAATCTTGATGTTTGAGGGAATGGTTTCATCGCGCGAACGCAGCCGCCGAAAAATTCAAAACGACATCAGAAGGCGCCGGTCTCCCCAAGAGGTTCAGGCACAAGACCAAGGAGATCTAAATGCGGGTCGGCATGGGCCTTGCCAAGAGGTGAAGACGGAAGCGAACCAGGATTTCGATGCGCACAATCACGTTGATCTCCGGTCTTGCCAAGAGCTGGAGTCGACATCGACCGATGGAGCAGGTCTTCATCAAGCCAACCAGCGTGGGTCTTGCCAAGAGGTGGAAGCGAAGCAGGATCGAAGGCTGCGTCACTTGGGCGAGCCTAGGTCTTGTCAAGAGGCGAAAGTAACAATGGCCGTTGAATCAGAAGTCCAACATCATCATGGCCACTGAAAAGCAGATCAGAGCTAATCGCGAGAATGCCAAGCGGAGTACAGGGCCGAGAAGTCCGGCCGGGCAGCTCAAGTCGAGCCGCAATGCCCTGCGCCATGGTCTTGCAATTTCCACAGCCGCTGGTCCTGCAGTCGGAACGCAGGCTTACGGATTAGCGCAGCTGTTGACCCCGGCAGGCGCCAGCCAACTACAGCGGCTGGCAGCGCTGGAAACGGCGCAGGCCCAATTGCAATTGCTGCGCGTTACAGTTGTAAGGAAAGACTTGCTAGCAAAGCTGAATCTCCAGTGTCCGTCCCCTGAACAGGTAAAAGGGTTAGCTGCGTTGGAACGCTACGAATGCCGAGCTCACAGGCAACGCCGGCTAGCGACGTCCCGGCTCCGGGGCACGGAACCGAGCGATCACAGAGGTGAGGGAGCAATCGAAAAATCTGGCAAAACGAACCCAATTTGAGCAAGCCTGCGGCGCTAGGCCAAAGGTAAGTCGCCTCGTCAGCGGGATTTGACGCGCTCGTGTGTTCGGAAAAGTCTGGAGATATCTCTTATGACGACGTATGACACGCACACGATCCGCAGCGGCGGCCTTACCGCGACCATCAAGGCGCAAGGCGCGGAGATGTGTTCACTGGCGAGCGATGCCGGCGTCGAGTTCGTCTGGCAGGCGGAGCCGGCCTGGCCGCGCCATGCGCCGCTGCTATTTCCGATCGTCGGGCGTCTCGCCAATGACGAATTGCGGCACCGGGGCAGGACCTACCGGATGACCCAGCACGGCTTCGCGCGTGACAGCCGCTTTGCGTGGGCAGAACGTGGCGAAAGTCGCTGTGTCCTGGTGCTCGAAGACAGCGAGACGACGCGCGCGCTCTACCCCTTCGCGTTCCGCCTGACGGCAACCTATGCGCTCGACGAATCCGGTCTCGATCTTTCACTCGTGGTCGCGAACACCGGCAAGGAGATATTGCCGGCCTCGCTCGGCGGCCATCCCGCTTTCAACTGGCCGCTCCAACCGGGACTAGCGAAGGAGAGTTACGCGCTGAGCTTCGCGAACGCAGAGCCATCTCCCGTCCGCCGTCTCGACGGCGGCTTGCTGCGTCCGGCAACGGAGCCGAGCCCGATCAAAGGCTCCGTGTTGCCCTTGTCCGAATCCCTGTTCGTCGACGACGCAATCATCTTCGATCGGATCGCGAGCAATTCGGTCCGTTATGCCGCGGAGCAGGGCGCGTCCGCCGGGCCGTGGTTGGAAATGTCATGGCGAGGCTTTCGCGAGCTTGGCGTCTGGTCGAAACCGTCGGGCGCGCCGTTCCTCTGCATTGAGCCCTGGCGCGGCTATGCCAGTCCGGCCGGCTTCGACGGCGAGTTCACCGACAAGCCGGGCCTGATGCACATCGCGCCCGGAACGGAGGAGCAGTTGTCGTTTCGGGTTGAGGTTGGATCGTCCTGAGGCCGGACGGCCTTCGCGCATCTCGAGTTCTCAGACCTCGATCCGTGTGAGGTCCTCGCCGAGCACGACTGGACCTGCGTAGTCCCGCCTGACGTCCGCAAGCAGCGCGTTCAGCATGGAATCGTCGGTGCGAGGCCGGTGATGGGTCAGCGCGAGCTTCTTGACGCCGGCCTTGGCCGCGACCTTCCCGACTGTATCGCCGCAGGCGATCGTGAATTTCGCAAGCCGGCGCAGGTGCTCGGTGTCGATCTCCGGCGTGGCGAGGAAGCAGCACTGGACCAGCAGGTCGGCCCCCTCAGCCAACCGCTCGAGACCGGGGCAGGGCACCGTGTCGCCGGAAATTGCGATGACCTTGCCCTCGGCCTCGAAGCGATAGCCGAGACACATCCAGCGTGCGAGGAAGGCCGGCGACATGTCGAGGCCGTCGCCATGCGAGACCAGTTCGGCGCTGATCTTCCAGCGCCCGGTGTCGAGAATGGGGCCCGGTATAATGTCGGTCGCGACGACAGGTTTCCACCCGCCAAAGCTCGGCTCGCCCTGATCGCGCCAGGCGATGTCCTTGTCGTAGACCTGCGTGACGAGCGTATTGACGAGCCGTTCGGTATCCGGCGGTCCATAGATGCGCAGATCGTCCTTGCGCCCGTGCAACCATGAATTGAGCATCACATCGTAGAGGTCGCCGATGTGGTCGAAATGGTGATGGGTGAGAAAGACCGTGTTGATCGAGCCGAGCGGCACGCCGGCCTTGCTGAGCTGCACCATGACGCCGCGGCCTGCGTCGATCAGGACATTTTCCTCGCCGAGCCTGATCAGCGTGGTCGTCGCCATGCGGCGCGGGTCCGGGCGCGGGCCCCCGGTGCCGAGCAGGATGATTTCCATGGCGCCACCTCCTGGGTCAGGCTTTTCGGGCGCCACAGTAGATTTGAAGCTCTTGGCGTGGCAAGCGGCCGCGGGATGGGCTTCAGCCCGCACAACAGCCGCTTGTGCGGGGCTCCCGAACATGATGCGTGGGATGAGAAGTGTGGGCCAATTCATACTTAATCCAGCTCGATCGTGACCAATGTTGTTTGGGCGCGATAACGCGCCTAGTATTGCAGCAGGCAATTCGAGGGGGCTCGAACGAGTCGTGAATGTACGTTCACAGGACGGCGCGCTCGGCGACCTGAGCTTCCAGGCCGGCCCGCAAGCACACAGGACATCCAACATCGTGGCTGATTCCGCAGTTCAGGAATTGCGTGTCGCCGGCCGCGAGCGGCTGATCGTGGTCGAGGACGATCCGGTGACGCGGACGATGCTGGTCGGTTATTTCAGCGAAAACAATTTCGAAGTGGTCGGCGCCGGCTCCTGCGCCGAATGCCGCCAGGCGCTGCGGACGCGGACCGATCTCGTCTTCCTCGACGTGCAGCTGCCTGATGGCGACGGCTTCGATCTCGCCAAGGAGATCCAGGCGACCAGCAACGCGGGCATCATCTTCGTCACCCGCCGCGACACCGACGTCGATCGCATCCTCGGCCTCGAGGTCGCGGGCGACCACTACGTTACCAAGCCGATCAATTTGCGCGACCTGCTCGCGCGCGCGCGAAGCGTGCTGCGGCGGCGCTCGATCGACCGCAAGGCGGCGCGCAACCATAATTCGATCGCCTTCGGCGACTGGATCATCGACCTGACGCGGCGCGAGCTGCTCGGCAGCGACGGCAAGCCGGTGGCGCTGACGCGCGCCGAATTCGACCTGCTCGCGGCGCTCGTCGGTGCCGACGGCAGGCCGCTCAGCCGCGACTATTTGATCGAGGTGGTCAGCAACCGCCAGGCCGAGGTCGACATCCGCACTGTCGATGCCTTGGTGGCGAGGCTGCGCCGCAAGCTGGTCGGCAGCGGCACGCCCGTCATCACCACAGTTACCGGCGTCGGCTACAAGCTCGCGCTGAGCGAGCGGCTCTAGACGCAGGCGCAGCACGACATGGTGCCTGCGCGATCGGGTTCAGCCACTGAAACCGACCAGGAACCGAATCGCGAGAAAGGCCGACAAGGCCACTGCGCCGGTCGCGACGATTGCAAACAAAACTCTCAAACTATTGTGCATGATCTCTATTCAGGTTCGGTTTCAAAGTTCGGTTTCAAAAATGTCGTTCGTCCAATCGCTGCTCGTCTCGAGGCAGCAACTCTAATTCTATTGGCGTGATGCGACCCGTTTCCACTTGGCTTCGACGCGAGCCTTGATGAGGCGGACCCGGGCTTCCTGTGCTGCCCAATAGGCCCTGCTCGCGACCGCCGTGCCTTGACGGTAACGCGCGTAAACGTCCTTCGGCTGTGCCGGTCCCTTTTGATTGTGCGCGGACTTCTGATTCTGCGCTGACTTCGAGACGGTGGGTGTCGGTGTTGGCGCCGGTGCCACATCTGGGACGGCCGCAGCCTGGTTTCCCACACTCGTCGAGTTCATCGAGACAAGGCGATTGCGGGCGCGATGACAATAGACCTGGGAGCGCGGGGTCATGGACTCCTCGTCATGACCGGCTCGATATTTCATCAGGGCTCGACAAAGGTCCCCGCCCGCCAGGCGCCATGCGCGGCTCAGATAGAGAACGCCGTAGTGGATGTTGATGTCGGGCTCTGCGAGCTCTGCGTTATTTCCCCGGAATCCGAGCATCGCTGCCGTTTCGGGCCGAACCTGCATGAGGCCGATCTCGCCGACGGCGCCGATGGTGCCTGGATTGTATCCGCTTTCAACGAAGACGACGGCCTCCGCGATGTCGGCGGGCAGATCGGTCTTGGCCGTTTCTCTTTCGATAATTTTTCGGATTGCCGCCCGCGACGCCGGCGTCTCTCCAGCGCCGAGATCTGCATCGCGAGCGCCCGCCGCCAATTTCGGTTCCGCGTTGTTCAGGGCGCTGTCCTGAGCGTGCACGGAGGTGGATGCCAACCAAAGCACGGCGATCGCAACGCGTTTCCACGTCGCGCGGGCATTGATGTGTGTTCGATCCCGCAGCATGAAGCAGGTATTATCTCTTTCGAGTTAACAACCGATTTTCTGGCGGCTCGGGGTGCGGCCCGGCTCGGAGGCGGGAGCGGCCAAAGCGCAGCGAGGCTATCGCGACCGCGAGCTCTGGTCGGTTGATATGCTTGGCGCAGCCCCGGTCAATTTGTCGTCGACCGCATAGAGCGTGCAGGCGGACGACCATTTTGTGCAGGCGGCAAGTGAATCGCGCTGGGAGTCGTCGGCCGTCGCCCGCCCCGAACGCCAGCCGTAACCGCCATTCGGCGACACCGCAAAAGCCTTGTGCGGCATCGTGCTGGTAAGATAGCGCGCGAACTCGGCGCGCGCGGCCTCGCTGAGCTGGCCCGGCGGCGGGAGCGGATCAGGCGGGCTCAGGACGTCGTGGCCGAGACCTCGCTCGCGCAGGAAGGCGTCGAGATACGGCGTCCATTGCGGGCGGCTCACCACCGAATAGAGATAGTGGCCATCGTCGCCGTAAGGCGGCGCTGCGATGAATTTCGCGTTGCCGCCATTGGCGCGAAATCCGTCATGGAGGCGGCGCGCGAGTTCGGGACCGAAGTAGGAATCGTTGCTGGCATAGACCCACAGCATCGGCGCGCGCGCGGTTTTGCCGAACGTGGCGAAGGCCTGCACCAGCCCAATCGGATTGCAGACGTCGTCGTCGTCGCGCGAGCCGCGCCCGCCGGCAAAGCTGATTGCGGCGACGAGACCCGCTGGTGCCTGCGCGGTCAACGCGACGGTGGCGAACCCACCGGCGGAATGGCCGACAGCGATCATACCTGATGTGGTGACGTCGGCCCTGCGCGCCATCGCCTCCATCGCCGCGCGTAAATCAGCCACCGCGACCGCCGCGGCCGGCAGATAAGCGGCATTGGCGCAGCCCCCGACGCTATCGACGCGCCCACCGGGCGAGGTGCCGTAGCCGCGCCGCATCACGATCAGCGCGGCAAAGCCGCGCCGGGCATATTCGAGAGCGATGCCGTAATATTTGTGCGCGGACATCGTCGCGCGATCGTCGAAACTGCGCGGCGAGCCGTGGCTGAGAAGCGCGAGCGGATAGCGCTTGGTCCCGGCCGGCCGAACCAGGAACGCCTCCAGCCCCTGCGGCCCGGCCTCGGCCATCGGGATACGCAAATCCTCGGTATAGAACTCCGCGGCCATCGCATCGGGCGCGATGCCGGCCGTCGCAAGCCAGGCCACCAGAACAACCAAGAGCCTCTGAAACAGCATCATGCCCCGACTCGAATAGCCCCGATCGGAAGACCATAGCATGATCTCAGGAACGGCCGCCCCATCGCGGGTGTTGTGCTCTTGGCGGGGGCTTGGCCGATGCTATGGTATTGCGCAATCTCTACGACAGGACGAGGTATATCCAGTGGCTGATGTTCATCCCGCGGCGGGCAAGCAGGCCTCGCCGGACGTGCTCACCAACGTTCCGCGGCTGGTGACAGCCTATTTCGCTGGCAAGCCTGATGTCGCCGATCCCGCGCAGCGGGTGGCGTTCGGCACCTCCGGCCATCGCGGCACCTCGTTCAAGACCAGCTTCAACGAAGGCCATATCCTCGCGACTACGCAGGCAATTTGCGATTACCGACGTGAAAAGGGGCTGACCGGCCCGCTCTTTATTGGCATCGACACCCATGCGCTGGCCGAGCCGGCGCTGGTCAGCGCCGTCGAGGTGTTCGCGGCCAACGGCGTCGACGTCATGATCGACAAGGACGGCGGCTACACGCCGACGCCGGTGATCTCCCACGCGATCCTGACCTACAACAAGGGCCGCACCTCGGGCCTCGCGGATGGAGTCGTCGTCACGCCGTCGCACAATCCGCCCGAGGACGGCGGCTACAAATACAATCCGCCTCATGGCGGGCCGGCCGATACCGACGCGACCTCCGTGATCGAGAAGCGCGCCAACGCCTATCTCGCCGACGGACTCAAGGGCCTGAACCGCACCGACTACGCAAGGGCACGCAAATCTGCGAACGTCCACGCCTATGACTACGTCACACCCTACGTCGCCGATCTCGGCAAGGTCGTCGATCTCGACCTGGTCAAATCCGCCGGCGTCAACATCGGCATCGATCCGCTCGGCGGCGCCGCCGTGCATTACTGGCATCCGATCATCGAGCGCTACGGCCTGAAGGCGACCGTGGTGAACGAGGCGATCGACCCGACATTCCGCTTCATGACGGTGGACTGGGACGGCAAGATCCGCATGGACTGCTCCTCGCCTTACGCGATGGCGAGCCTGATCGCGATGCGAGACCGCTTCGACGTCGCCTTCGCCAACGACACCGACGCGGACCGCCATGGCATCGTGACGCGCACCGGCGGCCTGATGAATCCGAACCATTATCTTGCGACCGCGATCTCCTATCTGTTCGCGCACCGCCCGAACTGGGGCAAGGACGCCGCGATCGGCAAGACCGTGGTGTCGAGCTCGATCATCGACCGCGTCGCGAAAAAGCTCGGCCGCAAGCTGGTCGAGACGCCGGTCGGCTTCAAATGGTTCGTCGATGGCCTCCTCACGGGCGGCTTCGGCTTCGGCGGCGAGGAGAGTGCAGGCGCCTCGTTCCTCCGCCGCGACGGCACGGTGTGGACGACCGACAAGGACGGCATCATCCTCGGCCTGCTCGCGGCCGAGATCATGGCCAAGACCGGCCGCGATCCGAGCCAGCTCTTCAACGACCTCACCGCCGAGTTCGGCGTGCCCCATTACGCGCGCATCGACGTTGCCGCGACCCCGCCGCAGAAAAACATCCTGAAGTCCGTCACGCCCGAGCAGCTTGGCCTGAAGGATCTCGCCGGCGATCCCGTCCGCGCCACGCTGAGCAAGGCGCCCGGCAACGGCCAGCCGTTCGGTGGCATCAAGGTCGAAACCGATTTCGGCTGGTTCGCCGCCAGGCCGTCGGGCACCGAGGACGTCTACAAGATCTACGCGGAGAGTTTTCGCAGCCCCGAGCACCTGAAGGCGATTCAGCAGGAGGCTCAGGCAGGATTGGCGAAGGTATTCGGGGCGTAGTCGTCGAGCCAAGCGCCGCTGCCACTGCTCCTCCAAGGGAGGACTCGCCGCATCAACAGGTGTCATCACCCGCGAGAGCGGGTGATCCAGTACGCCGTGGCGCCAGTTGAGTGAACTAATGACCGGCGCGGCGTACTGGATTCCCCGCCTTCGCGGGGAATGACGGCGGAGAAGATGTGTATACACGATTAGATATAAAGGTATTATACTACGTCTTATCTGCCCTTGAACGATTCCATTCCTCCGCTATTGTATACATAACGTATTCAAAAGCTTTGGGAGTGAGACCGGTGACAAAACCCTTCCCGATGAACGCCTGGTATGCCGCCGCCTGGGACGCCGACGTCAAGCCGGCACTGCTGCCGCGGACGATCTGCGGCAAGCACGTCGTGATGTACCGCAAGGCCGATGGCTCGGTCGCCGCGCTCGAGGATGCCTGCTGGCACCGCCTGGTGCCGCTGTCCAAGGGCCGGCTCGACGGCGACACCGTCGTCTGCGGCTATCACGGCCTGAAGTACAATGCGCAAGGGCGCTGCACCTTCATGCCCTCGCAGGAGACCATCAACCCGTCGGCCTGCGTGCGCGCCTATCCCGTGGTCGAGCGTCACCGCTACATCTGGCTCTGGATGGGCGATCCCGCGCTGGCCGATCCCGCGCTGGTGCCGGACCTGCACTGGAATCACGACCCGGCCTGGGCTGGCGACGGCAAGACCATCCACGTCAATTGCGACTACCGCCTCGTGCTCGACAATCTCATGGACCTCACCCACGAGACATTCGTGCACGGCTCGTCCATCGGCAACGAGGCGGTCGCGGAGGCGCCGTTCGACGTCACTCATGGCGAGAAGACGGTGACGGTGACGCGCTGGATGCGCGGCATCGAGGCGCCGCCGTTCTGGGCCAAGCAGCTCGGCAAGTCCGGTCTCGTCGATCGCTGGCAGATCATCCGCTTCGAGGCGCCGTGCACCATTGCGATCGACGTCGGCGTGGCGCCGACCGGCACCGGCGCGCCCGAAGGCGACCGCTCGCGGGGCGTCAACGGCTTCGTGCTCAACACCATCACCCCGGAGACCGAGAAGACCTGCCACTATTTCTGGGCCTTCGTGCGCAATTATCAGCTCGGCGAGCAGCGCATCACCACCGAGATCCGCGAGGGCGTCTCCGGCATCTTCCACGAGGACGAGCTCATCCTCGAGGCGCAGCAGCGCGCGATGGACGAGAACCCTGATCGCATCTTCTACAATCTCAACATCGACGCCGGCGCGATGTGGACGCGCAAGCTGATCGACAAGATGGTGGCGAAGGAAAACCCGCCGCAGCACCTTCAGGCCGCGGAGTAAGCCGACATGGCCGAGCGTGACGTCGACCGCTCCGTCTCGCAGACCGTGAAGGCGCAGCTCGCGCTGCGCGACCAGCTCCTGTCGGGTTCATTGCGCCCCGGCGAGCGCATCTCCGAGCTCCAGGCGGTGGAGACGACCGGCGCCTCGCGCACCCCGGTGCGCATGGCGCTGGTGCGGCTGGAGGAGGAGGGCCTCTTGGAGGCGATTCCCTCCGGCGGCTTCATGGTGAAGGCGTTCTCCGAGCGCGACATCTCTGATTCCATCGAGCTGCGCGGCACGCTGGAAGGGCTCGCCGCGCGCTTTGCCGCCGAGCGCGGCGTCTCCGCGCGCGAGCTCGAGCCGCTGAAGGAGTGCCTGGCCGCGATCGACGAGTTGCTGCGCCAGGTGCCGATCTCGGTCGACGCCTTCTCGTCCTATGTCACGCTGAACGCGCGCTTCCACGCTCTGCTCACGGAATTGTCGCGTAGCCCGCCGCTGATCCGGCAGATCGATCGCGCCTCGGCGCTGCCGTTTGCGTCCCCGAGCGGTTTCGTGATGGCGCAGTCGGCGCTGCCCGAGGCACAGCAAATCCTGGTCATCGGGCAGGAGCACCACCGCGTCGTGATCGACGCGATCGAGAACCGCGAAGGCGCCCGCGCCGAAGCGATCATGCGCGAGCATGCGCGGCTCGCGGTGCGCAATTTGCGGCTCGCACTGCGCAACCGGACCCATCTCGACCTCTTGCCGGCGCTTGCGCTGATCAAGTCCGCAACCGATTGAGGGCAGTCACCATGCGCTTCATCGAAACCTGGATTCCGGCCACGCTCGTCTCGACGCGCGATCTCGCGCCCGGCATCCGCGAATTCCTGATCCGGCCGGATCAGTTCGACGGCGCCGCCTATCCGGTCGGCAGCCACATCAATATCAGCGTTACCATCGACGGGCAGCCCGAGACGCGGTCCTATTCTCTGGTCGGGGAAGCCTCGTCGCAGGGTTTAAGGATCGCGGTGCGCCGCGCCGAGGACTCGCGTGGCGGCTCGCGCTATATGTGGTCGTTGCGGCCGGGCGCGCGGCTCGACATCACGACGCCCGCCTCGCTACTCGCGGTCGATTGGGCACGCCAAAATTACTGCCTGATCGCTGGCGGCATCGGCATCACCCCGATCCTCGGCGCCGCGCAGGCGCTGGCGAAGCGCGGCGCCGATGTCACGCTGCATTACGCGGTGCGCTCGCGCACCGAGGCCGCCTATCTTGACGATCTCGCCGCAACGCTTGGTGATCGCCTGGTCGTTCACGCCAGCGATGAGGGCAAGCGGCTCGATCTCGACTCCCTGTTCGCCTCGGTGCCCAAGGACACGCTGGCGCTGTTCTGCGGCCCGATGCGGATGCTGGATGCCGCGCGCCACGCCTGGATCCGCGCCGGCCATCCGCTTCCCGATCTCCGCTACGAGACGTTCGGCTCCAGCGGCACGCTGCCGACCGAGACATTTCGCGTGCGTCTGAAAGGCTCCGATGTCGAGCTGGAGATCCCGCGCGAGCGCTCGATGCTTGATGTCCTCAACGCCAGCGGCCACGACGTGATGTACGATTGCAAGCGCGGCGAATGCGGCCTGTGCGCCATCGACGTTGTCGCCGTCGACGGCGAGATCGACCACCGCGACGTCTTCTTCAGCGACCATCAGAAGCAAAGCAACCAGAAGATCTGCGCCTGCGTTTCGCGCGCGCGGGGCACCATCACGGTTGACACACTGCTGCGAGCGGATGCGGTCTGAGGGGTAGGGCGTCTCCTCATACGCTTACCCCACGAAGGCAGGCCTTGTCCGCCCTGCCTTCTGGGGCCGGCAGGTTCAGTTCGCCCTAGCCGGATGGCTAGAGGCCAAGAAGAGACCTCGCTCGGGCAAAGAAGCCAAACATCTCCAGCGTAAGCAACTCTTGGTCGAGCCGAGACTGCGTCATCGCCGTAATACTAATATCCCCCGCTGTTACCATTCTGTCACGGATTTGGACGCTGCTTGTGCCCTAGTATTGGATGCCCGTCGTAACTTAAGGTTCCGCGGTTCGCGGGGCGCTTTGCAGTAGCCCGCCACTGGTTGCAATGCCGCCCAGAGGTTTGCAATGAGATCAAACAAATCGGGAAGCAGCGTCATCAACTATGCGGCAGCGGTGGCTGCTCTCGTGCTTTGCGCTGATGTTTCGCATGCCGACCAGGGCGGTAGCTCATTCTGGTTTCCGGGTCAGTTTGCGAGTCTCGCCGCCATGCAGCAGACACCGGGCTGGGCGCTCAGTGTGATCGATTATCATTCCAGCGTCGCCGCCGCTGGGAGTGCTGCTGCAGCCAAAGAGATCCTGGCCGGCAAAATTCCCGCGAACGTCAATGTTAATTTGAATCTGAGTCTGAGCGGGCGGGCCGATCTGGTCGCCCTTACGCCATCGTATACATTCGCGACGGCGGTGCTTGGCGGTCAGTTGGTCGTAGGCATATCGGGCCAGTACGGCAGAGCCGCCACCAGTATCGCCGGAACGCTGACTGCGATAGCCGGACCGATTGTGGTGACGCGCACCGGAATGCTGGAAGGATCGCTTACCTCCTACGGCGACCTCGCACCGTTCGCGGAACTGCTATGGAACCATGGCGTCGACAATTACATAGCTTACGTCACGGGCAATGTTCCCGTCGGCGACTATGATCCGACGCGGATTCCCAATATCGGGCTCGGGCACGGCGCGATCGACATTGGGGGCGGCTATACCTATTTCGACCCGGCGGCAGGAAACGAAATCTCGGGCGTCGCCGGCCTGACCTACAATTTCAGGAATCCCGACACCCAGTACCGGAGCGGCATCGATTTCCACTTCGACTGGGGCGCATCGCACTACCTGACGAAGCAGCTTTTCGTCGGCATTGTCGGATACGCCTACCAGCAAATTACCGACGATTCCGGCCAGAACCCGATCCTCGGTAGTTTCAGGTCACGCGTTTTCGGTGTCGGTCCGCAAATCGGGTACAGCTTCCCGGTCGCAGACATGCAGGGCTTCCTTGGTCTGAGGGGATACGGCGAATTCGGTGCAGCCAACCGTCCGTCAGGATGGAATACCTGGCTGACGTTCACCATTTCCCCGTCCGCGCCTGCCGCCATAGCACCCACGACGCATCTGGTTGCGAAATAAACCTCGTGCCAACCGGACGTCGTCTGCGATCGGCCGGTGTCAAATGGGTCAATCGCATCACTTTGGCCGTATGCCGGCCGTTTCTGCTCGCCTACGCCGCGTAGGTCGCCCGCAACTTCTTCGGATCAAGCAGCGCTCGAACCTGATCCGCCGACACCGGCCGGCTGATGAGATAGCCCTGCACCTCGTCGCAACTAATCTGGCGGAGATATTCGAGCTGGTCGGCGGTCTCGACGCCTTCCGCGACCACGCCGATGCGCAGGTCGCGCGCCAGCCCAATCACCGATTTCACGATTGCGGCGCAGTCCGGCTGCACCAGCATGTCGCGGATAAAGGACTGGTCGATCTTGATGCGGCTGAACGGCAGCTTGCGCAGGTAAGTCAGCGAGGAGAAACCCGTTCCGAAATCGTCGAGCGCCACGGTGACGCCGAGCTCCAGCAGCGCGTTCAGGACCGACGCGGCGGAGCCGTATTTCGACAACAGCATCGATTCCGTGATCTCGATCTCCAGGCGGTGCGGGGCGACCTTTGCGTCCGCAAGCGCCTGCACGATGATCTGGAGCAGGCCGTTGTTGTGAAACTGCGCGGCCGAGAAATTCACGGCGACCCTGATCTCTTCGGGCCATTCGGCAACCGTCGCGCAGGCGCGACGGACGACCCATTCGCCGATCTCGTGGATCAACCCGGTTTCCTCGGCGATCGGGATGAACTCGCTCGGCGGCACCAGCCCGCGCTGGGGATGCTGCCAGCGCAGCAGTGCCTCGAACCCGGTGATGCGGTTGCCGTCGAGGTCGAGAAAGGGCTGGAACACCAGGAACAGCTCGTCCCTGGCGATGGCGCCTTCCAGATCCGATTGCAGCGCCTTGCGGTCGCGGGACGAGCGGTCGTCGGCTTGCTCGAAGAAGCACACCGTGCCCGGCCCGGCCTTCTTGGCGCGGTAGAGCGCGGCGTCGGCGTTCTTCATGATGTCGAGTTGCGTGCTGCCGTCGCGCGGCGCCAGCACGATGCCGACGCTGGTCGCGCCGACGATCTCGCGGCCCTCGATCCGAAACGGTTCGTCGAAGGCCGCAACGAAGCGTTCGGCGATTTCGAGCGCATCCTCGGGGCGCGCCAGATTGGCCATCACCAGGGCGAACTCGTCGCCGCCGATGCGTGCGACATGCTCGGCCGCGCGGGTGCAGCGTTGCAGGCGGCTCGCGATCTGGACCAGAAACTCGTCACCGGCGGGATGGCCGAACTTGTCGTTGACCTCCTTGAAACCATCGAGATCGAGCAGAAGCACCGCGGACTCCTCGCCGGAGAGGCTGAGCCGCTTCAAGGCTGCATCGAGCGTTTCGTTGAAGGCGACGCGATTGGGCAGATGGGTCAGCGGGTCCTGCCGCACCGAACGCTCGGCCTCGATCTGCCGCATCACGCGCCGTGCGAACGCGAATGAATTGACGAACACGCCGCGCAACAACACGCTTCCGTAGACCACGACGAGAAAGGCGATCAGCAGGAAGGCGAGGTCGCCGTTCCTGCCGAGGCAGATCGCGATCCCCAGGAAAATGGGCGCCGTGAAGGCGATGGCCGCGATCGGGATCGTGGCGAAGGCAAGCGCGCCGCCGGCCAGCATTCCCGAGCAGAGGCAGGTGATGACGAGCTGCCCGCCGGTCGAGGCGCCTGCAAAGAACGCGGCCGGGACGATGCCCCAGGCGGCGCCGAGGAGAAGGGCATTGCGAACGAGCCGGTGCATGGCGCGGCGCGAGACGAATTGCGGCTTGGTGATGCGGCGCGCGGCGTGGGATTGCAGACCGAAGCCGATGGCAGCGCCGGCCACGGCGAGGGCCCAGATCAGCGCGAAAATCCGGTCGGGCGACTGCCACAGCGCGATCGCCAGCACCGCGGCGTTGCAGGCATTGGCCAGCATGATGCCGACGGAATAGCCGAGCACCAGCGACATCTGTTCGGCGCGGATATGGCCGGTGACGGCTTCGTCGGTTACAGGACCGCCAAAGGCCGACAGATCGCCAGCGAACAGCCGCGCGAAATAGCTGGTCGTTTGAGTCCGCATTTCCAGAGCCTAGCAGCATGGGCCGCTTGTCCGGCCCGGTCAGGAGAATTCGCTGCGAACCTTTGACGAACTATGAATTATCCCCATTGGCACGGCGCGCCGCGACCACTTCTGCGTGTCCAACCCGCGATATCGATAACAAATCGATACAAATGCGGAGCGCCGGCGTTACCGCGGTCGCGGACCTCGGGACCCTGAGGCTTTCACAGGGGGCCGGCTTAGCTGCCGTCGCAGCGCAGATTTCATGGGCACCAAAGCCCGCCTATCAGTTGTGATGGCCAGGGCGCCGCTAGACCTCGTCAGAAACTGCGAGATCCGGCGGCGCCATCTCACAGCTTGTTTCGGTTCTTGCTCGCTCCCTTCAATTTTGGAGCGTCCGAAGTCGATTTCGCCCAATCTGCCATTTGCATGCAGGTAAGCAGGTCGACATAGCTGTCACTGCCGCCAGCCGTCGCTTCGCCTTCGCATCGGTTTCGAAGGTTGTCGGAATTCGTGAGCCAAACGGAATGAAGTTGTTGCAGCGCGGAGTTTTCGTCGCGCATGCAATCATCGTAGGACTGCGCCAGATCGAGGCCCATCGCCTTGTCAGTGGCTACGGTTGCCTTGCAGGTGGCCTCGACATTGAGTTGAGGGACGCGTTCGCTGACTGGAATTGTTGTTTGGCCGCCTATCATCGCCAAGGTCAGCAATACAATCTTCATGCAGAACTCCCCGGTTGAGATCTCACTGAAGCAATTTCATCAGGCGACAACCGAGCGGGCATCATATTGATCTGAATCAAGGCGAACGAAGGAGACTGTCTCTCAGTATTGCGCGAGTAAACACACCAACCAGCATCGAGACAGTTTTCGGACAACCAGCTCGATCGCGCGAGCAAGAACACGAGCCAGATCGTGATAGTAGTGGGGTATTGAAGACGCAGACGATCCCTGCTGGCTCAAACGTTCAGGTTGTGCTAAAGCAAAAATTCTAGAGGGCCCGTATTGCGCACGCAACCGAAGAGGCCCCTCAAGCGACGTAAGTTCGACCAGGCTTTATAGCTCTGTTTCTAGCAATCTGTTTCGAGTTCTGCAGACGCCGTTCGGCGTTTGATGCAGTCGGTGACACACGTTCTCTTGCAAGCAATAGGCACCCCTCGCGTCGGATCGAGAATGCTTCAATCAATACCGCCGCGAGCGGCGTGAACGCATCTGACATCGGCTTTGCTGCCATTCTTCTCTTCGTGCTGAATTCCCGCGGCGCCACACTGCAAGGCAATACGCTGAGACCTTCAATGCTCAGACCCTCGAACGCGGTCATTCCGACGGTACAAAGTGAATTGAACGAAGTCGCAAATCAGAGGTCACCAAATCAGAAGAGGAGGATTCGACATGTTTCGAGGAATTCTGACGCTGACAATTTCTCTTTGCCTTGGTGCGGCGGCCGTGCCTGCCGCGCAGGCGCAGGGCACTGCACCGGCCATCACCGAACAAGAGGCGCATGCCATCGCAGTGGATGCCTATGTCTACTTCTACTCGCTAATGTCGATGGACATCTCGAGAAAGCAATTCACCAACGGCACGACCGATTTCAGAGGTCCGATGAATACCTTTGTCAACGTGCCGGAATACCCCCCGGCCAATTTCAAGGGCGTGGTGCGGTCGAACTTCGACACGCTGTATTCCGTCTCCTGGCTGAACATGACCAAGGAGCCCGTCGTCATCTCCGCACCAGATACAAGTGAGCGCTACTATCTGCTGCCGATGCTCGACATGTGGACCGATGTCTTCGCGTCGCCCGGCTGGCGAACGACGGGCACCAAGGCAGGCACGTTCCTGATCACGCCCCCGGGCTGGCGGCCCGATCTGCGCGACAGGTTCGCGGAAGAATTCAAGCTTCCGAGCGACACCCTGCGCATCGAGGCTCCGACGCCCTATGTCTGGGTGATCGGCCGCACCAAGACGGATGGCCCGCCCGATTACGATGCCGTCCATAAGATCCAGGCCGGTTACAAGGTCACGCTGCTTTCCGAGTACGGCAAGACACCCAAGCCGGTCGAGTTCAAGCCGGACCCAAGCGTCGACATGAAGACGCCGCCGAAGGTCCAGGTCGATACCATGTCGGCCGGGGTGTACTTCGCCAGCGCCGCAGAACTGCTCAAGCTTCACCCGCCGCACGCTACCGATGAGCCGATCATTGCGCAGATGAAGAAAATCGGCATCGAGCCCGGCAAGAGCTTTGACATCGGCAAGCTCGATCCGGTGTTGCAGCGGGCGCTGGAGACCGCCCCGCACGACGGCCAGAAGCTGATGGCTTGGAAAGTGCCGACAGTGGCGCGGGTCGCAAATGGCTGGTCGATGAACACCGATACGATGGGTGTCTACGGCAACTACTATTTGAAGCGGGCCATCGTCGCCCAACTTGGCCTGGGCGCGAACCTGCCTGAGGATGCCATCTATCCGCTCAATCTCGGCGACGAGACCGGCAAGCCGCTGGATGGAGCCAACAAGTACACAATTACGTTCGAAAAGGGCGCGGCTCCGCCGGTCAACGCCTTCTGGTCGATCACGCTATACGACCCGGAAGGTTTCCAGGTCGGCAATGCGCTCAACCGTTTTGCCGTGAGCAGCTGGATGCCGTTCAAGTACAACGCGGACGGGTCGCTCGATATATTCTTCCAGAATGATAGTCCGGGCAAGGACAAGGATGCGAACTGGCTTCCGGCGCCGAAGGGAGCCTTTAATCTGACCATGCGCCTCTATAGCCCGAAGTCCGATGCGCTGACCGGAAAGTGGAATCCTCCGCCGGTCGTGAGGATGCAGGCCGAAACGGTGGGCTTGGCTCAATAAACTTGATTTGAGCGCCGGCGCTTTGGCGCCGGCGTTCGACCGCATGAGCACAATGGCGATGCGGCTCAACTGGCCCAGGACCGAAGCACCGTCGATCCTGCGTTCGGGCGAAGGGATGGTAGCCGCCGGGTGTGAAGCCGGTCTCGTAGAGACAGTCCGCGGCTCAGCGTCCCAATTGTTTGGGGTCGTAATAAAACCGTTCTTCGATCAACTGATCGCCACGCCATGTCTGCCAGGCAATCTCATCCAACGTTCGGATGATGCCCTCGGCGTTGGTGAAGCTGAAGGTCCAGCGCGTGGCAACATGATCGCCTTCGATCAGGCTCGGCCCGATGCGCACCGCCTTGACCTCCTTGAAGGCTGCCAGCACGCCGCGCTCCTTGGCCGCGAGCTTGTCGCGTCCGACGAGGGGTTCGGCCTGGTTTTCACAGGTGGCAGCGTCCGGCGTGTAGTAGTCGAGGATCGCCCCGACGAAATCCCCGTCCTCCAATCGTTTGGCGAAAGCTTCGACGACATCACGGCTCGGCATGGCGCACCTCATGAGTAAAACCGACTGATAGTCGGTAAATACCGACCGACGGTCGAAAAGTCAACTGGCTGTCCTCGTCCGTTTCGACTACAGCAGACCCATGGCCAAACAGGCGGAGCGGCGCGCAGCGACATCGGAGGCGATCCTGACGGCGGCGCGCCGCCTGTTCGGGACGCAAGGCTTTGTCGCGACGACTATGGACGAGATCGCCGAAGCCGCCCACGTCGCCAAGGGCGCGGTCTATCATCACTTCAAGACCAAGGAGGCGGTGTTCGAAGCGGTGTTCGACCAGGTCTCGCGCGATCTCGTCGCCGAGATCGACAGCACGGCCCGTGCCGAGAAGGACGTGCTTGCCGCGATGGTCGCAGGCACCCAGCATTATTTCGCCGCGACCGCCAAGGGCCCGACCGGCCAGATCATCCTGCGCGACGGCCCGGCCGTGCTCGGCTGGGAGCGCTGGCGCGAGATCGACGCCAGACATTTCGGCGGCAAGCTGCCGCGTGCGATTGCGGCGGCGATGGAGGCTGGCCTGATCGCGCGGCAGCCGGCCGAGCCGCTGGCCCGGCTGCTGCTCGGCGCGGTCACGGAAGCGGCGGTCGCCTGCGCCGGACGCGCCGATATCGCAAGGGCGGGTGCGGAATATGCCCGTGCGTTCAGGTCGCTGGTCGAGGCGCTGCGCGTCGCTGCATGATCGTGCTAAGTGATGATCGGAAACGCCCCCACCAACAAAAAGAACAGTAGCGCATGAACGCAACTTCCTCCCTGACGCCCTCCGATCCTGAATTCGACTACGTCATCGTCGGTGCCGGCTCTGCGGGCTGCGTACTCGCCAACCGGCTGTCGGCGAACGGCAAGCACAGCGTGCTGCTGCTCGAGGCAGGCCCGAAGGATTCCAACATCTGGATCCACGTGCCGCTCGGCTACGGCAAGCTGTTCAAGGAAAAGACCGTCAACTGGATGTACCAGACCGAGCCGGAGCCCGAGCTGAAGGGCCGACAGGTGTTCCAGCCGCGCGGCAAGACGCTGGGCGGATCGAGCTCGATCAACGGCCTGCTTTACGTCCGCGGCCAGCACGAGGATTACGACAGATGGCGTCAGCGCGGCAACGCCGGCTGGGGCTATGACGACGTGCTGCCCTATTTCAAGAAAGCCGAGAACCAGTCGCGGGGCGCCGATCAATATCACGGCAGCGGCGGCCCGCTGCCGGTCTCCAACATGGTCGTGACCGATCCGCTGTCGAAGGCGTTCATTGATGCCGCGGTCGAGACCGGTCTGCCCTACAATCCTGATTTCAATGGCGCCACCCAGGAAGGCGTCGGCCTGTTCCAGACCACGACCCGCAACGGCCGCCGCGCCTCGACGGCGGTGGCCTATCTCGGCCCCGCCAAGGCCCGCGGCAATCTCAAGATCGAAACTGGCGCGCTTGGCCAGCGCGTGTTGTTCGAGGGCCGCCGCGCAGTCGGTGTTGAATACCGTCAGGGCGCCAATTTGCGCCGCGCCCGCGCGCGCAAGGAGGTCGTGCTGTCGAGCGGCGCCTACAACTCGCCGCAGCTGCTCCAGCTCTCCGGCGTCGGACCCGGCGACCTCCTGCGCAAGCACGGCATCGATGTCGTGCTGGACGCGCCGGGCGTCGGGCACGATCTCCAGGACCACATGCAGGTTCGCATCGTGATGCGCTGCTCGCAGAAGATCACGCTGAACGACACCGTCAATCATCCGCTCCGCCGCACCATGGCCGGCGCGCGCTATGCGCTGTTCCGCAAGGGCTGGCTGACGATCGCGGCCGGCACGGCGGGCGCCTTCTTCAAGACCAGTCCGCGACTGGCCTCGCCGGATATCCAGGTCCACTTCCTGCCGTTCTCGACCGACAAGATGGGCGAAAAGCTTCATGGTTTCTCCGGCTTCACGGCGTCGGTATGCCAACTGCGTCCCGAAAGCCGCGGGTCCTTGCGCATCAAAAGCGCCGACCCGACAGTGCCGCCGGAGATCCGCATCAACTACATGTCGACCGAGACCGACCGCACCACCAACGTGGAAGGTCTGAAGATCCTGCGCAAGATATTGCATGCGCCGGCGCTGAAGCCGTTCGTGGTCGACGAGTACGATCCCGGAGCGAAGGTAGTCACGGATGCCGAGCTGCTGGACTATTGCCGTGAGCGGGGCAGCACCATCTACCATCCGACCTCGACTTGTCGTATGGGCAATGATGCGCTCGCGGTGGTCGATCAGCGGCTGAAGGTGAGGGGCCTCGAAGGGCTTCGAATCGTCGACGGCTCGATCATGCCCGATCTCGTATCGGGGAACACCAATGCGCCGATCATCATGATCGCCGAAAAGGCCTCCGACATGATATTGGAGGATGCGCGGTAGAGCATGATCCGGACCCGGAGGGCCGCGTTAGCGCAAAGTGGAAACCGGTTTTCCGATAAGATGATGCTCAAAAGAATGACGTGCGTTGAAAGGGACCAGGGCTTGGCTACGCGATTCAAGATCGGCACACGCAAGAGCGCGATGGCGCTGGCACAGACGGAGGAGATCGCGCGTCGCCTGACCGCTGCCATGCCCGATCTCGACGTCGAGATCGTCAAGTTCGACACCACGGGCGATCTCGACCAGACCAGCAAGCTGCTGCCCCATGGCGGCAAGGGCGGTGCCTTCGTGGCGCAGATCCGCGCCGCCGTGCTGTCGGGCGAACTCCAGGCGGCGATGCATTCGCTGAAGGACATGCCCGGCAACGAAGACACGCCCGGCCTCGTGATCGGCGCCACGCTGTCGCGCGATCCTCCCAATGACGCGCTTGTCCTGCGCGATGGCGTGACGCTGGAGGCGCTGCGTCAATCACGTGGCAAGGGTTTCAAGATCGGCACCAACGCCGTCCGCCGCGCCGCCTATGCGCGGCGATTGTTTCCCGACGTCGAGATCATCCACTTCCGCGGCGCCGCCGATACGCGCGTGCGAAAACTCGACAATGCCGAAAAGCAGCGGCTGCCGGATGGTGGCGAGGTAGGTCCTGCCGATGCGCTGATCATGGCGCGCTCGGGCCTCGACCGCGTCGGCCTTTCGCAGCGCATCGCGTACGAGTTTACCGCAGCGGAGATGCTGCCGGCAGCGGGGCAGGGCATCGTCGCCGTCGAATGCGCGGCACAGGACTGGCAGACGCGTCGCATCCTCGCATCGATCGACGATCCCGCTGCACACGCTTCTGCCGATGCCGAGCGCGAGGTGCTGTGGGTGCTGAACGGCCATTGCAATTCGCCGGTGGCGGGCTTTTCGACCATTGCGGGCGATCAGATGTCGCTCACCGCGTCCGTGCTCGATCTCTCCGGAAACACCATCATCGAAGCCTTGCGGTCGGGCCCCGCCAATCGCCCACGCGAACTCGGCCGTGCGGTAGGACTGGATCTGTTGGCCAAGGGCGCCGCCGAGATCATCGAGCGCAGCCGGCCGCGCTAAGTCGGTCGCGTGACGGGCATGGGTGCGATGATGACATCATGCGCCTGTTTTGCCCGACGCGTCAAATGTTGGCGCGATCTGATGCGATGACGGCGCATCCGATTTCCGTCCCCCCTAAGTCATTGATCGGGCGTGGCCTCTCTACTGTGCATGGGGTTGTTTTCGCGCTTTTTTGTTTTCCCACTCCCCAGGCGCAAAATAAATCAGCCCCGCACGCGCTTCAGCATCTGCTCGACATGGGCGATCGGCGTCTCCGGCTGGATGCCGTGGCCGAGATTGAAGATGAACCGCCCTTGCGCAAAATTCGCCAGCGTGTTGTCGACCGCGCGGTCGAGCGCGGCGCCGCCTGTGATCAGCACCAGCGGATCGAGATTGCCCTGAACCGCAACCTTGCTCTGCACGCGCTCGCGGATGAAGGCCGGCTCCGCGGTCCAGTCGATGCTGACCGCGTTGACACCGGTCGCCTCGACGAAACCGGGTAATTGCGCGCCGGCGCCGCGCGGAAAGCCGATGATCTTTGCATCCGGCACTTTGGCGCGCACGCCTTCGACGATGCGCCGCGTCGGTTCGACCGCCCAGCGCGCGAACTCGGCGGGTGGCAGCACGCCGGCCCAGGTGTCGAAGATCTGCAAGGCGTTGGCGCCGGCCGCAAGCTGCGCCAGCAGATATTCGATCGAGTTCTCGACCAGCACGTCGATGATCTCTGCGAACGCCTCCGGATGCCGGTAGGCCATCATCCGTGCCGGCGCCTGGTCGGGCGTACCCTGGCCGGCAACCATGTAGGTCGCCACCGTCCACGGAGCGCCGCAGAAGCCGATCAGCGCGATCTTGGGATCGAGCGCGCCGCGCACGATCTTGAGGGCCTCGAACACCGGCGCGAGCTTGCCGAAATCGGCGTGCTTCGCCAGCGTTGCAACCTTGGCGGGATCGTCCAGCGGTTCGAGCCGCGGACCCTCGCCGACCTCGAAGCGCACGGAACGTCCGAGCGCATAGGGGATCACCAGGATGTCGGAGAAGATGATCGCCGCATCGAAGCCGAACCTCCGGATCGGTTGCAGCGTCACCTCGGCGGCAAGCTCGGGATTGAAGCAGAGATCGAGGAAGCCGCCGGCCCTGGCGCGCACCTCGCGATATTCCGGCAGGTAACGGCCGGCCTGCCGCATCATCCAGACCGGCGGAATGACCTGCCGCTGGCCGGAGAGGACGTCGATGAACGGTTTTGTCGCAGACTGGGGCACGAACGGTCCTGAAGATGGTTACGGCTCCTGATACACCGCCACAGCCCGGAGCGGAACAGGGGAACCAAGCGCAATTGGACCGCGTTGACCAGCCAACGGAGGACGAGACCATGGCTGAGACATTCAACCCCGCGCCGCATGACAAGCACGCCGACGATCTGCACGAAGCGCTCGCCGCCGACCGCCACGCCAAGCTCGACGCCGGTCTGAAAGATACCTTCCCCGCTTCCGATCCCGTGAGCGCCGCCCAGCCGACGCCCTCGAAGGCCGATGCGGAGGCCGACAATCCTTCGCTCTGGGACAAGGTTAAGGCCATGTTCAGCTAGCCGCGGGGAGCGCCGGATTCCGATAGGCTTGCTAAAGGCTTGTTAGCGATGCGCCGAGTCCGGCGTCCGTACGACTACGGGAAACCGGGGACATCACTGCATATTTATCCCGGTGTTTCAGGGTTCACTAACAGAAGCAGCAGAGTTTCCGATCTTCGGAGAATTCTGCCGCATGATTGCTGTGACCCAAAGAGCCGGATGGAGCCGCCTGCCGCTGCGGGCGGCTGCGTTCGTCGCGCTGACTTGCGTGGCCATCCTCGGCGTCAGCGGCTGGCGGGAATGGGCGGCGCGCGACGCGGTGCTCAAGAGCGCCGAGGCAGAGATGGCGAATGTTGCGCGCTCGTTGACGCAGCATGCCGAGGACAGCCTCGATCTCCTGGATTCAGGCGTCGTCGGCGTCGTCAGCCGGCTGGAGATGGACGGCACCGAGCCGGCCACGATCGCCAAGCTTAAAACCCTGCAGGAGGCGCGCAAGAAGGCGATAGAGCGCATCCACAGCCTCGCCATCATCGACGACCGCGGCAACTGGCTGACCTCGCCCGGCACGATCGGCACGACGTTCAACGACGACGCGTTCTTTCGTTATCACCAGCTCTCGCCGAAACGGGAGCCCCATGTCGGCCGGCCCGTGAAGAGCCTGCTGGACGGCGAGTGGGTCGTCACCCTGTCGCGTCGTTTCAACAAGCTGGACGGCAGCTTCGGCGGCGTGGTGCTCGCGACCATCAGCTCGGGATATCTTTCGCATTTCTACGAACAGTTCGAGATCGGCCGCAACAGCTCGGTCGCGTTGACACACGGCGACGGCCTGATCATCGCGCGCAACCCGAGCAACGAGAAATTCATCGGCCGCAGCGTTGCCAATACGCCGCTGTTCCGCGACGCCGGCCTGCAGCGGCCGGGCGGCGTTTATCACTTCAAGTCGCCGCTCGACGGCGCCGAGCGTGTCAGCTTCTTCAAGCGCTCTGGCCGCTATCCGCTGGTCCTGCTCGCTACCGTCGATAAGGCCGAACTGCTGGCGCCCTGGCGTGCTGCGGCGATCTCTCGCATGCTCTACGTGCTCGCGCTGGTCATGCTGCTCGCGATCATCGGTGCCGTGCTGGTGCGGCAGTTGCAGCGGGGCCAGAGCATGGCGGCCGCGCTGGTCGAGAAGGAAGCGCATTTCCGACTGCTTGCCGAAGGCTCCAGTGACATGGTGACGCGTATCGGGCTCGACGAGCGGCTGCGCTATGTCTCGCCATCGTCGATTGGCGTCGTCGGCTGGCGCGCCAATCAACTGATCGGAACGCCCGCGCTCGCCGGCGTTCACGCGGACGACCGGCCGCAGGTCCAGGCTCTCGTCGATGCCATGAAGCGCGGCGAAAAGGAGGAGGTGCGCGTCACCTATCGCAACGCGCACCGGCAGAATGCCGAAGTCTGGCTCGAATCGACCATGCGGGTGACCCGCAAGGATAATGGCAGCGTCGACGGCGTGGTCGCGATCTCGCGCGACATCACCGAGCAGAAGAAGCTTGAGAACCGGCTTGAAACGCTGGCGATCGAGGACAGCCTCACCGGGCTTGCCAATCGCCGCCGCTTCGATGAACGGCTGAAGGAGGAGTGGGCGCGTGCCTATCGCGAGCGCTCCAGCCTCTCTTTGCTGATGATCGACGTCGATCACTTCAAGTCGTACAACGACGAATACGGCCATCCCGCGGGCGATGCCTGTCTCCGGCAGGTGGCGCAAATCATCGCCACCGAGATGCATCGTTCCAGTGATCTGGCGGCGCGTTACGGCGGCGAGGAGTTCGCCATGCTGTTGCCGAACACCGACGCTGCCGGCTGCGCCCTGATCGGCGACCGGATTCGACGGGCGATCCGCGATGCCGGCCTCGTCCACACCAGCAACCATGCGGCTGGGTGCGTCACCGCTTCGCTCGGCGGGGCTGCCTGCCGGCCGGCGCTGGAGCGCACGGCCGGCGTCACCTCGCTGATCGAGGCCGCCGACCAGGCGCTCTATGCCGCCAAGGACGCCGGTCGCAACCGGCTGATGATGTCGGGGGAGGTGAGCAACCTCCTGCTCAAGGCGTCCGGTCAGTGACCCCGCTCAATAATGCGGCGGGCGCTCATTGGTCGCTCCCGGCGCATTCACCTCGGCCTCCTGCAGCCGCTCGCCGAGCTCTGCGATCCTCCGCGTCAGCGTGTCGATCTGCTTCCACTGCGCGGTGATGGTCTGGTTCAGCGTCTCGATCGCGTCGTCCTGATAGGCGAGGCGCGTCTCCAGCGTGTCGATGCGCTCGCCGAGCGTCTTGATCTCATTCGTCACGTGCAGCGTCCTTATTCCGTTCGGGCAAGCTAGCTTCTCGCACTCCAAGGACTTGCAAACCATGGCCGAGCGCGACACGCTCGTCGAACACGAAGCATTCGCCGCGCCAGCGGCTCTCGGTCTCCGGCACCTCTTCCAGATATTTGAGAATGCCGCCCTTGAGGTGATAGACCTCGGCAAAGCCGCGCGCGAGCAGGTGCGCGCTCGCCTTCTCGCAGCGGATGCCGCCGGTGCAGAACATCGCGATTTTGCGGTGTTTGGCGGGATCGAGCTGCTCGGCCGCAAATTCCTTGAACTGGCCAAAACTCCTGATGCCTGGGTCGAGCGCGCCGTCGAACGTCCCCATCGCCACCTCGAAGGCGTTCCTGGTGTCGAGCACCAGCGTGTCGGGCGCCGCGATCAGCGCGTTCCATTCGGCCGCATCGACATAGGCGCCGACCTGCCGCGTCGGATCGGCGGCTTCGTCGCCGAGCGTGACGATCTCCTTCTTCAGCCGCACCTTGAGCCGGCCGAATGGCATCGCCTCGGCGGTCGAGAACTTCAGTTCGAGATTGTTCAACCTGCCGCCGAACATGTCGCCGTGCGCGAGCTCATGGGTGAGCGCGTCGATCGCCTCGCCCGGGCCCGCGACCGTGCCGTTGATACCCTCCTGCGCGAGCAACACGCTGCCCTTCAGCGCCAGGCCGGCGCAGAACGCGCGCAGCGGCTCGCGCAGCTCGCGGTAATCGGGGAGGGCGGCGAATTGGTAGAAGGCGGCGACCTTGTAACTCATCGCGCCCGTTTAGCAGGCGCAGCGTGCCCGCAAAACCCGCAACGAGCAGCTCTATTGCCAGCGGGTGGCAGCCATTTCCCTGGTATGCCAGCATTGCCCCGGCAGGCCGGAATGTGTCATGTAGGCCCGGTTTTTCCGAGCCGGTGCGCCATCCGCGCCAGACGTCCAATGAGAGCAAGAATTCGATGAGAAACTTCCATTTCCCCGGCAGGTCCACGGTGCACGCCACCAACGCAATGGTGGCGACCTCGCATCCGCAGGCGTCGCTCGCCGCGATCGAGGTGCTGCGCGAGGGCGGCACGGCGGTGGACGCGGCAGTCGCTGGCTCGGCCATTCTCGGCGTGATCGAGCCGCAATCGACCGGCATCGGCGGCGACTGCTTTGCGCTGATCCAGCCGCGCGGCGAGGGCAAGATCATCGCCTATAACGGCTCCGGCCGCGCCCCGAAGGCGGCGAACGCCGACTGGTATCTCGAGCGCAAGATCAACTCCGTGCCGCTGACCTCGGCGCACGCGGTCTCGATCCCCGGCGTGATCGACGCCTTTGCGACCGTTTTGCGCGATCACGGCAAGTTCGGCTTCGACCGGCTGCTCCAGCCCGCGATCAAGGCGGCCGAGGAAGGCTACGTCGTCGCCCCTCGCATCGCCTTCGACTGGAAGAACCAGTTCGAGAAGCTGAAGGGTGGCACGAACACGGAGCGGTATCTGTTGCCGCACGGCAAGCCGCCGGTGGCCGGCGACGTCATCCGCCAGGCCGAGCTCGGCAAGACGCTGCGGGCGATTGCCAAGGACGGACGCGACGCCTTCTACAAGGGCCCGATCGCGGAAGACATGGTGGAGACCCTGCGCGGAATCGGCGGCCTGCACACGCTCGACGATTTCGCCGCGCATACCACCGAAACGACGACGCCCATCGGCACCATGTACAAGGGCTACGACGTCTGGCAGTGCCCGCCGAACGGGCCCGGCCTCACCATGCTGCTGATGTTGAACATCCTGTCGCGGTTCGACCTGACGAAATATGCGCCGCTCAGCGTCGAGCGTTTCCACCTTGAGGCCGAGGCCGCGCGCATCGCGTACATGCATCGCGAGCTGCATGTCGCCGATCCCGAGCATATGCAGATCGAGGTCGCCAAGATCCTTGCCAAGGAATACTGCAACGAGCACATTGACAAGATCCGCATGGACGGCATGCTCGACCTGCCGAACGTCGCGCCGCCGATGAATCCCTCGACCATCTACATCACCGTCGTGGACAAGGACCGCAACGTCTGCTCGTTCATCAACTCGGTCGCGCATTCCTTCGGCTCGGCCATTGTCTCGAACAAGACCGGCGTTCTGCTCCAGAACCGCGCCGGCGGCTTCCGCATCCAGCCCGGCCACCCGAATTGCATCGCCGGCGGCAAGCGTCCGCTGCACACGATCATGCCGAGCCTGCTCACCAAGGGTGGCCGTTCCGTGATGCCGTTTGCGGTGATGGGCGGACAGTATCAGCCGGTTGGCCAGACCCATGTGGTGACGAACGTTCTCGATTATGGTTGCGACGTGCAGGAGGCGATCGATATGCCGCGCGGCCTGCATTACGAAGGCCAGTACCAGCTCGAGGACAGCGTGCCGGCCGATATCGTCGAAGGCCTGAAGAAACTCGGCCACAAGACCACCAGCGTCGTCGGTCCGCTCGGCGGCGCGCAGGCGATCTGGATCGACTGGGACAAGGGCACGCTCACCGGCGGTTCCGATCCGCGCAAGGATGGTTGCGCGCTCGGATACTGATCACCGCGCACGGGTTCCCCGCGCAAGATCAGGAAAAATTGACAAAGGGCGACGCGGCATTTGCTGCGTCGCCCTTTCTCGTTCGGAACGGAGCTCATTGCTTCAGGTTAAGGGCCGATGAGCGGTGCAGGCGTGCGCTGCTTTTGCTCGAAGCGGCGGAGGCCCTCCATGTCCGAAAAACCAGGTTCCGGACCATCCGGATTCGATAGGCGCGCCTTCATCGCGGCGGCCGCCGGCAGTGCGCTGGTCCCTATGGCGGCGCGTGCCGCCGCGCAGGATGCGAACGTGTCGGTCGCCCAGGATCCGGCGCTTCCCGTCGATGTCACGCTGCGGGTCAACGGCAAGGACAAGCGCCTGCGCATCGACGCGCGCACGACGGTGCTCGACGCGCTGCGGGAGCATCTCAAGCTCACCGGCAGCAAAAAGGGCTGCGACCATGGCCAGTGTGGTGCCTGCACAGTCCTGATCGACGATCGGCGCGTGGTCTCGTGCCTGACGCTCGCGCTCGCAGCCGAGGGGCAGGAGATCACGACGATCGAGGGCCTTGCCACCGACGATCATTTGCATCCGATGCAGCAGGCCTTCGTCTACAACGATGCGTTTCAATGCGGCTATTGTACGCCGGGCCAGATCATGTCCGCCGTGGCCTGCGTCAAGGAGGGGCATGCGGGCAGCGAGGCCGACATCCGCGAATACATGAGCGGCAACATATGCCGCTGCGCCGCCTATCCCAACATCGTCGCCGCCGTGAAGCAGGCCGCGCCCGAGATCATGAAAGGCTAGGCGCATGCGACCGTTTTCCTATCAAAGGGCAACAGACCCCGACATGGCCGTGCAGGCGCTCAGCGCTGCCGCGGCTGCGAACAACCCGCTGACGAAGGCTACAGCGCAGCCGCTCGCGGGCGGCACCACGCTGATCGATCTGATGAAGCTGGATGTGATGCGGCCCGCCGCGATCGTCGATATCAATCCGCTGGCGCGCAGCTGGTCCGCGATCGAGCCCGGCAGTGATGGCTTGCGGCTCGGGGCGCTGGCGAAGATGTCCGACGTGGCCGCGCATGCCGAGATCCAGCGCAACTATCCAGTGATCGCGAATTCCCTGAAACTTGCCGCCAGCGCCCAGCTGCGCAACATGGCGACGCTCGGTGGCAACGTGATGCAGCGAACGCGTTGCAGCTATTTCCGCGATGTCTCCTATGAGAATTGCAACAAGCGCAATCCCGGCTCGGGCTGTGCAGCCATGGATGGCGTCAATCGTATGCATGCGGTGCTCGGTACGTCCGATCAGTGCATCGCGACCTATCCCGGCGATTTTGCCCAGGCGTTGATCGCGCTGGATGCGATGATCGAGATCACCGGCAGGTCCGGCACGCGCAACCTGCCGTTCGCGGACTTGCACAAGGCACCCGGCAGGACGCCCGATATCGAGACCACGCTTCGGCCCGGTGAGCTGATCTCTGCGTTCTCCATTCCCGCCCGCTGGCCGCGCTCCGTGTATCTCAAGGCGCGCGACCGCCAGTCTTACGAGTTTGCGTTGGCGTCGGCTGCGGTCGCGCTCGACGTGCATGATGGCACGATCAGGGATGCGCGTGTCGCGCTCGGCGGTGTCGCCACCGTGCCGTGGCGGGCGCGCGAGGCGGAGGCGCTGCTGAAGGGACAGAAATTCGACGACGGTCTGGCGCAGCGTGTGGCGGATGCCGCGTTTGCCGAGGCCAAGGGCCGCCGGCACAATGGCTTCAAGATCGCGCTCGGCAAGCGCGTGGTGGCGCGCGCGCTCCAGCAGGCCGTAACGATGGAGATCTGATCATGACCGCTGCAGCTCCCGAGCCGAAAGCAAACATGGGCCGGCCCGTGCCGCGCTACGACGCGGCTGCAAAGGTCACGGGCCGGGCGACATATGCGTCCGACATGCCGCTCGACAATCCAGCCTACGCATTCCTGGTCACGAGCGCCATCGCCAAGGGTCGCATCGACAGTTTCGATCTCGACGATGCCAGGCAGGTCCGCGGCGTGATCGACATCGTCACGCACGAGAACGCCCCGAAGCTGAAGGAATCGAAACTGTTCAGCAATGGCGGCTATGCCGGCACCACGATCCAGCCGCTGAAATCAGCCGACATCGCCCATGACGGCCAGATTATCGCCGTCGTCATCGCCGAGAGTTACGAGGCGGCGCGCGAAGCCGCCAATCGCGTCAAGGTCAGCTACACGGCCGTAGCTCCGAGTGCGACCTTCGACTCGCCGGGCACCACCACGGCAGCGGCAAAGGGACAAAACGCGCAGTTCAAGGAAGACCCGGAGGTCGGCGATTTCGCCAAGGCGTTCGACGCAGCCGAGGTCAAGCTCACCGCCTCCTATGAAACGCCGACCCAGCACCACAATCCGATGGAGTTGTTTACGACGAGTTGTGCCTGGATGGGCGACGAGCTCGTCATCTACGAGGGCAGCCAGTATGTCTATGGCCTGAAGAACGGCGTCGCCGAGCAGCTCGGTATCGACGCCGACAAGGTCCGTGTCGTCAATCCCTATGTCGGTGGCGGCTTTGGTTCGCGCGGCTCGATGACGCCCCGCACCGCCATCATCGCCGGCATCGCCAAACGCCTGAACCGGCCGATCAAGCTCGTGCCGACCCGCGATCAGGGTTTCACCATCGCGACCCATCGCGCCGAGACGCGCCATGAGATCAGGCTTGGTGCGGGCCGGGACGGCAAGCTGGTGGCTTTGAGGCACGACGGCGCGGAGGTTTCGTCGCGCCCGGATGCCTATTGCGTCGGTGGCACCAAGACGACGACGCGGCTCTATGCCTGCCCGACCGTCGCCAGTCTGGTGTCGATCGTGCGCGCCGACCGCAACACGCCGGGCTTCATGCGTTCGCCGCCGGAGGTGCCGTATCTCTTCGCGCTGGAGAGCGCGATGGACGAGCTTGCGGTGAAGCTGAACATGGATCCGGTCGAGCTCCGCCGCATCAACGACACCAATGTCGAGCCGATCGGCGGCAAGCCCTATACGACGCGGTCATTGATGGCATGCTTCGATGAGGCCGCCAGGGCGTTCGGCTGGTCGCAGCGTTCGCCGCAGCCGAAATCGGTGTCCGACGGCGACTGGCTGGTTGGCTATGGCTGTGCCGCCACCTGCTATCCGACGCAGATGGCGCCGTCTGCGGCGCGCGTCCGCCTCCAGCGCGACGGCCGTACCCGGGTCGAGATCGCCGGTCACGAGATCGGCACCGGTGCGTATACCGTCATCGCCCAGACCGCGGCCGAGCGGCTCGGCGTCCCCCTGGAGAAGGTCGCGGTCTTCCTGGGTGACAGCGATCTGCCGCCGGCGCCTGTTGCCGGCGGTTCGAACTCGACTGCCAGCACCTGCTCGGCGGTGATGATGGTGTGCGACCGGATTCGTCAAAGGCTGTTCAAGGCCGTGATGCCGAGCGACAGCCTCGCCGACAAGGCCAAGGAGACTGTCGGCATCAGCCAGGCGCCGAGCACCCAGGCGGCGAAGAGTGATCGTCCGCTCGACATCGAGAAGGCCTTCGACGCGCTCGGCGTCGGTATCGTCGAGGAATACGGCGAGTGGAAGCCTGAAGGCGCGCCGCTGGATTCCTTCACGGCGATGCACAGCGGGCACGCGCGGCTCGTCGGTGGCCATCAGATGAAGGACAAGATCGCCTACGCCTTCGGTGCCGAGTTCGTCGAGGTCCGCGTCAACCGCTTTACCCATGAAATCCGCTGCCCCCGGCTGGTGGGAGCGTTCGCGGCCGGGCGCATCATGAATCCGCGCACGGCACGCAGCCAGCTCATGGGCGGCCTGATCTGGGGCATGTCCTCGGCGCTGCTGGAAGCCACCGAGATCGACGAGCGCAATGCACGCTACGTCAACGACAATCTTGCCGACTATCTCGTGCCTGTGAGTGCCGACGTCCCCGGTGTCGAGGTGATCCTGCTCTCCGAGCAGGACGATCACATCAACCCGGCAGGCGTGAAGGGCCTCGGCGAGCTCGCCAATGTCGGCACCAATGCGGCGATCTGCAATGCGATCTATCACGCCACGGGCCAGCGCATCCGAAAGCTGCCCGTGCGGCTCGAAAATATCGAGGTGTGAGGGGTGGCAACGGCCTCGGCGTTGCGCTAGACACCTTGCGCCTCAAACGGAAGGTGTCTTATGCAGCGTTTACAGCGCGTGCTCCTCGCCATCATGTCGGCACTCGCGATCACCGTGATCGCCGGCGTGTCCGATTTCGTTTCCACCACGGCCTCGGCCCAGACCGCAGGGAAGACCATGACCACAGCTTCAGGTTTGCAGATCACCGACAGCGTCGCCGGCACCGGGGCTTCGCCCAAGCCGGGCCAGATCTGCGTGATGCATTACACCGGCTGGCTCTACGAGAACGGCCAGAAGGGCAAGAAATTCGACTCGTCGGTCGACCGCAACGAGCCGTTCGAATTTCCGATCGGCAAGGGCCGCGTTATCGCCGGCTGGGACGAGGGTGTTGCCTCCATGAAGGTCGGCGGCAAGCGCACGCTGATCATTCCGCCGCAGCTCGGCTATGGCGCCCGCGGCGCAGGCGGCGTGATCCCGCCGAACGCGACGCTGATGTTCGACGTGGAATTGCTCGGGGTGAAGTAAGCCCGCAACAAAAAGACCGGCCTCTCGGCCGGTCTTTTCGCTTTCAGTGCGGCGCCGTTATTCCGTCGCGCGCTTGGCTGCAGCCGCGGCGCGATCGACCGCGTCCTTCGCGGCGTCCTTGGCGTCGCCCATGGCCTGCTGGCCCTTGCCCTTCACTTCCTGGACCGCACCTTCACCCTTCAGGCGCTCGGACCCGGTGGCTTCACCGATGCCCTGCTTGGCCTTGCCCATTGCCTCGTTTGCGGTGCCCTTGATCTTGTCGGTCGTGCTACCCATGAAACTCTCCTGCGGTTTGCTCGCTAGGACAACGTCCGGCGGCTACGAGGGTTCCGTTTTTGTTATGGCTCGATGTCGCGGCTTTGGGTTAGTTTGCCGCACACGGAACCAACAGAAAGCAAGTCCCATGACCGGCCATGACCATTCGCATTCCCACCATGACCACGATCGCGACGATCGCTGGAAACATGATGGCGTGCGCGTCATTCCCGGCAACCAGCTCGATACCAACGTGCCGTCGACGGCGGGCATGGACCGCGCGGCCGCGATCAATTTCGCGCGCGTCGGTGCGCAGAAATTGTGGGCGGGCACGGTCAGCATCAAGCCCGACGCCAAGACCGGCGCGCACCACCACGGCCATCTCGAAAGCGTGATTTACGTGGTGAAGGGCAAGGCGCGGATGCGCTGGGGCGAGAACCTGCAATTCACTGCGGAAGCCGGTCCCGGCGACTTCATTTTCGTCCCGCCCTACGTGCCGCATCAGGAGATCAACGCCAGCCCGGACGAGGTGCTGGAATGCGTGCTGGTGCGCAGCGACGGCGAGGCGGTCGCGATCAACCTCGACATCGAGCCGGTCGAGAAGCCCGAGACCGTGCTGTGGGTCGATCCCATTCACCGCGATCCGAACGAGAAGAAGTGAGGATCGCCTGAAAGCCAGCGGGTTCGGTGCGACAGAACCTCGCAGGCAAGGGTCCAAAAAAAGATCCGGAAGCCGTGTCGGATCGCCGCTTGGCCGTCCGTCCTTGGGCAGAACCCCGCCCAAGGAGCTCCGATGCCCAGGATGATTTTCGTCAATCTGCCCGTGACCGACCTCAAGCGCGCCACTGCGTTTTACGAGGCGGTCGGTGCGACCAGGAACCCGCAATTCAGCGACGAAACAGCGAGCTGCATGGTCTTTTCCGAGACCATCTACGCGATGCTGACGACCCACGAGAAATTCCGGCAGTTCACGCCGAAGCCGATCTCGGATGCAAAGACCTCAAACCAGGCGCTGTTCTGCTTGTCCGCCGACAGCCGGACCGAGGTCGACGATATCGTCAGCAGGGCCAAGGCTGCAGGCGGGGTCGCCGATCCCAGCCCGAAGGACGAATACAGCTTCATGTACGGCCGCAGCTTCGAGGATCCGGACGGCCACATGTGGGGCGTGAACTGGATGGACATGGCAGCCTTCGCGGCGCAGTCCGAGATGGCGAACGCCTGATCTAAGCGCGCGAACATCACAACTGAAGAGGAGCATTCACGATGTCGAAGGTCGTTCCCTGCATGTGGTTCAATGGCGATGCCGAGGAAGCCGCGAAGTTCTACGTCTCGCTCGTGCCGAATTCGGCGATCACTCATGTTCAGCGCAACGTTTCAGATGGCCCGTCCGGCAAGGAAGGCTCCGTGCTCGTCGTCGAGTTCACGGTCGCGGGACAGCCCCTGGTCGCGCTCAACGGCGGCATGAAGATGGAATACACCCATGCGCTCTCGCTGATGATCCATTGCGACGATCAGGCCCAGGTCGACAGCGTCTGGAATGCCTTCCTGGCCCATGGCGGCAAGGAAGAGCAGTGCGGCTGGCTCCACGACCGCTACGGCGTGTCATGGCAGGTCGTGCCAAAGGTGATGTTCGAATTCCTATCGAGCCCCGACAAGGCGGCTGCCGCACGCGCGATGCAGGCCATGATGAAGATGGTGAAACTGGACATGGAGACCTTGCGCCGCGCGTTCGAGGGCAAGTCGGCAGCGTGAAGGGCGTGCCCTTGTCACATACTCACTGTCATCGCCCGGCTTGACCGGGCGATCCAGTACGCCGAGACGGTCGTTGGTCAATCGATAGGCCGCGGCGTGCTGGATGCCCTCGAGCCGGGCATGACAGCGGAATTTGAGGCGAAGGCCTGCCGCTAATAATTGATCCGCAGCCCCACGCCACCATGGATGGTGTTGCCCACCGGCTGCGGGCCGAGCGTGCCGTTGGCGAACAGGTCCACGATCCAGCCCTTCTGCACGCGGAAGCCGAGCCGGCCGCCATATTCGAACCAGCCCTGGTTGCCCATGGTCGGCACCACCACGCCGTCGCCGGTCACGGTGGCGACGATGCCGCTATGGCCAGCGAATGACTGCACCCAGCCGCCGTTGATGTTGGCCTCGATATTGCTGCCGTAGAGATGCGTCCACTGGCCGCCGATCTTGACCAGGCTGGTGCGGTCGGTGCCGGTCGCGATGCTGGCGTCGAACGGATTGAACGCCACTGCGCTGTCGGTGTAGCCCGAGACGCGCTGCCAGAGCTGCCAGACCTCGATCGAGGCGGCGACCTCGTCGCGGGGCGACACGCGGCTTATCCAGCCGGCGCGGCCGTAGACGGCGTAATTCGAGGCGTTGGTCGAACTCGTGACGCTCACCGGGCCGAGGCTGGTGTTGTAGCTGCGGGTGTAGCGCGCCTTCTCCCACGGCGTCAGGATCGTGCCGACGTCGAAGAACGGACGCGACGAGCCCCAGTCGGTGAAGTCATAGCGCAGCGCGAACGCACCGATCGGCGCGCTGGTGATGTTGTAGCCGCCCTCGCTGTACTGCGTGTAGGCGATGCCGGCGAGCAGCGACAGATTGTTGGTCAGCTCCTTGCGGCCGTGGATGCCCGCCGAAAAGGAGCCGGCGGAGCCGAATGCGCTGACGCAGTTGCTGCAATTGACCTGCTCGTTGACCCCGAGCAGCACCGTGCCGAGCACCCGGTTGGTGATCATCTGGTTGAAGCGCTGGTTGGCAAGGCCGCCGATCGAACCGCCGCTGGAATCCGCGCCGGTCGGCGTCGGCGTCGGGCTCGGCGAGGAGGACGGATAAGGGCTTGGCGACGATGACGGGTAGGGGCTGGGCGAAGGCGAGGGGCTGTAGGTCGGCGTCGGCGAGGGTGAATAGCTCGGCGCCGGGGTGGGCGTCGACCCTGCGCACTCGGACTCGCACGCCGTGGCGGCTGCCGCCGGACGGGCCTCGACCGCGACGAACGCAAACGCAGCCACGACGGTCAGCACGCCCGCGAGCATGAAGCGCCTGACGTTGAATACTTCCATCGTCAGCGCCCGCACAGCATGCCGTCGTCATGGACGGCGGGCGTGATGGTCGGCGACGCGTCCGCATATTGGTTCACCGCGCACAGTCCCGCGCTGGCGGCGCAGGTCGCGGCAAAGGTCCAGGGCGGCGTATTGGTCTTACTGATAGAGACCTTGCCGCCGGTCGAGGTGATGATTGCGGTGTCGCCGGGCTGGGTGAGCTGCACGCACTGTTGGCTCGTCGTGCAGACACTGGCGGCGCCGTCCTGCAGCACGACGACCGAGCGGCCGCGCTGGGACAGGATATCGAGTGTGGTACCGCGCACGCCGATGGTCGCGAGCGGGGTCGTGATCTTGTAGGCGGTCTTCTCGGAATGTCCGGTGACGAAACGGAATGCGCCGGTCGTCATGCGGATCGCGACGTCGCGATAGCTGTGCTCGTCGTTGAAGACCGTGCGGTCGAGCTTGAGCGTGGCGCTCGGACCGAGCGACAGATTGGTGCTGTCCGCCATCACGAAGCGCGCCGCGCTGCCGGCGCCGGTGCGCACGGTCTCGTCCCGCAGCATGCTGTCGCCGACGCTGATCGGCGTCGTGGTCGCGGCTACGCGAACCACTTCATTCTGGATCACGACGGCTTCACCGACGCGCGTCTGCGCCTGGGCGCAAGGGGCTACGCACAAGGCAGTCGAGAACAGCGTGGAGAAAAGCCAGAAACGCAAATTCATTTCGCAACCGATCGATGTGTCCCTGATCGTACCGGATCACGCGCGCTTGCGATGTGGCGGAATTATCACAAGCGCCGCGGGACCTGCGTTATGCTTAGTGACAGTTGCGGCAGAATGCGTTCAATGAAAACCGCGATCTCTATTATTCTCCGCGGTGACGCAAATTTGCCACGCAAAACATCTCCACAAGCGCAACTTGACTTGCCCGCGGTTCCGAAGGTGTCGCGGAGCGCAGTGATTGCTGTCGCGATTTTCCTGTTCGCGCATCTCGCACTGCTGATCGGCCTGACGACGCCGGAGAAGTTCGTCTTCGACGAAGTGCACTATGTGCCGGCGGCGCGGCAGATGCTGGCACCAGCGGTGTCGCAACCGATGCTCAATCCGATGCATCCGCCATTGGCGAAAGAGCTGATCGCGCTTTCGATTGCGGCCTTCGGCGACACCGCGCTGGGCTGGCGCTATCCCTCGACGTTGTTCGGCGCGCTCGCGATCGTCGCGATCTATCTGTGCGGCCTCGCGCTGTTCGCCGCGCAAGGGCCTGCGATCGCCGCCGCGCTGATCGCCGGCTGCAACCAGATGCTGTACGTGCAGGCGCGCGTCGCGATGCTCGACATTTTTGCACTCGGCTTCGGCCTGCTCGCGATTGCCGCCTTCATGCACGGCTTTCGAAAGGATCGCCCCCACGCATTGTTCGCGGCTGCCGGCAGCCTGTTCGGCTGTGCTGCGGCCTGCAAATGGAGCGGCCTGTTTCCGCTCGGAATCTGCATCGTCATCGTCGGGGTGATCCGCCTGATGCAGGGCTGGCGCACTCTGTTTGCCGACGCGAAGCCGGGGGATTGGTACCGACCCGATCTCTGGCTCGATTTCAGATTACATCATGTCGTGCTCTGCTTCACCGTCCTGCCCGCGATGACATATCTTGCGGCCTTCGTCCCGCTCTACGGCGTGTCGCTGCAGGATCTGGTCGAGGCGCAACGCCGGATCTTCGCCGACAACACCACCACTGCCATCGCCGGCCACACGTATATGAGCCCCTGGCCGTCATGGCCGCTGCTCGCGCGCCCGGTGTGGTTCCTGTTCGACAAGACTGCGGACGACAATGTCTCCGCGATCGTCTTCCTCGGTAATCCCCTGGTGCTGTGGCCGGCGCTGCCCGCGCTCGCCGTCGTGCTGCGCGACTTCGTCGTTGCGCGTCGCTGGGATGCGTTCCTGATCGCGGTCTTCTATTTCGGGTGCTGGCTTGCCTGGGCGTTGCTGCCTCGTACGCTCGCCTTCATCTATTACTATCTGCCGGCTGCGACCGTGGCGTCGCTCGCGCTGGTCTACGTGCTGCGCCGGGGCGGTCTGCCACGCTGGCTGTTGTGGGCCTATGTCGCGCTCGCGGCGGCAGGCTTTGCCGCCATGCTGCCGATCTCGGCGGCCTTCGTCGGCACGACGATGCAGACCTTCAACCGGCTGATGCTCTTCCAAGGCTGGATATGATATCGCCGCCTGCCGGGGGAACGGCAGGCGGCGTCTTTATTGGCGTGACCGAGAATTACTTCGACGCGGTCTGGGTGTCCATGTTCACAACCTGGACGCGGCGGTTGATCGGGTCGGCGCCGTTGGCGGTGTCTTTCAGCTTGGTCTTGCCGTAGCCGACGGTGACGAGATCGGTGCCGGTGAGGCCGTAGTTCTGCACCAGGTACTTCTTGATGGTGTCGGCCCGCCGCTCGGAGAGCCCCTGATTGTATCCCTCCGTGCCAACCGCGTCGGTGTGGCCGGCGACCACGAAGGTCGAGCCCTTCAGCGAGGGATCAGACAGCGCCTTGCCGAGCGCCTGCACCGACGGCACCGACGTCTTGGCGATGTCGGCCGAGTTGTAGTCGAACTGGATCTCCAGATCGATCTTCGGCTTGGTCGCGGCGAGCTCGGCAATCTGCTCGCGCTCGCCCGTCGACAGCGACCGCGTCGAGCGGTTGCGCACGGTGTTCAGGAACGTCGATTCCTTGGCCTGCACCGCCGGATCGACCTGCGGGCCTGCGGACAGGCCGCGGGTCGCCGGCTTCGGCTTCAATGCATCCAGGATCTGGTTGGTAGAGACATTGCCGTCGCCGGCCATGGCCAGGCCGGCCGTCATCGACAGAACCGTCGAGAGGGTCATCGCCTTCAGTGCAAAAGACTTATTGAAACTAGTCATTGTCGTATCCTCGTTGTGACGCCTGATGGCTATTTGATGCTGCAAGCATAGGGCAGGTTCAAAAGCCTTGGTGTGATCTTGGTCACGGGGGAAGCCGGGCTTCCGGGGCCACGGCAGCGAATTTCAAGCGGTTTCGGGCTCACGGAGGGCCGACCCGCGGTCCACTCCGAGGACGGACGCTAACGCGTGAAGAGAGTGGTTGCACGCTGCCCGGCGAGCGTTCGAGCCGTCGCAGTCCTGTCGTGATCCGCATCACTGAGGATCACCGCGCCTAGGTGCCGCTCGGGGGCGGGGCCTGGTTCACTCAGGGAAACCTGCGCTGACCGATCGTCGCAAAGCCGTCGCCTGATGGCCTGTCTGCGGACAATTTTTCGGCCAGATGGACGCCTAGGGCGGAGCCTCCGACAAGCGCAACGAAGGGAGCCGAGTTCCATCCAGTGCCGAGGCCAAGTGATTACCAGTTCTATCGCAGTGGCCCGCCGGATCGGACCGTGTCCCTGAACTCCATGCCCATCTACATCGGCGCGGCGATGATCGCGGTGGCGATCCTGCTGTCGACGCTGATCACGGGACTGACCTCCCGCTATGTCGGGCTTGGAGGGCCGACCGACGAGAACATGTGGCTGGTCGATCGTCTCACCGGTAGCGTCTATCGCTGCCAGGCGGAGGAGCGCGGCAAGGCCTCGTGCGAACCCGATGTCGCAACAGGCAGCGTTGGCGAGCGGTCCAAAGCCCCGAAAGCTGGCCGCTGAGCTGTCCGCCTTCGCACCGCAGCAAGAAAATTGTCTTCTCCACGAAACGTCTTCGCCAGAGAAATACGTAATTGCGAAGGCCGGCATGACGCCGGTTTCGTCTTACGGAGGAGACTTTTCGATGAAAATCTTGCTCACAGCAGCCGCTTTGGTCGCGTTCGCCGTTTGCCCTGCATCGGCCGCCATGATGGCGTGCACCAGCGATAATATGATGAAGTCCGCCGCCATGATGGGCGGCACGGCGGATACGCCGGCCAAGACGGCCATGAACAAGGAAATGGCCATGGCCAACACCGACATGAGCAACGGCAAGATGAAAAGCGCCTGCATGCATTACATGAAGGCGCAGAAGGCGATGTCGATGAAGTAGGCACGGGTAGCGCACCTCCCGACCGCGCTGTCAGCAGATGGCAGCGCGGTTTTTCCTTGTCCGCTCCTGGATCGGCTTCTTGCCTGGATGCGAATCCCGCTACACTGCATTCCGCAATGTCCCGCGCGCCCAAACCAATTCCACTCACCACGACACAGGCCCGGCAAATCTGGCTTCATGCCCAGCGGCTAGACGAGCGCGCGCCGTTCGGTGACGGCGCGCAAGCCGTCGCCGACGCGGTCGCCCATCTCGGCTATGTGCAGATCGACACCATCAACGTGATCGAGCGCTGCCATCACCACATCCTGTTTAGCCGGATCCCGTCCTACCGCCGCGCCGACCTGCGCCACGCCCAGAGCATCGACCAGAGCGTCTTTGAATATTGGACGCATGCGCTCTCTTATGTGCCGGCCGGTGACTTCCGCTTCTTCCTGCCCGCGATGCGCGAGCACCGGCGTGAGGGGCACAAATGGTTCGCCTCGGTGAAGCCTGCCGACATGCGCAAGGTGATGCGGCTGGTGCGCGCCGGCCCGCTGACGATCCGCGACATCGAGGACGACGTGCTCACCGAGAAGGAGCATCTCTGGCAAAGCCGAAAACCCTCGAAGCGCGCGTTGCAGCTCGCCTTCTATACGGGTGCCGTGACCGTCAGCGAGCGCCAGGGCATGCTCAAGACCTATGAGCTGATGACGCGCCATTTCGGCTGGGACAAGCTGCCGAAGCCCGCGTCGGCAAAGGACATTACGGCCTATCTGCTCGATCGCGCGCTGCGATCGCAAGGTGTCGTGAGCCTCGATTCGGTCTGCCATCTCGACGCGCCGCGCAAGACGGCGGTGGCTGCGCTGATCGCCTCGCGCGTCCGCCGTGGCGAGCTCGTGCCTGTCGCCATCGACGGGGCCGGCAAGCAGGCGCACTGGGCACCGCCGGCTGTGCTCGAGCCCGGCGAGCGCGCGCCGCCGGATCTCGTCCACATCCTCTCGCCGTTCGATCCGCTGATCATCCAGCGCAAGCGCACCAATCTCATTTTCGGCTACAACCATTTGTTCGAGGCCTATGTGCCGAAGGCCAAACGCAAGCTCGGCTATTTCGCGCTGCCCGTACTGGTCGGCGATGAGATCGTCGCCGCGCTCGATCTGAAGACCGACCGCCAGGCGAAGAAGCTGTTGATGCAGAAATGGACCTGGGTCGGCGAGGGGAAGAAGACCGTGCGGCGCAAGGAGCTGAAACGGAAGATCGAGGAGGAACTCGATCGTTTTGAGAAGTTTCAATTGGCGGAGTGAGATGCGCCCTCGTCGGTCTGTAGGGTGGATTAGCGAAGCGTAATCCACCTCTTTCACTTCCGCGGAGACAAACAGTGGTGGGTTACGCTGCGCTAACCCACCCTACGCACCTTGGCGAGCCGATCAATCCAAACGCCGAACGCGATCCCGGCCGCATAAGCCAGCAAGTTCCTCGGCGAGAAGATGCGCCCCAGCAGCAGCGCACCGGCCGTCGTTAGCCGGAACGCATCGAGCCATGGCGTATGGACGAGCCGGGAAAACTCAACAGCGACCGCGATCGCCATTGCGATCGCTGCGATCTGTGTCCGTGACAGCCGTGGCAGTAAAACCCCGACCAGCAGAAACACCATGGTCGCCCATAGCAGCGAGCCGCCATACTTCACCACGAAGGCGGGGAGCCCGAGCGGAAAGCCGTACCAGCGCAACGACAATCCACATGCGATCACGACCAGCGCCAGCCCGGCGCGGATCAGCGATGTCCGAAGCGGCGCAATGGGTTTGACCGGTTGCGCCTGATGCATTGCTTGCTCCATTGACTCTTTCGCGGCGATCCTCAAAACCCCGCATCAGCCCATAAAAGCAACAACCCCGGGGGAAGCCATGAACCAGACTACGACCTATGCCGGTTCGACCGGCGCAGCCAAGTCGGAAATCGAGACCTCGACGATCCGCGCCATCTCGTGGCGCCTGATCCCGTTCCTGGTGCTGGCCTACTTCTTCTCCTATCTCGACCGCGTCAATCTCGGCTTCGCCGCGCTGACCATGAATGCCGAGCTGAAATTCACGCCGCTGATCTTCTCCTGGGGCGCCGGCATCTTCTTCATCGGCTATTTCATCTTCGAGGTGCCGAGCAATCTGGCGCTGGAGAAGTTCGGCGCCAGCCGCTGGATCGCCCGCATCATGGTGACCTGGGGCATCATCTCGGCGCTGATGGCGCTCACGAGCGGCGTCACGAGCTTCTACGTGCTGCGCTTCCTGCTCGGCGTCGCCGAGGCCGGCTTCTTCCCCGGCATCATCCTCTATCTCACCTATTGGTATCCGGCCGAATATCGCGCCCGCTTCCTCGCGGCCTTCGCCATCGCCGTGCCGGTCTCCACCGTGATCGGCGCACCGGTCTCGGGCCTGCTGCTCGGGCTCGACGGCGCCATGGGCCTGAAGGGCTGGCAGTGGCTGTTCATCATCGAGGGCATTCCCTCGGTGCTGCTCGGCATCGTCACCTGGTTCTATCTCACCGACAGGCCGGAGAAGGCGGATTGGCTCTCGGCCGATCAGAAGGCGTGGCTTAAGACCAAGCTCGATGCCGAGATCGCGGCCAAGCAGGCGGTGAAGCATTTGTCGCTCAGTGAAGCGCTGACCTCACCGAAGGTGATCATGCTCGCCCTGGTCTATTTCGGCTTCGTCGGCGCGCTGTACGGCATGCAGTTCTGGCTGCCGCAGATCGTCAAGGCGTTCGGCCTCACCAACGCCCAGACCGGCTTCGTCACCGCGATCCCGTATTTGTTCGGCACTATCGCGATGATCCTGTGGGCGCGGCATTCCGATGCCACGCGCGAGCGCGTGATGCATGTCGGCGCGCCGTTGCTGCTCACCGCCGTCGCGCTCGGCGTCTCCAGCTATCTCACCGACCCCACCCTGACGATGATCGTGCTGACGGTCGCCGCGATCGGCGTGTTCTGCTGCTTCGGCGTGTTCTGGACCTTGCCGACCGCCTGGCTGTCCGGCACGGCGGCGGCCGGCGCCATCGCCTTGATCAACTCGATCGGCAATCTCGCCGGCTTCGGTGGGCCGTATCTGATCGGCTGGGTCAAGGAAGCCACCGGCCAGACCTCGACCGGACTGCTCGTGCTCGCGGTGCTGCCGTTGATCGCCGGCATCCTGGTCTTCATCGGCGGCCACGACAGCAAGCACGAGTTTGTCGAGCAGGGGCTGTGATCGACTAGTTCGTCATTCCCGGTCGGCTGTCCTCGGTGAACCAGCCAATCCCAAAAAGACGACGATTGCGCGATTGAGTCGTAGCACATCCTCGTCATCGAGGCGTCCGACCAGACTCCCGATCTTGGCTTTCGGTACGGTAGCGATCTTGTCCACCATCAGGCGGGAGGGTACCCGCAGACCATTGCGTTCCGTTTGATTGATAGGCAGGCGAAACAGGGGCGCTTCGGTCTGGTTGGTCGTTAAGGCGCAGACGGTGACTGAGTTCGTGATGTTAAAGCTGTCATCCTGCACGATGACTACAGGACGCGGCTTTCCCGCGTAGTCTTTGCCGCCGGCCAGTGTCCAGATCTCGCCGCGCTTCATTCGTCAATCAGGATCGAGACGGAGTTGATGAAGGCCTGATCGTCATGTTCTTGAGCGCTCGTCGCGACCGCCAGCGACTGACGATGAGCTTCCGCTTTGAAGGACGCGGAGCGAACATCCGGAACCCAAATCTGGATTGGCCGGAGCCCTTGCGCACGCAGGCGCTCGCGATGCTCTCGCACCTTGACGCGTGAAGGCTTTGACTTTGAGGACTCGCGCTTCGAGGAAGAGGTCATATGTCCCTCCGTATCGTTACATGTAACTTATAGCAGATAGTGGGTTCGCGTCAGCCACCGCGACCATTGCAGCCCAGAGCCAACCCTCTGAAAAATCCTTACCACCCCTTAACGATCACGCTTTCCTGATGACTGACGATTATTGACTTTTATCAGTGATTAGTCGACATTCCTCTCATTGCAGCCGAGGGAGTGTCCTCCGATGTTCGTCCGAACTGTTTTGTCCAGCTATTCCAAGCTCTTCGCCGGTGTTTCGCTGGCGTTGATGGCTGCCGCTCTCGCTGGGTGCAATGACACCGTCGCTGAAAAGGCCGAGCCGCCGCGGCCGGTTCTCGTCGCCACCGCCCACTACGATGCCGAAAAGCCCGAGCGCAGCTTCGTCGGCACCATCAGGCCGCGGATCGAGAGCGATCTGGGCTTTCGGGTGGCCGGCAAGGTTGCCAAGCGTCTCGTCGAGGTCGGCCAGACGGTAGAGATCGGTCAGCCGCTCGCCACACTCGATGAAGTCGACTTGAAGCTCCAGGCCGAGCAGGCCGTCGCGGAGCAGACCGCTGCGACCGGCGTGCTGGCTCAGGCCGCCGCCGCCGAGCAGCGCGCCAAGGATTTGAAGGCCAAGGGCTGGACCACCGACGCGCAGCTGGATTCGAGCCGCGCCGCCGCCGACGAGGCCCGCGCCCGCCTGAACCGGGCTGAGCGCTCGGTCGAGCTGACCAAGAATTCCCTTTCCTACGCGACGCTCAACGCCGACGCCCGTGGCGTCGTCACCGCAACGCTGATCGAGCCTGGCCAGGTGGTCTCCGCGGGCCAGACCTCGATCCGTGTCGCCCGCTTTGCCGAGAAGGAAGCGGTCGTCGCGATCCCTGAGACGCTGGTCGGACGTGCCAAATCGGGCGCCGCCAGCGTCACTCTTTGGTCGGAGCCGGGCAAGAAATATACGGCCAAGCTGCGCGAGATCGCGCCCACCGCGGATCCTGCCACGCGCACCTATCTCGCAAAGTTCTCGCTACCCGAGGCCGACGACAAAGTCTCGCTCGGCATGACCGCGACGCTGACCTTGTCGGACGCCGCAACCGAGCGCGTCGCGCGGCTGCCGCTGTCGGCACTGTTCAACGAAGGCGGCAAGCCGTCCTTCTACGTCGTCGACGACAACGGCGCGGTCACGCTGAAGCCGGTCGCGGTGAAGTCCTATGAGAGCAACGACGTCGTCATCACCGGCGGTGTCGAAGAGGGCGCCAAGATTGTCGCCCTCGGCGTTCAGAAGCTCGATCCGGGCCAGAGGGTGCGGATCGTCTCGTCACTGTCCTTTTAAGTCTCGTTTACGAGTTACGTCGTGTGAGGTGAGTTTCGGCCCAAGCGCAAATGCTTTGGCTGAAGCGGCGAAGCGATCCAGAACCTGCCCAGCCCCCTGGATTGCTTCGCTGCCTCGCGACGACGCGTTGAACAGAGTGGCTGTCGTTTTTTGCAAACGGATCTCTTTGGAGAGTGCGATGAAGCGCTTCAATCTTTCGGCCTGGGCCGTCAGCCATCCGACGCTGATCCTGTTCCTGATGCTCATTCTCGGCGTGGCCGGGTTCTTCTCCTATCAGAAGCTCGGCCGCGCCGAGGATCCCTTCTTCACGGTGAAGGTGGTCAACGTCTCCGTGCTGTGGCCGGGCGCGACCGCGCAGGAAATGCAGGCGCAGGTCGCCGATCCCATCGAGAAGAAGATCCAGGAGCTGCCTTACTTCGAGAAGGTCCAGACTTATTCCAAGCCGGGCTTCACCGCGCTCCAGGTGACCTTCCGCGATTCCACGCCGCCGAAGGACGTGCCGTATCTCTTTTATCTGTTGCGCAAGAAGCTGGCCGACGTGCAGGGCCAGCTGCCCTCGGGGATTTTGGGACCCGTCGTCAACGACGAGTTCTCCGACGTCGATTCCATCCTCTACATGATGACCGGCGACGGCGCCGACTACGCCCAGCTCAAGAAGGTCTCTGAGGGTTTCCGTCAGCGCCTCCTGAAGGTGCCGGGCGTGACCAAGGTCGACGTCTACGGCAACCAGGATGAGCGCATCTTCGTCGAGTTCAGCCATGCCAAGCTCGCCACGCTCGGCATCACGCCGCAGGCGCTGTTCGATTCGCTCGCCAAGCAGAACAATGTGACTCCGGCCGGTACGGTCGAGACCTCGTCGCAGCGCGTGCCGCTGCGCGTGACCGGTGCGCTTGACGGCGCCAAGGCCGTCGCCGAAACCCCGGTCGAGAGCAACGGCCGCGTGTTCCGTCTCGGCGACATCGCCACCGTCACCCATGGCTATGTCGACCCGCCGAGCTTCATCGTGCGCCAGGAAGGCAAGGCCGCGATCGGCATCGGCGTCGTCACCGCCAAGGGCGCCAACATCCTCGATCTCGGCAAGGAGGTCGAGAAGGCGACGGCTGAATTCATGAAGGCGGTGCCGCAGGGCGTCGACATCAAGCTGATCGCCGACCAGCCTAAGGTGGTCGAGCACGCCGTCAGCGAGTTCGTGCACTCCTTCATGGAAGCCCTCGTCATCGTGCTGTTCGTGTCGTTCCTGGCACTCGGCTGGCGCACCGGCATCGTGGTCGCGCTGTCGGTGCCCCTGGTGCTCGGCATCGTCTTCGTCGTCATGAACACGATGTCGCTCGACCTGCACCGCATCACGCTCGGTGCGCTGATCATCGCGCTCGGCCTGCTGGTGGATGACGCCATCATCGCGGTCGAGATGATGGTGGTGAAAATGGAGCAAGGCTGGGACCGCATGCGTGCGGCGTCCTTTGCCTGGGAATCCACTGCGTTTCCGATGCTCACGGGAACGCTGGTCACGGCCGCTGGCTTCCTCCCCATCGGCTTTGCCAATTCCGCGGTCGGCGAATATGCGGGCAGCATCTTCTGGATCGTGGCGATCGCGCTGGTCGCGTCCTGGTTCGTGGCGGTGATCTTCACGCCCTATATCGGCGTCATGCTGCTGCCCAACATCAAGGTGCACCACAATCACGATCCGCACGCGGTCTACGAGACCCGCATGTATCGGGGCCTGCGCGCCATCGTGCAGTGGTGCGTCAACCACCGCATCACCGTGGTGGCCGCGACCGTCGGCGTCTTCATCGCCTCGATCGTCGGCTTCGGCCACGTCCAGCAGCAGTTCTTTCCGCTGTCCGAGCGGCCCGAGCTGTTCCTGCAGCTTCGCCTGCCCGAGGGCACCGCCTTCAACGTCACGGAAAAGGCGGTGAAGAAGGCCGAGACCATGCTCAAGGACGACAAGGACATCGAGACCTACACGGCCTATGTCGGGCAGGGCTCGCCGCGCTTCTGGCTCGGCCTCAATCCGCAGCTTCCGAACGAGGCTTTTGCCGAAATCGTCATCGTCGCAAAGGGCGTCGAGGCGCGCGAACGCATCAAGGCCAAGCTTGAAAACGCCGTCGCCGACGGCGCGCTCAACGAGGCCCGCGTGCGCGTCGACCGCTTCAATTTCGGTCCCCCCGTTGGTTTTCCCGTGCAGTTCCGCGTCATCGGCCCCGACGCCAACAAGGTGCGCGAGATCGCCTACCAGGTCCGCGACGTCATGCGGCAGAACAAGAGCGTCAAGGACGTCCAGCTCGACTGGAACGAGCAGTCGCCTTACCTCAAGCTCGTCGTCGACCAGGACCGCGCCCGCGCCATGGGCCTGACCCCGCAGGACGTGTCGCAGGCGCTGTCGATGCTGATCTCGGGCTCACAGGTGACGACCGTGCGCGACGGCATCGAGAAGGTCGGCGTGGTCGCGCGCGCCGTGTCGTCCGAGCGGCTCGACCTCGGCGCAGTCGGCGATCTCACCATCACCTCGCGCAACGGCGTTGCCGTGCCGCTGCAGCAGATCGCCAAGATCGAGTATGCCCACGAGGAGCCGATCATGTGGCGGCGTAACCGCGACATGGCGATCACCGTGCGCTCCGACGTCGTCGACGGCGTGCAGGCGCCCGACGTCACCGGCCAGATCGCGCCGAAGCTGAAGGCGATCAAGGACAATCTCGAGCCGGCCTACCGCATCGAGGCGGGCGGCGCGTTCGAGGAATCCGCCAAGGGCAACGCCTCGATCTTCATTCTCTTCCCGCTGATGGTCATGGTGATGCTGACGCTGCTGATGTTCCAGCTGCAGAGCTTCTCGCGCCTGATCCTGGTGTTCCTCACCGCGCCGCTCGGCATTGTCGGCGCCTCCTTCGGGCTCAACATCGCCAACGCCCCGTTCGGCTTCGTGGCGCTGCTCGGCCTGATCGCGCTCGCCGGCATGATCATGCGCAACGCCGTGATCCTGGTCGATCAGATCGAGACCGACGTCTCGCACGGCCTGACCCGCCGCGAGGCGATCGTCGAGGCCACCGTCCGCCGGGCCCGCCCGGTGGTGCTGACGGCGCTCGCCGCCATCCTCGCCATGATCCCGCTGTCGCGCTCGGCGTTCTGGGGGCCGATGGCCATCACCATCATGGGCGGATTGTTCGTTGCGACCTTCCTCACGCTGCTGTACCTGCCGGGCCTCTACGCCCTCTGGTTCCGCAAGAGCCTGGATGAGGCGGGCACGCCTGAGCAGCCTGCCGCGCCGCAGCATGGGAGCGATGACCAGCACGCAATTCCGCTTGCTGAGGCGGCTGAATAAGTGAAGATAAACTGCTGATTGACGAGTCCTGACAGATGACACTGGTTTCGGAACATATCGAAGGCGACACCCGGGATCGTATTCTCGAGGTGGCTGAGCGGCTGTTCCGCCAGATCGGCTATCTCAAGACCACGGTCGGCGACATCGCCAAGGAGCTCAAGATGAGCCCCGCCAACGTCTATCGTTTCTTCGAATCGAAGAAGGCGATTCATCAGGCGGTGGCCCGCTCGCTGATGGGCGAGGTCGAGCTGGAAGCGCAGCGGATCGTGGCGAGGCCCGGTCCGGTGCTGCCGCGCTTCCGTGAGCTGCTCACCACCATCCATCGCATGAACACCGAGCGCTATGTCGGCGACAATAAGCTGCACGAGATGGTCGAGATCGCGATGCAGGAGGACTGGGACGTCTGCGTCAACCACATGGAATGCATTGCCGGAGTCATCGGCCAGATGATCGCGCAAGGCGTGGCCTCCGGCGAGTTCGAGGCGCCGGACCTGCAACTGGCCGCGCTGTGCGCCTGCACGGCGATGATGCGCTTTTTCCACCCCCAGATGATCGCCCAGTGCGCTACCAAGCCGGGCCCGACCATCGACCAGATGATCGATTTCGTCATCGCGGGATTGTCCCCGCGGCACTGACGCGCCCAGGAATTTCCCCCTATAAGCGGATCTGCCGTCGTTCCGGGGCGCGCAAAGCGCGAACCCGGAATCTCGAGATTCCGGGTTCGGTCCTGCGGACCGCCACGGAACGACGGGCAGTGGAGAAGCAAGCGCGTGACCGACAAAGACCTGCACTTTTACGAGCCCGCCAAGGGCCACGGCCTCAAGCACGATCCCTTCAACGCCATCGTCGCGCCGCGGCCGATCGGCTGGATTTCGTCGCGCGACACCAAAGGCCACGTCAATCTCGCCCCCTACAGCTTCTTCAACGCGTTCTGCTATGTCCCCCCGATCATCGGCTTCTCCTCCACCAACTGGAAGGACACGGTCGAGAACATCCAGCAGACCGGTGAGTTCGTCTGGAATCTCGCCACCATGGACCTGGCGAGGCACATGAACGCGACGGCGGCGCACGTTGGCCCTGAGGTTGACGAGTTCGAGGTCGCCGGCCTCACCGCTGTGCCCGGCAGGCTCGTCAACGTGCCGCGCGTCGGCGAGAGTCCCGTCGCCTTCGAGTGCAAGGTGTCCGACATCGTCCGGCTCAAGGGCGCCGACGGCAAGGAGGCCAATGCCTGGCTGACGCTCGGCGAGGTCGTTGCCGTTCACATCGACAAGGCTATGATCAAGGACGGCGTCTACCAGACCGCCGCCGCCCGCCCGATCGTCCGCGCCGGCCGCAGCGGTGATTATTTCGAGATCAAGCCGGAAAATATGTTCGAGATGGTGCGGCCGGATTAGATCGGCCGACCTCCGTACTCCCGGAACTGCCACCACGCCTCGGCCGTTATGGCCCTGGGCGGCTGCCCGGCCGCGTCAATTCGCGTCTTTTCGCAGGTGAAGTGTTCACCGCCGCCGGCCACTTTCCGCTAAAATGCCCGATCACCGCGCCGATGCATGAGGTCCGCCATGAGCTTCCGCCGCGACAGCCTGACAAAGCCGATCTTCTCCTGGGCACGCGGCGTGCTGCCGGCGATGTCGGACACCGAGCGTGAGGCGCTGGAGGCCGGCGACGTCTGGTGGGACGCCGATCTCTTTACCGGCAACCCTGATTGGTCGAAGCTGCTGAAGGTCAAACAGGCAACGCTGACTGAAGAGGAGCAGGCCTTCCTCAACGGCCCCGTCGATGAGCTCTGCGCCATGCTCGACGAGTGGAAGATCTTTTGGGAATGGCTCGACCTGCCGCCCGATGTCTGGCACTTCATCAAGCGCGAAAAATTCTTCGGCATGATCATTCCGAAGGAGTTCGGCGGCCTCGGCTTCTCGCCTTATGCGCACTCGGAAGTGGTGCGCAAGATCTCGACCCGCTCGATTGCCGCCGCGGTGACGGTGATGGTGCCGAACTCGTTAGGCCCTGGCGAACTCCTGATGCACTTCGGCACCAAGGAGCAGCAGCAGCGCTGGCTGCCGCGTCTTGCCGACGGCCGCGACATTCCCTGCTTCGGCCTCACCAGCCCCGAGGCCGGCTCTGATGCCGCCTCGATGGTTGACACCGGCATCATCTGCAAGGGCACCTTCGAGGGCCAGGAGGTGCTAGGTCTGAAACTCAACTGGCACAAGCGCTACATCACGCTCGGTCCGGTCGCGACGCTGCTTGGCCTCGCCTTCAAGGCCTACGACCCCGATCATCTGGTGGGAAGCCAGGAAGAGCTCGGCATCAGCGTGGCGCTGATCCCGACCAACCTTCCCGGCGTCGAAATCGGCAAACGCCATCTGCCGTCGATGCAGGTGTTCCAGAACGGCCCGAATTGGGGCCGCGACGTCTTCATTCCGCTCGACTACGTCATCGGCGGCCAGGCGCGGCTGGGGCAGGGCTGGAAGATGCTGATGACGGCGCTCGCCGCCGGCCGCGGCATCTCGTTGCCGTCGCTCTCCGCCGCCGGCGCCGCCTATGCCGCCCGCACCACCGGCGCCTATGCCCGCATCCGCGAGCAGTTCGGCATCTCCATCTCCAAATTCGAAGGCATCGAGGAGCCGCTCGCCCGCATCGTCGCGACCGCCTATCAGCTCGATGCGGCCCGCCGGCTGACCTGCGCCGCGCTGAATGCCGGCATCCATCCGGCCGTTATCTCCGGCATCATGAAGCTGCACGCGACCGAGCGGATGCGCACCGCGGTCGATGACGCCATGGACATCCATGGCGGCAAGGCCGTGATCGACGGTCCGCAAAACTATCTCGGCAATCTCCACCGTGCCGTACCTGTCGGCATCACCGTCGAGGGCGCCAATATCCTCACCCGCAATCTCATCGTGTTCGGACAGGGCGCCATCCGCGCCCATCCGTATTTGCTCGACGAGATGAATGCGCTCGCGGATGCCGATCGCGAGCGCGGGCTCACTGCCTTCGACAAGGTGTTCTGGAAGCATGTCGGCCACAGCTTCGAGACACTCTTGCGCGCGTTCGGCCGGAGCTGGAGCTTTGGCATCTTCGCGCTTGCCCCGGATGCAGGTGACGCCAGGCCATTCTATCGTCAGCTCTCGCGCTACTCCGCTGCGTTTGCCCTCTGCGCCGATATGGCGCTGCTGACGCTCGGCGGCGCGCTCAAGCGCAAGGAGATGCTGTCGGCGCGCTTCGGCGACATCCTGTCCGAGCTGTACCTGCTCTCGGCCGCGCTCAAACGCTGGGAGGACGAGGGCCGGCAGAAGGAGGACTTTGCCGCGCTCGAATGGTGCATGGCGACGGGCTTTCGGACCATCGAGAACCGGCTTGCGGAGATTCTCGCCAATCTGCCGAACCGCTTCGTCGCAGGCATCCTCAAATTCGTGGTCCAGCCATTCGGCGCCCGCGTGCTGGGTCCCTCGGACCGGGTTGTGCATCAATGCGCGAGCTTGGTGCTGGAGCCGTCGGCCGCGCGCGACCGCCTCACGCCCGACCTCGCTTATGTCGACGACGATGGCGGCTTCGCCCGGCTGGAGCGTGCGTTCAACCTGGTCGCAGGTACGGACGCCATCGCCAGGCGAATGCGCGCGGCGCATATGAGCGACTGGAAGGATGCGGTGGCCAAGGGTGTGATCACGCAGGCCGAAGGCGAGCAGCTGGCCGCGGCCCGCGAAGCCGTCACTGAAGTGATCGAGGTCGACGATTTTGCGCCGGAGGCGCTGTCGCCGATTTACAAGAAAACCGGCGACGTGCATCAGTTCTTCCAGGAACTCGGTGAACAGAGGGCGGCGAGCTGATGGCACGACCGGTTTTCATCGTCGACGGCAGCCGGACGCCGTTTTTGAAGGCGCGTTCGGGGCCGGGGCCGTTCACGCCGGTCGACCTCGCCGTGCAATGCGGCCGGCCGCTGTTGGCACGTCAGCCGTTTCCGCCTGATACCTTCGACCAGGTCATCCTCGGCTGCGTCAACGTGATCGCGGACGAAATGAACCCGGCCCGCGTCGCCGCGCTCCGGCTCGGTATGGGCGAGGACATGGTCGCCTTCACCGTGCAGATCAATTGCGGCTCGGGCATGCAGTCGATCGACACCGCCTACCGCTACATCCGCGAGGGCCATGCCGACATGATTCTCGCCGGCGGCACCGAGGCGCTTAGCCACGCGCCGCTGGTCTGGCCCAATTCCGGCGTGCGCTGGTTCGCCGGCCTTGCCACCGCCAAGGGCGTCGCCGCGAAGCTCGCTGCCGCCTTCAAGCTGCGGCCGCGCTATCTCAAACCGATCATCGGCCTGGAGCGCGGGCTGACCGATCCCATTACCGACCTGAACATGGGCCAGACGGCCGAAGTCGTCGGCCATCTCTTCGGCATCACCCGCGCGCAGTCCGATGCCTATGCCGCCGAGAGCCATCGCCGGCTCGCGCATGCGCAGGCGGAAGGTTTTCTCAAGGGCGAAGTCGAAACGGCGTTCTCCCGCGACGGAAAATTCTTCGACCATGACGATGGCGTGCGTCCGGACTCGACGGCCGAGTCGCTGGCAAAACTGAGGCCGGTGTTCGAGCGTCCCTGGGGCCAGGTCACTGCCGGCAATTCCTCTCAGATCACCGACGGCGCGTCCTGGGTGATCCTGGCGTCCGACGAAGCGGTCGCCAGGCACGGTCTGACGCCGAAGGCCGTCATCGTCGACAGCAACTGGGCCGCACTTGATCCAAGCATCATGGGTCTCGGTCCCGTGATGTCTGCGACGCCGCTGCTGAAGCGCAACGATCTCACCATCCAGGACGTCCAGACCTGGGAGCTGAACGAGGCCTTTGCCACCCAGGTGCTCGGCTGCCTCGCCGCCTGGAATGACGACAAGTTCTGCCGCGAGATTTTGGGGCTGGACGGCGCTGCCGGTGAGATCGACCGCGAAAAACTCAATGTCGATGGCGGCGCCATCTCGCTCGGGCATCCCGTCGGCACCTCCGGCAATCGCATCGTGCTGCATCTCGTCAACACCATGAAGCGGCTCGGCACGCGGCGCGGCGTTGCCACCGAATGCATCGGCGGCGGGCTCGGCGGCGCCATGCTGATCGAGGCGGTGTGACCATGGATTCCAGGATCATGACCGCGCTCGGCGATCGCGTGCTGGAGCTCGGGCCCAAGCCCGCTGCCTATAGTCCCTACAAGCACTTCAAGCTGACGCGCGACGCCGACGGCGCCGCCTGGCTGCTGTTCGACCGCACTGACGCCAGCGCCAACACGCTGTCCTCGGACGTGATGGAGGAGTTCGACGCCGTGCTGGCGGCGATCGAGACCGAGCGCCCTGCCGGCCTCGTGATCCGCTCCGCAAAGCCGTCCGGCTTCATCGCTGGCGCCGACGTCAACGAATTTCGCGGCGCCAGTGATGCCGGGATGGTGGAGACGCGGATCCGCGCGGCCCATGCGGTGGTCGACCATCTGGAAGCGCTGAAGCTGCCGACGGTCGCGGTGATCCATGGCTTCTGCCTCGGCGGCGGGCTCGAAGTCGCGCTGGCCTGCCAGTCGCGCATCGCCATCGACGGCGCCCGCTTCGGCTTCCCTGAGGTGATGCTGGGGCTACATCCCGGTCTCGGCGGCACCGCGCGCTTCACCGCGCTGGTCAATCCGACCCAGTCGATGGCCCTGATGCTGACCGGCCGCACTATCGATGCCCGCCGCGCCAAATCGCTCGGCCTCGTCGACACCGTGACGCAGGAGCGCCACGTTCGCAATGCGGTGAAGGACGCACTGTTTGGCCGGCTAAAGCGGGTACGGCCGGGGATGCTCACGCGCGCAGCCAATTTCGGCCCGGTGCGCGGGCTGCTGGCCAGGCGCATGCGCTCGGAGGCCGCGAAGGCCGCGTCCCGCGAGCATTATCCGGCGCCCTATGCCTTGATCGATCTCTGGGAGACCCATGACGGCCGCAAGGCCGCGATGCTCAAGGCAGAGCAGGCCTCGTTCGCCAAGCTGATGGTGACGCCGACTGCGCAGAATTTGATCCGCGTGTTCTTCCTGCGCGAGCAGATGAAGAAGGCGGCAGGCTCCGGCAACACGATCAAGCATGTCCATGTCATTGGCGCCGGCGCCATGGGCGGCGACATCGCGGCCTGGTGCGCGGGGCAGGGGCTGCGCGTCTCGCTCGCCGACATGAAGGCGGAGCCGATTGCGGGCGCGGTCAAGCGCGCCGCCGAGCTCTATGGCAAGATCATCCGCAAGCCGACCGAGGTGCGCGACGCGCTCGATCGCCTGATCCCCGACGTGACCGGGGAGGGCGCCCGCAACGCCGATCTCATCATCGAGGCGGTCCCGGAGAAGCTCGAGCTCAAGCAGAAGGTCTATGCCGCTCTCGAGCCGCGGATGAAGCCGGGCGCGATTCTCGCGACCAACACGTCGAGCATTCCGCTCCAGGATTTGCGCACCACGCTGGCGCGGCCGGAGCGGCTGGTCGGCCTTCACTTTTTCAACCCGGTGTCGCGGTTGCAACTGGTCGAAGTCGTCAGCCATGACGGCAACGATGCGCAGGTGCTGAAGCAGGCACTCGCCTTCGTCGGCGCGATCGATCGGCTGCCTTTATCGGTGAGGAGCTCGCCGGGCTTCTTAGTCAACCGCGCGCTGACGCCCTACATGCTGGAAGCGATGGTGATGCTGGACGAGAAGATCGACCAGCGCCTGATCGACGCTGCCGCGGAGCAGTTCGGCATGCCGATGGGGCCGATCGAACTGGCCGACCAGGTCGGGCTCGACATTTGTCTCGATGTCGGCGACATGCTGCGCACCAAGTTCGGCGATCTGCTGCCGCCGACCCCGGCCTGGCTGCGCGAGAAGGTTGCGAAGGGCGAACTCGGCCGCAAGACCGGCAAGGGCTTTTACGTCTGGCGCGACGGCAAGGCCGAGAAGGCGCCGTTACCCGAGACCGGTCCGCGCGTCACCGACCAGATGATCGACCGCCTGGTGCTGCCGATGTCCAACGTCTGCGTTGCGGCGCTTCGCGAGGGTATCGTCGATGATGCCGACATGGTCGATGGCGCCATGATCTTCGGCACCGGTTATGCACCGTTCCGTGGCGGCCCGTTGAACTATGCGCGCACGCGTGGCGTGGATCACGTCGTATCCACTCTGCGCGCGCTGGCCGGCAGATTCGGCGAACGCTTTGCACCGGATCCGGGCTGGGATAATTTCAAGTGAGCAGTTTCAAGTGAGCGATTTCAAGTGAGCAATCTTCGAGTGAGAGAGGCATGAACGAACAAGCCAATGCCGGGCCGGGCGGCGATCTCTGCATCCGCACGCTGGCGATGCCTGCCGACACCAACGCAAACGGCGACATCTTCGGCGGCTGGCTGCTCAGCCAGATGGACGTCGGCGGCGGCGTGTTTGCGTCAAAGGTCGCGAAGTCGCGCACGGTGACCGTCGCCATCGAGGCGATGAATTTCCGCAAGGCTGTCTATGTCGGCGATCTCGTGTCGGTTCACGCCCACCTCGTCCGCGTCGGGCGTACCTCCATCACCGTGCATCTGGAAGCGTGGGCGCTACGCCGCGGCGAGCAGCAACCGTTCCTCGTCACCGACGGCAATTTCACCTACGTCTCGATCGACGAGCACGGCCGCCCGCAGCCGGTTCGCCCGACCGACACCGCGATCGCGACGTAATCGCGCGCGGCGTTGCGCCTCATCTGTCTGATGCGTGCGGCACCGCCAAACGCGGCGCGACTGAGTCACGACGCCGCGGCTTTGCCAAGAACCAGTCATAAAACGGATGAGGTCCCGGCGTACTCAGTTGCCTGTCGATTCGGGGTGGAAACGGCCTCATATGCCCTAGGAACCTTTGGGCAGAGCTGCCGTTATTTGCCCGCACTGAGGAATCTACGGGCCATGCCGGACAGCTACATCATCGAAGTTAATTCAGAGACCGCGGGAATCGTTGTTCGTGGCCAGGGCGGCTATTGCTTCTTCGCCTCGTCCCACCAATTCAACCGTCTCGAAGGCCAGCTCTTCCGCAACGCCCGCGAAGCCGAGCGCGCCGCGCGCAAGCTGGTTAACGGTGATGTGAAGGAAGCGGCGTAAGCGCAGCTGTCATTCCGGGGCGCGTAGCGCGAGCTACGATGCGCAATTGCGCATCTGAGAATCCATTTTGCCGCAGAGAATGTCGACGAACGAATTCCGGGCCCGCGCCTTTCGGCGCGTCCCGGAATGACACCGTCAATCACAACTTCGTCGCCGCCCGTGAGAGCAGCTTCCAGTCGTCGCCCTGCTTCTGCCAGTTCATCAGGATGTGAAGGTTGGTAGGCACTTTTTTCCCATCGGCCGCCATCTCCTGTTCCGCCACCCAGTGGAAACGCACGATCGCGGCGGGGCCGACGACCTTGATGGTCGGGTCCTTGTACTCGATCGACAGGAATTTGGATTTGCCGTCGGTGGCGTTGGTGACGAAGGTCGCCTTGTCCTCGACCTTGCCGCTGGAATGGCTGTAGCTCACCTCGTCGGCGCAGAGCGCGCCGAGCGCCTTGGGATCGGCCGCGATCTGGGCGAGACGGAACGCCTCGACCTTTTTCGCCACGGCTTCCTCGTCCGCCGAGGCTGCCAGCACCGGTGTCGTGAGCGCTGAGACTGCAAGAGTGGAGACGGCAAGAGCTGGCACGGCAAGAGTCGAGAGAGCCAGATCGCGTCGGTTGATCGTCATCGTTTCCTCCTTTTTGATCTTGCATGGAGTGTTGCAGCCGCGCGCGACTTTGTCGAGTGTCGCGTCGTGGTCATTCACGTGCGTCATTGCGCGATTGCCGCTGTATTGATACGGCTTTCGTATTGATGCGTCATATATTCGGGAAAGTACGGACATGATCGAGGCTATCGGCAGGGCGTTGCTGTTCGACATCGACGGTACGCTCGCCAACACCGATCCGCTGCACCTGAAGGCCTTCAATCAGGTGTTCGGCCCTCGCGGCCATGTCTTCGATCACGCACGCTTCTCCAGGGAGCTGCAAGGCTTCGCGAACGTATCGATCGGTGAGCGCTTTCTGCCCGACGAGGCGCCGGAACGGCGTGCCTTGATCCTAGATGAGAAGGAGGAAGTCTTCCGCGAGCTCGTCGCTGGGCAGATCGAGCCGCTGCCGGGCCTGATGGCGCTGCTCGACAGGGCGGATGCGGCCGGTATTCCCATGGTTGCCGTGACCAACGCCCCGCGGCTCAATGCGGAGATGCTGCTGTCCGGCCTCGGCATCACGGACCGCTTCAAGGCGCTCGTGATCGGCGCCGAGCTGTTGCACGGCAAGCCGCATCCGCTGCCTTATCAGGAAGGGTTGCGCTTTGCCGGCGCCAGCGCGATGGCCTCGATCGCGTTCGAGGACTCCCGCACCGGCGTGCAATCGGCCGCGGCGGCCGGCATTCCGACCATCGGCATCCGGACCAGCCTCAGCCACGCCGATCTCGTCGCCGCCGGGGCTATCGCCTCCGCCAGCGCCTTCGACGATCCGGACCTGCTCGCGCGCCTCACCGCCGCAATGGCGTGGTGAGACCTTCGTCCGTTAACCGTGATCGGCGCGCGCATTGACCGGGCGCGCGAACCGCCGCACCATGCAGCTTCCTGACCTAAGGCCATCGCCGTGACCGGACTGACTCATCGCCAAGCCGAAATCCTCAACATCGCGCGAGCCTCGGGCCGCGTCATGGTCGAGGAGCTGGCGCGCCGGTTCGAGGTCTCGGCGCAGACCATCCGCAAGGATCTCAACGATCTCTGCGAGCGGAGATCGCTGACCCGCATTCATGGCGGCGCCATCATCGCCTCCGGCGTGGAAAACCTCGCCTATGAGGCGCGGCGGTTCGTCGCCGCCGACGAGAAGAAGGCGATTGGAGCCGCGGCCGCCTCACTGATTCCGAATGGCTGCTCGCTCTTCATCAACATCGGCACCACGACCGAGGAGGTCGCGAGCGCGCTGACCTCGCACGAGGACCTCCTCGTCATCACCAACAATCTGAACGTCGCCATGCTGCTGTACCGCCATCCCCGCATCGAGGTGGTGGTCGCCGGCGGCACGGTGCGGCGCGCCGACGGTGCGGTGGTCGGCTCGACCGCGACGCAGCTGATCGGCCAGTTCAAGGTTGACTACGCCATCATCGGGGCGTCCGCGATCGACGAGGAGGGCGCGCTGCTCGACTTCGACTATCGCGAGGTGCAGGTGGCGCAGGCCATCATCGCCAACGCCCGCAGCGTCATGCTGGTCGCTGATTCCACCAAGCTCCGGCGCAGCGCGCCGGTCCGCATCGCGCATATCAGCCAGATCCAGACCTTCGTCACTGACCAGGAATTGCCCGAGCGCCTCGCCACCATCTGCCACGGTAAGGGCATCGAGGTGATGGCGGCGATGCCGAAGGCGGCGGATGTCGATGATGCCCAAGCCGAGGCACAAGAAGCGCCCGAGGCGGCGCCGGTGGTGCGGCTGAGGTAGAATTCATGCGGCGTCCCATGGATTGAGTAGCGGGACGCCCGTTGGTTCGAAATCCCCCACATTGCGCGTGACAACCGTCAAGCCGTGAACAAGCGCGGTCGCTGCGATGAGAGCATCGCGTTCCGCCCGGGGGTTGGGAACGTGAAGTTGCGCACAGCGCTGCGCCACGGCTGTATCGATGGCCAGGATTCGCCCCTCAAAGCGAACCAGAATTTGGCCATCGATCCAGGTGCGCAGGACGGCACCTTGCGCCGCGTCTTTGCGCTCGATCAAGCGCGCGCCCAGCTCAATTTCGAGGATCGAGATGGCAGACATGAAGAAATTCGCCGCGGGAATTGCATTGGCCCATGCGACGACGTTGCGATCAGCTTTATCTGGCCGCCTCAGTTCGGAAATGACATTGGTGTCCAGCAGAAACATCAGTCGAGATCGGCAGCCCTAATCTCACCTGCCATGCGAGGCGGATCGAAATCGAACTCCGCGCTCACTTGCCCAAGAGCCTCGGCAAGGCTCATGTGCCCGCCGCTCAGACGCAAATATTCCTCGATTGAGAGCAGGACGTGGGCCGGACGGCCGCGGTCCGTAATGAAGACGGGCCCCTGCGATGCGGCCTTTTTCGCGCCGCTGGTGTCTTGATTGAATTCCCGACTGGTCAGGGTGGTCACCATCGTCAGCGCCTCCTCGCCGTGGCAGTGCCATACCGCCAAGTATATGTAGACATGTTGCTACATTCAAGGGGTTGAGCGCTCTGGTTGATGCGAGCCATGCCCGCATGCGATTCGATCGAGCCCTTTGCCCTCAAATGCGGCGCTCGGTCTGGCAATTTCTCACCTCATTGGCGCCGACTAAGTTCCGCTTTCACTTCCTTCCGCCTCTCTTTCATCTTGCTTTCGTTTCTCGGTGTGATCTAATCAAAAACGAAAGTAACCGCTCGATTGAACGGGCGGTCGCCGGGGGATGCGTCTGTTGGAGCGTATTTTCGACCTCGCCATTATCGGAGGCGGTGTTAACGGCTGCGGCATCGCGCGCGACGCGGTGGGCCGCGGCAACTCCGTTTTCCTGTGCGAAATGAATGATTTGGCGAGCGGGACGTCGTCCTGGTCGACCAAGCTGGTGCATGGCGGCCTGCGCTATCTCGAATATTACGAGTTTCGGCTGGTCCGCGAGGCGCTGATCGAGCGCGAGATCCTCTGGGGCATCGCGCCCCACATCATTCGCCCTCTGCGTTTCGTTTTGCCGCACCATGCGGGCTTGCGGCCAGCCTGGCTGCTGCGCCTCGGCCTCTTCCTCTATGACCACATCGGCGGCCGTCATCTGTTGCCGGCGACCCGCTCGGTCGACCTTCGGCGTGACGAGGTCGGCCGCCCGCTGATCCCGAACCGCTATGGCCGTGGGTTCGAATATTCCGACTGCTTCGTCGATGATGCCCGTCTGGTCGTGCTCAACGCACGCGACGCCGCCGACAAGGGCGCCGAGATCCGCACCCGCACTCGCGCGACAGATATCAAACAGTCAGACGGCATCTGGACCGTCAGCATGATCGACACGCTGACCGGCGCGCGTTCGTCGATCCAGGCCCGTGCGCTGGTCAATGCCGGCGGTCCCTGGGTCGAGGATGTGCTCGGCCGCGGCGCCGGCGTCAACGCCAAAGCCAAGGTGCGCCTGGTGCAAGGCTCGCACATCGTCGTGAAAAAGCTCTACGACCACGACCGCGCCTACATGTTCCAGAATGCCGACGGCCGCATCATCTTTGTCATTCCCTATCAGGACGATTTTACGCTGATCGGCACCACCGACCGCGACTATGACGGCGATCCCGCCAAGGTGAAGGCGACGGCCGAAGAGATTCAGTATCTCTGCACGGCGGCAAGTGAATATCTGGCCAAGCCTGTCACGCCCGATGACGTGGTCTGGACCTATTCCGGCGTCCGTCCGCTCTACGACGACGGCGCCAGCGAAGCCAAGGCCGCGACGCGCGACTATGTGTTCGAGCTCGACACGCCTGGCGGCGTGCCGCTGCTGTCGATCTATGGCGGCAAGATCACGACCTACCGCCGCCTCGCCGAGGAGGCGCTGGAGCGGCTCGGGCCCTATCTTCGCAGTGCGAAAGCGCGCGAAGGCTGGACCGGCAAATGGCCGCTGCCCGGCGGCGACATGGGCGTGTCCGATGTCGACGGTCTGATCGCCGAGCTTCAGCGCGGCTATCCCTTCCTCAGCCACGAGCATGCGCGGCGCCTCGCGCGCGCCTATGGCACGAGGGCGATCAAGCTGCTTGGGGATGCGAAATCGGCGGCCGATCTCGGCCAGGCCTTCGGCGCGACGCTGACCGAGCGCGAAGTCCGCTATCTCATGGCCCACGAATGGGCCGTTACCGCCGACGACGTCGTCTGGCGCCGTTCCAAGCTCGGCCTGCGACTAAGTGCCGATGAGATCGCGGCGCTTGACGACTGGATCAGGACCCACGCCGTGCAGCAAAGTCCCCTGCTGGAAGCGGGAGGACGCTCATGACCGTGACACTCGATCACATGACCCGGACTGTCGACGGTATCCCACACATCCGTGACGTCTCGCTGACGCTCGAGAGCGGCACGCTCAACGTGCTGCTCGGGCCGACGCTGTCGGGCAAGACCTCGATCATGCGGCTGCTCGCTGGCCTGGACAAGCCGACATCGGGCAAGTTGCTGGTCAATGGCAAGGACGTCACCGGTGTTGACGTGCGCCAACGCTCGGTCGCCATGGTCTATCAGCAGTTCATCAACTACCCCTCGCTGTCGGTTTACGAGAACATCGCTTCGCCCTTGCGCGTGCAGGGCAAGCCGCGGGCCGAAATCGAGGCGCGGGTCGCGGAAGCGGCCCGGCTGCTCCGGCTCGAGCCGTTCCTGAAGCGCACCCCGCTCCAGCTTTCCGGCGGCCAGCAGCAGCGAACCGCGATGGCGCGCGCGCTGGTGAAGGGCGCCGACCTCGTCCTGCTCGACGAGCCGCTCGCCAATCTCGACTACAAGCTCCGCGAGGAGCTGCGCACCGAGCTGCCGCGCATCTTCGAGGCGTCCGGTGCGATCTTCGTCTATGCCACCACCGAGCCGACCGAGGCGCTGCTGCTCGGCGGCAATACGGTGTGCATGTGGGAGGGGAAGGCGCTCCAGATCGGCGAGACGCCGAAGGTCTACCGGCGGCCCCAGACCTTGCGCGTCGCGCAGGTGTTCTCCGATCCGCCGCTCAATCTCGTCGGCATCGAGAAGAAGAACGGTTCTGTGCAATATGCGGGTGGCATCGCCGCGCCGGCGTCCGGTCTTTATTCCTCGCTCGCCGACGGCGCCTATCGCGTCGGATTTCGTGCCCATCAGCTCGCGCTTGCCAATGGCGAGACTGACCGCCACGCCTTCCATGCCACAGTAACGGTGACCGAGATCACCGGTTCGGAGAGTTTCGTGCATCTGACCCGCGATGGATCGAATTGGGTGGCGGTGTTGCACGGCGTGCACGAGTTCGAGCCCGGCCAGACGCTCGATGCCGTGCTCGATCCCAACGACGTTTTCGTGTTCGATGCTGCCGACCGGCTGGTCGCGGCACCCGCCATAGCGTTTTCAAGCGAAGTGCGTAGCGGTTCGCGTGAAGAAAACGCGTCAACAAATAAAGTTTCTTGAGGGAGGTGCGACATGGCCCGCATTGACCTCGTCGATCTCGCCCACTCCTACGGCGGCAATGATGCGCCGCAGGACAGCTTTGCTCTCAAGCCTGTCACCATGACGTGGCGGCAGGGCGGCGCCTACGCGTTGCTCGGGCCGTCCGGCTGCGGCAAGACCACGCTGCTCAACGTCATCTCCGGCATCATCACGCCCTCGCGGGGGAAAATCCTGTTCGACGGCGAGGACATCACACCGCTGTCAACCCAGAAGCGCAACATCGCCCAGGTGTTCCAGTTTCCGGTGATCTACGACACCATGACGGTGGGGCAGAATTTGGCGTTCCCTCTGAAGAACCGCGGCGTGCCGAAGGTCGAGATCGACAAGCGCGTCGCCGAGATCGGCCGCCTGCTCGACCTCGAGCCCTATCTGAACCGCAAGGCGACACGGCTCACGGCCGATGCCAAGCAGAAGATCTCGCTCGGCCGCGGCCTCGTCCGCTCCGACGTCGCCGCCGTGCTGTTCGACGAGCCGCTCACCGTGATCGACCCCGAGCTGAAATGGCAGCTCCGCTCCAAGCTGAAGGCGCTGCATCGCGAGCTCGACCTTACGATGATCTACGTCACCCACGACCAGACCGAAGCGCTGACCTTCGCCGACACCGTGGTGGTCATGCATGACGGCCGCGTGGTGCAGAGCGGTACGCCGGCCGAGCTGTTCGACAAGCCGGCGCACACCTTCGTCGGCTATTTCATCGGCTCGCCCGGCATGAACATCCTGCCGGCCGAGGTGAGGGGCCGCGAGGCCAGGATCGGCGGTCACGTCATCGCGCTCAACCGTAGCTACGACAAGCTGCCTGATGGCGCGAAGATCGAGATCGGCGTCCGTCCAGAATTCGTTGAGGCCGTCGCGCCTGCGCCCGGCCTGCTCAGTGCGAAGATCGAACGCGTGGACGACCTCGGCCGCATCCGCTTCGCGCGGGCGCGGCTCGGTGACGCAAAACTCGCGGCACGCGCGCCGGCCGGCTTCACCAGCCCGGACGGCACGGCCGGCCTGAAATTCGACCCGTCGCACGTCCACGTTTATGTCGACAGCCTTCTGGTGGAGGGAGCCGCCTGATGGACAAGACCGTCAACCAAAAAGCCTGGTTCCTGGTGCTGCCGGTGTTCCTGGTCGTCGCCTTCTCGGCAGTGCTGCCGTTGATGACGGTAGTGAACTATTCGATGCAGGATACCTTCGGCAACAACCAGTTCTTCTGGAACGGTGTCGGCTGGTTCAAGGAATTGCTCGATCCTTCGACCGATCTCGGCGGCCGCTTCCTGGCTTCGCTCGGCCGCAATCTGTTCTTCTCGCTGGTGATCCTCGCGATCGAGGTGCCGCTCGGCATCGTGGTCGCGCTGTCGATGCCGCGCCAGGGCTGGACGGTCGCGGCCTGCCTCGTCATCCTGGCGCTGCCGCTGCTGATCCCCTGGAACGTGGTCGGCACGATCTGGCAGATCTTCGGCCGCCCCGATATCGGCCTGCTCGGCTATGTCCTCAACGCCATCGGCATCGACTATAATTACGTCTCCAACGAGATCGACGCCTGGGTCACCGTCATCGTGATGGACGTCTGGCACTGGACGAGCCTGGTCGCGCTGCTCTGCTACGCCGGCCTGAAGTCGATTCCCGAAGCCTATTACCAGGCGGCGCAGATCGACGGCGCCTCGCGCTGGGCGGTGTTCAAGGCGATCCAGCTACCGAAGATGAACCGCGTGCTGCTGATCGCGGTGCTGCTGCGCTTCATGGACAGTTTCATGATCTACACCGAGCCGTTCGTGGTGACAGGTGGCGGTCCCGGCAATTCGACGACCTTCGTGTCGATCGAGCTGGTCAAGATCGCGCTGGGCCAGTTCGACCTCGGCAAGGCCGCCGCATTGTCGCTGGTCTACAACCTCATCATCCTGATCGTCTGCTGGATCTTCTACACCGTCATGACCAATGCCGGCGCCGAGCGGAAGCCGCAGGAAGGAGCCGCGTGATGCACTCGATCCCCGGCCGTCGCCTCATTATGGCGCTGTTCTTGATCTTCCTGCTGTTGCCGATCTACTGGCTCGTCAACATGAGCTTCAAGACCAACGCCGAGATCGTCTCGACGATGACGCTGTGGCCGCACGCCCCGACGCTCCAGCATTACAAGCGCATCTTCACCGACGAGAGCTGGTATTCCGGCTATATCAACTCGCTGGAATATGTCGTCCTCAACACCATCATCTCGATCTCGGTGGCGCTGCCGGCGGCCTATGCGTTCTCGCGCTACCGTTTCCTCGGCGACAAGCATCTGTTCTTCTGGCTGCTGTCGAACCGCATGGCGCCGGCCGCGGTCTATGCACTGCCGTTCTTCAACCTCTATTCGGCGATCGGGCTGTTCGATACGCCCTGGGCGGTCGCGCTCGCGCACTGCATCTTCAACGTCCCGCTTGCGGTGTGGATCCTGGAAGGCTTCGTTTCCGGCGTGCCGCGCGAGATCGACGAGACCGCCTTTCTCGACGGCTATTCCTTCCCGCGCTTCTTCATCAAGATCCTGGTGCCGCTGATCGCGAGCGGCATCGGCGTCGCCGCCTTCTTCTGCTTCATGTTCTCCTGGGTCGAGCTGCTGCTCGCGCGCACGCTGACCTCGGTGCAGGCCAAGCCGATCGCGGCGATCATGACGCGTACGGTATCGGCCGCGGGTATGGACTGGGGCCTGCTGGCCGCTGCCGGCGTGTTGACGATCATCCCGGGCGCGCTCGTGATCTGGTTCGTCCGCAATTATATCGCGAGCGGTTTCGCGCTCGGTCGGGTGTAGGGAGGCATCAATGGAATCTATTGCATGGATGGCCTGGACGCCGCCGACGGCGATCTTCTTTGTCGCGCTCGCCTGCACGTTGGCCGTGATGACCTGGCTTGGGGTGGCCTATCCCGAAGCCGAGCGAGTCGGCGTGCTGCGCATCCCGACCACGCGCGGCGACCGTCTGTTCATCTCCCTGATCACGGCGGCGGTCATCCACCTGCTCTGGATCGCTTTCGCCGGCACTGACGCCCTCGCCACGCTGCCGATCGGCGAGGACGGACTTGAAATTTCGCGCCTTTGGATCGCATCAGGAATTTCGCTGGCCACGGCCGTACTCATTTTCCGCACGGTCTAGCCCGCGAAGGAACGGCCAGATCCGGGACCAACCCGGGCCTGTAAAAAGTTTGTCGCTGCAACGGAGGAATAACATGCGGCAGTTTAGGAGAAGGGAACGTCCATTGACCAAGAATAGCTTTCTGACGATGTCCAGCGTCGCCGCCATCGTCGCGGTGTCGCTGGCCGTCTCGGCGCCGGTGCGCGCCGCCGACGACGCCGCGATCCAGAAGTGGATCGCGGAATTCCAGCCCTCGACGCTGTCGAAGGAAGACCAGAAGAAGGAGCTGGAGTGGTTCGCCAAGGCCGCCGAGCCCTTCAAGGGCATGGAGATCAACGTCGTCTCCGAGACCATCACGACCCACGAATACGAGGCGCAGACGCTGGCCAAGGCGTTCTCCGAACTCACCGGCATCAAGCTCAAGCACGACCTCATCCAGGAAGGTGACGTCGTCGAGAAGCTGCAGACCCAGATGCAGTCCGGCAAGAACGTGTACGACGGCTGGATCAACGATTCCGACCTGATCGGCACCCACTTCCGCTACGGCCAGACCATCGCGCTGTCGGACTACATGACCGGCGAGGGCAAGGACGTCACCGATCCCATGCTCGACGTCAACGACTTCATCGGCAAGTCGTTCGGCACCGCGCCGGACGGCAAGCTCTACCAGCTGCCCGACCAGCAGTTCGCCAACCTGTACTGGTTCCGCTACGACTGGTTCACCAACGCCGACTACAAAGCCAAGTTCAAGGCCAAGTATGGCTACGAGCTCGGCGTGCCCGTGAACTGGTCGGCCTATGAAGACATCGCCGAGTTCTTCACCAACGACATCAAGGAGATCAACGGCGTCAAGGTCTATGGCCATATGGACTATGGCAAGAAGGACCCGTCGCTCGGCTGGCGTTTCACCGACGCCTGGCTGTCGATGGCCGGTAACGGCGACAAGGGCATCCCGAACGGTCTGCCGGTCGACGAATGGGGCATCCGCATGGAAGGCTGCCGTCCGGTCGGCTCCTCGGTGGAGCGTGGTGGCGACACCAACGGTCCGGCCGCGGTCTACTCGATCACCAAGTACCTCGATTGGATGAAGAAGTATGCTCCGCCGCAGGCCCAGGGCATGACCTTCTCCGAATCGGGTCCGGTGCCGGCGCAGGGGAACATCGCCCAGCAGATGTTCTGGTACACCGCCTTCACCGCCGACATGGTGAAGCCGGGCATCGCCGTGATGAACGCGGACGGTACGCCGAAGTGGCGTATGGCTCCGTCGCCGCACGGTTCGTACTGGAAGGAAGGCATGAAGCTCGGCTACCAGGACGCTGGCTCGCTGACGCTGCTGAAGTCGACCCCGGCGGATCGCCGCAAGGCAGCCTGGCTCTATCTCCAGTTCATCGTCTCCAAGTCGGTGTCGCTGAAGAAGAGCCATGTCGGCCTCACGTTCATCCGTGAATCCGACATCTGGGACAAGTCGTTCACGGAGCGTGCGCCGAAGCTTGGCGGCCTGATCGAGTTCTACCGCTCGCCCGCGCGCGTGCAGTGGACCCCGACCGGCAACAACGTGCCCGACTATCCGAAGCTGGCGCAGCTGTGGTGGCAGAACATCGGCGATGCGTCGTCCGGCGCGAAGACGCCGCAAGCCGCGATGGACTCGCTTGCCGCTGCGCAGGACTCCGTCATGGAGCGTCTGGAGAAGTCCGGCGTGCAGGGCGCCTGCGGTCCGAAGCTGCACAAGAAGGAAACGGCCGAGTACTGGTTCGCCAAGGCCCAGAAGGACGGCACGATTGCTCCGCAACGCAAGCTCGCCAACGAGAAGCCGAAGGGCGAGACGGTCGACTACGACACCCTGATCAAGTCGTGGCCGGCACAGCCCCCGAAGCGCGCGGAAGCGAAGTAAGCGCCGCGTCGAGCGACATCAAAAAACGAAAGGCCGGGAGCAATCCCGGCCTTTTTCCTTTTTATTGTCGTGGATTTGCTTCCACACCGTCATTGCGAGCGAAGCGAAGCAATCCAGAGTCTTTCCACGGAGGTAGTCTGGATTGCTTCGTCGCTTCGCTCCTCGCAATGACGGAGGATGGAGCGACGACGACGCCTTACTCCGCCGGTTCGGCCGCCAGCGTCGGGTAGTCCGTGTATCCCTTCGCGCCGCCGCCGTAGAACGAGTTCTTGTCCCAATCGTTCAGTGCCGCGCCCGTCTTCAGCCGCTCGACCAGATCGGGGTTGGAGATGAACGGCTTGCCGAAGGCGATGAGATCGGCCGCGTTCGCGTCCAGAACCTTGCTGGCGAGATCGAAATCATAGCCGTTGTTGGCGATGTAGGCGCCGGGGAAGCGCTTGCGCAGGGCCGCATAGTCGAACGGGGCGATGTCGCGCGGACCGCCGGTGGCGCCTTCGACGACGTGGAGATAGACGAGCTTCAGCGCGGCGAGCCCGTCGACGATATGGTCGTACAAGGCTTGCGGGTTCGAATCCGAGATGTCGTTGGCCGGCGTCACCGGCGAGATGCGGATGCCGGTGCGCTCGGCGCCGGCTTCGGCCGCGACGGCCTTGGAGACTTCCAGCATCAGCCGCGCCCGGTTCTCGATCGAGCCGCCATAGGCGTCGGTACGCTTGTTGGTGCCGTCCTTGGCGAACTGCTCGAGCAGATAGCCGTTGGAGCCGTGGATCTCGACGCCGTCGAACCCGGCCTCAAGTGCGTTCCTCGTGGCGCGCTTGAAATCGTCGATGATCCCTGGAATTTCGGAGAGCTCGAGCGCGCGGGGCTCGGAGACGTCGGCGAAGCCGCCGTTGACGAAAGTCTTGCCCTTGGCGCGGATCGCGCTCGGCGCCACCGGGGCTGCGCCATTGGCCTGAAGGTCGACGTGCGAGATGCGGCCGACATGCCAGAGCTGGATGAAGATCTTGCCGCCGCGCTGGTGCACCTGATCGGTGACCTTGCGCCAGCCGGCAACCTGCTCCTTGGAGTAGATGCCGGGGGTGTCCTGGTAGCCTTGGCCCTGCTGCGAGACCTGGCTTGCTTCGGTAATCAGAAGCCCAGCCGAGGCGCGCTGGGCGTAATAGTCGGCGGCGAGCGCGCCCGGTACGAAGGTGCCGGGAACGGCGCGGTTGCGCGTCAGCGGCGCCATCACGAAACGGTTCGCCAGCGTGATCGGGCCGAGCTTGTAGGTCTCAAACAATTTGGTCGAACGGCTCATGAGAATGCTTCCAGGCGGTGAGAGATCCGGAACACTTGTGCATTGCGACACGAGGCGCAAGGGAGGAGCCATACGGAAAGCGCAGGCGAGCTGCGCACGGGCGTTGCGCAGCTTAATTGATGTGCAATTGCGGGCCGCGCCAGTGGATTTGATCTCCCTGCCGCGGTCGCACGAGTTGGAAAACTCAGTTCGCGCCCATGTAGTCGCGCTTTCCGATTTCGACGCCGTTGTGACGCAAGATCCCGTGGGCGGTCGCGGCATGGAAATAGAAGTTCGGCAGCGAGAACGCGCTCAGGAATTGCTGGCCCTTCATGGTGATGGACTTGTCGGGGCCGGCCGGGAAGGTGACATCCTTGGTGTCGGCGCCCTCGAACTGCGCCGGCTTGAACGATTGCACATAGTCGATGGTCTTCGCCAGGCGCTGCTTCAATTCGGCAAAGCTGGTCTCGGTGTCCGGTGTGGAGGGCACTTCGCTATGGGTCAGCCGGGCGCAGCCCTTGGCTGCGAAATCGCTGACGAGCTGGATCTGCTTCGAGAGCGGCAGCATGTCCGGAAACAGGCGGGAGCCGAGCAGGACGGCGGGATCGACCTTCTTGGCCGCACAATGCGCCTCGGCTTTCGTGAGCAGGCCGGTCAGGCTGTTCAGCATTTGCAAATAGGCGGGAACGACGGCGTCGTGGAAGGACATGTGATGCTCGCTCTGTGGTGGGAAATCTCAGGAGAAAAACCTGAGCCACTCACATGGGAACCTCATGGAAAAATACAATCGCGCGAGCGGCTTGTGCAGTGCGAAAATTCTACCGAGCGGGCTTGCGGTGCTATCGGCGCCATACCCCCCGCTGTCATCGTTAGGCTTGACCGGACGATCCAGTACTCCGAGGCAGCTGTGATTGTATCGATAGGCCGCGGCGTACTGGATGCCCCGCTTCGCGGGGCGTGACAGCGATTCTAGTGCTTAGCGGATCGTGGCCGCCGGCTGTGCCTGCGCCGTGCCACCGCGCATGCGGGCGAGCAGCTCGGCCGTCGGCCAGGAATCGGCCGGCAGACCGTATTTGATCTGCATCGCCTTCACCGCGGCGCGGCTCTGCTGGCCCAGCACGCCGTCGACCTTGCCGACGTTGAAGCCGGACTGGACCAGAAGCTGCTGCAATTGCTTGAGCTCGTTGAACGGCAGCTGCGCGACCGGTGTGGACGGCTTTCGCATCGGAGCCGCGCCCGCGATGCGGGTGGCGAGATAACCCGCGGTGGTCGAATAGATCAGCGAGTTATTCCACTCGGTGTAGGCCGCGAAATTCGGGTACGCCATGAAGGCCGGACCGAAGCGTCCCATCGGCAGCAGCACGGATGCCGCCAGGTTGTCGTTCGGCAGCGGTCGGCCGTCGGGATAGGTGACGCCGAGTTGTGCCCATTTCGAGCGCGGCTCTCGCACCGTGAGATCGGTCTGATCCCACGGCAGGTTTTGCGGCACCCTGATCTCCTCCAGCCACGGCTCGCCGCGCCGCCACTTCAAGCCATTGGCGATGTAGTTCGCGGTCGAGCCAATCACGTCGTCCTCGCTGCGGAGGAGGTCACGCCGTCCGTCGCTGTCATAGTCGACGGCATAGTTGACGTAATGCACGGGCAGGAACTGGGTTTGTCCGAGCTCGCCCGCCCAGGAGCCGACCATCTCGTCGGGATGCAAATCACCGCGATCGATGATCTTCAGCGCGGCGATGGTCTCGTTCACGAACATCTCCGAGCGGCGGCAATCATAGGCCAGCGACACCAGCGATTTCAGTGTCGGCAGATTGCCCATGTTGACGCCGAAGTCGCTCTCCAGTCCCCAGAACGCGGCGATCACCGCCGGCGGCACGCCGTATTCCTTTTCCGCGCGGGCGAATGCGGCCGCATGTTGCTTGATGTGCTGTTGGCCGTTCTGCATGCGATAGGGCGCGGCCATGCGGCCGGCAAATTCGGTAAAGAGCTGGCCGAACACGCGCTGACCACGGTCGCGGTTGACGATGCCCTGGTCGTAGACGAGGTAAGGCGAGGCCGCCGCGATCGTCCGCTGCGACACGCCGGCGGCAACAGCCTGCTGTTTCACATCGGCCAGGAAGCGATCGAAGTTCGCGCCGTTATGGCACGACGCCGCGCGCGGTGAGGGCGCGGTGGCCCTGGGGGCCGCCGGCTTTGCGGGTGGCGGAGCGAACTGGGCGGAGGCGGGAAGGGCGAGCGTGAGCAGGGCGGCGGCCGCGATCGCAAATCGGGTCTGGAGCATGAGGTTTCCGGCGGGGAAGGGGCGTGGGGAATCTTGCCAAAGCTTAAGGGAATTGAGCGCCTCAAACCATCCCTTCGTCATGACCGCGCAGGCGGGACAAGCCCGGGCATGACGGAAAGGCAATGTTGGGCCAGTGCCGCGTCTCCGCGACGCACCCTGAAACCTTGCACGTGGACGGGGGTCATCCCTACCTCATGCTCGCCGGCCCGCAACGCCTCCAGCGGCCACGGCCGGCCTCGGGAGACGGCCATGAACTATCTTCGTACCGCAATGCTGCTCGCAGGCCTCACCGCCCTGTTCATGGGCGTCGGCTATCTGATCGGCGGCGCCGGCGGCGCCATGATTGCGCTCGTCATTGCCGCGGCGACCAATCTCTTCACCTACTGGAACTCCGACCGGATGGTGCTGTCGATGTATGGCGCCCATGAGGTCGACCGCAGCAGCGCCCCGGAGCTGGTCGGGCTCGTGGCCGAGCTTGCGAGCCGCGCCGGCTTGCCGATGCCGCGCGTGTTCCTGATGGATGAGCCGCAGCCCAACGCGTTTGCCACCGGGCGCAATCCCGAGAATGCCGCGGTTGCGGTCACCACCGGGCTGATGCGCCAGCTCAGCCGCGAGGAGCTCGCCGGCGTGATCGCGCACGAGCTCGCCCATATCAAGCACCACGACACGCTGCTGATGACTGTGACCGCGACCATCGCGGGCGCGATCTCGATGCTGGCGCAGTTCGGCATGTTCTTCGGAGGCAACCGCGACAACAACGGCCCGGGCATCGTCGGCTCGATCCTGATGATGATCCTTGCCCCGCTCGGCGCCATGCTGGTGCAGATGGCCATCAGTCGTACGCGCGAATATGCCGCGGACAATCTCGGCGCACGCATCGCCGGTCAGCCGATGTGGCTGGCATCGGCGCTGGTGAAGATCGAAGGCGCGGCGCATCAGGTCCCGAATGTCGAGGCGGAACGAAATCCCGGCACCGCGCACATGTTCATCATCAATCCGCTGTCGGGCCATGGCGTGGACAATCTGTTCGCCACCCATCCCTCGACGCAGAATCGCATCGCGGCGCTTCAGCAGCTAGCAGCCGAGCTTGGCGCGCAGGCGGCGCCATCGGTCGGCGCCAATGAGAACTATCCGCCGCGAAGCCCGTGGGGCCGCTCGTCCTCGCGCGGTCCTTGGGGTTGATGCAGACGCGGCCCTAATTTGCGCGCTTTGTGACCTGTCGCACACAGGGCGGTCCCGGCCGGTGTTAACACCCTGCCGTGACAGTTCCTGCGAAAGGGGATGCGTGGCCGGCCCTTTGCCTGCCGCCGTCGAAGATGACCAAAGCTGCGGTACCATTGTTGATTGTCCTGGGCGTGCTGATTGGCCTGTCCACGCACACCGTCGTCAATTGCGGGGACGAGGACGACCCGGACATCTGCTCGGCGGTGATCGGCTTCTCGCCGCTGCGCGGCTCGCTGATCGCTTTCGCCTATGAGGGGCGCGGACGGATCGCGCTGCGCCACGGCGACTGGCGGCGGGCGATCGCGGATTTCGACGAGGCCATCCACCTCAATCCCAACCGCGCCTCGCTCTATCGCGATCGGGCGCTGGCGCGCCGGCAGAACGGCGATCTCGAACTTGCCATCGAGGATTATGACGAGGCGATCGCGCATGATCCCAGGCACGCCGCGCCCTATCACCAGCGCGGTCTCGCGCTCGCCGCCACCGGCGATCTCGATCGCGCGATTCTGAGCTACAACACCGCGGTCCGCGTCGACCCGTCGGATGCGCAGTCTCGGCTCGACCGCGGCCTCGCCTTCCTTGCCCGCGGCCAAGCGGATGAGGCACGCGCCGATTTCGAGGCCGCGCTGGCACTGCCCGCCGGCAAGGATGCCCACACCCGCGATGCGGCGCGCGCTAAGCTCGCCGAACTGGCAAGCGCCGAGCCGACCCGCCTCGCCGCGCCAGGAAGGTAGAGATATCTGGAGCTGCGTGCGCCGCTGCAACCCTCTCCCCTTGTGGGAGAGGGTGGCTCGCCGGGAAGCGGCGAGACGGGTGAGGGGTATCTCTCCGCGCGTGAGCCTGCTGCGGTTGAAATCCGCGGAAACAACCCCTCATCCGGCGCTTCGCGCCACCTTCTCCCACAAGGGGAGAAGGAAGAAAGTGAGCGCTACTTCGCCTTCTTGGCTTTGGCCTTCTTCGCCTTCTTCACCGGCTTTTCCTTGGGCGCCTTCTTCTCCACCTTCACCGCGACCGGTGTGCTGGCGGCGATCCGCATCGACCGCGCGTAGCTGTCGGCGACGTTGTCGGCGGACATCTGCAGGCGCTTGGCGGCGGCGATGGCCTGCTCCATGGTGGTCTTGGCCATCATCTTGAAGCGGTCGCCAGTCTCCTTGCTCTTGGCCTTGGCCGCAAGGCCGTTGAATCGATCCCGCCGCTCCTTGGCGCGGGTCATCAGGCCCGTATGCAGCTGTCTGGCCAGTTGCCGGATCACGACATCCAGGTCGGCGTCCGCCATGTTGTTCTATCCTCTTCGAAAACAGTATCGATGCGGGCGGGACTATGCAGATCGGCCCCCACCTTGGCAATTCCCGGCCACGCGTCATCCGCAGCTTCCGGTGACCAAAACAAAAGAGCCGCGCTGTGCGCGCGGCTCTCGGGCTTGGTTTGGCGTTTTTAGCCTTACTTCAGCGAGGCGACTGGGCCGCTTGCCGCTGCCGGATCGGGGTCGAAGCCGAACACGCCGACCAGATATTTGTAATAGTCCGGCAACTTCTCCTTGAGCGCCTCGCGCGACTTCGGGTCGTGGAATTCGCTCTTCCCGGCCAGGAAGATGCTGGCGGTCACCGCAAAGAATTCCATGTGATTCTTCAGCGCATAGGATTCCTTGGGCAGGAGATCCTTGGACTTGGCGTAGGCGTAATAGCCGATCACGCCCTTGTTGGCGTAGCCGTCCGGCAACAGCCGCGCGTGGTAGGCGTGCAGCAACTCGTGCAGCAGCACGGCTTCCTTTTCGTACCGCATCATGTCCGGCCGCAGCATGATCACGCCGAGGCCGGAATCGACCGCGAGGTCGACGGCGTTCGGATTGCTCCAGCGCTGCTTGTTGGGGTCCCAGACCGTCAGCGTGCGGGGAGCGGTGCGCTGGATGTCAGGCGTGACCCGGCCGTAGCACGCGGTCGCGGCGCCTTCGTCGAGGCAGGCGAGTTCGCTGGCGATGATCGGGACGGTGCGGAAGAAGCGCAGCACGCGCGGCGAAAGGCCGGCTGCCTCGACCACGTCGATCTGGCTCTTCACATTGTCGGTGAGCTTGTCGACATCCTGGCGGTCGGAATTCTCCGACAGGTCGAACATGTAGCCGCGGTAGCTCTGGAAGCCCGGCGGTAACGCCTGCGCTGCGCCGGCGGACGCATCAAGCGGTCCGGCATGGGACGGATTGGCAAAGAGCGCGCCGACAATGGTCGCGGTCAGCAGCAACGCAATGCGCATGATGAACCCCCTGATGTCACTTCACGCGGCAGAATAAGCCGCCGTTGTTTGCGAAAAGTGAGTGGGGCGAGACTAAGGCAGCGATGTTGAGGCGTGCTTAACCGATGGTTGCAGATCGCTGAAGTCAATTAGTGCCGGGTTAACCAAGCGTGGATTGCCCGCGCGGTTCGGCGTAGCATGCGATCCGGGCACCGAGCCCCAAACCAGATAGCCGGAAGGGAGGATGCCATGTACGCCGCCATCCGTCAGGCCAAAGCGAAAAGCGGGAGCGCCGAAGAGCTGGCGCGCCGTATCAAGGAAGGCGCCGTTCCGATCATCAGCGACGTCGACGGCTTCCGTGCCTATTACGTCGTCTACGCCGGCGACGACACGGTCACGGCGATTTCGATCTTCGACAAGTTCGAGCAGGCGGAGGAGGCGAACAGGCGTGCGATCGCCTGGATCGAGAAGGATCTGGGCGCGCTGCTTGCAGGCGACGCCCGCGCCGCCGCGGGTCCGGTGATCGTGCATACGCTGGCGTGAAGCCTTCGTCATTGCGAGGAGCGGAGCGACGAAGCAATCCAGGCTGTCACTGCGGAGACAGTCTGGATTGCTTCGCTTTCCCTCGCAATTACGAGGAGGTTGTGCCCTCTCACAACTCCCGTGCATTCGAGAACGCAAAGCTCGACACCCGCCGCGTCGTCTCATCCAAAATCAGCGTGCGCGTGATCGGCGGCTCGGCGCGCTGGGCGCAGTTTTCCCGTTCGCAGAGACGGCAGTTGACGCCGATCGGCGTGCCCTCCGTTTTCTCCAGATCGATGCCGGCAGCATAGACCAGGCGCGCGGCGTGACGGATCTCGCAGCCGAGGCCGATGGCGAAGCGCGGCTGCGGCAGCGGGTGCGGCGCGACGGGGCGGCGCACCATCTGCGCGATCGAGAAATAGCGCGTGCCGTCCGACAGCTCGATGACCTGCTTCAGCAGGCGATCAGGCGTGTCGAAGGTCGAGTGCACGTTCCACAACGGACAAGTGCCGCCGAATTTCGAGAACGGGAACGTGCCCGATGAAAATCGCTTCGACACGTTGCCGGCATTGTCGACACGAAGCAGGAAGAACGGGATGCCGCGCGCGTTCGGCCGCTGCAGCGTCGTGAGCCGATGGCACACCTGCTCGAAGCCGGAATTGAAGCGCTGCGCCAGCAGATGGATGTCGTAGTTCAGCGCTTCCGCCGCAGCCAGAAAAGCCGGGTAAGGCATCATCACGGCGGCCGCAAAGTAGTTGCCGAGCGTGATGCGGAACAGGCGGCGCGGTGTGTCGTCGAGCGGCCCGGCGCGGCCGATGATGGTCTCCAGATGCTGCGCGCATTCAACCAGGCCGAGCTGAAAGGCGAGCTGGAACGCGCGGCCGGGCGGGTCGACCAGCTCGGAGATCAGGAGCTGGCGGCGGTGGCGGTCGAAGCGCCTCAGCGTCTCGCGCATCACGTCCACCGGCATGATGCGGGTCTGGATTGAATGCTTTTCGCGCAGCCGTGCCGCGAGCGCCGCGTAAAGCTCTTCGGCCGGCACGTTGAGCTCGTCGCGCAGAGTCTCCGCGGCCTGCTCGAGTTCCGGAAAGTAGTTGCGGTTGGCCTCGATCAACTCGCGGACGCGCTCGACCGGATTGGCCTCATAGCGGGTGCCGACGTCGCGGTCGGCCATTTGTGCCGCGGCCAGCGTCTCGCCCTGGCGGGCCTCGGTATAGGCGGCATAGAGCCGTTGCAGCGCATGGGTGACGCCGGGGCAAAGCTCGGCGAGATCGCGCAATTCCTGCTTGGGAACGTCGATCTGGCGGAACAGCGGGTCGGAGAAGATCTCGTTGAGTTCGGCGAAAAAGCGGTCCTCGTCGGCGGTCGCGAGGTCGCGCAGGTCGAGGTCGTAGGTTTCGGCCAGCCGCAGCAGGATCTGGGCGGTCACCGGACGCTGGTTACGCTCGATCAGGTTGACATAGCTCGGCGAGATCCCGAGCCCCTCGGCGATCTGGGTCTGCGACAGCCCCAATTGCTGCCGGATCCGCCGGAAGCGGGGGCCGACGAAGAGCTTCTTGCTGGAACCGGCGGGCATTCTCAGGTCTCCGGAGGTGGATCGAAGGCAGTCTTGCTGACCTATTTATTTACAAGATTTACAAAGTGACATCTATTACAAGTACCGATGTTACATGACATCACCATTCAAATACAAGCCTACTATACGAGCTGAGCTTTCTCGCGTTTAGCTTCTGACACGCATCTCGCAATGCGTTGTCAAGAATGTCGATGGCTGGTGGCCATCGTCAGCGAAAGGATCAGGCACATGAACTACCAGCCCCGCGGCATCAGCACCCTCCAGGCCCCCGCCTCCTACCAGAGTGAGGTCGAGGCGGCCCGGTCGCTCCTAGAGACCCAGCCGACCTGGAACGGGGTGTCGGCCGAGGCCGTCGCCCGCATGCGCCTGCAGAATCGCTTCAAGACCGGCCTCGACGTCGCCCGCTACACCGCGGCGCTGATGCGGGCCGACATGGCCGCCTATGACGGCGACCCCACCAAGTACACGCAGTCGCTGGGCTGCTGGCACGGCTTTATCGCCCAGCAGAAGCTGATCTCGGTCAAGAAGCACTTCGGCAAGACCGATCGCACCTATTTGTATCTGTCCGGCTGGATGATCGCGGCGCTGCGTTCCGAGTTCGGCCCGCTGCCGGACCAGTCGATGCACGAGAAAACCTCGGTGCCGGCGCTGATCGAAGAGCTCTACACCTTCCTGCGTCAGGCCGATTCGCGCGAGCTGAACGATATCTTCCGCAACCTCGATAAGGCCCGCAAGGAAGGCGACAAGACCCGAGAGAAGGAGTTGATCGAGAAGATCGACAACTTCCAGACCCATGTCGTGCCCGTCATCGCCGACATCGACGCCGGCTTCGGCAATGCGGAGGCGACCTATTTGCTCGCCAAGAAGATGATCGAGGCGGGTGCCTGCGCGCTCCAGATCGAGAACCAGGTCTCGGACGAGAAGCAGTGCGGCCACCAGGACGGCAAGGTCACCGTGCCGCACGAGGTGTTCCTGGCCAAGATCCGGGCCTGCCGCCACGCCTTCCTCGAACTCGGCGTCGAAGACGGCATCGTCGTGACCCGTACCGACTCGCTCGGTGCCGGCCTGACCCAGCAGATCGCCGTCAGCCACAAGCCCGGTGACCTCGGCGACCAGTACAACAGCTTCCTGGATTGCGAGGAAGTGACGGCGGAGAACGCCCGCAATGGCGACGTCATCATCAACCGCAACGGCAAGATGATGCGTCCGAAGCGGCTGCCCTCCAATCTCTATCAGTTCCGCCCGGGCACCGGCGAAGACCGCTGCGTGCTGGACTGCGTCACCTCGCTGCAGAACGGCGCCGACCTGCTCTGGATCGAAACCGAGAAGCCGCATATCGAGCAGATCGCCAAGATGGTCGACCGGATCCGCAAGGTGGTTCCGAACGCGAAGCTGGCCTACAACAACTCGCCCTCGTTCAACTGGACGCTCAACTTCCGTTGGCAGGTCTACGACGCGATGAAGGAAGCCGGCCAAGACGTCAGCAAGTACAATCGCGCCGAGCTGATGAAGCCGGAATATGACGATACGCCGCTGGCGAAGGAAGCCGACGAGCGCATCCGTACCTTCCAGGCGGATTCGGCCAAGCGTGCCGGCATCTTCCACCACCTGATAACGTTGCCGACCTACCACACGGCGGCGCTCTCGACCGACAATCTGGCGAAGGAATATTTCGGCGACCAGGGCATGCTCGGCTATGTCAAGAACGTCCAGCGCGCCGAGATCCGTCAGGGTATCGCCTGCGCCAAGCATCAGAACATGGCCGGCTCCGACATCGGCGACGACCACAAGGAATACTTCGCCGGCGAGGCTGCCCTGAAGGCGGGCGGCGCCCACAACACGATGAACCAGTTCGGCTAACGCATCACGCTAATCGACAGGAGACTGACAATGACCAACAGCAATTTCTGGGTGATCGGCGGCGAGTTCGGCTCGATGAACTTCCACAAGCTGGTGGAAGGTTCGGCCCAGGTGCAGGGTCCGTTCAAGACCCGCAAAGAGGCCGAGGACGCCTGGCGCTCGGTCTCGGAAGAGAACCGCCACAAGGCGGGCGTCCGCTTCTCGATCGTGGAAGAGCCGTCGCGGGTCTCGGCCTGATAACCTGAATAAGAAGACGTCCAAGGACGGAGGGTCCCATCCGGCGCAAGCCGGGTGGGACCGTCTGTTTTTGGCACAGGTGAACGGCCTGTGGGCACCGTAAGTAACTGGAATTGTAGGGCCTTTGCGGACACTTTGGTTGCTGATAGGTTAATCCGGCCAAGTGAGGACGAGGCCGCCAATGTCAGAGCCCGAGACCAGCGGAATCCATCCCAGCCAGCCGCGCCCGGTGCGGCTGCGCGATGCGCTGTTGCGGGCGCGGATCGAGGCCGCGGACCGGACCGGCGTCGTCGTCGATTTGCGCGATGCCGAGGTGGCGCGGCTCGAGATCCTCAACGATTCGCTCGATCCCCTGTTTGCGCAGGTGCCGGAGCAGATCGACCTGTTCGACCGCGGCATCAGCCAGGGCGATACGCCCAGGCTCTGGATCGACGTCGTCGCGCACATCTTGATGGGGCGCGACAAGCGGATGTACCGCTTCGTGCAGGACACCCGCTTCGGCCGCATCGTGCTCGCCGAATCGCACGACACGTCTGTCATCGTCGAGGCCGTGACCGATTACGTCGCGCGCCGCATGATCGAGCGCGAGCATGCGATGGTGGTCCCGCCCGAGCCGAAGCCCGACGTCGCGCCGCCGCGGCGCCGCTCGCGCCTCTGGCCATTCGTGTTCGGTTTTGTGCTCGGCGCCGCTGCGCTGTTCGGCGTTGCCGTGCTCGCGGCCCTGCGGAGCTGGTGAGGCGTCGTCATTGCGAGGATCCCGCGACAAAATTGCGAAGCAATTTTGCGCTGGCGACGAAGCAATCCAGGCTGCCTCCGCGGAGGGACTCTGGATTGCTTCGCCGCGCTCGCAATGACAGCGGTTTAAATCAACTTCACATGCTTGATCTGCCCGATCTGAAATCCGGCCCCCAGGCTCCGCACCGTCTGCTCGCAACGCCAGCCGATGTTGTCCTTCTCGATCGTGAACAGATTGTACGCCGCAGCCGGGGTGTGCCCGTGCGCGAGCGCGGAGGCCGAGGGCACGCCGATTGCGGGAATGTTGCCGTTGGATCCCTCGAACCACATCGTCGAATGAATGTGGTCGTGTCCGTGCAGGATCAGCTCGACGCCGTGGCGTTTCAAGACCGTCAGCAGCCCGGCCGAGTCAGTCATCCGCTTGTGACGCGCGCCGGACTTCAATGGATGATGCACCAGCAGCACGCGAAAGACGTCCTCGGCCGCGAGCTGCTCGAGCACCTCTTCGAGCGATGCGAGCTGATTGCGTCCGAGCGTGCCTGTCGCCATCAACGGCAAGGTGGGCACCGCCGTGGACAGGCTGATCAGCGCGAGCGGCCCGCGCCGGCGCAGGCTCGGAAAGCCGATACGGCCATCGTCACCCGCAAGATAGGGCGCGAATGTTTCGCCGAAGCGATGAGAGGTGGCGCGGACATAGGCGTCGTGATTGCCGGGAATCGTGGTGACGCGGTCGGGCGGACCGACGCCCTCGAGCCAGGCGCGCGCCGGCGCGAACTCCGCCTCCAGCGCGAGATTGACGAGATCGCCTGTGACCGCGATGTGGTCGGGACCTTGCGCCTTCACGTCGGCGACGAGTGCGTCGAGCACCTCGCGGCGCTGGTACTTGTGACGGTTGCGCGTCCAGTTGACGTAGCCGAGCGCGCGCTTGCCGGCGAGCTCGATCAACCGCGGCTTCGGCAGCGGCGGCAGATGCGGGTCGGATAGATGGGCGAGCGTGAAGGGGGCCATGGGGCGCGATTGCCTCGCTATTCGCCCGCTGTAATGGCAAGGTCGCAGGCTACGTGCAAGCGCGGCATCGAGGGAGCCCGATGGCGGAACGTCTGAACAGCGTCCGACGGAGATTCGAGCCGCTGCTGCGGCGAATCTTCCACGCCTATTTCCTGCTGGTCCGCGGCATGACGCTCGGCGTCCGCGCGGTGGTGCTGGATGCCGACACTAGGGTGTTCCTGGTCAGGCACAGCTACGTCACGGGCTGGTATCTGCCCGGCGGCGGCGTCGATCTCGGCGAGACCATGGAGCAGGCGCTGCGGCGCGAGCTCAAGGAGGAGGGGGATATCGATCTCACCGGCGACGCCGTGCTGCACGGCATCTTCCTCAACAGTCACGTCTCCCGCCGCGACCATGTCGCGGTCTACGTCGTCAGGCAGTTCAAGCAGGATCGCCTGCCCGCGCCCAACCACGAGATCGCCGAGTGCGGGTTCTTCGCGGTCACCGCGCTGCCCGAGGGGACCACGCCCGGCACGCGGCTGCGGATCGCGGAAGTGCTGGACGGCAAGCCCTTGATTGCGACGTGGCGATGATGGCGGCCTGTGCTAGTAAATCGCCGCGCCTGCGGTGTCGGCGCAGGGACGAGGGATGAAGATTGTCTGAATCGACAAGGCCATGGCCGTTTCGGGTCGCCGTGCTGGTGCCCTGCTACAATGAAGAAGCCGCCGTCGCGACGGTCGTCGCCGATTTCCGCAAGGCGCTGCCTGCGGCCGAGGTCTACGTGTACGACAACAATTCGACCGACCGTACCGCGGCGGTCGCGCGCGAGGCCGGAGCGATCGTGCGCAGCGAACGGCGCCAGGGCAAGGGCCACGTCGTACGCCGCATGTTCGCGGACATCGAGGCCGACATCTACGTGCTCGTCGATGGCGATGCGACCTACGACGCGCCGAGCGCCTCGCGCATGATCGACCAGCTCCTCGATGAGCATCTGGATATGGTTGTCGGTCTGCGTGTCGATCAATCGCAAGCGGCCTACCGGCGCGGTCATCGCATCGGCAACCGGCTGTTCACCGGTTTCCTGGCATCGACCTTCGGCCACGCCTTCAAGGACATCCTGTCCGGTTACCGCGTGTTCTCGCGCCGCTTCGTCAAATCCTTTCCGGTCCTGTCCGGCGGCTTCGAGATCGAGACCGAGTTCGCGGTCTATGCGCTGGAATTGTCGCTGCCGGTCGCCGAGGTCGAGACGCCCTATTACGCGCGCCCGGAAGGCTCCTACTCCAAGCTCAATACGTGGCAGGATGGGTTGCGCATCTTCAACACGATGCTGAAGCTCAACCGGTCGGAGCGGCCGCTGCGGTTCTTTTCGGCGATCGGCATCGTCTTCGCGCTGCTGTCGATTGCTTTCGGGCTGCCGGTCGTGATCACCTTCCTCGAAACCGGCCTCGTCCCGCGCCTACCGACCGCCGTGCTCTCCATGGGTCTGATGATCATGGCGCTGCTTTCGGCTTCGTCGGGGCTCGTGCTCGACACCGTGACGCGCGGGCGGCGGGAAATGAAGATGCTCGCCTACCTGTCCCAGCCGCCGCTCGGGAGGACTTGAAATTGCCCCCGGGGCCGAGCGCAATCCCATGGACCGCTGCCCTCCAAGGTGATATCCCGCCGACGCGATGAACGATCTCTCCCTCACCATCCGGTCCGAAGCCGCCGGCGATGCTCAGGCGATCGAGCGGCTGCACGAACGCACCTTCGGGCCCGGCCGCTTCGTGCTCAGCGCATACCGCATCCGCGAGCATGTGGATCATGTGCTCGATCTATCCTTCACCGCCCGCGTCGGTACGTTGCTGGTCGGATCCGTCCGGCAATTGCCGATTTGCGTCGGCGACACGCCGGCGCTGCTGCTCGGGCCCCTGACGGTCGAGCCTCCGTTCCGCAGCCGCGGCGTCGGCCGGCTGCTGCTCGAGCGCGCGCTGAAGGATGCGAAGGCGCAGGGCCATCGCCTGGTGCTGCTGGTCGGCGACGAGCCCTATTACAGTCGCGTCGGCTTCAAGCAGGTCGCCAAGGGGCGCGTCACCATGCCGGGCCCGGTCGATTACAGCAGGCTCCTCGTCATCGAGCTCGTCGAGGGCGCGTTCGAAGGGGTATCGGGTCCGGTCGGCCCCGACTGGAGCAAGGCGCGAACCTGACGCGCCATCGCTTCGAAGCTCACATGAAGGTAGGGCAGTGCCGGTCGATCAGCAATATTACCGGGAGGTGGCGTCCGGGAGCACGGCGGAAAAGCTGCTGATCGCGGCGCGCGACCGCATCTTCCAGGATTTCATCGCCCGGATGCAGCCGTCTGCCTCGGACGAGATCCTGGATGTCGGCGTGTCCGACGTCATCAACGACGGCGCCAACGTGCTAGAGCGAAGCTACCCGCATCAGCACAAGATCACGGCCTGCGGGCTTGGCGAAGGAATCGAATTCAAGGCGGCTTTTCCGCTTTGCCGTTACGTGCAGATCGAACCGAATACACGGCTGCCGTTTGACGACAATGCGTTCGATGTCGCGACGTCCAATGCCGTGCTCGAGCACGCCGGAAGCCATCGAAATCAGGTGCTCCTGGTCGAGGAGCTTTGCCGCGTCGCACGGCGGGTGTTCATCACGGTGCCCAACAGGTTCTTTCCGGTCGAGCACCACACGGCCATCCCGCTGGCGCACTATCTGGATGGCACCTTCAGGATCGCCTGCAGGATCGCCGGCAAGTCGGAATGGACCGACCACCAAAACCTGATTCTGATGACGCGAAAACGGCTGCTGGAGCTCGCCGCGCTGGTTGCCAAATCTGCGAGTGCCAAGTCGTCCAACTCTAAGTCCGCGGCCGTGGGCTACACCGGTCTGTCGCTCGGCCCGCTATCGTCCAATCTCTATCTTGCATTCCGCTGAAGCAGCGACGCCTCCCCGCAGCATGATCCCGATGAACAAAATCCACGCCAGCAAAGCCGTCTTCGCCGTCTTGTTTCTCGCGGTGCTGGTCGGCCATTTCTGGACCATGATGCGATGGAATGAGGCGCGCGGCGTCTATGACGACATCTGCTACCTCAGGCAGGCGCATCTGTTCCAGAGGTTCGGGCTTGTGGAGGGCTTCGACACCAGCCTCGCCCGCGACGACGACGGCTATCAGAAAGCAAAGCTGAAGGAGATCGGCTACCCCGACTGGAACGATACGACCGCTGCGCCCTGTCACAATCTGATGCCGGCCACGGGGAAGGTCGTCATTCAATACCCGCCGGGTGTCGGCCTCGTCTTGGCGTTGTTTCCGCCGGGTCACCAGGTCGTGCCCATGTACATGCTGGCGACCATTGTCGTCCTCGGCTTGGCGCTGTTTGCCCTTTCTCTCGCGCGCAGCATGAGGTCGGTCTTGATGGCCGGGACGTTCGGCTGTCTTGCGATCTACCTGATGGTCAATCCGGTCAAGGCGAGCTATTCGATGGCCCCGACCGTCGTCGTGTGCGCGCTCGCAGGATGTCTCACGGCGCGATGGCTGGCGGGCCCGCGATCCCAACCTAATATCTGGCTGCTGGCGCCCATCGGTTTCCTGCTCGGACTGACCGTCGATTTCCGGTTGGCCAATCTCTTCCTGGCGTCCGGCTATGGCCTGTTTCTCCTCGTCGCGTTCCTTTTGGATCGGACGTTGTCCCGGTTCTTGCAAGGGGTCGTGTTCGGCGTCGCATTGCTGGCCGGCGTGATCCCGACCATCGTCTCTTACGCCGTCAACGCCGGCAGTCCATTCGCGTCGACCTATGGCAACAACCCCGATGTCAGGCCGCTGGATTTTTCGTTCGCGGTGGTCCGGGACTACCTCGCCGATCCGCTCCAGACTTTGCTGATCGTCATCGGAATTGTGGGCTCGATCTGGCTGTTGCGGCAGGCGAACGGCATTCGTCGCGTCGTCGCGCTGCTCACGTTGGCCAATCTGGCGCTCAACCTCGCCTTCTTCTTCACCTATCCGATCGCGACGCCATACTACACGATCCCCATTTCTCTCCTGACATTGTGGACCCTGCTGTTTGCCGTGCTGTTTCAGGAGGCGGCAGAGCACGCCCCTGAAACAGCCGCTTTCAGCCAACGCGCGATGAAGTCCGGCTAGCTATCGCGCTTTCAGAACTTGAAGTTCGCAAACGCCCGCACGCCGATGCCGGGCATCAACACCTCGTCCTTGGTGTAGGACACCGAGTTGCGGATGTTCTCGTTGAGGAGATTGTTGCCGACGAGGCCGGCGATCATCTCGCGCGCACCGAATGCATTCGGATTGAGCTTGGTCTTGTAGCTGACCTCGGCCTTCAGCAAATTGTAGCCCGCCGTCGGCGTCTCCGCGATCACGGCGACGTTGTTCTGAGCGAAGGCGTGCAACAGATTGACGCGCATCAGCCAATTGCCGTCGCGCCAGAACACGCCGCCGCCCAGTCTCACCGGCGGAATTCGCGGCACGTTGGTGCCGTCGGTGAAGGTGGCACGGACCACGTCGAACTGGTTCTCGATGCCCCAGATGCCGCCCTGGAATGCACCGACGTCGAGCTGCGACTGGAATTCGCCGCCGCGGAAGTTCGCGTCCCGCTGCGAATAGACCGCCTGGTTCACCTCGGCGCCGGGTGTGCCGCATGAGGCAAAGTCGTCGTCGCACATCACGCCGGTGAGACGGCGATAGATGAAGTTGTTGAAGTGCGTGTAGTAAACGGTCGCCTCGAACCGGAACGGCCCCGTCGCCTTGCGCAGGCCGACCTCGGCGGACTTCGCGGTCTCGATGCCGAGGTTGGGGTTGCCGATGTCGAAGGTCGCGGTCGCATCATGCGCGCCGCGCGAGAACAGCTCGGCCGCCTTCGGCGCGCGCTCGACATATTGCGCGGTGATGCTGCCGACCAAGCCGCCCGGCAGGTCCTGCAACAGGCCGATGCTGCCGCTCTTCGGCGTGAAGGACGGATTACGGCCGATACCCGCCTGCGGCGTGCCGTCGGGCAGGAAGTCCGCGGGAAAATCCGGCGTCGTGCCGTGCAGCTCGACATGTTCGATGCGGCCGGCGATCTGCGCCCGTGTCGCGTCCGTGAACTTGAACTCGTTGAAGGCGTATCCAGCAACGCGCGTGCTGTTGTTCGGGTCCCACAGGCCGTTGAACAGCGTGCCCGGATTGTCCGGGCTCGGCGCGCTCAATTCCTGATGGCCGACCTGGAAGCCCAGCGCCGTCGTCACCTCGGCGAAGCGTGCGTTGAACGGCATCAGCTGCACCTCGGTGCGGATCTCCTGCTCCTTGTTAGTGAAGGTCTGCCGCACGCCGTCGCTGGTGGGATCGGCAGGATCGGCAAGCCCGATCTCGTTGTGCCGATAGTCGGTCGCACCGGCCCAGAAGCGAACGACGTCGATCGCCGTAGCGTCGGGATGGTACTCGCCCTTGACGTTGATCTTGGTCTGGTGACCGTCGATCCGCGTGTTGTGGTCGGCGCCGTCGATGCCGGGAATGTGGTAGAGCGAGTCGTTCTGCGTGATCGCCGCGCCGATATAGCCGCCTTGGAAAAAGTAGGAGCCGCCGATCGAGGCGCCGTCCGAGCGTGTCGCCGAATTGGGCTGGCGTCCGTTGGCGACGGTCCGCGTCTGGTCATTCAGGTACGGGTAGCTCGGGATGCTGTAGTCGGTGGTGTTGCGCCCGTAGACGTCGGCATGGAACGCAAAATTGCCGCCGCCGGTGTCGAGCAGCACGCCACTTTCGACGCCGCGGTCGACCGAGCTGAACGCGCTACGGGTCTCGGCGGTGACGCAAGGCGACGTCGCGGCCGCTGCGAGCGGCGCCTTGGTTGGCATGCCGTAGGTCTGGAACGACGGAGCGCAGTTCGGCAGCGCGTCGGGAATCCGGTTGTTGGTGGCGCTGACGACGCCGCCGATCGAGGTCGAACCGTAGCGCAGCGCAGCCGGCCCGCGCACCACCTCGACCTGGTTGGTCGCGAGCGGATCGATCGGGACGAAGTGATCCTCGCCGAGGTCGGAGGCGCCGCCGGAATTGGTGCCGTTCTCGACGATGCCGACGCGGTTGACGTCTAACCCCCGGATGATCGGCCGGCTGGAGGCGCCCGGCGCAAAGCTCGAGCCGGTGATGCCGGGCTTCGAGAACAGGAGATCGCCGAGCTGGCCGCCGCCTTCGCGGCGGATCTCCTCATTCGGCACCACCGTGACCGTCGCGAACTGGTTGGTGACGATCGGCAGCACGCCCTGCTGAGGTGCGGCCGGCGTGGAGGCTGCCGGCGTGGCGTCCGCGGTGCGCTCGTGGCTGCGGGCTCGCGCGGTTCGCGTGGGGCGGCCCGGATTGCGGTTCGGCACCACGGCCCTGCGTACGATGGGGCTCGGAGCCGTCACGGTGACGGCGGGGATCTCGGTCGATGATTTATCCTCGGCGAGCGCCGAGGTGGCGGCGCCGAGCAGGAGCAGGCTTGCTCCACCTAGACGCTGCGCGCGCCGCAATTTGAATGACATGGTCCTGATTCCAGTCAGGCGCCGTCCGCAAGTTCGTCTGCTGATCGGAGGCGGCCTGCCGTCGCTGCGCGACGGAATTCGACTTCAACGTCTCCCGGGCATGCGCCTGAAAGCGGCGAGCCTGGGCGTGATCAAGCGATGTTGGAAGTCAGGACGCGGGAGGGGCGCGCGGCTGGAATGCCGTGCCGGCCGATTTCAGATGGACGAATTCGGCGTCGGTGGTGCGGTAGAGCAGGTCAATTGCCTGCGGCAGCAACAACACAGGCGGCGCCGCGAACATGACGGTGCCGGCCATCGCAACCAATGCGCAGATCGCGCAATTGTCCTCGCCCGGGTGCTCCCTGTCCGGAGCCAACGGCGATTGCCTCTCGATCGCAGCGCGGTCGATCGAAGCGAGACTTTGGTTGCTGTCGGTCTGCTGCAGCGAGGATTGGGCAAGGGGAGCGGCCTGGGCGAACCAATGGCTGTGGCCGAACGTCAGCGCGAACTGCACCAGCATCGCGAAGATCGCGAGCCGGGCGCCGTGCCTGATATTCGACCGGAACCATTTCATCCGAAAACGCCACCCCACATCGCGAGGCATCATCCCCTGATCCCGCGACGTTATAATGTAACATCGCCCGATCGGTCTGCGGATGTCAACTGCTGTCGAGCCGACCTGCGCCAGCCGGCTCCTCGATGTGTTGTGCGGGCAACTGAAGGCCTACGGCATCAGAGCTTTTTGCTCTGGAGCCAGGTGCGAATGGCCTCGATGTGTTCTGCCTTGCGCTCCAGCGGCAGCCAATGTCCTGCGGGCATGCTCGTCACGGTCAGGTTCGGGCAGGCGGCGCGCATCGGGTCACCTTGGCGATTTCCGGTGATGCTGCAGATCTGATCAAAGTCGCCGTTAACGAACAGCACCGGCTGCGACAGGCGGCCGCCATTGGGTGCCTTGCGCGCATAGGCGATGTTGGCGTCGTCGTTCAGGTACCACGCGCAGGATGGGCGGAAGCCATGAGCCTTGAACGTCTGCACCAGCACGTCGAAGTCCGCCGGCGGCCAGAGAGCCGGATCGGGCTCAGTCGGCGGAGCGCGGTGCACGGCGCCAAAGCGTCCTCCATTGCGCGTGACCATCGCATTCGGCGAAACCTTGCCGATGCCGGCGGGGTCGCCTGGCCGAAAGATCGACGCCAACGATGCTGCCAGATCTGCATCGAGATCGGCGACTGCCGCCTCGAAGTGCGTGTTGTAGTAGCGGTAGTAATCCCATTGGCCGTCCGGATATTGGTCAACCGGATAAATCGTTCGGTCGACCAGCGGGACGACTGTGCGCATGGCGTGCCCGTCGGGTTGATACGCCAGTGAGGTCAGCACGACGCCGCGGCTGCGCCTTGGCTGATGCGCGACCAACTGACCAACCACAACACAGCCCCAGTCGTGACCGACCCAGATCGCAGGCTTGCCGCCAAGGTGATCATGGAGTTCGACCATGTCCGTCACGATTTCCTCGATGGTATAGGCGTCGTTGGCTGCAGGCGTGGAAGAGCCGCCGTAGCCGCGCAGATCGGGAGCGACGCAGTGCCAACCGTCGGCGGCAAACGCGTCCATCTGAGCGCGCCACATCAAACCGATGCTCGGCCAGCCATGGACGAAGATCATCAACGGTCCGTCGGCCGGCCCGCACTCGATGTAGCGCGTTGTCTGACGAGGCGAGCTGAACGTGCGCTGATCGAGCGTTAGTTCGGCTCCAGAACCGATCGGTTGAAGTGGGTCTGTCATTGTCGAACTCCGCTTCTCACCGAACGCTCGCACTCTTTGAGTGCTGCGAAGGCTGCGTCCAGAACTGCTCTTGCCGCGGGGGCGATGCCTGGACAGGGACACGCCTGCCCAGGGCCGAGGAAGAACCGCCTCCAGATTTCACAACGCGCTACATTCGACCGAGTTCGGGGGCGAAGGCGCTCTGGAGCTTCCGGCGAAGAAGGGGCGATGGGGGTTATCCGACTAACGGAAGCGAAGGGAGGCGCGTAAGCCGCCTAGCGCCCCTCGCGCATCCACGTCGCAGCAAACGCGCCGAGCAGCAGCAGCAGCCCGATCAGGCCGGCAAAGATCGGCAGCACGCCGACGCCCTTCACGACGCTGGCGTCGCGCATCCGCACGCCCATCCAGCCGTCACCATGGAAGACGCTCGCCGAGCGGACCGGCAGGATGCGCGGCAGCTCGACGCTGGCGCCGTCGACCACGCGCACGGCGTCACCGCCGGTCGCCTGGGTCAGCGGCTTCAACGTGTCGACGGTGGAGGTGACTTCCGAAAACTCCTTCGGATTGGTCGGGCCGACATTGATCAGCGCCTTCAGCGTGCCGTCGGTGGCCTGCCACAGGCCGAGCTCGCTCGCCGGCAGGCTGGCGCGCCATTCGCCGGGATCGCCGGCTGCAAGCGTCAGGTCGCGCGACACGCCCGACGGCGAGGTCACGCTCACCGGCTGAACGCTGTCCGCCATGGTCTGGCGCACCACCACGAGATTCTTGCCCTGCACCTGCAGGCGCAACGCTTCCTCGTCCAGATCAGGCTGCTTCATCAGCCAGTGCGACATCCGCCGCAACAGGTCGAGATGCGGGCCGCCGCCTTCATAGCCGCGCGCCCACAGCCAGATGTGGTCGGAGAGCAGCAGTGCGACGCGGCCCTCGCCGAAACGCGACAGGAACAGCAGCGGCTTACCGTCGACGCCCGTCATGACGGGCGGGTTGACCGCATTGCGGGTGTCGACGGTGCGGAAGAATCGGCTCCAGCGCGGCGGCTCGGAGGCCGAACCCTCGAGGCCGCGCGTGACGGGATGGCGTTTGCCGACGTCGGACAGATGCGCGTAGAACGGCTTTTCCGTCACCCCGACCGGTTCGGCCGGCAGCACCGAATCCAGCGGCGTGCGCCAGATGCTGGTGTTGGAGGCGTAATCGGGGCCGGCCGAGACCAGCACCGCGCCGCCGGAACGCACGTAGCGTGCGATGTTGTCGAAATAGGCGATCGGCAGCACGCCCTGGCGGGCATAGCGGTCGAAGATGATCAGCTGGAATTCGTTGATCTTCTGCTGGAACAGCTCGCGGGTCGGAAACGCGATCAGCGACAATTCGTTGATCGGCGTGCCGTCCTGCTTCTCCGGCGGCCGCAGAATGGTGAAGTGGACAAGATCGACGCTGGCATCGGATTTGAGCAGGTTGCGCCAGGTGCGCTCGCCGGAATGCGGCTCGCCCGAGACCAGCAGCACGCGCAGCTTGTCGCGCACACCGTCGATGGCGACGACGGCGCGGTTGTTCACCGGCGTCAATTCCCGCTCGAGCGGCGAGGCCTCGATCTCGACGATGTTCGGCCCGGAATGCTTGATGTCGACTTCGACGCTTGCCGCCTGGCCGCTCGAAAGCGTGCGCTCGTTGATGACCTCGCCGTCCCTGCGGACCGTGACCTTGGCGCGCTCGCCGCTGACGCCCTGGTCGTCGAGGCGGTAGGTGATGGTCTGGGGCTGTCCGACGATGCCGAAGCGCGGAGCAGCGATGACCGCGATACGGCGGTCGCGCTCGTCTTTTTGCCCGGTGATCAGCGCGTGCACCGGCGCCTGGAAGCCGAGCCCGGCAGCGTTGGCCGGAATGTCGTGAACGCGGCCGTCGGTGATCAGGAACGCACCGGCGACGCGGTCGACCGGCACGTCGGACAAGGCCGAGGCCAACGCCCCGAACAGCTTTGTGCCGTCGGTCTCGCCGTCGGCCTGTCCGGCATCGACGACGCGGACCTCGAGCCCCTTGATCTTCTTCAGGCTGTCGACCAGCGCTTCCTGCGCCTGAGCGGCCTCGCGATTGCGATTGCCGAAATTCTGGCTCGGGCTCTTGTCGACGACGATGGCGGCGACCGAGGTGAGCGGATCGCGGTCCTCGCGGGTGAAGGAGGGGTTGGCGAGCGCCAGCAGGAACAGCGCCAACGCGGCCACGCGCACGGCAGCGCCGCGCGCCCGCGCCAGCAGCAGCACGATCGCGATGACGACGATCGCGGCCAGCGCGATCCACAGGACGATCGCGGGAACCAGCGGCGTGAATGCGATGCCGTAATTCATATAGATCCTACTGCCCCAGCCGTTCGATCAGAGCCGGTGCGTGCACCTGGTCGGCCTTGTAGTTGCCGGTCAGCGTGTACATCACGATGTTGGCGCCGGCGCGGTAGGCGAATTCGCGCTGGCGGGGGTCGCCGCCGGTCACCGGCAGCATGGCCTGGCCGTCGGGCCGCACGGCCCAGGCGCCGGCAAGGTCGTTCGAGGTGATGATGATCGGTGAGACGCCGTCGCCGCCGCGCGCCGGCCGCTGCGCGCTGTCCTCGTCCTCTTCGCGCGGCAAGGTCTCGACCCAGGTCTGGCCGGTGGTGAAGCGGCCGGGGAAGTCGCGCAAGAGGAAGAAGGTCTTGGTCAGCACGTGCTCGCGCGGCACCGGCTCCAGCTCGGGGACGTCGAGCGAGGACAGGATCTCGCGGAGCGTCTGCATGGCCGGGGTCTGCGCGGCGCCGTTGGCGCCGGGCGGCGCTTCGACCGCGTCGCGAGTGTCGAACAGCACGGTGCCGCCCTGCTTCATGTAGGCGTCGATCTTGTTGATGGCGTCCCGCGACGGCTTGGGCGCGCCGGGCACGATCGGCCAGTAGATCAGCGGGAAGAAGGCGAGCTCGTCGCGCGCCGGATCGATGCCGACGGGATCGCCGGCCTCAAGCGCGGTGCGCTGCGCCAGGAACAGCGTCAGTCCTGACAGCCCGGCCCTGACGATGGAATCCACGTCGGCATTGCCGGTCACGACATAGGCGAGGCGGGTCTGCGACACCGCCTTCATCGCGAACTCGTCGGATGCGCTGTCCGCGTGCGATGGCGTCGGCACGAACGAGGCGAGGCCTGCGAGCACCAGACCGAAGACGATCATCGCGGGCGCGGCGCGGCGGCGCAGCAGCGCGGCAAGGCCGCCGCCGAGCACCGCGACGATGATGGCGTCGATCAGGAACAGCGCGAGCGCCGTTGACAGCAGCCAGCCGCGCAAGTCCTGCGGCTCGGCATTGGTGTAGGTGGCGTGCCGGGCGCGCAGGCTTGCGGTGTTCAGGGCTGCGATACGGTCGGCGCTGGCAAGCGTGTTCACGGCGAGCGGTCCTTCTGCCGGACCATAAAAGCCCGGCGGATGATCGGGTGTGGCGCGGTCGCGATAATCCGCGGGCAGCGGCTTGGCGGCGGCCGGCGGCGGACCGAAGGCGCCGAAGCCGTCGAGGATATGCAGCGGCGCCACCGTTTCGGCGGTCGCCTCAGTGGCAACGCCTGGACCCGGCTTGGCGGTATAGCCGGACATGTCGACGACGCGCCGCAGGATTTCGACGAAGGTGCCCGACATGGGCAGATCCGACCAGCGCATGTCGGCGCTGACGTGGAACAGGCTGACGACGCCCTTGCCGCGATGCTCGCCGGTCACGAGCGGCGTGCCGTCTTCCAGCGACGCCCAGCTCTTGGTGGCAAGTACAGCGTCGGGCTCGGCCAGCACCTGGCGGCTGATGGTGACGTCCTTGGGGACCACGACACCGGCAAACGGACCATCGGCGGCAAAGGAGGCCAGATGTTGCGGCTTTTCCCAGGTCAGGCTGCCGCCGAGCGTCCGGCCGCCCTTGCGCAGCTTGACCGGAACGAGATCGTCCTCGGCCTGCGCCAGCCGCGGACCGGCGAACCGCACCAGCACGCCGCCCTGGTCGATCCAGGCATTGAGACGCTCGCGGATTTCGGGGGCGATGGTGCCGACATCGGCAAGGATGATCATCGGCAGCTTCTGGTCGAGGAACTGCGTGATGCCCTGCTGAGGCGAGCCCTTGTCGGCGAGCCGCACGTCGGCGAACGGCGCCAGCGCGCGGGTGAGATAGAAGGTCGGCGCCAGCAGCGGCTGCGCGGTCTCGCTGGTCGAGCCCGAGACGATGCCGATGGCACGGCGGCGCCAGCGCTTGTCGAGCAGCTGCACTGCGCCGGCGGAGCGCTCACCGGCGATTTCAAGCCGCGTGATGTCGTTGCGCAGCTCGACCGGCAGATCAAACGACGCTTCGGCTTCCTTGTCCTGCGGACCGAACGAAAAACGCGCTTCGCCGATCGGCGAAGACTTCTGGTCCAGCGCGCGCACGGTGCCGATGGCGATGCCGCCGTCGGTGCGCAGCACCTTCACCGTCATCCTGGCTGCGGCGTTCTCGGCCGCGACCAGGGCCAGGGCTGAGGAGGTGCCGCCTTCGAACACGGTCAGGCTGCGATCGCCGACGGTCTTGCCGAGGCCAGCCACGAATTCCTCGCCGCGACCGGTGTCGACCCCGTCGGAGAGCCAGGCGATCTCGCAGTCGCCCGTGGCTTTCAGGAAGCGATCGATTGCGGTCAGGGTCTCGACGCGCTCGATCGAATACGGCTTTGGCGTGAGCTGCCGCAGCGCGACGCGCGCGGCGCCCGCCGGCATCAGGGTGATATCGCGGTTCGGCTCGGACAGCGGCACCAGCGCAATCGCACGGCGGTCGTTCTCGGCACCGGCGATCAATTCGTCGGCGGCCCTGATCCGGATGTCCCAGTTCGAGGCCGCGCTCCAGCCGTCGTCGAACATGATCATCAGCGGCGCCTTGCTCGCGGCCGCACCTGTTTGCGGATTCCAGATCGGACCGGCGGCGGCGAAAATGACCAGCGCCGCAGCCAGCAGCCGCAATGCGGTCAGCCACCACGGCGTTCGCGACGGGGTCTCTTCGCGCGGTGCGATGTCGAACAGGAGGCGGGTCGGCGGAAACTCGATGCGGCGCGGCCGCGGCGGCATCACGCGCAACAGCCACCACAGCACCGGCAGGCTGACGAGGCCGATCAGGAGCAGCGGTTCGGTGAAGGCGAGCGGCAGTCCCATCATGCGGCCGGCCCCGCCTTGATCGTGGTGGTGCGCGCCCCCGATTTGCTCACCTGCATGCCGGCATGCAGGAACAGCAAGAGCTCAGCGGCCGAGCGGTCGGTCGCATGCGTCGTGAACAGCCAGTCGAGCTTATTGGTCTCGGCGCGGATCTGGTCGCGGTGCAGCGCGAGCCGCGCGGTGTAATCCAGCGCCCAGCTCTCGGCGCGGCCGGCGGTGATCACGCCGAACCCCTCGGGCTCGACGAACTCGACGCGGCCGGAATAGGGGAATGATTCCTCGGCGGGATCGACGACCTGCACCAGCGTGCCATGCGCACCGGAGCCGGACAGGCCGCCGAGCGTGGTCCTGATCTCGGAGATCGGCGACCAGAAATCCGACAGCACGATCGTCTCGGCCAGCGCCGCGGGCACGAAGGACGGCGGCAGGCTCAAGCGATCGGCATCGTCATGCAGCATCGCCTGCGCCATCTTGTCGATGACGCTGCGGCTTGCGGTCGGTGCCATCAGCCCGGGAATGCCGACGCGTTCGCCGCCGGAGACGAGCAGCTCGGCCAGCGCGAAGGCGACGATCAGCGTCCGCTCGAGCTTGGATTCGCGCGCCTGTTTTGAAGCGAAGGCCATCGAGGGCGAGCGGTCGGGCCAGATCCAGACCGTGTGCGAAGCTTCCCATTCGAGCTCGCGGACATAGAGCAGATCGTCGCGCGCCGAGCGCCGCCAGTCGACGTTCTGCGACGGCTCGCCGGAGACGAAGCGGCGGTATTGCCAGAAATTTTCGCCGGAGCCGGCGCGACGGCGGCCGTGCAAACCGTGAATGACGTTGGCGGCGATACGGCGGGCCTCGAGCACCAGGCGCGGCAGCGAAGCGGCGAGCGTGCGGCTTTCGCCATCGGCACGTCGGATCGCGATGATCTCCTTCGCTGCGTGCCCGTTCTCTGCGGCCATCAACCGATCCGTGTCTTGAGCTGCTTGATCACGTCCGGAATCGTGCGGCCTTCGGCGCGCGCCTGGAACGTCAGCGCCATGCGGTGCTTCAGCACGGGCTCGGCAAGGTCGAGCACGTCGTCGATCGAGGGCGCGAGGCGGCCGTCGATCAGCGCGCGTGCGCGCACCGCGAGCATCAGCGATTGGCTGGCGCGCGGGCCCGGTCCCCAGGCGATGAACTTGCTGGTGTCGCCGCCGTCCGGACCCGGACGGGCCGAGCGCACCAGCGACAGAATCGCCTCGACCACGGAATCGCCGACCGGCAGGCGCCGGATCAGTCGCTGCGCGGTGATGAGTGCATCAGGTGTCATCGCGCCCTTGGCCAGCGTCTCGTCGGCGCCGGTGGTTTCGAAGAGGATGCGGCGCTCGGCGTCGCGGTCGGGATAGTCGACGTCGATCTCCATCAGGAAACGGTCGAGCTGGGCTTCAGGCAGCGGATAGGTGCCTTCCTGCTCCAGCGGGTTTTGCGTGGCGAGCACGTGGAACGGCTTCGGCAGATCGTGACGCGCGCCGGCAACGGTGATGTGCTGCTCCTGCATCGCCTGCAGCAGCGCCGACTGCGTCCGCGGGCTGGCGCGGTTGATCTCGTCGGCCATCAGCAGTTGCGCGAACACGGGGCCGGAGATGAAGCGGAAGGCACGCTTGCCGGAGGTGCTCTCGTCGAGCACTTCGGCGCCGAGAATATCGGATGGCATCAAATCGGGCGTGAACTGGATGCGCTTGGCATCGAGGCCGAGCGTGATGCCGAGCGTCTCGACCAGCTTGGTCTTGGCGAGGCCGGGGACGCCGATCAACAGCGCATGGCCGCCGGAGAGGATGGTGACCAGCGTGTTCTCGATCACGCGATCCTGACCGAAGATGACGGACGCGATCGCATCCTTTGCCGCGCGAATTTGGCTCGACACCTGCTCGGCCGAACGGACTATCCCGTCTTCGAGCTTCTCGACACTCTCCGCCATCCGTTAGCTCCTTCAGCCTGCCATGCGGCTCGCTTGCGTCGTCATGTCATCACGTCCTCAACTCAAGACGTGGGCCCTATGCTAGACTTGCAGGAAGGCCATGTATTCGTTGAATTAACCTATCCCCACCTTATCGGCTTAGGGATATGTAGGGCATCACGAAGTGGCGACCTCCACACCGGACTAATGCGGGGTGGAACCGAGCACCCGGATACAACGTAAACCTGCACCAATCGTGCCAAATGACCGATCGTGCCAAATGACAAAGTCAGGGCAAACCATGGCGAACCAAGGGCAGAGCGCCGATCGCGGTCTTGAGGGGCTGACTGCCGCTGCCAAAACTGCTGCCGATGCCGAAGGCGCCAAAAAGGGCCTGCCTCCGGTGCATTTGTGGAATCCGCCGTTCTGCGGCGATCTCGACATGCGAATCGCGTCGGATGGTACTTGGTTCTATTTGGGGACGCCAATCGGCCGTCACGCTTTGGTTCGCCTGTTCTCGACCATCCTCAAGCGTGAAGGCGACAAGCATTTCCTCGTGACGCCGGTGGAGAAGGTGGGCATTCGCGTCGACGACGCACCGTTCATGGCGGTCGAAATGCAGAAGGACGGCGAGGACGACCACCGCGTGCTCCGCTTCCGCACCAATGTCGATGACTGGGTCACCTGCGATGCGGCGCACCGGCTGCGCTTCGAGCAGGCCAAAGACGGCGGGCTGACGCCCTATCTGCACGTCCGCGCCGAGCTGTGGGCCAAGGTCACCCGCGCGCTCTATTACGATCTGGTTGACATGGGTGAGGAGCGGATGGTCGATGGCCAGCCGATGTTCGGTGTCGAATCGGCCGGCGAATTCTTCGCCATGGCCGATGCGGAGCAGGTGAGGGCCGCGCTTTGAACAAGCCTATCTCCAGGAACGATCCCGCCGTGATCGGTGCGGCCGATTTCTTCGCCCGCTCCGCCGCGCGGCTCGGCTTCGACGTTCCGCCCGGTCTCTATGATCCCAATATCATTCCGGCCTCGGGCGATCCCGGCACCGACAAGATGCTCGAGATCATCGCGCGTGAGCAGCCGGTGCGGCCGGCGGCGGTCTTGATCGCGGTGGTCGATCATCCCGAGCCGACCATCCTCCTGACGCAGCGCTCGGCGCATCTGAACGACCATGCCGGCCAGATCGCCTTTCCCGGCGGCAAGATCGATGCGACGGATTCCTCGCCGCTCGATGCGGCGTTGCGCGAGGCCGAGGAGGAGGTCGGGCTGTCCAGAGACTTCGTCGAACCGATCGGCTATCTCGATCTCTACGGCACCGGCTTCGGCTTCCGCATCCTGCCGACGGTTGCCAGGGTGCGCCCGGGTTTTGAGCTGACGATCAACCATTCCGAGGTTGATGATGCGTTCGAAGTGCCGCTATCGTTCCTGATGAACCCGGCCAACCACCAGGTGCACAGCAAGGAATTCCGCGGCATGGAGCGGTCCTACTACGCGATGCCGTTTGCGGAACGCTACATCTGGGGCGCGACGGCCGGCATGCTGCGCGTGCTCTACGAGCGGATCTATTCATCATGATCCGGCCGATCCTGACCGAGATCGGAATCTTCCTCGTTCCCTTTGCCGTCTATGCGCTGTTCCTGGCCGCCACGCGCTCCGGCCTGTTCGTGCAATCGTCCTGGCCAATCACCATCGTCGCGCGTCTGATGCTGGCGGCGCTCGTGCTGGTGATCGCGGGGCTGATCGGGTTTGCGCATTTCTCCGGCGCTGCGCCGGATTCGACCTATGTCCCCGCCCACGTCGAGAACGGCAAGCTCGTGCCGGGCGTGGAAAGATAGGACCGGCCGATGAGCGCGGTGCCCATGCTCGCCGATGCACCCTGGCTGATTTCGGGCGGGACCGCGCGCGTCCTGCAATTGCTCAACGCGGATGGCGAGGAGGCACGGGTGGTCGGCGGCGCCGTGCGCAACGCGCTGCTCGGCCTTGTGCCCGGTGACATCGACATCGCGACCACGGCGCTCCCGCACGAGGTGATGCGGCGGGCCAAGAGCGCCGGCATCAAGGCCGTGCCGACCGGCATCGACCACGGCACCGTCACGCTCGTCATCGACAGCCAGCCTTATGAAGTCACGACGCTGCGCGAGGACACCGAGACCTTCGGCCGCAAGGCCAAGGTCGCGTTCGGCCGCGACTGGGTGAAGGACGCCGAGCGCCGCGACTTCACCATGAACGGCCTCTCGGCCGATGCTGACGGCGTCGTCCACGATTACGTCGGAGGCATCGCGGATGCAGCGGCGCGGCGCGTGCGCTTCATCGGTGATCCCGACCAGCGCATCGCCGAGGATTTCCTGCGCATCCTGCGCTTCTTCCGCATCCACGCCGCCTTTGGCGCCGGCGATCCCGACCGTGACGGCTATCTTGCCTGCATCCGGGGACGCGCGGGCCTCGCGAGCCTGTCGGCCGAGCGGCTGCGCATGGAGACGCTGAAGCTGCTGGTCGCCCCCGGCGCGTCCGCCGCCGCGGTTGCGATGGCCGATGGCGGATTGCTGCAAGCGCTGACCGGCGGCGTCGCCTATACCGGGCCGCTCTCGGCGATGATCGCGATCGAGCGCGAACTTGGCCTCACCGCAAGCAGCACGCGGCGGCTCGCCGCGCTGACGGTCGCCGTGACCGAAGACGCCAAGCGCGTCGCCACGCGCCTGAGGCTCTCCAATGCGGAAACCAAGGCGCTGGATTCGATGGGGCACCGCTGGTGGCGCCTGGCCACCAAGGGCGAAGCCGATGCGCGGCGGCTGCTCTACCGGCTCGGCGCGGAGCGCTATCACGATCGCGTGTTGCTGGGCTGGGCGCGGGCCGGGGGTGATGTCGGCTCGTCGCGATGGCGTGCGCTCGCCGAGTTGCCACAGCGCTGGACTGCGCCGAGATTTCCGCTTCGCGCCGCCGACTTCATCGCGCGCGGCATGACGGAAGGACCAGCGCTCGGACATGTCTTGACCCTGGCCGAGGACGCTTGGCTTGCGGCGGATTTTCCCCTAGAGGACACCGCACTCGCTTCCATCGCCGATCAAGCTGCGGCACGCATCAGCCGCGATGAGAGAACGTGACCATCGTTTCAGGCTTCGCCGACATCTCGATCTTTCAGCTCCTGCTGGTCGCGTTGATGGCGTTGTTTGCTTCGATCATCGGTGGTCTCGCCGGCTACGGCACCGGCGCCCTGATGCCGCTGGTGCTGGTGCCTCTCGTCGGCGCCGAGCCCGTGGTGCCGATCATCGCGATCTCCGCGATCTTCACCAATTCCAGCCGCGCGCTCGCCTATCTCCGCTATGCCGATCGCCGCCGCGCGCTGATCGTGCTCGCCTGCGCAGCGGTCACGACCGCGCTTGGTGCCTACGGCTATACGCGGCTGACCAATGCGGGCGCGGCGCTGGTGATCGGCTCCATGCTGATCCTGAGCGTGCAGCTGCGCCGTGTGCTCCGCCGCCGCCAGGTGAAGCTCGGCGACACCGGTCTCGCGGCAGGCTCGGTCGGCTATGGCGTGCTGGTCGGCGGCACCTCCGGCTCCGGCGTGATCCTGCTGTCGCTGCTGATGGCCGCGGGGCTCGAGGGCGCCGCCGTCATCGCGACCGATGCGATGATCTCGCTCGGCACCGGCCTCATCAAGATCTCCGTGTTCGGCCTCGCCGGCGCCGTGACCGCGCAGGTGCTCGCCTTTGCATTGCTGATCGGCGCCATCGCGATTCCCGGCGCGTTCCTGGCCAAAGCCTTCGTCGAGCGGATGCCGGTACACATCCATACCTCGATCCTTGACGTCGCCGTGATCACCGGTGGGCTGGTGATGATCTCGGCTGCGGCGAGGCAGCTCATCTAATCAATCGGATGTGGCGCGTGTCCCGCTGCAGGTTTGGATCACGCCGCAGGTCTAATGTGAGGGACTGCAGTCCAGTTCCTTGATCCTGCCGGCGGCGTCAAACGCCAAAAGTGCACTCATGACGCCAGCACTGGTGATGTACGAGATAACGGTCCCGTCGTTCTGCCAGGGATTGAGATCATCCAACGTGCCCGCCGGATATTTCCGGAGGCGATCGACCCAATAGGCACGAAGTGCCTCCCGGCCGGTAATGGTTTGGACGCCAGCGCAGCCGCAGTGCACAACGGCATCTTCGGCATAGAGCTCCAGGATGGCCTCGATATCGCCCGCGCGATAGGCATCAAGCCAGTCGACCGCGACGGCCATGGGATCAAAGGACATATTTTTCACTCGCATACCGTCCAAATCTGCTTCAGGCTCTGGAACTGCCAAGCCTTTTTTGATTTTAATATCCCACCCGGGCACGGCCATATGGCGAACGACATAGCGGACCGGGCCGAGGGCCAAAGTCGATGTTGGACGCGTCCGCCAGGCAGGGGATACTCAAGCCCATCCGGCTTGTGATCGTCGATCCACAGCCGATCGTTTTGCAGGGACTGAGGTCGGTCCTCGGGACGCAGCCGGACTTCGACGTTGTCGCATCGTCCAGCGATCGGACAAGCTGCCTCGAAGCAATTCGGAAGCTGACACCTGACGTCGCGATTCTCGCCGACAAGGTGCCAGATCTGACGGTCTCCGAGATCCTCGCGATTGTGAAAGCTGAGAAGCTCTCCACGCGCCTGGTGTTCTTCACCGAGTCCGACACCAACCACGATCTGACTTCCGCCATCGCAGCCGGCGCCTGCAGCGCAATTTCGAAGTATGCCTCTCCCGCCACGATGCTGCGATCGCTGCGGCTGATGACGAAGAGCGGTGTGGCACTGGAGAAGTCCGATCTCTCGGCAGCCGGCAAGGAGGCGGACGGCGACGGCAAAGTCGAAAAGATGCTGGAGCTGTTGACGCAACGGGAACGTCAAATTGCACGACTCGTGTCGGAAGGAATGTCGAACAAGGAGATCGCGCGTCAGCTCAACGTTTCCGACGGGACGGTCAAAGTCCACCTGTACAATATTTTCCAGAAGCTTGAGATCACTAACAGAACTGTGCTCGCGACCATCGCATTGCTGCAACGCCCCTCCGGCCTGGCTGCGCTCTCCCTGGCCTTTCTGGCGTTGGCGATTGCGGACGAACTCAAGGCGTCGGAAGCGAATGGCATCTTTCCGGATGAGAACGGCGTCGGCCACGCGGACGAGCACGCCGCGTACGAGCCCTGGAAAAAAGGGATTCTCCGGCACCTCATCGCCTGGGAATCCGGCGAGACGCCCACGCTCGCCCAGAGAGACTTGTTCGCCAAGGCCACCCAAATCACCAACCCGGCGGCGGCCATGGAAGCGCTGCGCACGGCCGAGCAATCCGGAGGCTCGAAACCGTGGACGCACTTCGCTCCTGTTGGATCGAGCGCGCCCGATCTTCCCGTGCCCTTACTGCGAGGAGCAAGCGACATACAGGTCGGAGTTGACCCGGCCCCGGAACATCAATTCCCGCGGCTTCTTTCCAATGCGATGTCGATGCACGGAGGGTATGGCAACTTCGCTATTCTCACCGGTGCGTTGATCTACGCACTACAAGACTCCGATCTTGCCGTGGAGGCGCATGAGCTCCGTCAAGCGTCGATCGACAGCATCCTGGCCGTCACTGAAGAGAACGCGACCACAAAACTGGCCGCGATCACTCATGCCGCCGCCAATCATGACGACAATTCAGCCCCGGGTTTCCTCTCGCACGATGTCCGCCTGTCCTCCGCCGTTACGACCAGTGGAAACGGCAACGTCGCTGAAGGCGCTCTGGGCCAAAAGGGCCCGGGCGATGCGGGTGACAACCTCCATAAACCTGATGGCGCGGACCTTGGTCACGATGCCAGTATCGGCGTAGGCGGCAACGTTGAAAACGTTGTTTATCGCTTCCCGATCGATTCCGAGTCTAACAATTCCAAGTCGACCTCTTCCGACACCGTGTTCGATTTCGCATCTGGGCCGGGCAGGATCAATCTTGCGACTTTCGGAGCGCTTGCTTGGCTGCATATGACGGCGGCAAGCAAGTCCATACCGCCACATACACTCGCCTGGGTCTACGACTCCGCAAGCAACGAAACGATAGTCTATGTGAATGCGACCGACCGTATCCTTGATATCGGCGATCGCGGCTTGCTGGAAATCCATCTGGAGGGAATTGTAGCCGTTGCGGAGGCGGATGTCGTCTCCGAGCCAGATGGCGTGGCTGTTGCGACCACCTTGGAGCAGCTCGAAGCCGCGCTGGTACAGGCGGTGGCACCCGATGAGACTGTTCTGACGAAGGACAATGTCCAAACCAGTATCGAGGGGAGCGAGAGCTCGCTCGGGACGGCCGGAGCGTGGGCCCTTCTGGCCAACAACGGCTCGGGTTTCCATTTCGGGCAGACCCGGACCGGATTGGGAACGCCGACGAAGTTCGGAAGCTCCAACGGCCCGTCGGCGGATGCAACGGAAGAAAGCGATGCTGCATCTGCCGCGTCGGCTCACGCATCGCCAGTCCAACTTGCTCATAGCGCGACGGCGCCGGCAGTCGCAAATGTCACATCGACCAGTGGTCCGATCAATGCGGGCACCGGCGTTTCCTCGACTGGGCCTAACGAGATCGGCCAACCGAGCGTCGTAACGGCCGACAACGCGGGGCACGGCAACTCGCAGCACGCTTCGGAGCCGGGATCTGCAAAGGATGCAGCTACCGAATCGACTGGAGCCGGCTCCAAACCGGGCAATGACGACGGCAATGGCGCCCAGCATCACGCCTCGGCTTCGGAGGCTGCACCAGGGGCCGCGACGGGAGAACCAGCGGGCGCGGAACACGGCAAATCGGGGCACCCAACCACTGGAAGCGCGCCGGCCGCAGCCGAGATCAATCCGGGCACAACGGGTGCCAGCCCAGGAAACGGCAACGCGCAGCACGCTTCGGAGCCTGGGCCTGCAAAGGCGGCATCCACGGAACCCACTGAAGATGGGGCCAAAGCGGGCAACGCCGCCGACCGTGGTGCCGAGCACCACGCTTCGGCTTCTGACGCTGCGCAAGCACCAGCGAAGACGGCAGAACCAGCGGGCGCGAAACACGGCGAATCCGGGCACTCAACCGCCGCAAACGCACCGGACGCAGCCGAGATCGATCCAGGCGTCGCAACGGCCGCCAGCGCGGGCCACGACAACTCGCAGCACGCATCGGAGCCAGGGTCTGCAAAGGCGGCAGCTACCGAATCGACTGAAGCTGGCTCCAAACAGGGCAATGATGGCGGCCATGGCGACGATCATCATCGCGCTTCGGCTTCTGACGCCGCGCAAGCACCAGCGACGACGGCAGAAGCAGGCAGCGCGGAACACGGCAAATCCGGGCACTCTGCCGCTGCAAGCCCGCCGGACGGAGCAGAGATCGATCCGGGCGCCGCAACGGCCGCCAGCGCAGGCCACGGCAACTCGCAGCACGCTTCAGAGCCAGGGTCTGCAAAAGTGGCATCCACCGAGTCGACTGAAGCTGACTCCAAGCCGGGCAACGGCCCGCGCGATGGCGGCGAGCATCACGCTTCGGCTTCGCAGGCTGCGGGGACCGTGAAGACGGCAGAACCAGCCACCGTGGACCACGGCAGCTCCCAGCACGCTGCGCAATCTGCAGCGATCGCATCAGACGACGCACACCCGGCCAAGGCTGCGTTCGAAACCGGCGGCGCAGACCAAGGACCGGTGTTCCGGTTCGATAGCGGACCAACTCCTTCTCCTCTCGTCGCGATAGTTGAGGTTAAAGAGTTCAATCATCCGCTCGATGCGCACGTTCCGCCTGGTCAGGAAGAGAGCCTCGGGTTCAACGGCAAGATCGTCCCTCATGCACTGAACGGACACGCGGACGACCACGGCAATAACGGGCCGCATCAAGCCATTGTACCTGCGCATCATGATTTGCTGATTTGAACTGTGACCGCGACGGGGGCGATGCTCTCGCTCGCCCGGCCATATCCCTCGGCAACCATCATCGCTGGACCGCTGGTTGGAACTCCCCATCAAAGGCGCGTTGGCAGATGTGGAGTCGCTAGGAACGATCGAAGCAAAGCCGGATTGGGCCCTAAACTTTTTGGAAAGGGCCTCTCATGCGTCCAATCGCGTTCAGCTCCTGCGTAGCAGTCGTGCTATCCATTTCGTCCGCGGTTCATGCGCAATCCGCAACAGAGGATATCAAGTCCAAGGCCCAACGGCTTGTCGCGCCTCTTGTCGAAAATCGCGACAGTCGGCTCCACTCGGTCGCAACGTTCGACCATCAGGTGACCGGGGTCACGGTCGCCCCGGACGGCCGCATATTCGTGAACTTCCCGCGCTGGACGGAGGATACGCCGGTTTCGGTGGCCGAACTCATGCCAGACGGGTCGACCAAGCCATATCCCAATGAGGAATGGAACGGCTGGCGCAATGCGCGAATGTCCGAGGTGTCGCCCAATGATCACTTCGTTTGCGTTCAAAGCGTTGTTGCGGACCGGCGCAGATCGCTTTGGGTCGTCGATCCCGCGGCTCCCAATGCCGAGAAGACCGTGAAGGGTGGACCCAAGATCGTCGAGGTCGATCTGAAATCGAACAACGTGAAGCGGATCTTTCCGATCGGGCCGGACGTCGCTGGTCCGGCCAGCTACCTCAACGACATCCGTATCGCCCCCGACGGAAAGTTCGCCTATCTGACCGATTCCGGTTCGCCCGGCGGCCTGGTTGTTCTCAACATCGAATCCGGGCAGGCTTGGCGTGTGCTGAGCGACGATCCTTCGACCCAATTCGATCCGAGCGTCACCGTAGTGACAGATGGCCAGCCCTTGCGGCGGCCGGACGGACGGCAGCCCTTGTTCAATGCCGATAGTCTGGCGCTGTCGAAGGACGGCAACACCCTCTACTGGCAGGCCCTGACCGGGAAGACTCTCTACCGGATCGCCACGTCCAGTATCCAGAGTGCGGACGCGGCGGCTCGCGCTCGCCCGGAAACAGTGGCAACGACGGAGCCCGTCGATGGGCTCTGGACCGGCGAACATGACGAAATCTATCTGAGCTCGATCGCCAACAACGCCGTCAAGGTTCTCAACCCCAGCGACGGTACCGTGCGACAGCTGTTGACGGATTCGCGCCTGCGCTGGCCGGACACCTTCTCGCAAGGTCCTGATGGCGCAATCTATGTCACCGCGTCGCATATCCAGGATTCGCCCTGGTTCCACATGGCTTGGACGGACAAGAACTTCACGCTGTTCAAATTCATGCCCGGCGACGCGAACACCGTCGGGTCAAGTCGCGAGCCGAACCGGCAGTAAACGTACGACTCTGGAGGCGGCTCAGGACGAGGAGGACAGATGGCCCATTGGGTTGAGCCTATAGCCGGCACGCTGCTGATGGCACTGGTCCTTGCCGACGTATTCCTCACGGTTCTCTACGCACGCGCCGGCACCGGAATCATCAGCGACCGCCTGGCCAGACTGGTCTGGCTTGCACTGCGCCGGCTTTCCTCGGCCGGCAATGGCAACCATCTGCTTTCATTCTGCGGCCCGTTGATCGTGGTCGCCTTGCTGCTGACCTGGTCTATTCTGCTCGCGCTCGGGGCTGCACTGATTGTGCACCCTCAGCTCGGGACCAGCATCACCAGCAGCAACCAGGAGACTCCAACCGACTTCGTGACCGCGCTTTACGTCGCGGGAAGCAGCCTCTCTATCGTAGGCGGCAGCAATTTTGGTCCGCAAAGCGCCGGAGCGAAACTGTTGTTTCTTCTGAATTCAGTGATCGGGACGTCAGTCATATCGCTCACCATCACTTACCTGATGCAGATCTACGGCGCGCTCAGGAGCAGGAACTCGCTTTGCCTCAAGATTCACGCACTTTGCGGTGAGACCGGCGATGCCGCGGACCTGCTCGCGCATCTGTTCGCGAACAACCAGCTGAGTGCGGGTTACAACAACCTGTCGGAGTTGGCCGCAGAGGTCACCGACGCCAAAGAAGCTCACCACTTTTATCCCGTCCTGTTCTACTTCCGCTTCCCTGAACCGTTCTACTCCGTCTCCCGGTCGTCGCTCATCGTCCTCGATGCCGTCTCGCTGATCAGAAGTGCATTGCCGAAGGACGCCGATTGGCTCAAGCAATCCGGCGCAGTCACCCAGCTATGGTCCTCCGCGCTGCTACTCCTTTCGACCCTCAACAACGTTTTCCTGCACGAGAAAGCATCGGCTGAAGCCGACGAGGGAGATCGGCAAGTCTGGCGGGTCCGGTTCGACAATGCACGACGGCGGCTGCGGCAAGCTGGCATCAGTGTCACCGACGATCTTCCGCATTCGTGCGAATCCTACATGGAACACCGAAGAAGGTGGGACTCTCTCGTTTGTGTGCTTGGCAATTCCATGGCTTACCAGCCCTCGGACATCGATCCGGCGATACAAAGGGCGTAAACCCCTGCCGGACTTCTCGCCGAGCGCGCCTGGCCTGGTCTCGCGTCTCAGAAACGCGACGCCTTCGGCGGATCAGCATCATTGGGCGGAATTGTTTCAGGGTTGCAGCCGTGAGAGCAGACGTTGCCGATCCTGGTCGCGACGTCGCTGCTCCATCCGCATCCGTTCGAGTTCGCCTTCCGCTTTGGCTGTGTCCTCGTTCTGGCGCTTCATTTCAATGATCAGCGCCTCCTGCTCTGCGAGCCGCCGTTCTCCTTCGACGACGTCGCGCTCGATCTGCCTCAGCTCATCGTATATCGCCGTCGTGTACATCGTCGTCCTCGCGCGGCCGTGCTGCCAAGCACGCCGCAAAGTAGCTTTCGCCTCTTGCAGAGCCTTATCCGGGCCGCCTGGTGCGGCCACGACCGCGGCACGAGGCGCATGACTTTCAACTCAACCAGCTTCGCGAACGTTCCGGCTGATGCCATTTTTTCCCAGGCTTCATTGGTCGTACGAGCGGCCATGTTGTTACCCGATCATTTTGGTGGAAGCGGCTCGCTGAACTGCCTGAAACGGTCCTCGTCAACGAGCGCACCCGTTGGCGGCGACAGTGCACTCGGCTCATTGCTGCGCTTCAGCCAAGTTGCAAACAAGCGGTCGGCACAATATCGTTGGTCGTCTGCCCCCATGTCTTCCGCCCCGATGTCTGACGTCCAATCTCCCCAGGAGCCAACACGATGAATGTGGTCTCAGTGCCCGGCGGGATTCATCGCCCTCCAGGGAAGGTCGATATCCCGTCCGCCTGGCAGGGCGCTGAGATGAAAGCCAATCCTGATCGATGGTTGATATCGCTTGCGGCCGGCGAGATCGCGGAACTCGAGGGCGCGGCTGAAACATATCTCGGCAGAAACAAAAAAATCGCCGAGATCACGAAGGAAAGCTTTCCGCTTCCCAATCTCGGTGCGCACCTGGAAGATCTCAAGACAAAGCTCCTGGTCGGCTTGGGCTTCGAGGTCATACGCGGCCTCCCGGTGGCAAAATATAACCAGGAGTTCGCCGCTACGATCTTTTGCGGAGTGGGCGCGCATCTCGGATCGGCGCGGTCTCAGAATGCAGCGGGTCACATTCTCGGTCACGTCCGTGACACCGGCGCGGATGCGAAGGATCCGAACACCCGAATTTATCAAACTTCGGAACGGCAAACATTCCACACGGATTCGTCCGACGTGGTTGGATTGTTATGCATTCGCGAGGCGATGGAGGGAGGGGATTCCCTCCTTGTCAGTACGACGACAATCTACAACGAGATGTTTGACAGACGTCCCGACCTTGCCGCTCTCTTGTTTGATCCGATCGCGACAGATCGGCGAGGCGAGGTGCCGGAGAACGAAAAGCCATATCTTGAAATCCCGGTGCTGAATTGGCATGCGGGGTTCCTGACCGGGTTCTATCAGCGCCAGTATATCGATAGTGCGCAGCGCTTTCCCGATGCGCCGAGACTGACGCCGGCTCGCGTCGAGGCGCTCAATCTCTTTGACGCGCTCGCAAATGATCCCGCGCTGCATTTCGGCATGCGGCTTCAGCCGGGCGACATGCAGTTCGTCTACAATCATGCCTTGCTGCATGACCGGACTGGATTCCGCGATTGGTCCGATGCAGGCCAGAAGCGTCATCTATTGCGCCTTTGGCTCAGCATGGAAGGCGATCGGCCGCTGCCCGATTGTTTCAAGCAGCGCTATGGTTCGATCGAGGTTGGCAACCGTGGTGGCATCATCACCAAAGGTACCAGTTTGAACGTTCCGTTGGATTGACGTTCCGATGGTTTGAACCGGAAGCCCGGACCCAACCTGGCCTCGCAAGCTCAAACCGCAGGAGCAGGCCGGACAATCCCTTCGACAGCGCCAGGCTGAAACTCTCAACGTGGATCGACGTGACCAGGGCGAGTACCCACAAATGCTGCATCTCGGCGTAAAGCGGACATACGCATGACCCGAGCTACTTGAATGCCGCGGTCTCCGCCTGGGCGGGCGTACTTGGCCGCACGAATAAAATGGTGGAGTTCACTGGAATTTCCGCGTTCTCGCGGGTGCCCTGGCCGATGAGAATGAGGCCTGCTCCACCATTCGCCACCGTCAGGATCACCGGTTCACCCGCCCAGGTCCTGATCGGCTCCATTCCGATGATGAGAAACTCACCAATTGGCTGGTCCAAGTACTGAAGTCTCAGCTGCGGACCGATTTCTGCGGGCGCAAGTCCGAAACCCAGCCGTTGCGCGCGCGCATAGATTTCGGTCAACGACGCTGTCTCGCCCTCGAAGCCGAGCTCAGCGGCCGAGACAGGGACGAGCTCCACGTCCGTTTTCTTGCCACTCAGAGTAAAAGCCGGCCGCGCAAGGACTTCAGCAGCGGCGCTTCCGACGTCGCAGCCCATTGCACTCATCGCCTTGCGAAGGGAGCGCATGTCCCTGAACGTCCCTATCGCAATCGTCTTCCACAGCCGAACATCGGCGGCCGAACTGACGGGAGTCTGCGATCTCGGCACCGGAGGAGCGGTCTTGAGGTCCAGGTGATTCCGCAGAACGTCGTGCGCAGTGCATTGGGCTTTGGCCTCGCTTGCGAAAGCGAGGATAAGCGCGCTACAGAGCAGCAGGGTAATAACGCCGCTGTCCCGTTCTGTCGAACGACTCGGCCTCGTGATGTTTCGGTGCGAGGCGATGTAGTCGATCTCGCCGCGCGTCGTGCCGATGTCCATGAGCTCCCTGTCGCTGAGGCCGCACAGGGTCGCTCGTGCACTCCGGCGTCTGCGGCGCTCCCGCCATGCGCTCAAGAATTGCCGGACGAGGCTAACAACGCGCTGCGTTGATCCGAAGGGCCGCCGCATCCACGCGGCGCCATAGATCGCGCTCATCGCAATCTCCTTTGGCTTGCTTCTCACCGAGGGCTAAGGTGCCAATGCTCGGTCCGGTACGCTTGACGAGGGGCTTACATTTTTCTTACCGGCGGCTTATTCTTTGCGTTCCAGCCGGTGCGAGGGCGTTTCCGTGCGGCTGACGTCGGCCGATCCCGCGACACTGGGGCAAGGCACACTTGATATTCGGCTTACATTTTCCGTTTCGAAGGCCTATCTTCGCTGGACAATCGCTGCGGCGCTCTCGGAAGTAGAGGGCAAGCCTGGGGAATGGTGCCATGCGCTATTTCTTCGAGGACTGTGTGCTGGATACCGACCGGCGCGAGTTGCGGCGCGGGCCCGATGCCGTGCCTACGACGCCACAGGTACTTGATCTGCTCGGCTATTTGATCCGCAGCAGGGATCGCGTCGTCAGCAAGGATGATCTGATAAACGCAATTTGGGATGGTCGGATCGTGTCTGATGCGGCGCTGACGACCCGATTGAATGCGGTCCGACGCGCGATCGGCGACTCCGGCGCGCAACAACGTCTTATCAAGACATTTCCACGAAAGGGCTTTCGTTTCGTGGGCGCTGTCCACGATGACGAGCGATGTCTTGAAACAGCGGTGATCTCAGACGCCCTCGCAGAACCGTCGAATCTTGCGCGCGCAGCCGCGGAGTCAGCGGTTTTGGTCCCGGAGTTCTCCGAAAAAGTAGCTTGCAAACGACGATCCAAAAACTGGATGCGTCACATCAGAGGTCCTCTGAAGTTCGTCGGCGGGACGCTGGCGTCCGTTGCTGCCATCGGTGCAATTGCCGGCGGCCTTCTCGGTTATTGGAATGTCTGGAAGACGCTCCGTACTGACGCAGTTCGGGAAGCTCGAGAGCTTCAAGGACAACCGATAGTCGGGCCGGAGATCGCGCATCGGCTCTCTCTCATCGTATTGCCCTTCGCTAACCTCAACAACGATCCAGAGCAGGATCCCCTTGCCGATGCCATCACGACAGGTTTGACGACCGATCTTGCGCGAGCGCCCGCCACTTTCGTCATCGGACGCGAGGCCGCCCTTAACTACAAGAATAAGTCGATTGATCTGAAGCAGCTTGGAGGAGATCTCGGCGCCCGCTGGGCCGTGCGCGGCGCGGTGAGGCGCAACGGAGATCAGGTGCGGATCAGCGTATCGCTGACCGATCTTCAGACCGCGCGCGACATATGGTCCGACCGGTTCGACGGCGATCGGACAGATCTGGCCATTGTGCAGAAGAATATCACGGTGCGGCTCCTCTGTGTTGCGCACCTGCAGCTCCGTCAATACGAAGAAGCCATCGAACCGTGTAGCCGATCGTTAAATATCGGCGCGGGCCTTCAGGCTTACACAAGCTGATCTCGGCTTACGGCCGACGAGACAAATGGGAAATCATCGTGACGGTGCCGGCTGCACCCCTTACGCGAGACACGATGATCCTGAAAGTATCCGCCGAGGAATCCCGTCAGCAAGGTAACGGATGCTGACAAGAGGATGTTCCGGACAACGTCTCGTCGGCCGTTCTGCCATGCAGCGATGTCCGCTGTCGCGCCATTGTTGGCGAAGAAGCGGACATCATGCGCGCAGGAGCCGAGCACTCCGATCAAACTAGGACGCGGCCTCAGCCGCGCTTACTCCTCGTCTTCGTCTTCGTCGTCCTCGTCTTCGTCGAGCTCTTCCAGTCGATCGAGCACTGCGAGCGGCAGCGTCTCGCGAAACAGATCGCCTTCCGCGCCCATCCAAAGACAGATCACGTCGTCGCCCTTTACGTCAGCGACGGTGAGCGGCTGGCCGCCGGATTTCAGCATGACGATATCGCCGGCTTTTAGTTCCATGGATGGTCCTTTCGAGTTGAATGACGGGAGAAGCTAGCAAAACGGCATGACATGCCGATCACGGGCTACTCGGTCAGTGGATGTGTTGTGGTAGCGCGCATGCGCCGGCCGGGCTGCTGAAACGTCGATCAGAGAGCTTTAGGCCGGAGCGATCCCATCACGAGAGGCAATGGCGCCTGTTCGATGGATGGCGCAAAGGCTCTTCCGTCCCGTGCGTCGCGACGATGACACCATGCGCCTGTTTTGCCCGACGGAGCAACCGATTTCGTCAGATCCCCAGTTTGCGTTTGCCGCAAGTCTTTGATTTTGCTGCGGCCGTCTACTGTGCATGGGGTTGTTTTCGATGTTTTTGTTTGCGCATCCTGATTGCGGTCAGCCCGGCACCAGTTCTGTCAGCGAGCGGATGATGCGGTCGGGCTTGACGATCGAGCCTTCGGGCAGGCCGTCGCCATGCACGTCGATCCAGATCGAGTAGATGCCGAGACGCTGCGGAGTCACGACTTCCCATTCCAGATTGTCGCCGATCATCCAGGTATCCTCGGCGGTGACGCCGAGCGCGTCCATCGCATGCAGATAGGCGCGCTCCTCGGGCTTGCCGAAACCGTGCTCGCCCTCGATCTGGATGTGGTGGAAGCGGTGCGCCAGCTCGAAGCGCTCGACCTTGGCGCGCTGGGTGTCGGCGGCGCCGTTGGTCACCAGCGCGAGCTTGATGCCGAGCGCCTTGAGCCTGTCGATGGCGTCATGCGCGCCCGGGAAGACGAACATCTCCTCCTCGCGATAGCTTGTGAAGCGGTCGGCGAGGCGAATGGCGAGATCGTCTGATAGTGTGCGATGACCGGCGGCCGCGAGCGCGGCGAAGCCACCCTTGACGGTGAGGTGCCGGGCCTCGGCGAGCTTGAGCCGCCACGAAGCGTTCGCATTGGCCCAGAAATTTTTCGCAAAGGCCAGGACGGTGCTGGCGACCAGGTGTGGCGGCAGCGGCGCGAGCTCCTCGGCGAACTCCGCCGTGATCGTGTTCCAGGCGATCTCGGGCCGGCCATAGGCCGACAGGATGGTGTCGTCCATGTCGATCAGCATGGCGCGCGGCAGCGGCCTCATTGCGGGGGTCATCGTCGTCATGGCCACTTCACCTCCGGCGGCAGCGACGACAGGATCGAATCCACATTGCCGCCGGTCTTGAGACCGAAGATGGTGCCGCGGTCGTAGAGCAGGTTGAACTCGACATAGCGGCCGCGCCGGATCAATTGCTCTTCGCGATCCTCCGCGGTCCAGCTTGTCGCGAAATTGCGCCGCACGATGTCGGGGTAGATCTTCAGGAAGGCGCGGCCCACGTCCCGGGTGAAGGCGAGGTCGGCGTCCCAGTCGCCGCTATCGTGCCAGTCGTAGAAGATGCCGCCGATGCCGCGCGCCTCTTTGCGATGCGGCAGGTGGAAATACTCGTCGCACCACTTCTTGTACTTGTCGTAATCGGCGATGCCGTTCGGTTGCGTGCAGGCCTGTTTCATTGCGGCGTGGAAGGCGATGCTGTCGGCATCGTCCTGCGTGCGGCGGCGGTCGAGCACCGGCGTGAGATCGGCGCCGCCGCCGAACCAGGCTTTTGTGGTGACGACGAAGCGCGTGTTCATGTGCACCGCCGGCACGTGCGGATTGCGCAGATGCGCGATCAGCGAGATGCCGGAGGCCCAGAACTTCGGGTCCTCCGCCGCACCGGGAATCTGCGCGCGAAACTCGGGCGCGAATTCGCCGTGCACGGTGGAGCAATGCACGCCGACCTTCTCAAACAGGCGGCCTGACATCATCGACATCACGCCGCCGCCGCCGGCCGCGCCGGTATGATCGGTGCGCTGCCACGGCGTGCGTTTGAAGCGGCCCGGCTCGCCCGAATAAAGGCCTGGCGGGGCATCGTCCTCCAGCCGCTCCAAGCTCGCGCAGATGTCGTCGCGCAGCGCTTCGAACCAGGCGCGTGCGCGCGTCTTGCGGTCTTCGATCGTAGAAACGTCCATCTGCAAATCCCAACGAAGCGGCTCGTAGGGTGGGCAAAGGCGCACTTGCGCCGTGCCCACCATCTGTCACCGTTTATCTTGAATGGTGGGCACGCTGCGCTTTGCCCACCCTACCAATTCTAGCCTTGCGGACCGTAATAGGTGCAGCTCTCGTTGCAACTGTCGCGGTGGATGCTGACGCGGGTGAGCTTGCCGATAGGGGACAGCTGCTCCCAGACGAAGCGCGAGAGGTTTTCCAGCGTCGGTGTGCCCAGCGCCTCGATCTTGTTGAGGTACTTGTGGTCCAGAATCATGCGCACGTCCTCGATGGCGCGCTGGACTAGGCCGAGATCGACCACCATGCCGGTTTTGGGATCGGGCGTGCCGCGCAGCGTCACCTCGGCGCGGAAGGAGTGGCCGTGGATCTCTTCGCTGGCCGCGCCGAACGTCGTTCCCGACAATGAGTGCGCCGCCTCGAAGCGAAACGATTTCGTCAATTCCCACATCTGTTCGAAACCAATCCTATCTGATACCGAGCGATTTATGCGTCTGCACGCTGAGCCGCCATTGCGGATGATTGAGGCAATAGTCGATGGCGCCCGCGGTGTTTTGGGCGACCTCGGGCCCGTCCATCGGCTGCAGCGAGAAGCGCTCGAAGGCGAGATCCGCGAAGGCCTCCGGCATGGCGAGCGGCTGCGGATAGACCAGCTTCAGCTCGTGGCCACGCCGGACCACCAGATCGCTGCCGCCCTTCGGGCTGACGCAGATCCAGTCGAGCCCCTCGGGCGGGGCGATGGTGCCGTTGGTCTCGACCCCGATCTCGAAGCCGCGTGCATGGAGCGCGTCGACCAGCGCGGTATCGACCTGGAGCAGCGGCTCGCCGCCGGTGAGCACCACGTAACGGTTGTCGGTGGAGGCCGTCCATTGCGCCGCGATTGTGCCGGCGAGTTCCGCGGCCGAAGCATAGCGCCCGCCGAGCGTGCCGTCGATGCCGACGAAATCGGTGTCGCAGAATTTGCAGGTGGCCTCGCTGCGGTCCACCTCGCGCCCGCTCCAGAGGTTGCAGCCGGCAAAACGGCAAAATACGGACGCGCGCCCGGCATGGGCGCCTTCGCCTTGCAGTGTCAGGAAGATTTCCTTGACCGCGTAACTCAACCGTCTCTCCTCAACATTATCAAACTTGCGGGTTCCGGAGCTGCCGCAGCGCTTCGCCTGCGGCCATCGCCGCGGTCATGGCGACATTGAGCGACCGCAGCCCCGGAGCGATCGGGATCACCAGCCGCGCGTCCGCGGCGTCGACCACCGCCTCGGTGACGCCGGCGCTCTCGCGCCCGAATAGCAGGATGTCCGCCGTCTGGTAACGGAAATCGCGGTAATCGGTCGCGCCTTTGGTGGTGAACAGCAGCAGGCGGGCGCCCTGCGCCGCGCGCCATTGCTCGAATTTCGCCCAGGAGTCGTGCCTGACGATGCTGACCTGATCGAGGTAATCCATTCCCGCCCGGCGGAAATGCCGGTCGGAGACGGGGAATCCCGCCGGTTCGATGATATGGGCGGCCACGCCCAGGCAAGCGCAGAGCCTGAGAATCGTGCCGGTGTTCTGGGGGATGTCGGGTTGGAAAAGCGCTATCTGCATGGGCTGTGCCGGGTTCGGTGCGGGCCGGAAATGTCTCAATAAAACATCGCTGGCCGCGGAATTCGTGCATTGCACGCTCCCGCGCCGATAGCGGGCTTGCGCTCGCCCGGCAAGGGTGCCAATAGAACGATTCTGGACTGCTGTTTTCGCCTTGTTTTGGTGGGGGCACGTGAAGTTCTGCCGCCGCGGGGGGCCGCGGGCGCCGGCAGACTGTTCTGGGGACCTTGGGGGCTCCTGGAGCGGTTCCGCCGGCTGCATAAGAAGAAAGGGTTGGAATCGTGACGACAGCGTCTTCGGCGGACCATCCGACACGCCGTGATTTCTTATTCGTTGCAACCGGGGCAGCTGCAGCAGTAGGGGGCGCAGCTGCGCTCTGGCCCTTTATCTCCCAAATGAATCCTGATGCGTCGACCATCGCCGCCGGTGCGCCGATCGAGGTCGATCTCAGCCCGGTCGCCGAGGGGCAGGACATCAAGGTGTTCTGGCGCGGCAAGCCGATCTACATCAGCCACCGCACCAAGAAGCAGATCGACGAGGCGCGCGCCGTCAACGTGGCGAGCCTGCCCGATCCGCAGTCCGACGAGGCCCGGGTCAAGTCCGGCCATGAGCAGTGGCTGGTCGTGATCGGCATCTGCACCCATCTCGGCTGCATCCCGATCGCCCATGAAGGCAATTACGACGGGTTCTTCTGCCCCTGCCATGGTTCGCAGTACGATTCGTCCGGCCGCATCCGCCAGGGGCCCGCGCCCGCGAACCTGCCGGTGCCGCCGTACCAGTTCGTTTCCGACACCAAAATTCAGATCGGCTGAGCTTCGGGCCTCGTCCGAAGCTTCGCGCCGTCTCGTCGTATTATTTCCTCAGGATCGCATCATGAGCGGACCATCCGACTACCAGCCGAGCAACCCGGCCCTGCAATGGATCGAGCGACGTCTGCCGATCCTCGGCCTCATGCACTCCTCCTTCGTGGTCTATCCGACCCCGCGCAACCTGAACTATTGGTGGACCTTCGGCGCCATCCTCTCCTTCATGCTGGGGATCCAGATCCTGACCGGCGTGATCCTGGCGATGCACTACACGCCGCATGCCGACCTCGCCTTCAAGTCCGTCGAGCTTCTGGTTCGTGACGTCAATTACGGCTGGCTGCTGCGCAACATGCATGCCGTCGGCGCCTCGATGTTCTTCGTCGCCGTCTACGTCCACATGCTGCGCGGCCTCTATTACGGCTCCTACAAGGAGCCGCGCGAAGTGCTGTGGATCCTCGGCGTCATCATCTACCTCCTGATGATGGCGACCGGCTTCATGGGCTACGTGCTGCCATGGGGACAGATGAGCTTCTGGGGCGCCACCGTCATCACCAATCTGTTCTCCGCCATCCCCTATGTCGGCGAGAGCATCGTGACGCTCTTATGGGGCGGCTATTCGGTCGGCAATCCGACGCTGAACCGCTTCTTCTCGCTGCACTATCTCTTGCCGTTCCTGATCGCGGGCGTCGTCGTGCTCCACGTCTGGGCGCTGCATGTCTCCGGCCAGAACAACCCTGATGGCGTCGAGCCCAAGACGGAAAAGGATACGGTTCCGTTCACGCCGCATGCGACCATCAAGGACATGTTCGGCGTCTCCTGCTTCATGCTGCTCTACGCCTGGTTCATCTTCTACATGCCGAACTACCTCGGCGACGCCGACAATTACATTCCGGCGAACCCGGGCGTGACGCCGCCGCACATCGTGCCGGAATGGTATTACCTGCCGTTCTACGCAATCCTGCGTTCGATCCCGAACAAGCTCGCGGGCGTGATCGGGATGTTCTCGGCGATCATCATCCTGTGCTTCCTGCCCTGGCTCGATGCCGCCAGGACGAAATCGTCGAAGTACCGTCCGCTGGCCAAGCAATTCTTCTGGATCTTCGTCGCGGTCTGCATCCTGCTCGGCTATCTCGGCGCGCAGCCGCCGGAAGGCATCTATGTGATCGCCGGCCGGGTCCTGACGTTCTGCTACTTCGCCTACTTCCTGATCGTGCTGCCGCTGCTCTCGCGCATCGAGAAGCCGCGGCCGGTGCCGAACTCGATCTCGGATGCCGTCCTGGCCAAAACCGGGAGCAGGTCGACGCCGATGGTGTCGAGCGCGATCGTGCTTGCGCTGGCGGGCGCGTTGTTTGCGGGCTCCGCCGACAGCGCGCGTGCCTCCGAAGGCAGCGACAAGCCGCCGGGCAACAAATGGTCGTTCGCCGGTCCGTTCGGCAAATACGACCGCGGCGCATTGCAGCGCGGCCTGAAGGTTTACAAGGAAGTCTGCGCCAACTGCCATGGCCTGTCCTACGTCGCCTTCCGCAATCTCGCGGAAGCCGGCGGTCCCGGCTATTCGGTCGCGCAGGCTGCAGCCTTCGCCTCCGACTACAAGGTCAAGGATGGTCCGAACGATGCGGGTGACATGTTCGAACGCGCGGGCCGGCCGGCGGATTATTTCCCCTCGCCATTCCCGAACGAGCAGGCCGCGCGTGCGGCGAATGGTGGCGCGGCGCCGCCGGATCTGTCGCTGATCACCAAGGCGCGTTCCTACGGTCGCGGCTTCCCGATGTTCATCGTCGACTTCTTCACCCAGTATCAGGAGCAGGGCCCGGACTACGTCTCGGCGTTGCTCCAGGGCTTTGAGGACAAGGCGCCCGAAGGCGTGACCCTCCCCGAGGGCTCCTACTACAACAAGTATTTCCCGGGCCACGCCATCAAGATGCCGAAGCCGCTCAGCGACGGCCAGGTCACCTATGACGACGGCTCGCCGACCACGATCGCGCAGTATTCCAAGGACGTCACCACGTTCCTGATGTGGACCGCCGAACCGCACATGGAAGCGCGCAAGCGCCTCGGTTTCCAGGTCTTCATCTTCCTGATCATCTTCGCCGGCCTGATGTACTTCACCAAAAAGAAGGTCTGGGCCGACTCGCACTGAGCGGCCCGAGGCGAGAATGAAAAGGCCCCCGCAAGGGGGCTTTTTTGTTGGGCACGAGAGTGTGTTGTCAGGCGCGATTGCCTATCGCCCGCTCAAACGCCAAAATGCCGCGAACCGCCCCAAAAACTCGTCGGAGGACACCATGGGAACCGCCATCACCTTCAAGCGCCCGGACGGCAAGGACGCATCGGGCTATCTCGCCAATGCCGCACGCGGCAACGCGCCTGGCGTGGTGGTCATCCAGGAATGGTGGGGCCTGTCGGACCAGATCAAGGGCCTGTGCGACCGCTTCGCGCTCGCCGGTTTCGATGCTCTGGCGCCCGATCTCTACAAGGGCAAGGTGGTGCCGTATCACGACACTGACGCGGCCGGCAAAGAGATGAACTCGCTCGATTTCATGGACGCCACCACGCAGACTGTGCGCGGCGCCACGCAATATCTGTCACGCAACGGCGCCAAGGTCGGCCTGACCGGCTTCTGCCTCGGTGGCGCCGTCACCATCATCGGCGCGGTGCATGTGCCGGAGCTCGCGGCCGGCGTGGTGTTCTACGGCATTCCGCCCGAGCAGGCAGCCAAGCCCGCCGACGTCAAGATCCCGCTCCAGGCCCATTTCGCCAACAAGGACGATTGGTGCACGCCTGAGCTGGTCAATGGCTTCGAAAAGGCCATGAAGGCCGCCGGCAAGTCGCTGGAGCTGTTCCGCTATGACGCCGAGCACGCCTTCGTCAACGAGCAACGCCAGGCCGTCCACGACCGTGAAGCCGCCGAGCTCGCCTGGGGCAGGGCGACGGAGTTTTTCCGGAAGCATCTCGGGTAGGCTGGTCGCCGACGGACCGCGATCAGCGCTACTGCCGCGCCACGATTGAAAATCAATCACCGCAATCATAGAGTGCAGTCACAGGGGTTTCCGCCTGCTGGAGAGCACGATGATTGTGGATGGCCGCTTGACCAAGATTGTGGTGCCGCGCAAAGCGCTGGAAGCGGCTCGGGATCCCGAGAAGGCCGATTATCTAACCTGCGCTGTGGTCGACTATGTCAGCCAAATTCAGCACGTCGGCGTCTACACGAGAGGTGAGCTCCCGGCCGTGGCCATACAGGCCTATCATGCCGACTACTATCTCGCTCAGGTCTGCAACGGCGGTCACAGCCAGTTCATCGGCAACACAGGGCTCGCGATGCTCCCAACGACGTCCGGCGATGCACTCGCTGGATTGCAGGCGATGGGAGCGAGCGCGCAACACCAGATCTTGCAGGAGATGATCGCCTGGGTAGAGGCACATCCCGACGAGGCTGCGCTGCAGACCGGATTCGAAAACCGCGCCGCGGCGCTCAGCGCGCTTGATAAGCGCTTCTATGCGGTAGAACGAGAGCAACCAATGATACCACTCGCGGCCCGATGGATCGCGAGCTGGCCCGAATTGCACGCCGTCGCGCAGGAGCAATATTCTTCTGAAATCGAGCGGCTTGCGCAGCTTAACCCGCATCTGTCCCACCGCCGGATCTGGCAAAGCGTTCGCCACATCAGCTTCCAGATGACTGACGACTTGCAGATCACGGTCGCGGCGGCCTGCGGGGCGGTGAGGCCTGACCCAGAGCTCAAGGTCATGGTGCTTCCAGGATTCGACACGGATGTGGAGGGGCAGCAATGCACGGCGTTCGGCGTAAGGACCAACAAGGGCTCGCGGCTATGCGTCTTTGACGAGGCGGGTGGACGACTTTATGAACTTGCGACGCCCCCTACGATAGTGGGCGCGCGGCTGTCGACTGTTGGGACTGACACGATCCAGAATTTCTTGAGAATTGCCGAGCAGAACTTTGCGGCCGAAGCGACCGACCTGCTGTTGCGGAAGTTGGGTCTGGATCCCGCCGCGGCGATCACGGCCCTGAGCGTGAACGACGATCGAGCCACTTGGTGTGCGGTCACAGGAGAGACCAGCGTTTTAGTCGAAACCTTTGGCGATCGCGCCCAGGTCATCGGATCTGACGGCGAGCTCGTGCTCACGGTCATGCGAGACGAAATCGAGCGTCATGCCGCAGACGCGGCCGTGGGGCGCGCCAGCCTGCAAGACCGGCGATAATCCTCGTTGCGATTTGCGCCATTTTGCCGGTCGAGCCTGCCCAGCGGCGCTTGACGCCGTTCCCGCGCCATGATGAGTATCCGCCAATGAGCACCGCCGTCCGCCCATCCCGTCTTTGGTGGCGCACCTCCTGAGAGGTGGCCGGTGCGATTTATTCTCCAAAAATCGTCTGAGGTCGCCCACGCAGTGCGGCGGCCTGATCGTTTGTCCTGTGTGGCGTTCCCTCGACAAGTTTCGTAAGAGGACCCCATGAACAGGACCGTCTTTGCCCTTCCGGCTCGAAGCGACTATGTGACCCGCGCGGGGCTCGCGATCACGCGCGTGGCGGAACAGTTTTCCGGCGGCGCCAACCGGCTCGACGATCTCGTCAGCCTGCTCGACCGTCGCCGCGGCGTGGTGCTGTCGTCGGGTACGACCGTGCCCGGCCGCTACGAAAGCTTTGACCTCGGCTTCTCCGATCCGCCGCTCAAGCTCGAGACCACTGGCGTCAATTTCAAGCTGGAAGCGCTGAACGCGCGCGGGGAGGTGCTGATCGCCTTCCTCGCCGACGTCTTGCGCGAGCCCTGCGTCGTGATCTCCGAGACAACGCCCACGCGCCTTGCCGGTCATATCATCCGCGGCGAAGCTCCGATCGACGAAGACCAGCGCACGCGGCGCGCCAGCGTGATGTCGCTGGTGCGCGATCTCGTCGCCGCCTTCTCCGCCAATGACGACGGGTCGCTCGGCCTGTTCGGCGCCTTCGCCTACGATCTCGTGTTCCAGATCGAGGACCTCGTGCAGAAGCGCGCGCGGGAGAGCGACCAGCGCGACATCGTGCTCTATGTCCCCGACCGCCTGCTCGCCTATGACCGCGCTACCGGCCGCGGCGTCGTGCTCACTTACGATTTCGCGTGGAAGGGCAAGTCCACCGCGGGCCTGCCGCACGAGACCGCCGAGAGCCCATACCTCAAGACGCCGCGCCAGGGTTTTGCCGATCACGCGCCCGGCGAATATCAGGCCACGGTCGAGACCGCGCGCGCCGCCTTTGCGCGCGGCGATCTGTTCGAGGCGGTGCCGGGGCAGCTCTTCGCCGAGCCCTGCGACCGCTCGCCGGCCGAAGTGTTCCAGCGGCTCTGCGTCATCAACCCGTCGCCGTACGGCGCGCTGATGAATCTTGGCGAGGGTGAATTTCTCGTCTCGGCCTCTCCGGAAATGTTCGTGCGCTCGGACGGACGCCGGGTCGAGACCTGCCCGATCTCGGGTACGATCGCGCGCGGTACCGATGCGATCGGCGATGCCGAGCAGATCCGCCAGCTCCTGAACTCCGAGAAGGACGAGTTCGAGCTCAACATGTGCACTGACGTCGACCGCAACGACAAGGCGCGCGTCTGCGTCCCCGGCACGATCAAGGTGCTGGCGCGCCGGCAGATCGAGACCTATTCAAAACTCTTCCACACCGTCGACCATGTCGAAGGCATGCTGCGCCCCGGCTTCGATGCGCTCGATGCGTTCCTCACCCATGCCTGGGCCGTCACCGTCACCGGCGCGCCAAAACTCTGGGCGATGCAGTTCGTCGAGGATCACGAGCGCTCGCCCCGCCGCTGGTATGCGGGCGCGATCGGGGCGGTGAATTTCGACGGCAGCATCAACACCGGCCTCACCATCCGCACCATCCGGATGAAGGAAGGCCTCGCGGAAGTGCGTGTCGGCGCCACCTGTTTGTTCGACTCCGATCCCGCCGCCGAGGACCGCGAATGCCAGGTCAAAGCTGCCGCTTTATTCCAGGCCTTGCGCGGTGATCCGCCGAAGCCGCTGTCGGCCTTTGCGCCCGATGCGACCGGAAGCGGCAAGCGGGTGCTGCTGATCGACCATGACGACAGCTTTGTGCATATGCTGGCCGATTACTTCCGCCAGGTCGGCGCCGACGTCACCGTGGTCCGTCATGTGCATGCGCTCGACATGCTCAAGCAGAAGCGGTGGGATTTGCTGGTGCTGTCGCCCGGCCCTGGCAGGCCTGAGGATTTTGGGATCAAGAAGACCATCGACGCGGCGCTGGAGAACAAGCTGCCGGTGTTCGGCGTCTGTCTCGGCGTCCAGGCGATCGGCGAATATTTCGGCGGCGAGCTCGGGCAGCTCACGCATCCCGCCCACGGCCGGCCCTCGCGGGTGCAGGTGCGCGGCGGGCGGCTGATGCGCAATCTGCCGAAAGAGATCGTGATCGGCCGCTATCACTCGCTCTATGTCGAGCGCGACAGCATGCCGGAGGTGCTATCCGTCACCGCCAGCACCGAGGACGGCGTCGCCATGGCGCTCGAGCACAAGACCCTGCCGGTCGCCGGCGTGCAATTCCATCCGGAATCGCTGATGTCGCTGAGTGGCGAGGTGGGCTTACGAATTGTCGAGAACGCGTTCCGTTTGGATGCGCGCGCTGATTGAGAGGCACCATGACTTTTGACCACGATCTGAAGGCAAGCGTCCGCACCATCCCGGACTACCCGAAACCCGGGATCTTGTTCCGCGACATCACCACGCTGCTCGCAGATGCGCGTGCGTTCCGCCGCGCGGTCGACGAACTCGTCAATCCCTGGGCCGGCAACAAGATCGACAAGGTCGCCGGCATGGAGGCGCGCGGCTTCATCATCGGCGGCGCGGTGGCGCACCAGGTTTCGGCCGGCTTCGTGCCGATCCGGAAAAAGGGCAAGCTGCCGCATACCACCGTGCGCATCGCTTACTCTCTCGAATACGGCATCGACGAGATGGAGATGCATGTCGACGCCATCCAGCCCGGCGAGCGCGTGATCCTGGTCGACGACCTCATCGCCACCGGCGGCACCGCGGAAGGCGCGGTGAAATTGCTGCGCCAGATCGGCGCCAATGTCGTTGCCGCCTGCTTCATCATCGACCTGCCCGATCTCGGCGGCGCGGCCAAGCTGCGCGCGATGGACGTGCCGGTGCGCACGCTGATGACGTTCGAGGGGCACTGAGCGGCAACGGCGCCGCTGGCGACGTTCAGATCGGCTCCGCCTTCAGCTCCGACAGCCAATGCAGCATGCGCTCTTTGAGCAGCGCATTCCTGACATAGGCGGTCTCCTCATCCTCCAGACGCTCACATTCACCAAACGTCAGGCCTGCCTCGCCATGCGTGTTCCACGCAGCCTGGAGACTACGGCAGGTGTGGCTACCCTGCGCAGCGAGAACCAGATGCGGTTCTGGATTGTCTCGAGATTCGGCGCTTGGCCGATCCAGGCCTCGCCCGAGGCCGCGCAGCGGATGACGTAGATGCCTGCAACGGTCTTCCGCTCCCTGGTAGGCGGCGATCGCTGCTTTCCGGTCGATGGTCACGGTGAGGTCCTTGCTGAGGAACGCTGGTGCGTGGGCTCAGTAACCGCAGGACCGCTCGGCGTCAATATTATCCGGGTAAAATATTCAGGACCGTTGCAGGATCAGGCTGAGCTCGAGCTCGCGGAAGGCGAGATAGTTGCGCCGGGTCCACTGGTGCAGCTCGGTCGAGGCATCCTTCTCCTGGCGCAGATAGCCGGTGAAGGAGAAATTCAGGCGGCCGATATAGGTCTTCAGGAAGCCGGGCAACGCCGGCAGGCGCAGCAGCCGGCCGCCGGCCATCGCGGCCGGCAGCTCGCCGCGCACGATGTGCTCGTTGTCCACGGTGATCAGGTTGATCCGCGGGATCTGTTCGCGCAGCATCTCGTGCGCGCGGGCCGAGACGCGGTCGGTGTCGGCGACGAACAGGATCATCGGCGCGACGTGGCGGCGCGCCGCCTCTTTCAACAGGCCGATCTCTTCGGTCATCTTGAAGAACTCGTCAAAGGCGTGGAAGCCGAGGTCGATCACCTTGGCCACCCCGTCATCGACGATGACGCGATCCATCAGTTGCATCTTGCCATAGGTGTCGATCACGTCGGCGGTCTCGGTGATCTTTGGCAGATAGTCGAGCAGCGACGGCTCCTTCAGGTTGACGTCGAAGGCCACGACGTTGCCGTTCTTGAGCAGCAAAAATTCGCTCAAAAGCCGCGCCAGCAGGGTCTTGCCGACCTGCGGGCGGGGCGAGCAAATGATGTAGAGGGGCGTCGCGGGCATCGATAGCTATATCAGTCGAACTCGGCGACCAATCCAGCCGTATCCGCCCGGCTTGCGCAACTATTTTTCGCTGTTGCGGGTGACGGGCTTGGAGCCGACGATGTCGGTCAGCCGGATCCGGTCGAATTCGCTCCAGACGTTCGCCAACCAATGCCGGACATACCCGCGCAGCACGAACGAATAGTTCGCGGCCTCGTCGTTGATGCCCTTGTTGGCGACGAATTTCAGGAACGGGACGGAGGAAACTTCGACCTGCTCATAGGCCATTTCGTTGAGCTTGGGGATGGTCAGCTCGGTCGCATCCTTGATGCGGTGGAAGTAGGAATTATAGGTCGCCTGGTCCCATTGGAAGAACTGGGTGTCGTTGATGAAGTTCTTCACCAGGAAGTATTTGGCACCGGTCATGAAGCCTGCGGTCTCGGCGATTTCGTCCAGAGAGGCGATTGAGGGTCCGAGGATGTGGAACACGGCAAAGGTGATCTGGCCGGCCTTGGCGGCATCGAGGAAGCCGATGTCGCGCAAGGAGGCGAGCGCCGGCGACAGCAGACCGGCGCGGACGTCGATCACGGTGACCGACGGGCTCGTCGCGTTCAGCGTATCGAAGATCTTCATCTGATCCGACGTCGTCGTCATGTCGACGATCTCGGTGATGTCAGGGTGGAAGCGCTTCAGGGTTCCGCGCGGCGACTCGGTGTCGAAGGCGCGCGTCGGCACGTTGTTGGCGGAAAAATAATCGAGCAAGGTCCGCGACACCGTGGTCTTGCCGACCCCGCCCTTGTCCGCGCCCACCACAACCACTGCCGGCTTTGCCATTGCTGTCCCCTAACGCGCGCCCCCGATCGCGAAGTCGCAATCGGCCGGGCCCCAAATCGATGTCCCAAGGATGTCCCGAGGATGTCCCATGCCTGCTGTTGGGCGCGAACATGGCAGAAACAAGGGAGAATTCAATTCCGCAGGCCCCAGTTACGGCAATTCCCGAGGTTTTTCCCAATCGCGACGAGGCCTGCCGCGCGTGGCGTCAAATCACGCTCAATGGCGGCCCCAAGGACCTATCGGGTTGCTGGTGGCGGTTCCGGCGGGGCTGGGTGCGGGCACGGGCGGCGGACTGGTCGCGCCGCTGGCGTCGTTCCAGGGACCCTGACGCAGCGGCGGTGGGGTGTCCTGCCGATCGGCTTGCGTGTCTGGCTCCTCGGCCTCGTCGGCGGGAGACGGCAGCGGGCCAGGATCATGGCCGCCGGCGAACTTGACCAGCGCGTCGACCCGGGACTGCACCGAGGGGTGGGTCGCGAACAAATCGGCAAAACCCTCGCGCGGATTGTCGACGCAGAGCTCCATCACCGCCGAGGTTGCGCCCGGCAGCTCGCCGCGGTTCTCGATCTTGCGCAGGGCCGAGATCATGGCGTCCGGGTTTTTCGTCAACTCGACGGAGCCCGCGTCCGCGAGATATTCCCGCGAGCGCGACAGCGCGAGCTTCACCACCTGCGACAACAGCCAGGCCACCACGATCAGCACGATCGCAATGATGATGACGATCACCGCGCCGCCGCCGGAACTCTTGCTGTCACTCGACGACGAGGATGATCGTGACGACGAGGAGGAGCCTGACGACCACGAGCCGCCGGAGCCGGAGCTCCAGCTGAAATTCGTGAACAGGCGGAAGAACAGTTCGCCGAAGAAGCCGACCACGCCTGCGATGATGACGGCGACCACCATGAGCTGCACGTCGCCGTTCTTGATGTGGGTCAGCTCGTGGCCCAGCACGGCCTCGATCTCGTTGTCGTTCAGCGCATTGAGGAGACCGGTGGTAACGGTGATCGAATATTGCCGCGGGTTGAGGCCGGTCGCGAACGCGTTCAGCGCCGGGCTCTCCATGATCTTCAGCTTCGGCATCGTGATGCCGCGCGAGATGCAGAGATTTTCGAGCAGATTATAGAGCCGCGGCTCCTCCTGCCGGGTGACGTCGTGGCCGCCGGTCACCGCATCGATCATCGACTGGTGGAAGAAATAAGCGATCGCGATCCAGGCCGCTGCCACGAGGGTCGCAACCGGTGCGGCGACTTTCAGGTCATAGAAGGCGCGTCTCAGATAATGGACGACAGTCTCGTCGCCGTTGATGACGACTTCGGCGATCAGCGCGCCGGCGTAGACCAGCACATAGACCAGCGCGAACAGGCCGGCGAGCAGGAGCATCGAACGAAACTTGTTCGAGGCGATGTGCGTGTAGAGACCATACGCGGCCATGACGCGATGCCCTGCCGGCCTATCGGCTCAACTCAGAACTTCACCTGCGGCGTGGCTTCGACCTCGGAGCGGCTGGCACCGAGATCGAAGAAGTCCTTTTTGGTGAAGCCGAACATGCCGGCGAACAAGGCGGCCGGCATCTGCTGGATGCCGGTGTTGTATTCCTGGACCGCGCTGTTGAAGAAGCGGCGGCTGGCCGCGATCTTGTTCTCGAGGTCGGACAGCTCGCTGGCGAGTTGCTGGAAATTGGCGTTGGCCTTGAGGTCGGGATAGGCCTCCGACAGCGCAATCAGTCGGCCGAGCGCGCCCGAGAGCTGGTTCTCGGCCGCGGACACCTGCGCCGGTCCCTGCGCCGACATCGCCGAATTACGCGCCTTGATGACGTCGTCGAGCGTGCCGCGCTCATGCGATGCGTAGCCCTTCACGGTCTCGACAAGGTTCGGGATCAGGTCGTGGCGCTGCTTGAGCTGCACGTCGATGTCGGCAAAGGCCTGGCCGACGCGCTGGCCCAGCGCCACCAGCCGGTTGTAGGCGGCGAAGGCAAAGAACACGAGGACGACGATAACGCCGAGGACGATCCAGCCGGTCGACATGGAGAACTCCTGAAGGGGGAAGAAGGCGGGCGCAGCCTAGACCAAATTGGCGCGGAGCGAGAGCCCCGGCGCAGAAGGGAGGTAGGATTTGGTCGGATGAGGGACTATCCGAGTTCAAGGCGAAAGCGCCGGAGGAGGTTAACTTTCAGACAGGACGGCATCACCCCAGCGCCAGCGGCGGGCGCTTGCATAGGCGGCCTTGTCGCGGCGCGGGACCTTGGCGAGTTCGACGCCTTGCTCGCTGCAGACCTTGGCCGTGATCTCGGCCTTGCTGACGTCCGGCGGCGCCAGCACGCGCGCGGCGCGGGTTGCAGGCGGCGTACGGGTCAGCGCCACATAGATGAATCGTTCGTCCTCGAACGGTACCTCGGCGCCCTTGATCTGGCGATGAGCCTGCGAGCGCGGCAGGCGCTGGGAGAAATGGCACCAGTCGGGCGTCGTCAGCGGACACGGCTTTTCGTGCGGGCAGGGTGCGGCGACATAGGCGCCGGCCGCGATCAGTTGGTGGCGCAACGCGAGGATGCGCGCGTAGCCGGCGGGCGTGCCGGGCTCGATCACGACCAGCGCGTGGCGCGCTTTCGCCCACATCATTTCCGCGAGCTTGCGTTGATCGCCTTCACTGAGCTCGCCGATGACATAACTCGCGACGACGAGATCGGCTGGGGAGACCTCGGCGAGGTTCGCGCCGGCATCGCCCGGCAGATAGCGGCAATCCGCCAGACGGGTGCTGTCGCGGGCCAGTTCGAGCGCGAGACGGCTCAGGGTGGCGTTGGCATCGAGCAGGGTGAAATCCTGCAGCGAGGGAAACGCCTCGGCCGCGGCCCAGCTCGCGGTGCCCGGACCCGCGCCGACGTCGAGCAGCGTTTCCGGAGCGAGGTCCGGTGCGATCTCGGCCAGCGCATTCAGGCTTGCTGCCACCGCCGCGTAGGTCGCCGGCATGCGTGCGAGCGCATAGGCGAGCGCGTCGGCCTCCGACTTGATCGTGCCGGAGCCGCCGCCTGCGCGATAGCTGGTCGAGATTTCCTGCGATCGCTGCGCAGCGTCGGTGCGCGAGAACCCCTGGAGCTTGCCGTCGAGGGCCGCCTTTAGCTCAGCGGGAAGCGTGGGCGAGATCATCTTAATTCGTCGTCATTCCGGGCGCGTGTAGCGCGAACCCGGAATCTCGAAATGGTGGCGCGAGATTCCGGGTTCGATGCTGCGCATCGCCCCGGAATGACGCCCAAAAAATCACGCCACGTTCTGGTCGAGAATGTCCACCGCCTCTTGCAGGTTCACCGACACCAGTTGCGAGACGCCGCGTTCGGCCATGGTGACGCCGAACAGGCGGTTCATCCGCGCCATCGTGATCGGGTTGTGGGTGATGATGATGAAGCGCGTGTCGGTCGAGGCAGTCATCTCGTGCAGCAAGTTGCAGTACCGCTCGACGTTATGGTCGTCGAGCGGCGCGTCGACTTCGTCCAGCACGCAGATCGGCGAGGGATTGGTGAGGAACACCGCGAAGATCAGCGCCATCGCGGTCAGCGCCTGTTCACCGCCGGAGAGCAGCGACAGCGTCTGCGGCTTCTTGCCCGGCGGCTTGGCGATGATTTCGAGACCGGCTTCGAGCGGATCATCGCTCTCGATCAGATGCAGCGCGGCTTCGCCGCCACCGAACAGCTCGACGAACAGGCGCTTGAAGTGGTTGTTGACGACCTCGAACGAGGTCAGGAGCCGCTCGCGCGCCTCCTTGTTGAGGCTCTGGATGCCCTGGCGCAGCCGCTTGATGGCCTCGACGAGGTCGTCGCGCTCGGTGACCAGGCCGTTGTGCTGGGTTTCGACCTCGCGCAGCTCTTCCTCGGCGCGCAAATTGACCGCGCCCAGCCGCTCGCGATCGCGGCGCATTTTTTCGAGGTCTTCCTCGATGTCGTGCAGCGGCGGCAGCTCCGTGCCGGGTTCGATCTCGGCGAGGCCGGCAACGGCCTGCGGTTCGACCTCGAGCATGTCGCGGATTTCGCGCTCGATGTCCTCGAGCCGGCGCCGCGCGCCTTGCATGCGCTCCTCGGCGCGGGCGGTGGCCTCGCGGGAACTCGATAGCGCCTCGAGCGTCAGCTTCGCGACGCGATCGGTTTCGGCCATCGCGGTCTCCGCGCTGGCGAGCGCATCGGCAGCCATGCGGCGGTCGTTTTCGGCGTATTCGATCTCGGTGATCAGCGCGCTGCGCTTCTCCGCGAACACCGCCGGCGCGTTCTCGAGATCGCTGCGCTCGATCGAGACTTCGGTGATGCGGGTCTGGATTGTGTCGATGTGGGAGGCTGCGCTCTCCTTGCGGTTCTGCCACTCGGTGCGTTCGGCGAGGATCGCCTGCACGCGGCGGTCGGCCAGCTCGGCCTCGCGCGCCAGCGCCTGTGCCTCGGCGCGGACCTGGGCGGCCATGCGGCGATGGCCTTCGATGTCGCTGCGGACGGCGGCGAGACGGGTTTCGGTGTCCTCGCTCGACGGCAGCTCGGAGATCCCGGCTTCGGCGTATTCGTAGGCGGCTTCGGCCTCGGCGCGGTCGGCGGCCAGACGGCTGTGCGCTTCCGACAGCGTCGCCTTGCGCGCGGCGTGGCGGCTGATCTCGCGCTCGACCGTGGCATGGCGCTCGCGCGCGACGTTGAGCTCGCGCTGCGCGGCACGCCAAGCTTCGCGGCTCGCACCTTCGGTGCTGGCGGCCATCTGCAGCTCGGCTTCGGCGTTCTCCAGCGCCTGACGCTTGATCTGCGCGTCGATGCGGGCCTGCTCCAGCTCGTTCTCGATGTCGATGAGGCGGGCGCGCTCGGCAAGCCGCCGTGCTGCGCCGGTCGGCGCGTGGGCGGCTGCGACAAAACCGTCCCAGCGCCAGACGTCGCCTTCGGGCGAGACCAGCCGCTGGCCGGTCTTGAGCTGCGAGACCAGCTCGGCGCCGCGCTCGCGCGGCACCACGCCGATCTGCGCTAGGCGGCGGGTCAGCTCGGCCGGGGCCTGAACGTGGTTGGCGAGAGGCACGACGCCTTCGGGCAGTTCCGGATCGCCGTCGGTGACGCCGGCATTGGTCCAGCGCATCGGCGCGGACGGATCGACCGGGGCGTCGAGATCGTCGCCAAGCGCTGCGCCGATCGCCTTTTCGAATCCCTTGTCGACGGTGATGCCGTCGATGATCGGCGGCCACAGATTCTTGGTCTCGCCGTTGAGGATCTTGGAGATCGTGCGCGCCTCGGTATCGAGCCGCTGCACGCGCTTGTCGGCTTCGACGAGCGGCGAGCGCGAGGATTCCAGCGTCTGCCGCGCGACGACGTGCGCGGCTTCGCTGGCCTGAGCCGCGGCTTCCGAGGCTGCCAGCGTCTGCTCGGCGTTCTCGACGGTCGCGGTCAGCTCGTCGAGATCGCCGAAGCCGCCGGTCTCCTCGGTGAGCTTGTGCTCTTCCGCCGCGACGTTCGAAATCTCCTGGTCGAGCCGGGCGAGCTTGTCGCGGTGGGTTCGAACGTTGGCTTCGAGTTGATTGCGCTTGGCGGTGAGGTCGGCGAGCGCGGTGGTGAGCTCGGCGAACTGCTGCTCGGTTTCGGTCAGCACCGCCTCGGCTTCGGCGACACGCTCATCGACGCCGGAGCGCTTCTCGACGCGCGACTTGATCTCTTCCTTCAGCTCGGCATCTTCGGCGTCGAGGCGCTGCAGCGCGACATCGGCGTCCATGGTCTGCTGCTGGGCGCGCGAGATGTCGCCTTCGAACTGTGCGAGGCGCCGCTCGAGTTCCGCGACGCGCTCCTTGGCGCGCTCTTCCTCGCGATCGAGCAGCTCGCGGGCGTTGGTCAGGCGCTGCAGCCCCGCCGCGGCGCGCGCTTCGGCATCGCGCAGCGCCGGCATTTCGGCGGCGCGAATCGCCTGGATGCGAGCGGCCTCGGCCTGGTGCTGGGTACGCTCGGCCATCTCACGGACCGCAAGATCGTGGGTCTGGCCGGACTCGTTGACGTCCGCATGGGCGCCGATCCAGCGCAGGTGGAACAGGGTGGCTTCCGCCTTGCGGACCTTGGCCGCGACCTCGCGATAGCGCACGGCCTGGCGGGCCTGCTTCTTCAGGCCTTCCATCTGCCCGGCGAGCTGGCCGATCACGTCCTCGACGCGGGTGAGGTTGGTTTCGGCCGCCTTGAGCCGCAGCTCGGCTTCGTGGCGGCGGGCGTGCAGGCCGGCGACGCCGGCGGCGTCTTCCAGCACGCGGCGGCGCTGCTCGGGCTTGGCCTGAATGATTTCGCCGATCTTGCCCTGGTGGACGAGGGCGGGCGAGCGCGCGCCGGTGGCGGCGTCGGCGAATAGAATCTGCACGTCGCGGGCGCGCACGTCGCGACCGTTGATGCGGTAGACCGAGCCGGCCTCGCGCTCGATGCGGCGGGAAATTTCCAGAAGCTGGCTGTCGTTCATCGCCGCCGGCGCGGTGCGATCGGAATTGTCGATCGTCATCGTCACTTCGGCGTGGTTGCGCGCGGGACGATTGCCGGAGCCGGCGAAGATCACCGCGTCCATGTCAGCGGCGCGCAACGACTTGTAGGAGGTCTCGCCCATTGCCCAGCGCAGTGCCTCGACGAGATTCGACTTGCCGCAGCCGTTGGGGCCGACCACGCCGGTCAGGCCGGGCTCAATGACGAAGTCGGTGGCCTCAACGAAGGACTTGAAGCCGTGGAGGCGCAGGCGGGTGATTTTCATAAGCACGCATCTCTGTTGGCAGGCGCGAATCCCCCTGCCGGGACAATACCATGGAAGGCAGTGTCGCTATCCGGGCGAGTCGCGCGAGGGCGCCTCATGCGGTCGGACAATGGCCGCGGTGCGCCGCGAGGGCAACCGGCGAAAGCCGTTTTTCCCAAGGGATTTATGCCGGGAAAGATACGGCTATCGAGATGCGAATCAGGATTGTGCCGTGCGAATCAGCTCTTGAGCAGCGGATTGATCTTCTTGGCGAATTCCTCGAACGAGGTCTCGCCCTTGATCTTCTCGCCGTTGACGAAGAACGTCGGCGTCGAATCGACCTTCAGAACGTCGCTGGCATATTTCTGGTCGGCGGCGATCTTGTCGAGCAGCGCCTGGTCCTTCAGGCAGGCCTCGACCTGCTGCTGGGTGAGACCGGCCTGCTTGCCGATCCGCGTCAGGGTCTCCGTGGTGTTCTTCATCACCCAGTCGTTCTGCTGGCGGAACAGCATGTCGGTGACGGCAAAGTATTTCGGGGCGTCGCCATTGGCGATGCAGCGCGACAGCATCGAGCCGGCGGCGGCTTTGATGTCGAGCGGGAACTCGCGGAAGATATAACGCACCTTGCCGGTGTCGATGTATTCCGACTTGATCTTGGGAAACACCTGCTCGTTGAAGGCCGCGCAATGCGGGCAGGTCATCGAGGCGTATTCGGTGATGGTGACGGCGGCGTCCTTCGGGCCCAGCGCCATGTCGGGCAGCGACACCGGCTTGGCCACGTCGCCAGGCGCCGCCTGCGCCATTGCTTCAGGGATCATGGCATCGGAGATGAACCGCAGCGGCGAGAACCCGGCGAGCGCGGCAAGCCCGGTCAGCGACAGCATCGACGTGAAGGCGCGGCGGGTGATGATCAAGGTCGGCTCCCGGATTGGCGTGGTCTCGCCTGAAATTCCCATTCAGACGGCCTGTCGCTAGCTTGAAACGTCGTTTGAGGCAATGGCGAGCGGCAAGGACAGGTCCAGTTTGACCGCAGAATAAGGCTCAATTTCGCTTGATGGCAGCCCCGAGGCGCGCCAGCGCCGACTTCAATTGTTCATCTTCGATGTCGCCCAGGCTCTCAGCCACCTCGGCCACCGATTTGGCGTCCGGCGGGCTGGGCCGGGTCGGCCGGCGAGCGCGCGACAGCGGTGCCTGGCGGAAGGCCAGCTTGCCGACCGCGCTCCAGCCGAAGAAGCGGTTGACCCGCTGCAGGATCACATCGGCGGAGTGCTGGATCTCCAGCGCCATCGGCCCCTCGACCCGCAGCACCAGCGTGGCCGGCTCCTGCGGCTGACCCTCGACCGGCCGCGGCCATTGCATCTTCAGCGGCTCGGCATGGGCCGCGATCTCCGGCCCTGCAATCTGCGCCCACCGCGTCACCAGCTCGCGCGCGGCAAATCCGTGCTTGGCATAGGCCTCGGCAAAGACGTCGTTGAGCAGGAGCGACAGCGGCTTGGCGCTGATGGGACCGGGTTTGATGGGGCGAAGCTTGGACATGGGACTTTATAGCACTCCGGAGCGTCGGCCACAGGCTCTTGGCCGCGAAGACAAGCTCTTGGCCGCGAAGAAAGACGTGGACGCCCGCGACAAGCGTGGGCATGACGTGGAGAGATCGGTGCATTGCCGTTACAGTGCGAACATGAGCCCCAAATCCGCCCTCAAGGCGAAATCGGAACCAGTTCAGCCGGAGACCTCGTCGCGCCCGCTCTCGCTGCTCGACTGGTACGACCGTCACCGCCGCCGATTGCCCTGGCGCGCTGCGCCCGGCGAGGCATCCGACCCTTACCGCGTCTGGCTGTCCGAGATCATGCTCCAGCAGACCACGGTGAAGGCGGTCGGGCCCTATTTCGAAAAATTCGTCGCGCGCTGGCCGGATGTCACCGCGCTGGGACGGGCCTCGCAGGACGACGTGCTGCGGATGTGGGCGGGGCTCGGCTATTATTCTCGCGCGCGTAATCTCCGTGCCTGCGCGGTCGCGGTGACGCGCGAGCATGGCGGCACCTTTCCCGACACCGAACTGGGCCTGCGCGCGCTGCCGGGCATCGGGCCCTATACGGCGGCAGCGATCGCGGCGATTGCGTTCGACCGCCGCACCATGCCGGTCGACGGCAATATCGAACGCGTGGTCTCGCGGCTCTTTGCAGTTGAAGAAGAGCTCCCGCAGGCCAAGCCGCTGATTCAGGAGTTGGCTGCGACGCTGCTCGCCGATTCTCGCGCCGGTGATAGCGCGCAGGCGCTGATGGATGTGGGGGCCTCGATCTGCACGCCGAAAAAGCCGGCCTGCTCGCTATGCCCGCTGAACGAGGACTGCACGGCGCGTAGGCTGGGAACGCAGGAAACGTTTCCCCGCAAGGCCCCGAAGAAGAGCGGCGCACTACGGCGCGGCGCCGCCTTCGTTGTCACACGCGGCGACGAGCTTCTCGTCCGCAGCCGTCCCGAAAAGGGTCTGCTCGGCGGCATGACCGAGGTACCGGGATCGGATTGGCTTGCCGGGCAGGAAGACGCCAAGGCAAAACAGCAGGCGCCCGCGCTGAAGGGGCTGTCGCGCTGGCACCGCAAGGCAGGCGTGGTCACCCACGTCTTCACGCATTTTCCGCTGGAGCTCGTGGTCTACACGGGCAGGGCGGAAGCGCGGACGCGGGCACCCGCGGGCATGCGCTGGGTGCCCATTGCCACTCTCGCCGACGAAGCATTGCCCAACGTCATGCGCAAGGTGATTGCGCGTGGATTGGACCCCTAGCTGCCCATCCTGCTGACAACATGCTGGCAGCAGGGCTGCGTTAGCTGTGGCCGGCAACGGAGGCTCGCATGATCAAGACCGCGCTCGACAATTTTCCCAGGCCGCCTTGTGCCGAGCTGCTCGGATGGCGCTTGCTCGACGCCCGTCCCGGGGAAGGCTGGATCAAGCTCGCCTTCGACGGCAAGCCGGAGTTCTGCAATCCGGCCGGCTTCATCCAGGGCGGCATGCTCTCGGCCATGCTCGACGACACGATGGGCCCCGCCGTGCTGGTGATGAGCGAGGGCCGGCTCTACACCACCACCATCAGCATGACCGTGAATTTCCTCGCGCCCGCGAAGCCCGGACCGATCATCGGCGAGGCCAAGGTGACGCAGCTCGGCAGGACGATTGCATTCGTCGAGGCCAGGCTGATGGCAGAGGACGGCACGCTGCTGGCGACGGCGACCGCGAGCGAGCGGCTGCTCGAAGCGGCGAGGGTGGTGGGCAAATAGCTGCCGCGTAGGCGCTACCCCTTCTCCCCTTGCGGGAGAAGGTGGCGCGAAGCGCCGGATGAGGGGTATCTCTCGGCGAGGTCAAATGAGAGTTAGACTCGCGAAGACAGACCCCTCACCCAAGTGAGCTTGCGTCCACCGGCGTCGCTGCCCTCTCCCACAAGGGGCGAGGGCGCATCAATGCGCATCTCGGTTCGCGCCACACACTTACACCCTCGCGCGCGCGTCTGCGCTCACGATCGGCGGCTTCGCATTCAGCGCTTCCACCTGGAAGCCGGCAACGCGCTTGTAGTTGGCGGCAACATCCTCCAGCTCCTGTTGCGACAGCACGTCAGTGACGACCTTGTAGCCATCCGGCGCGCGCTCCTCGACCAGCTGCATCACCTGCTCGGGGCCGTTCTTGCGGTTGAGCAGGACGAGACTGGTGGTTGCGGGCCGCCGCTCGGCCTCATAGGCCAGCAGGGCCGCTTGCGTCGGGCCGTGCGCCAGGATCTCGCGGGTGATGGTGCGGGCATCGAGGATTGCCTGCGAGGCGCCGTTGGATCCGATCGGGTACATCGGATGTGCGGCGTCGCCCATCAGCGTGACGCGGCCGAAAGTCCATTGTGACACCGGATCGCGATCGACCAGCGGATATTCATAGGCATGCGGGCAGTTCTTGATCAGGCCGGGCACGTCGAGCCAGTCGAACTGCCAGCTCTCGAACCAGGGCAGAAACTCCTCCAGCCGCGCGGTGCGGTTATAGTCTTCGCGCCGCCATTGATAGGTCGGCGGCATGTGGCGCTCGGCAACCCAGTTGATCAGATGGTTGCCCGCGGCGTCCGGCGCCTTCGAGATCGGATAGCAGACGAATTTCAGGATCTCGTGGCCGGCCATGATCATGGTGCGGCCGCTGAGGAAGGCTTTTGCGGGCGTGACGCCGCGCCAGAGGATGCGGCCGTTCCAGATCGGCGGGCCTTCGTTGGGATAGAGTTTTTCTCGCGCGGCGGAATGGATGCCGTCAGCGGCGATCAGGATCGTGCCGTCGTAGGTCCCCGCGGCCTTCCCGGTGGCCTTGTCGATGAAATCGGCGCGCACGCCGGCGGCGGTTTCGCTCCAGCCGGTCAGATGATGGCTGGTGAGGATGTTGTCGCGGCCGAGGCGCTCGATCGCGGTGTCGAGCAGCAATTGCTGGAGCGTGCCGCGATGGATCGAAAACTGCGGCCATTTATAGCCGGCCTCCAGCCCGCGCGGCTCGCTCCAGATCGGCTTGCCGTGCTTGGAGAAATAGGCAAGCTCACGGGTGCGCACGCCGGCGGCATCGAGCTTGTCCATCAGCCCGAGCTCGATCAGCTCCCGAACCGCATGCGGCAGCACATTGATGCCGACACCGAGCGGCCGCAGTTCGGCGACGCTCTCGAACACTTTTACGGGAATGCCGATTCCGTGCAGGCTGAGCGCAAGCGTCAGCCCACCGATGCCGCCACCGGCGATGAGTACGGTCATGGGAAAGCCCCTCCAACTCAGGGCGTCTTGGCACAGCGGGGCGCCGGTGGGCAACTGCGAAGAGCATGAGCGCTAGAGAACGCTGTGCTATGGACCTCGGGGCCCTCAGCCGTTACCTTCCGGCTTTCCCATGAGGTCCGACATGCTCAAGCTCTACTACGCCACCGGCACCTGCGCGCTCGCCACCTACATCACCCTGGAAGAAGCCGGCGCCGACTACGCGGCGGAGCGGCTGAGCTTCAAGACCAACCAGCAAAACAGCGCGGAGTACCTCGCGATCAACCCAAAAGGCCGCGTGCCCGCGCTGGTGACCGATCGCGGCGTCCTGACCGAGACCCCGGCGATGCTGGCCTATCTCGCCCAGACCTTTCCCAAGGCGAAGCTGGCGCCGCTCGACGATCCCTTTGACTTCGCCCAGGTGCAGTCGTTCAACTCCTATCTCTGCTCGACCGTGCACATCAACCATGCCCACAAGATGCGCGGCGCGCGCTGGGCGAGCGAAGAGAGCTCGTTCGCCGACATGAAGGCGATGATCCCGAAGACCATGGGCGCCTGCTTCGCCCTGATCGAGCAGAAGATGTACAAGGGACCCTGGGTGATGGGCGAGCAATACACGATCTGCGATCCTTATCTCTACACCCTGTCGACCTGGCTCGAAGGCGACAGCGTCGACATCAACGCGACGCCGAAGATCGCCGATCATTTCAAGCGCATGTCCGATCGCCCTGCCGTGCGCAAGGTGATGGACGCGCAGAAGGCGTAGGAGCGCGGCAACATATTCCCCTGTCGTCCCGGGCAAGCGTCAGCGCAGACCCGGGACCCATAACCACAGGGAGAAGTTGTGACGCAAGCTGACAATCGCGAGTCTTCGCCAAACCACGTCCTGTGGTTATGGGTCCCGGATCGGCGCTCCGCTTCGCTGCGCTTGTCCGGGACGACACCATTTGCTTTGAAATTGCATCCTATCCAGCGAGCCCTTTCTTCTCCAATTCCCGTCCCGTCTCCAGCATCAGTCGCCTGAGCCAGATCGAGCCAGGGTCCATCTGTGCGCGGGTCGGGTAGAACATGAACTGCTCGTCGATCCCGGGGTCGAGCGGCGGCGTCACCGTGACGAGGCCGAGCTGCTTGGACAGCGCCGCGATCAGCCGGCGCGGCACGAAGGCGACGAGGTCGGTGCGGGCGACGACGTGCAGCGCTTCGAGATAACCCGGGACGACGAGAGCGATGTGCCGGTCGATGCCCTTGGTGCGCAGCCAGGTGTCGATGAGGTCCTCCGGCTGGCCGCGGATGATCACGCCGACATGGCGTGCGGCCAGGAACGTCTCGCGCCGCTTCAGCTTCGTGGTCGTGGGGTGGCCGCGCCGCACCGCCAGTCCGTCGCTGTCGGTGTAGAGCAGCTGGCGGTGAAAGCCCTTGAAAGCGTTGCCGATCGAAATCACCAGATCGATGGTGCGGGCGAACTCGGCGTGGAAGATCGCCGGTCCCCGCCACGGCACCACGTCGATGCGGACGTTGGGCGCAAGGCGTGTCACCTTTTCCATCAAGGGCGGCATCAACAGCTCGACTGCGAGATCCGGCATCATCAGGCGGAATTGCCGCTCGCTGCGCGCCGCATCAAATTCATCCGATAGGAAGAGCCCGCGCACCTGATCGAGAGCCTGAGCCAGCGGTGCGCGTAGCGCTTGCGCCCGCGGCGTCAGCTCCATCCGCGCGCCTGTGCGTACCAAGAGCGGATCCCCGAAGATGTCGCGCAGACGCTGGAGTGCATGACTTGCCGCCGGCTGCGACAGACCGATCCGCAAGGCGGCACGGCTGACGCTGGCCTCGCGCAGCAGCGCGTCGAGCGCGGTCAGGAGATTGAGGTCGAGCGAGTTCAAATTCATGAGGTGAATAGATATCATATCAACTATCGATTTGAAGAATTTAGCACCGGCGGCGATAATTTGCGTGTTCTCACAAAGGAGATGCCGCCATGAGCGCGAGCGCAAACAAGAAACTGATGCAGGATATCTTTGCAGCCGCCGCCAGCCCCGATCCGGCTGCGCGCGACCGCGCCTTGTTCACCGATAGTCTTGCCGACGACGCCAAGTGGATCGTGACCGGCCAGTACTCCTGGTCGCGCACCTTTTCGGGCAAACAGGCGATCCTCAACGACCTGCACGCCTATGTGCGGACCCGCCTTGTCGACCGGACGCGGACGGTCGCCCACCGCTTTATCGCGGACGGCGATATCGTCGTCGTTGAAGCGAAGGGCGACAACGTCACGCCCGAAGGCGTGCGCTACGACAACGACTATTGTCTCGTGTTTCGGCTCGAGGACGGCAAGATCAAGGAGATCCGGGAATATTGCGACTCGGTGCTGACCGAGAAGGCCCTCGGTCCGTTTCCACAAACGGCCGTGAGGGTCGCGAGCTGAGCGCGCGGTCGGAGATCGGATACGAGCTGCGGACCCTACGGCGGACATAGCGGACGAGCGGGCCCGGGCCGCCCGTGCCCGGTTTTCCAGAGGGGTTCGGAACCTTTGGAATCCTCCTGCGTTCGTTCGGTTCCGGGGCAATCGCGCCCCGGCATTGCGCGCGTTTGGGAATTGCATGCTGGCTGGGGTTTCGGACGTTACGACACAGGTGGGCCGCAGCTTTCCAGGACTCCGCGAACGACTGAGAGATGCGACGGCGGCTGCGCACCGCGAACTCGATGCGCAGCTTTCGTCATTCGATCTCAGCGTGTTTTCCGGCTACCGCCGTTTCCTGCAAGCCAGCGCCGGGGCCTTGCTGCCGCTCGAAGCCGCGCTGATGGACGCGGATGTCGGTAAAATGTTTCCGGACTGGCCGGAACGGGCGCGCAGCGCTGCGATTGCGGACGATCTTGGCCGGCTCGGTGGTGCCGCACAGTCCACAGTGACCGTGCTGCCGCTGACACGCAGCGGCGTGCTGGGCACCATGTACGTGCTGGAGGGCTCCCGGCTCGGGGCCAAGTTCCTGCTGAAGACGGTCGCGGACGCCGGCGATCCGCGCATCAGCGAAGCCACCGCTTATCTTAGCCATGGTGTAGGCAAGCGACTCTGGCAGAGTTTCCTGGTGAAGCTCGCAAGCGAAGCGGCCTGCGATGAGGACGAGGCGATCGATGCGGCGCGCATCGCCTTCGCCGCGTTCGAGCAGGCGGCGGACCGGGCATGAACGAGGCTGTCAATCTCACCAATTGCGATCGCGAGCCGATCCACATTCCCGGCAGCGTGCAATCGTTCGGGTTCCTGCTCACGCTATTGTCGGATTTCACGATCTGCATGGCCTCGGACAATGTCGGGAGCTTTCTCGGGGCTGACGTCTCCGACCTGCTCCAGCAGCCTCTCTCGCGCGTCATCTCGGAAGCCGCGGTCGAGACCATTCGCAGCCGCGTCGATCATCTCAGCGGGCCGGACGCGACCGAGCGCCTGTTCGGCGTCGAGCTTCAGGCTGGCAAGCCGCCCTACGATCTCTCGATCCACTTCTCCGGCGCCTATCTCGTCGTCGAGGCGGAGCCCAGCGTCAACGAGCCCGGCGTCAATTCCGGCGAACTCGTCCGTCTGATGCTGGAGCGTATCCGCAAGACGCGCGGGATGACCGAGCTCGCTCGCGAGGCCGCGCGGCAGCTCAAGGTGCTGACCGGCTTCGACCGGGTCATGGTCTACCAGTTTCACCCGGACGGATCGGGCGAGGTGATCGCGGAGGCCGCGGAAGCGGGACTCGAACGGTTTCTCGGCCTGCATTATCCGGCGTCGGACATCCCGAGGCAGGCCCGCATTCTCTATCAGCGCAACTGGCTGCGCATCATCGCGGACATCGATGCGCAACCCGCCGCGCTGGTGTCGACGGCCACACACAATGCGGGGCTGCTCGACCTGTCGATGAGCGTGCTGCGCTCGGTGTCGCCGATCCACATCGAGTACTTGCGCAACATGGGCGTCGGCGCCTCGATGTCGGTGTCGATCCTGCGCGACGGCAAGCTGTGGGGCCTGTTCGCCTGCCACCATTATTCGCCGCGCTACATCTCTTTCGAGAAGCGTACGGCATCCGAGCTGTTCGGGCAGATGTTCTCCTGGATCGTGGAGGGACGCGAGCGCGAGGGCGACGTCGCCTATGAGGCGCGCGCCCACCATGTGCAGGAGCGGCTGATCGAGACCGCGGCCTCGCACGAGCACAGCCGGCGCGCGATCGTCGATTTCCTCGGCGACTACCGCAACATGATCGAGTGTGACGGCGTGGCGGTGTGGTCCGACAACAGGATCGTGCTCCAGGGCGAGACGCCGACCGAAGACGAGGTGAAGGAACTCGTCAGCTTCATCAATCGGACGTCGCCGGGACGGATCTTCGCGAGCGCCGAGATCGCCAAGGTCTATGCTGCGGGCCAGTCCTTCCGCGACCGCGCGGCGGGCTTTCTCGCCATCCCGATCTCGCGCGCCCCGCGCGATTGCCTGATCTTCTTCCGGCGCGAGGTCACGCGCTCGGTCCATTGGGCCGGCGATCCCAACAAGGTCTACGACCAGGGTCCGAACGGGCCGCGCCTGACGCCACGCAGGAGTTTCGAGCTGTGGCAGGAGACGGTGGCGGGCCAGTCGAAGCCGTGGTCGGCGGCCGACATCCGCATTGCCGAGAGCCTGCGGGTGACGCTGCTCGAGGTGATCCTGCAACTGTCCGATCTTGCCGCACGCGAGCGGCGCGGCGCGCAGGAGCGGCAGGAGTTGATGATCGCCGAGCTCAACCACCGCGTTCGCAACATCCTGAGCCTCGTCCGGGCGCTGGTGGCGCAGAGCAAGGATACCGCGACCACCGTCGAGGAGTTCGCCGGCGTGCTCGGCGGCCGCATCCAGGCCTTGGCGCGCGCGCATGACCAGATCACCAATCTGAACTGGGCGCCGGTCGCATTGCGCTCGCTGCTCGAGTCCGAGGCAGGCGCCTATCTCGGCGCGCGCGCAGACCGGGTCAAGATGGGCGGCCCCGACGTGGCGCTCGATCCCAAAGCGTTCGCGACGCTGGCCCTGGTCGTGCACGAGATGATGACCAACTCCGCCAAGTATGGCGCGCTCGCCGATTCCACCGGCAGCGTAGAGGTGGCGTGGCGGCTCGATCCGTCGTCGAGCCTCGTGATCGACTGGAAGGAGACCGGCGGTCCGCCGGTGCAGCCGCCGTCGCGCCGCGGCTTCGGGACCACCATCATCGAGCGCTCCGTGCCGTTCGACCTCAAGGGCGAAGCCGAAATCCGGTTCGACCTGCTGGGGGTGCAAGCAACGTTCGTCATTCCCCCCAACTTCGTCGAACTCGTCCCATCCATCGCGGGAGCCGCCATGCGAATAGAAGAACAGCAATCCTCGCGTCCCAGGATTTCCGACACGGCGCTGATCGTCGAGGACAACCTCATCATCGCCATGGCCGCCGAGGTCATCCTGCTCGATCTCGGCGCCCGACATGTCGATACCGCCGCAAGCGTCGATCAGGCGCTTCGGGCGATCGAGCGCACGCGCCCGGGCTTTGCCTTGCTCGATCTCAACCTCGGCAACGAGAGCAGCATAAGGGTGGCGCAGAAGCTGACGGAAATCGGCGTGCCCTTCATGTTCGCGACCGGCTATGGCGAGCGGGCGCCGATCCCAACGGAGCTGGCCGCCGCGCCTGTGATCCAGAAGCCCTACACGCTGGAAGTGGTCGAAAACGCGCTCGGCAAATTGCAGCAGGCCGGCAGCTGACAGATCGTCATCCGGATAAGCTGCAGCGGCCTGCACGGCGCTGCGGGCATCGCGTCGAACCCTTGCTCACCTGCCGATAAAATCAGCAGATGTTGTGTCATCTGACGCATGCGCGCGCGAAAAATTTGAAGGTTCAATTAACGAGTGTCCCCCATTGTGTCGCGGTGCAGCGTGGGTCGCGAAAGACGCGACGCGCGGCTGCCAGGGTGGCCGGTGACAATCGCCGGATTAGGCCGGCCGCTCGAATTGACATGCATCTGGGTGGACAGTGGGAATGCCGAAGTTTCGTTTGCGGATCAGGGGACGCCTGTACGCAGGTTTCATGGCCTTGGTGGCGGTTGGTCTCGTGATGGCGGTGGTCGCCATCTGGAATTTGCGGTCCGTCCAGGATCAGGTTGCAAAACTCTCCACGTTGTCGGACAGCACGGCGCGCGTCCTGGAGATATCGACCCATCTTCAGGCCATCCAGCGGGCCAATCTGCGCTACATTTACGACGCCAACGAGCCTGCGATGCGGGAGGCTGCCGAGCGAGAGACCGCGGCGACCGGGCTGTTGCAGCTCGGAGCAAAGGGCACCCTCTCGGAGGAGCGGCGGAAGCTCTACAACGATCTGATCGCCGACATCGCCAAAATGAAAAGCCTGCGTGACAGTCTCGGCGACGCCGTCAACGAGGCGCGGACCGGCAAGGCGACGCTGTTGCCGAGTGGCGAAGAGCTGACCGTCAAGATGGCCAAGCTGGTCGATGTGGCCCGCGCGGCCGCCGATGACGACACGGTGTCGCTCGTCGCGGACGTCGAATCCCGGGTCCTGCTGGTTCGAATCGCGAACTGGCGCTTCCTCGCTCTGCGCGACACCAACGGGCCCACCGTCTTCAGAACCAATGTCGACAGGGCGGTGCAGCGGCTGGCAGCCGTCGAAAGGAGCCCGCAGGCGGCGGACCTTCGGTCGTCTCTGACGCCTGTGAAGACCGCGCTCGGTATCTACAAATCCGCGTTCGAAACGACCTCCGCCGCGATGCTGCGGTCCGACGAGATCTACCACAAGGATCTCGCACCGCTCATCTCCGCGAGCATCGCCAAGCTCAAGGTCACGGAAACCGCCTTGAAGACGGATTACAAGGATTCGCGTAGCGCGGCCGATGCTGTGATCGACGGCACGACGTCGCTACAGGGGATCGCGGGCGGCCTCGCCGTCCTGTTCGGACTGATCGTCGCCTTCCTGACCGCCCGCAGCATCGTGGGGCCGCTGACCTCGATGACGCGCGCAATGGGACTGCTTGCCGGGGGCAATCTCGCCGTCGAGATCCCCTCGCGCGGCAAGGCCGACGAGATCGGCGACATGGCCAAGGCGATCGACGTTTTCAAGAACAACATGATCGAGACCGAACGGCTGCGCCATGAGCAGACCGCAACCGAGGCCCGGCAGGCCGAGAGCCGCAAGGCCGATATGGCCCGGCTCGCCAGCCAGTTCGAGCAGGCGGTGGGCGAGATCGTCGATACCGTATCCTCGGCATCGCACGAGCTCGAGGGCTCGGCCGGCACCCTGACCGCGACCGCGAGGCGCGCTCAGGATCTCTCCACCGAAGTGCAATCCGCCTCCCAGGAAGCCTCGGCCAATGTGCAGGCGGTCGCCTCCGCGACCGAGGAGCTGTCCTCCTCGGTGACGGAGATCGCGCGCCAGGTGCAGGAATCGGCGCGGATCGCGGGCGAAGCCGTCGGTCAGGTGAGCAAGACCAACGCGCGCGTCAGCGAGCTCTCCAAGGCCGCGGCCCGCATCGGCGACGTGGTCGAACTGATCAGCACCATCGCCGGCCAGACCAACCTCCTGGCGCTGAACGCCACCATCGAGGCGGCGCGCGCGGGTGAAGCCGGCCGGGGCTTTGCCGTGGTGGCCTCGGAGGTCAAGGCGCTCGCCGAGCAGACCGCGAGGGCCACCGGTGAGATCGCCCAGCAGGTCTCGGGCATCCAGGCCGCGACGGAGGAGTCGGTCGGCTCGATCCGGGAGATCAGCGGCACCATCGAGCGGCTGTCGGAGATCTCGTCGACGGTCGCCGCTGCCGTGGAACAGCAGGGTGCGGCGACGCAGGAGATCTCCCGCAACGTGCAGCAGGCCGCCCATGGCACCCAGCTCGTGTCGTCCAACATCGGTGACGTGCAGCGCGGCGCGTCCGAGACCGGCTCGGCCTCTTCGCAGGTGCTCTCGGCGGCACGCTCGCTGTCGGCCGACAGCAACCGCTTGAAGCAGGAAGTCGCCAACTTCCTGAACTCGGTCCACGCCGCCTGAGCCTCGAAAGCAAAAGGCCACGCGCATGCGCGTGGCCTCGCATTGCGACGTGCCGCGATCAGGCCACTTTTGTCGTCATGTGCTTGAACATGTTGCTGCGGGCCTCGTCGTCCATCTCCGCCTTGAAGGTGAACTTGTCCTTCAGCGCGATCGCGCGCGCCGCTGCAGGCCGCGCCGTGACCTCGTCCACCAGCCGCTTCACGTTCGGGTATCGCGCGAAGGCGTCGTCGCCGAGCTTGAACGGCACCATCCGCGCCCAACCCCACAGCGCCATGTCCACGATCGAATAACTGTCGCCGACCATGTAGCTGCGGCCTTTGAGGTGACCGTCGAGAATTTTGTAGTGGCGATCGGTCTCGAACTGGTAACGGTTATGCGCGTAGTCGTGGTTCTGGTCTTTCGGCGCAAAATGCTTGAAGTGCACGGCCTGACCAGAATAGGGCCCGACGCCGGTGGCGATGAACATCAGCCATGACAGCATCTCGCCGCGAACATTGGCGGCAGGCAGGAATTTGCCGGTCTTCTCGGCCAGATAGAGCAGGATGGCGTTGGAATCGAACACGATAGTGCCGTTGTCGTCGATCGACGGCACCTTGCCGTTCGGATTGATCTTCAGATAGTCCGGCGTGAACTGCTCGCCCTTGCGGGTGTCGATCTTCACCGGCTCGAAGGGCAGGCCGGCCTCTTCGAGATAGAGCGCGACCTTGGTCGGGTTCGGCGAACCGTTGAAATAGAATTTGAGCATCGGGCATCTCCCCTGTGTTTGTTGGCCGAAAGTGGAGGCAGCAACATGTCCGCTAGCGGCCTTGTCTTGCCTGAACCTTATCGGGGAGGGCAACCGGCGAGTTTGCCGGGCGGTATCTGCGTGTCACGCAGATCAGCCGGCGTAACAAAGGCCGATCGCCGCCGTAATGACCATGGCCGCGCCCACGACCTCCAGGCGCAGCCCGAGCCGGGTAGCGATATGCATGTCGGAGGCCCGCGCCGCGCGCTCGGATCCGCGCGCGTAGCCGTGCACGATGACATCGTGATTGAAGCTGTCATGGGCCTCGTTGCTGCTGGCGAGCCCGACACAGACCACGAGCACGCCAAACAAAGCGAGGCCGAAAAATCCCAGCAGCGCGATCAGGAACATCGGAAACATGCCGACCAGGAAGATCGGCAGCAGCGGCACCAGCAGCAATGTCTCGGACTGTCGTCGCATGGGAGCCGGCCGGGACGGGGACTGACTCGTCAAATCTAGCCCCGGCCATCGCGTCATTCAAGGCACCGTAGGGTGGGCAAAGCGAAGCTTGCCCACCAAATCTGTATCCCCGAGGCGCGATGGTGGGCACGGCGCAAGAGCGCCTTTGCCCACCCTACGCGACTGTTGGACTGAGCTACCCCGCCGCCATGCCGGCGCGGATCTCGGCACGGAGCTCGTCGATCAGCTTGAGACCCTTCTTGGTCTCGATGTGCCAGAAGGTCCAGCCGTTGCAGGCTTGCGCGCCTTGCGCCACCGCGCCCATGCGGTGGATGGAGCCGACCTTGTCGCCGAACATGATGGCGCCGTCGGCGCGGACCAGCGCGCCGAGTTTCTTCTTGGCGTCGAACAGCTTGGTGCCGGGCATGATCATGCCACGCTCGATCAATTCCGAGAACGCAACCCGCGGCGCTTCGCGCGCCGTCATGAACGGGGCGAGGCTTGCCTCCGGCAGCGGCTCGACCGCGGCGATGCGCGCTTGTGCCGCTTTCGCATAGGTCTTGTCGCGCTCGAAGCCGATATAGGAGCGGCCGAGGCGCTTTGCGACCGCGCCGGTGGTGCCGGTGCCGTTGAAGGGATCGATCACGAGATCGCCGGGTTTGGAGGACGACAGCAACACGCGCGCGAGCAGGCCTTCAGGCTTCTGCGTCGGGTGCACTTTCTTGCCATCGGCGCCCTTGAGGCGCTCCTCGCCGGTGCAGAGCGGGATCAGCCAGTCGGACCGTGCCTGCACGTCCTCGTTGGCGGCCTTCAGCGCCTCGTAGTTGAACGTGTAGCCCTTGGCCTTCTCGTCGCGCGCGGCCCAGATCATGGTTTCGTGCGCGTTGGTGAAACGGCGGCCGCGGAAATTCGGCATCGGATTCGTCTTGCGCCAGACGATGTCGTTCAGGAGCCAGAAGCCGAGGTCCTGCATGATCGCGCCGACGCGGAAGATGTTGTGATAGGAGCCGATCACCCAGATCGTCGCCGATGGCTTCATCGCGCGGCGGGCGGCAAGCAGCCAGGCGCGGGTGAAATCGTCATAGGCGGAGAACGAATCGAACTTGTCCCAATCGTCGTCGACCGCATCGACATGGGATTCGTCGGGGCGCTTGAGATCGCCCTTGAGCTGAAGATTGTAGGGTGGATCGGCGAACACCAGGTCGACCGAACCAGCCTGAAGCTTCGACATCTCGGCGACGCAATCGCCGAGGACGATGCTGTGCGAAGGAGACTCAAAATTTGTGCGGGGCGCCCTTGCAGACGCCCCGCGACGCGACTCTACCATGACTCAAGAACTCTGACTCAGGCGACGCTGTCGGCGACGCGGGACCAAACAACCGACTGACCGTTACATTGAAGCGGCAAAGTAAAAATCGACTTAACCCGCCGCTTTCGTGAGCAGCCTTCACCTCGCGCCTCGCACGCGGTTCGCTCCGCGCATTCGCCGTGTTTTGCAGTGTATTTGGTGTTTGTTCGCGTTGCGGGAGTGGCCAGAGCGCAAAAAAGACTCCAAATTTCTCTCGGAAAAAATTGCACGACGCCCGGAAAAAATTGCTGGCATTGCCATGCTGTCGCACTAGGCAATAATTGCCCAGCGGGATATTGATTAATGCAATGGAAATTTTACGTGTATGGCGCGTTGAGCTTTCGCGCTCTTGCGCCGGATTGAGCCAGGACCGAGGGAAGCCGCCATGCGCTACGATGATTTCCGCCGCAGCGACGACATCGAGGATCGTCGCGACGATGGTGGCGGCGGCGGTGGAGGAGGCGGGTTCGGCCTCCCCATGGGCGGCGGCGGGCTCGGGATCGGCACCATCATCGTGCTCGGCCTGGTCGGCTACGCCTTCGGCATTGATCCGCGAATCCTGATCGGCGGCGCCGAGATCCTCACCGGCGGCGGCCAGGCGCCGTCCTACCAGACCGATCGCCAATCGTCGTCCAACGCCAAGCGCGGCGCGCCGACCGACGAGATGGGCAGCATGATCTCCGGCATCCTCGGCGAGATCGACGATCGCTGGAGCGAGATCTTCCAGGCCTCGGGCCAGACCTTTACCGGTCCGAAGGTCGTGCTGTTCCGCAACGTCACCAATGGCGGGCGCTGCGGCCGGGCGGAGTCGGCGATGGGACCGTTCTATTGTCCGCCCGACAGGACCATCTTCCTCGACACCGGTTTCTTCCGCGAGGTCGAGACGCGTTTTCGCGGCTGCTCCGGCAAATCCGCCTGTAACTTCACCACCGCCTACATCATCGCCCATGAGGCCGGCCATCACATCCAGAACCTGCTCGGCATCATTCCGCGCGTGACGCGGCTGCAGCAGCAGGCCGGCAGCAAGGCGGAGGCCAATGCGCTGCAGGTAAAGGTCGAATTGCAGGCCGACTGCCTGTCCGGCGTCTGGGTCAACCGCGAGGCGAAGAAGCGGCCGAACTTCCTGGAGCCGGGTGATATCGACGCCGCACTCACCACTGCGAGCGCGATCGGCGACGATACGCTGCAGCGCCAGGCCACGGGCCGCGTCGTGCCCGATTCCTTCACCCACGGCTCGGCGGCGCAACGCAAGCAGTGGTTCATGACCGGATATCAGCAGGGCACCGTCCAGGCCTGCAACACGTTTGGCGGTGGACAGTAGGGGTTATCCGTCATCCTGAGGTGCTCGCCAATTGGCGAGCCTCGAAGGATGCGAGCCCGTGGCCCATCCTTCGAGGCGCGCAAGAGCGCGCACCTCAGGATGACGTCAGCGGGCGGGAAGAGAAGGTGCGTTGCAATGACCTCCATCGACGAAACAAAACAATTCGTTCCGCTCAATATCGCGGTGCTCACCGTGTCCGACACGCGCGCGCTCGCGGATGATAAATCCGGCCAGACGCTCGCCGACCGCCTCCTTGCGGCTGGCCATCATCTCGCCGCGCGCGAGATCGTCACCGACGACGTCGAGGCGATCCGCGCCATCATCCGCCGCTGGATTGCGGATGCGGGCGTCGATGTCGTCATCACCACCGGCGGTACCGGCTTCACCGGGCGCGACGTCACGCCGGAGGCGGTCGAGCCCTTGTTCGAGAAGCGCATGGACGGTTTCTCGATCGCATTCCACATGCTGAGCCACGCCAAGATCGGCACATCGACGATCCAGAGCCGCGCCACCGCAGGCGTGACCGGCGCGACCTACATCTTCTGCCTGCCAGGTTCGCCCGGTGCCTGCCGCGACGGCTGGGACGGCATCCTCAAAGCCCAGCTCGACTACCGCACGCGTCCCTGCAATTTCGTCGAGATCATGCCGCGGCTGGACGAGCACCTGCGCCGGCCGAAGTCGCAGGGCGCGACGGTGTGAGCGCTTGCTTCCCTTCCCCCCTTATGGGGGAAGGTGGCGCGAAGTCCCGCAAGGGGCGAGGCACATTTATGCGCATCTCGCCCGCTGTTGCAGCATCAGAGATCCCGCTCCCATGTTTCCCCAATCAGATGCTGCCCGAAGCTGTGATGCGGCTCGGTAGCGACGAGCTTGAATCCTGCACTTTGATAGATGCCACGCGCGGCGACCAGGATGCTCTGCGTCCACAGCGTCATCCTGCTGTAGCCCCTCTCGCGTGCGCCCTGAATGCATTGCTCGACCAGCGCGCGGCCGACACCGAGCCCGCGCGCTTTCTTCTCCACCTGCAACAGGCGCAGCTTGGCAATCTCGTCCGTGGCCTTGACTAGAAAGATCGAGCCGACCGGCTCGCCATCCACTTCCGCAATCCAGCAGTGCTCGCGCGCGGCGTCATAATCCTTGATGAACTGTGCGCAGATCTCGGCGACCAGGGCCTCGTAGCTGATATCCCAGTTGTAGTCGGCCGCGTAGGCGGTGGCCTGCCGCGAGATGACCCAGCCCATGTCGCCGACGCGATGGCTGCGCAGCATGAAAGCCGCGGGCTGGCTTCGACGCTCCAGCACAGCCTCGATGGTCGCCATGGCCTGCGTGAGCCGCGTCGCATCGCTAGCCGAAAGCTGAGCCAGCATTGCGGCGACCTCATTTTGCGAGCCCAGGTTCAGCTTGGCAAAGGTCTGGCGCCCCTTGGCGGTGAGGCTGAGCTGGTATTGCCTGCGATCCGCGGGCAGGGGCCTGCGGGTGATCAGGCCTTTTTCGTCGAAGCTTTGCACGATCCGGCTGAGATAGCCGGGGTCGAGGCCAAGCTCGTTGCCGATCTCCTTTGCGGCAAGGTCGTCGCGTTGCGCGAGCTCGTAGAGCACGCGGGCCTCGCTAAGCGAGAACGGGCTCTTTCCGAGGTGCTGGTCGAGCACGCCAAGCTTGCGGGTGTAAAAGCGGTTGAAGGCGCGGACCGCCGCGATGTGGTCGTCGGTACGGTTGAACGACATGGGGCACCTCGATACTTGCCATTGTCAAATAACTATTTGACTTTGGCAAGTATCCAAGTGCCTCAGCCGACCATGACGATCCGGCTGCGCAGCATGATTCGTGATGAGCGGCCGAGCCGCCGGAGCAACCTCGCCTCGGAGCGGCGGGCCTGGGGCGGGTAGCCGCCGATGCGATCGTAGTGATCACGCGCGATCAAAAGTCCCTGATCGCCGAAGGGACCGACGAGCTTCCGCATCAGGGCCCGCAGGATATCGCGGAAGCCGGCATCGGCGTAGGGCGAGCGCGCATAGCGGAACACGGCCGCACGATCCCGGCCGCTGGTCGAGACGGACTGGATGAACTGGGTGGTTTCCTCGATCCAGCCGGTTTCCAGCACGGCGCCCGCAGGGAGGAACATCAGCCAGGACGAACGGGCCTGGAGTGCGCCGGCGGCGAGCGCGGCTCCTTGCGTGGATCCTTCGAAGCCGATGAAACGGCAGCCCGCGACGTCGGCAACGCGCTCGATGACTCCATTGCGGGTGCCGTCGACCAGGAGCACTTCCCGGATGATGCCTGCGGCGGCGCCCGGTACCAACGCGGCCAGAGTTGCGACCGCCGTCTGCTCGACGCCTTCGGTCGGAATAATTACGCTTAGCATGATTGAGGCTTCAGTCTCCGCACTTCGGGAGAAACGTAGCTGTTATACGTAGCTGTTATGATGTTGTCATAAACACGCGGCGCTGCCGAGTGCAACTTTTCGGACGGGCCGCGGTCTACGATGGTAAACCGCTGTAGCGATCGCATCCAAATATGTCCCGTGCGGGGTGGCAATATTGCCGAATGTTTCGGCGCCAGCTGTCCTGGACCGTATTAATCCAGAGGAGCCGCGATATTGCGCGATGGGCGGGCCGTTCGCAATCCTGCAAAGGGAGGATGCGCCAGCGGACGAGCGCGAGAACGTGAACGTGCAATCACGCTGCTGACAAGGGCTTCGAAATGAACGCCGATCAACTTGCTGTTAACTCGCCGGCAACATCGCCCAGGCCGGACGGCGCGGCGGCCTTGCGGATCCGCGCCGTGATGCTGGGCGAACGCATCAATCCCTCCGGCCTCGAGATGGGGGCGACCGTCTCCTCGACGCCGGCCGCCTTCCGCGTTCATGCCGGCCTTGCGGTCATTTTCCGCTACGGCGTCGTGGTGCTGATCGGTCTCCTCCCATCGGAGGAGAAGGTGCTGATCGACAGCCTGAAGACCCGCGTGATCGGCGAGCTCAGCCCCTACGAGGAGGAGATCGCGCATGCGCAACTCTGCAAGGACGAAAGCGCCGAGGCGATCCAGCCGGGAGGCCCGATCTGCCTCGCCAAATTCTCCGACGACCGGCTGCTGCTGATCGCGGACGCGCTTGCCAAGAGCACCTCGCTCGCGCGTGACGAGCGCCGCGTCGCCGCGGTCTTCGACGTGATCGAGCCGTTTGCGCGCATGCTCGCCGAGCAGGGCCGCACGCCGCCCCGGCGCAAGGGCATCCTGCAATTGATCGGCAATGCGCTTCTCGTCCAGCAGCGCGTGGCCGGCCGTGTTGCGGTGGCCGAGAAACCCGACGTGCTCTGGGAGAAACCCGAACTCGACCGGCTCTATGCTCGCCTTGAAGACGAGTACGAACTGAAGGAGCGCCTCGACACGCTCGAGCGCAAGCTCACCGCCGTGTCCGAGACCGCCAACGCGCTCACCGACATCATCGACACCCAGCGCTCGCTCCGCCTCGAGGTCGCGGTGGTGGTGCTGATCGTGATCGAGGTCGCGATCGGGTGTTTCCAGATTTGGTCGGGGACGCATTAGAACACGCGGGCCGCTGGATCAATTTACCCCGCGAGCGAGATGCTCGTGACTGCGCCCTCGCCCCTTGCGGGAGAGGGCAGCACCGCAAGGAGACACAACCTCACAGGCGTGAGGGGGTATTCCTCCGCATACTCACATGCATACGTGAGCGACGAAAGAACCCCTCATCCGGCGCTTCGCGCCACCTTCTCCCGCAAGGGGAGAAGGGAAGCAACGCCGATCCTACGCCGTTGATTACGAGCTGACGGCCCGCAGCACCGCCGCACAATGTCGTGCGATCATCAGTTCCTCATTCGTTGGAATGACGAAAACATCGACTGCGCTATCGCCATGGTTGATGCGCTCGCGCGCTGAATCATTCGCAGCGGGATCGATGCGCACACCGAGCCAGTCGAGACGCTCACCGATCGCGCTGCGGATTTCCCCGGCATGCTCGCCGATGCCGCCGGTGAAGACCAGGCAGTCCAGCCCGGCAAGCGTCGTCGCCATCGCCGCCACCTCCTGCGCGGCGCGGAAGGTGAAGAGCTCGACCGCCTCCCGTGCCGCAGCTTCGCTGCTCGCAAGCAGCGTGCGCATGTCCGAAGCGATGCGGGAGACGCCGAGCAGGCCCGATTCGTGATAGAGCAGGTGCTGGACGTCTTCGACCGACATCTTCTCGTGCTGTTGCAGATAGAGCAGCACGCCAGGGTCGATCCTGCCGCAGCGCGTGCCCATCACCAGCCCATCGAGCGGCGTCAGTCCCATCGTCGTGTCGATGCTGCGGCCGTCGCGCAAGCCGCACAGGCTCGCGCCGTTGCCGAGATGCGCGATCACGGTGCGCTTCGCAACGAGCTGCGGCGCGATTCGGGCGAGCCGTCCCGCGACATATTCGAACGAGAGACCATGAAACCCGTAGCGCCGGACGCCGCGCTCTTCATAACGTCGCGGAATGGCGAAGCGGCTCGCGGGCGGCGCAATGCCGTAGTGGAAAGCGGTGTCGAAGCAGGCGATCTGCGTCAGGTCGGGCCTTATCGCCTTGATAGTGCGGACCGGCGCCAGACACCGCGGCTGGTGCAGCGGCGCCAGCGGCGTCAGCTCTTCAAGTTTTGCGGTGACATCGTCCGTCAGCTCGACTGGGGCGGAATAGTCCGGACCGCCATGGACGACGCGATGGCCGACGGCGCCCAAGCGATGGTCGCCGAAACGATCCTCGATGAAGCCGAGCACGTCGGCGAACAGATGATCGCTGTCCGCATCCGATGCTTCCCGCCGTTTCTCGAACAGGTCTTCGCCCGCGGGGCTCTTCACGACGAGCCGCGGCTTCGTCTCGTGCTCGTCGAGCAGGCCCTTGCAGAGCAGGGTGGGCTCGGCCGCCGAGATATCGAACAGGCCGAATTTGATGCTCGACGATCCCGAGTTGAGAACGAGAACCGTGTTCAACATGGCTGCCGTCAATCGCCTGCCTCCGCCGGCGTGTTGCCGCCGGCGCTGTTCTGCCAGACCCATTCCTGGATTTCCGGCATGTCCTCGCCGTATTCGCGCACATAGCGCGAATGCTCGATCAGCTTGTCGCGGAATTGCTGCTTCACCTGCGCCGCCTTGGTCGCGAGCCCCGCCACGCGCTCGATCGCCTCGATCGCGAGGTGATAGCGGTCGAGCTCGTTGAGCACGACCATGTCGAACGGCGTCGTCGTGGTGCCTTCCTCGGCAAAGCCGCGCACGTGCATGCCGGCGTGGTTGGTGCGGTTATAGGTCAGCCGGTGGATCAGATAGGGATAGCCGTGATAGGCGAAGATCACCGGCTTGTCGCGGGTGAACAGGCCGTCGAAGTCGCGGTCGGACAAGCCGTGCGGGTGCTGCTCCCTGGGTTGCAGCGTCATGAGGTCCACGACGTTGACAACGCGGATCTTCAGCTCGGGCAGCGCCTTGCGCAGCAGGTCGACGGCGGCGAGCGTCTCCAGTGTCGGCACGTCGCCGGCGCAGGCCATCACGACATCGGGCTCGCCATTCGCATCTTCGGTGCCGGCCCAGCTCCAGATGCCGATGCCGGCATCGCAATGCGTGGCTGCCTCCTGCATCGACAGCCATTGCGGCGCCGGCTGCTTGCCGGCGACGATGACGTTGATGCGGTCATAGGTGCGCAGGCAATGATCGGCGATCCACAGCAGCGTGTTGGCGTCCGGCGGGAAGTAGATGCGAACGATGTCGGCCTTCTTGTTGGCGACGAGATCGACGAAACCGGGATCCTGATGGCTGAAGCCGTTGTGGTCCTGACGCCAGACATGCGAGGTGAGCAGGTAGTTGAGCGAGGCGATCGGGCGCCGCCACGGCAGATGCCGCGTCACCTTCAGCCATTTGGCGTGCTGGTTGAACATGGAATCCACGATGTGGATGAACGCCTCGTAGCAGGAGAAGAAGCCGTGCCGTCCGGTGAGCAGATAGCCCTCTAACCAGCCCTGACAGAGATGCTCGCTCAGGACTTCCATCACGCGTCCGTCCTGGGCGAGATGCACGTCGTAAGGTTTTGTCGGCTCCATCCAGACGCGTTCGGTGGCCTCGAACACCGCATCGAGCCGGTTTGACGCGGTTTCGTCCGGGCCCATGATGCGGAAATTGCGGGCCTCGGCGTTGAGGCGGATGACGTCGCGCAGGAATTTTCCGAGCTCGCGGGTTGCCTCCGCCGCGACGCCGCCCGGCTGAGCGACCTCGACGGCGAAGCTGCGGAAGTCCGGCAGCTTCAGCTCCTTCTTCAGAAGGCCGCCATTGGCGTGTGGATTGGCGCCCATGCGGCGATGGCCTTCGGGCGCGAGCGCCTGGAGCTCGGCAATGAGCGCGCCGTTCGCGTCGAACAGCTTTTCCGGCTCGTAGCTGCGCATCCACTCTTCGAGAATATTCAGATGCGCCGGGTTCTCGCGACAGTTCGCGACGGGCACCTGATGCGCACGCCAAAAACCTTCGACCTTCTTGCCGTCGACTTCCTTGGGGCCGGTCCAGCCCTTCGGGCTGCGCAGCACGATCATCGGCCAACGCGGGCGTTCGACGCTCTTGCGGCCGTCGCGGGCGTGCTGCTGGATCGACCGGATACTGGCGAGCGCGACGTCGAGCGCGTCCGCCATGATCTGGTGCATCAATCTGGGATCGTCGCCCTGGACGAACAGCGGCTCGTGCCCGAGCCCGCGGAAGAGATCGCGGATCTCGTCGTCGCGCATCCGCCCAAGCACGGTCGGATTGGCAATCTTGTACCCATTGAGATGCAGGATCGGCAGCACCGCGCCGTCATGCGCAGGATTGAGGAATTTGTTGGAATGCCAGGACGCCGCGAGCGGGCCGGTCTCGGCCTCGCCGTCGCCGACGACACAGGCGACGATCAGGTCGGGATTGTCGAATGCCGCACCATAGGCATGCACCAGCGCGTAACCGAGCTCGCCGCCTTCGTGGATCGAGCCCGGCGTTTCCGGCGCCGCGTGACTGGGGATGCCGCCGGGGAAGGAGAACTGCCTGAACAGCTTGCGCAGTCCGTCGGTATCGCGCGCGATATCGGGATAGATCTCGCTGTAGCTGCCTTCGAGATAAGTGTTGGCGACCATGCCGGGGCCGCCGTGGCCGGGACCGCAGACATAGATCATGCTCAGATCCAGCGCACGGATGACGCGGTTGAGATGGGCATAAATGAAGTTCAAACCGGGCGTCGTGCCCCAATGGCCGAGCAAACGCGGCTTGATGTGCTCGGGCCGTAACGGCTCGCGCAGCAGCGGGTTGTCGAGCAGGTAGATTTGCCCGACGGAGAGATAGTTCGCGGCGCGCCAATAGCGATCGAGGAGATCGAGGTCGCCGCTCGCGGCGGCCGATTGTTGTTGATTTGTCATATTGCTGCCGACCTTCACCCGGGATCGTCACCAACCGAGTTCCGGCGAGATCGATCCTTCGGCAGCATCAAACGGGATCGCCGTGACGCCACTGTTGCGTGAGGTCAAAAGCAAGCGCGCGAAGTTTGGGCAGCTCTACTGTGCATGGGGTTGTTTTCACGTTTTTTGTTTGTGTTCTTGATTTGTTCCTGCGGCGTGCTATCTTGGCTTCATGAGTCCAGCATCCTCTCATGCTCTCAAGCACCCGCCGGTCACGGCGCCCTCCGAGCCGGCGGGTGCGCCTTCTGACTTCCCTGAGCTGGCGGTCGCCATCGACCGCCAGCGCAGGCGAGGCCGGGGCGCGCAGTCCAACGCCAGCGGCCGCTTCGAGGCCGAGGCGCGCGTCGCCTTCGACGATGGCTGGCAGAGCCTTGAAGAACTGCCGCCGTTCAAGACCACGGTCGCGGTCGACACTTCGCGCAAAGTGATCACCCGCAACGATTCTCCCGACATAGGCTTCGACCGCTCGATCAATCCCTACCGCGGCTGCGAGCACGGCTGCGTCTATTGCTTCGCGCGGCCGACGCATGCCTATCTCGGCCTGTCGCCGGGGCTCGACTTCGAATCGAAGCTGTTTGTAAAGCCCGAGGCGCCGGCGCTGCTCGAGAAGGAGCTTGCGGCGCCCGGCTACGAGCCGCGGATGATCGCGATCGGCACCAACACTGATCCCTATCAGCCGATCGAGCGCGAGCGCAAAATCATGCGCGGCATTCTGGAGGTGCTGGAGCGCGCCGGCCATCCCGTCGGGATCGTCACCAAGTCGGCGCTGGTGACCCGCGACATCGACATTCTCGCGCGCATGGCCAAGCGCAACCTCGCCAAGGTCGGGATCTCCGTGACCTCGCTCGATCCGAAATTGGCGCGCACAATGGAGCCACGGGCGTCAACGCCGCCGAAGCGGCTGGAGGCGCTGAAGCAGCTTTCCGAGGCCGGCATTCCGACCACCGTCATGGTCGCGCCCGTGATCCCCGCGCTGAACGATTCCGAGATCGAGCGCATCCTGGATGCTGCCGCCCATGCCGGCGTCAAGGAAGCCTCCTACGTGTTGCTGCGGTTGCCGCTCGAGGTGCGCGATCTCTTTCGCGAATGGCTGATGGCGAACTATCCGGACCGCTATCGCCACGTCTTCACACTGATCCGCGACATGCGCGGCGGCCGTGACTACGACGCGAAATGGGGCGAGCGCATGAAGGGGACCGGCCCGATGGCCTGGACCATCGGTCGCCGCTTCGAGATCGCCTGCGACAGGCTCGGGCTGAACAAGCGGCGCCCCAAGCTGACGACGGATCATTTTGCCAAGCCGAAGCGGAACGGCGATCAGCTCAGCCTGTTCTGAGGGACGAAGTGGAAGAGGCGTCGTATGAGTCAGGAACTGGCAGCTCCAATCCCGCGGCTCACCGTCATCACGCTGGGCGTGAACGACATCCGCGCCAGCATTGCCTTTTACGACGCGCTCGGTTTCTCGCGCCGGCTGAAGGTGACCGGTGAGGCCGTTGCGTTCTATGATACTGGCGGTCCGGTGCTCGCGCTGTTTCCGTGGGATCAGCTCGCGGTCGACGCCAAATTGCCTGATCACCCGAGGCCATCGACGTTCCGCGGCATGACGCTCGCATGGAACTGCCGCGCGCGTGAGGAGGTGGACGCGGTGCTGGCTTTCGCCGTCGGCGAGGGAGCCGCGCTGCTGAAGGCCGCGCATGAGACCGATTACGGCGGCTATTCCGGCTATTTCGCCGATCCTGACGGCCATCCATGGGAAGTCGTGGTCGCGCCCGGCATCGAGGTCGGCGAGGACCGGCGGGTGCATCTGGCGGAATAGGGCGGCTGACTTGAATAACGGGAATTGTCCGAGGTTCCCGGTTGCGCAGGCCATTCCGCTTGCGCACGATCCCGGCCATGATTCGGGATCAATCCGCCAAGAAGCTGGCCAAAGACGCGCCCAAGAAGGCTGCGCCTGAGAACAAGAAGGCCGCGCCTAAGAACGACAAGGCTGCGCCCAAGAAAATGGCCAAGGCGCTGGCGGGCACAAAGAGCGCCATCATCGTTGCTCCAAGCTTCCGCCGCGAGCGCGCGCTGATCAAGCGTGGCGTCTGGCCGGTGGCAGGCTGCGATGAGGCCGGCCGCGGGCCGTTGGCCGGACCTGTGGTGGCGGCGGCGGTGATTCTCGATCCCGACCGCATCCCGCGCGGCATCGATGATTCCAAGCGCCTGACGGCCGAGGAGCGCGAAAGGCTGTTCGACAAGATCTGCGCCACCGCCCAGGTCTCGGTGGCAGTCGCCTCGCGCGCCCGCATCGACCGCGATAACATCCTGCGCGCCTCGCTGTGGGCACTGAAGCGCGCCGTGGTGGCGCTGCCCGAGCAGCCCCGGCATGTCTTCGTCGACGGCCGCGACCGGCTGGATACGGAATGCGATTGCGAGGCCGTGATCGGCGGCGACGGCATCGTCCTGTCGATCGCAGCGGCCTCGATCATCGCCAAGGTGACGCGGGACCGCCTGATGTGCGCACTGGCTCAGGACTGTCCCGGCTACGGTTTCGAGCAGCACAAGGGCTACGCCGTGCCCGAGCACCTTGATGCGCTCAACCGCCTCGGCCCCACCGTCCACCACCGCAGCTTCTTTGCCCCTGTCGCCGCCGCACGCGCCAAGCACATGCCCTGGACGGTCGAGCCGGCGCAGGATCTGTTTGCGGTGACCGAGATCGAGCTGCAGGTGGATACGGGCTTGGAAGTCGACGCGTCGGCCAATCTCTAGCCGAGACTCGGTTGCCACGACGCGTCACGCCCTTTATCAAAACAGTCGTGAGCGAATAGGGCCGGCTTGACGGGTTGGCTGCATCTTTCGGACGTTGCATGCGGTTTACCTCCCTGGTCATCGAGCTCATTCGCGCGCGGCCGCGGCTGATCGTCTGGATCGTCGTGCTGCTCCAGGCCGCGATGTGGCTGTTCGTGGCGCTGGTGTTTTATCGCAGCCCGCCCGGCAGCCTCGCGACCCTGCTGGCCTTCGGCCGCGAATACCAGGTCGGCACTGATTTGGGCCCGCCCTTGCCGGTCTGGCTCGCCGACATCGCCTATCGCGCCGCCGGCGGCCACGTGTTCGGCGTCTATGTCCTGGCCGAGCTCTGCGGGATCGCGACCCTCATCACGCTCTATCATCTCTCCCGCGCGGTGGTCGGCCCCCAGCAGGCAGTGCTGGCCGTGCTGCTGACCATGACGCTGCTGGCCTTCTCCTCGCCCACACTCGACTTCAGCCCCCTGGTGCTGGCGCGGCCACTCTGGGCGTTGCTGCTGCTGCACTCCTGGCAGATCATCGGCCAGCGCCGCGGCAACGCCTGGTTCGCCTGGTCGATCGAGGCCGGCCTCTTGCTGCTGACGACGCCGGCTGCGATCTTCCTGCTGCCCCTGATCGTCGTCTTCGCGCTCGCCACCGCGGGTGGCCGCCGTACATTGCGCGCATTCGACCCGCTATTTGCGCTGGTGGTCGTCGCGGTGCTGGCTTTGCCCTATGCGGTGTGGCTGATGCGGGCCGAGGCACTCGTCTTGCCGGCCTTGCCGCAGGTTGCCGAGCTCAATGCCCGCGCACTGCACGCGGCCTGGCTGCTCGGGGGACTCCTGCTCGGTGCGGCGGCGATCCCGGCGCTGACGGTCCTCAACACCGGCTTGTTCGTTCCCAAGAGCGAGGAGGCGCCGATCATCTTCCGCCCGCCGGTCGAGCCGCTCGCGCGCAATTTCGTCTATTTCTTCGCACTCGCGCCGGCGCTTGGCGCGGTGCTGATCTCCGGTCTGCTGGGCCTCGACGCCGTCGTCGGCGGCGCCGGCGTCGTGCTGGTCTTGTCGGGGCTTGCCGTGGTCGTGGGGGCCGGCGACCTCATCGCGATGCGCCGCGCGAGAATGCTGCGGATGGTCTGGGCGGCCGCCGTCATCGCGCCCGCAATCGGCGTCGTGCTCGCCGTCCTGCTCCTGCCGTGGACCGGTGCCAACGAGATCGCGACCTCGATGCCGGCGCGCGCGATTTCGGACTTCTTCGACGAGAGCTTTGCCCGCCGCACCAATCATCGTCTGCGCGCAGTCGCCGGCGAGACCCAGCTTGCGAGCTTGATCACGCTGCATTCCGGCCGGCCGCATCTCTTCATCGATGCCGAGCCCGCGCGTACGCCCTGGATCAATCAGGCCAAATTCAGCGAGACCGGCGGCGTCGTGGTCTGGCGGGCCTCCGATACCGCCGGGACCCCGCCGCCGGACATCCTCGCGCGCTTTCCGGGCATCGTCCCGGAAGTCCCGCGCGCCTTCGAGTGGCTGGTGACTGGACGCCAGCAACTCCTGCGCATCGGCTGGGCCATCGTGCGGCCGAAGGGGACTTAGTCGCTCGCCCTTTCCCTCGTCATTGCGAGGAGCGCTTGCGACGAAGCAATCCAGAGTCCCTCCGCGGAAAGATTCTGGATTGCTTCGCTGCGCTCGCAATGACGGGGAGAGGTCGTACGGCTCCTCACGCGCCCGCCAGCGCCTTCGCGATCGCGCGCAGATCCTGCCAGGCCAGCCGCTTGTACGACGGCGAGCGCAACAGATAGGCCGGGTGGAAGGTCGGCAGCGCGCGGATGGTGCGCGCGCCCGTCTCGTAGTCGAACCAGCGGCCGCGGGTGCGCATGATGCCTTCGCGGGTCGACAGCAGCGTCTGCGTCGAGGGATTGCCGAGCGTCACCAGCACATCCGGATTCACCAGCTCGATCTGGCGCTGGATGAATGGCAGGCAGATTTGCGTTTCCTGCGGCGTCGGCGTGCGATTGCCGGGCGGCCGCCAGGGGATCACGTTGGCGATGTAGGCGGTGCTGCGGTTGAGGCCTATGGCTCCTATCATCAAATCGAGCAGCTTGCCGCTGCGTCCGACGAAGGGCAGCCCCTCGATGTCCTCGTCGCGGCCCGGTGCCTCGCCGACGAACATGATGCGCGCCTGCGGATTACCGTCGGCGAAAACCAACCGTGTCGCTGTGTGCTTCAGCGCGCAGCCGTCAAAGCTCTGCATCAACTCGCGCAGCGCCTCCAAGGTCGGCGCGGTGCGTGCGGCCTCGCGCGCCGAGGCGATCGCGATGTCGGGCGCGGGTGCCGCCTCGCCGCGGATGACCGCGGGAGCCGCAACCGGCCGTGGCGCCTCGAGCGGAGGTGCGGCGCGCGGGGCCGCAGGCGGGGCGTCGACTTCCGCCAGGCGGTCAATCGGTTCCTCCACGAGCGCGCAATCGACACCCGCCTCCAGATAGAAGGCGAGAAGCTCTCGGACGGTGGGCGCGGGTTCGGGGATCATTTGGAAAGTCAGACTTTTATATCAGTTTGGAGCGCCTTGCACCCCGGCGGAACGCGATTCCGAGGTTGTCCTACCCGGAAAAATCGGAAACAAGAGGGCGCAATCGACCAAGGACCGTCTCAAGGGCTGAGATCAGATGAGCACCGAAGAACTTCCCCCGCGCGAATCCATGGAATTCGACGTCGTCATCGTCGGCGCCGGCCCCTCGGGCCTGGCTGCGGCGATCCGGCTGAAGCAGATCAATGCCGATCTCAATGTCGTCGTGGTGGAAAAGGGCTCCGAGGTCGGTGCGCATATTCTCTCCGGCGCCGTGATCGACCCGGCCGGGCTCGACAAGCTGATCCCGGACTGGCGCGAGGATTCCGATTGTCCGCTCAAGACGCAGGTCAAGGACGATCGCTTCTACTGGATGACGGGCGGCGGTGCGATCAGGCTGCCGAACTTCATCATGCCGCCTCTGATGGACAACCATCACTGCTATATCGGCTCGCTCGGCAATGTCTGCCGCTGGCTCGCGCGCAAGGCAGAGGCGCTCGGCGTCGAGATCTATCCGGGCTTTGCCGCCGCCGAAGTGCTCTATGACGAGCAGGGCGCGGTGAAGGGCATCGCCACCGGCGACATGGGCATCGGCCGGGACGGCAAGCCGAAGGACTCCTTTACCCGTGGCATGGAATTGCTTGGCAAGTACACGCTGTTCGCGGAAGGCGCGCGCGGCAGCCTGACCAAGCAGCTCATCGCGAAGTTCGCGCTGGATACCAAGAGCGAGCCTGCGAAGTTCGGCATCGGGCTCAAGGAAGTCTGGCAGATCGATCCCGCCAAGCACCAGAAGGGCATGATCCAGCATTCGTTCGGCTGGCCACTCGATCTGAAGACCGGCGGAGGCTCGTTCCTCTATCACTACGACGACAACCTCGTTGCCGTCGGCTTCGTCGTGCATCTCAACTACGACGATCCGTATCTGTCGCCGTTCGACGAGTTCCAGCGTTTCAAGACCCATCCGTCGATCCGCTCCACCTTCGAAGGTGCCAAGCGGCTCGCTTATGGCGCACGCGCCATCACCGAGGGCGGCTATCAGTCGGTGCCGAAACTCAGCTTCCCCGGCGGCGCGCTGATCGGCTGCGCGGCCGGCTTCGTCAACGTTCCCCGCATCAAGGGCGTGCACAACGCGATGGGCACGGGCATGCTCGCCGCCGAGCACGTTGCGTCAGCCATTGCCGCCGATCGCGCCAATGACGAGATCGTCGACTACGAGAATGCCTGGCGCTCCTCCTCGGTCGGCAAGGATTTGTTCCTGGTCCGCAACGTCAAGCCGCTGTGGTCGAAGTTCGGCACGGTGCTCGGCGTTGCGCTCGGCGGCTTCGACATGTGGTGCAACACGCTGTTCGGCGGCTCGCTGTTTGGCACCCAGTCGCATGCGAAGCCCGATCGCGCGACGCTCGATCCGGCCAAGACCCACGCGCCGAGGGCCTACCCGAAGCCGGACGGCAAGATCTCCTTCGACAAGCTTTCGTCGGTGTTCCTGTCCAATACCAATCATGAGGAGGATCAACCGGTCCATCTCAAGGTCACGGACATGAACCTCCAGAAAACCTCCGAGCACGACGTGTTCGCCGGTCCCTCGAATCGTTATTGCCCGGCCGGCGTCTATGAGTGGATCGAGGAAGGTTCGGGCCCGCGCTTCCAGATCAACGCCCAGAACTGCGTCCACTGCAAAACCTGCGACGTGAAGGATCCCAACGGCAACATCACCTGGGTTCCCCCGGAGGGCGGCGGCGGTCCAAACTACGAGGCGATGTAGGCGGGGTCAGCAAGCCACGATCCATGTGACCCAAGCCCAATGTGACCAATATTGCGTGACATTGGCCCTATGACGCACGTTCGCGTGAGAACCCGGCCGCGGTCGCGGTCCGTGGTCACGATAAGGCCATACTGGCGGCGTCTTGGGGCGCTCTTGACCGGTGACTTGGCCGATTTGGGGCGTGCGGAGGCGATCGCCCGGCCCGAATCCTTGCGGTGAAGCGCCAAAAGCGGCATTGTCGGCCCGACAGTTCCGGGTCCCCATGCCACCGGCCGCGTTCGCATGCGATACGGCCTTCTGCAAACCCAGGCACTACCAACTCAAGGCGAGCCCTGATGCTTTCAAATCGTTTCAACCGTTGGACTGTTGCCGCCATTGCCCTCATGGGCTCAGCGATCGCGACGGTCCCCGGCGCGGTCCTGGCGCAGACGCCGGACCATCCGTCCGACACGGCGGCGCAGTTTCCGACCCGAAACGATCTGAAGGCGCTGACCACTTCCGGCAGCTATCTCGCCGCCCGCCACGCCAGCGTCGAGCGCGATGCGGCCTCTGCCGCCGCGTTCTATCGCTCGGCCCTGCGCACCGATCCCAAGAACAACGAGCTGCTTGACCGCGCTTTCATCTCCTCGGTTGCAGACGGCGACATCGATGAGGCCGTCAAGCTCGCCGAGCGCATCCTGACCATCGACAAGACCAACCGCGTTGCACGCCTCGTCGTCGGCGTGCACGATCTCAAGTTCAAGAAGTATGCGGCCGCGCAGACCAACATCAACCAGTCGATCCGCGGTCCGATCACCGATCTCGTCGCCACGCTGCTGTCGGGCTGGGCCGCCTATGGTGCGGGCGATGCCAAGGGCGGCGTCGCCACCATCGACAAGCTGGCCGGTCCGGAATGGTATCCGCTGTTCAAAGACCTCCACGCCGGCATGATCCTCGAACTCGCCGGCAAGGAGAAAGACGCGGGCACCCGGTTCGAGCGTGCCTACAAGCTCGACGATTCCATGCTGCGCGTCACCGAGGCCTATGCGCGCTGGCTGTCGCGCAACAAGGACTCGGCCGCCGCGACCACGGTCTACCAGGCTTTCGACAAGAAGCTCGCCCGCCATCCGCTGATCGTGGAAGGGTTGCGCGACACCAAGGCCGGCAAAAAGATGCCGCCGCTGGCCGATAGCGCGCAAGCCGGCGCCGCAGAAGCACTCTACGGCATCGGCGCCACGTTGACCCGCCGCGGCGGCGAGGATCTGGCGCTGGTCTATCTCCAGCTCTCGCTCTACCTCCAACCCACCCATCCCCTGGCGCTGCTCTCGCTCGCCGATCTCTATGAATCGGTGAAGCGGCCGCAGATGGCGATCAAGGTCTATGAGCGGGTGCCGTCGTCCTCGCCGCTCAAGCGCAACGCCCAGATCCAGCTCGCCATCGATCTGGATTCCGCCGACCGCACCGACGAGGCGATCAAGATCCTCAAGGGCGTCACCACTGAGGACTCGAAGGATCTCGAAGCGATCATGGCGCTCGGCAACATCGAGCGCGGCCGCAAGAAGTTTGGCGAATGCGGCGCAACCTATTCGCAAGGCGTCGACGTGCTGCCGGCCGGCAACGACAAGGCCAACAGCGTCTGGTACTATTATCGTGGCATCTGCGAGGAGCGCTCCAAGCAGTGGGGCAAGGCCGAAGCCGACATGAAGAAGGCGCTCGAGCTGCAGCCCGACCAACCGCACGTCCTCAACTATCTCGGCTATTCCTGGATCGACCAGGGCATCAATCTCGACGAAGGCATGAAGATGATCAAGCGGGCGGTCGAGCAGCGCCCGGATGACGGCTACATCGTCGATTCCCTCGGCTGGGCCTATTACCGCATCGGCAATTACGAAGACGCGGTGAAGAACCTCGAGCGCGCCATTGACCTCAAGCCCGAGGATCCCACCATCAACGACCACCTTGGCGATGCCTATTGGCGCGTCGGCCGCACGCTGGAAGCCAAGTTCCAGTGGGCCCACGCCCGCGATCTCAAGCCCGAAGCGGATGAGCTTCCGAAGATCGAGGCCAAGATTGCAAACGGTATGACCGACGACAATTCGAACTCCTCGGCTGCGCAGGCGGAGAAGGAGAAGAAGAAGGACGACGGCAAGGGCGGCTGAGTGAGTTGAAGTTGGGGGCGTGTCGTCAATGCCGGCGTTGATTGAAGAAGGGCGCGCGAAGGTCAATCTGAGCCTTCGTGTGGTCGGCCGTCGTACCGATGGCTATCATGATCTCGAAAGCGTCGTCGCCTTTGCCGACTGCGCCGACCGGCTCACACTGGAGCCCGGCGGCGAGCTGAAGCTCACCACGACGGGGCCGCTTGCGGCGGCCTGCGGCGATATGGCCGACAACCTCGTGTTCAAGGCGGCCAAGCTCCTGGCCGAAGCCGTCCCGAACCTGAAGCTGGGCGCCTTCGCGCTCGACAAGGTGCTCCCGGTTGCGGCCGGTATCGGCGGCGGCTCGGCCGACGCCGCGGCGGCGCTGCGGTTGCTGGCGCGTCTCAACAATCTGGAACTCGACGACCCGCGGCTGCAGAAGGTTGCGCTTGCGACCGGTGCCGACGTGCCGGTGTGTCTGTTCTCGCGCGCCTGCGACATGACCGGTGTCGGCGAGCAGCTGCTGCCCTTGATGCTGCCGAGCATGCCCTGCGTGATGGTCAACCCGCGCGTGCCGGTCGCGACCAAGGATGTGTTCCAGGCGCTGGGCCTGCGCAACGGCGAGCTTCTGGTCGGCGCCACGTCCGTCTTCGACGCCCCGGCCTGGCCGGGCGAGGGCGCCTCCATTGACGATTGGGTCGACTCGCTCAAGGCCGTCGCCAACGACCTCGAAGCGCCTGCGATGCGCATCGAGCCGGTGATTGGGGACGTGCTGGAAGCCTTGCGTGGCTCCGCCGGCGTCAAGCTTGCCCGCATGTCCGGCTCGGGTGCGACGTGCTTTGCGATCTGTGGCGCATCTGCCGAGGCGCATGCCGCCGCTGAGAAGATCCGCAGGGATCATTCCGGCTGGTGGGTGCATTCGGGGACGTTGAGCTAGGCCAGCGAGAGAAACTCCCGGATCTCACTCAACACCTCCTGCGGCTTGTCATGTTGCAGCCAGTGTCCGGCCCCGGCGATGGTCTCGACGCGCGCCTGCGGGAAGTAGCGCTCCAGGCCCGCGGCCCTCGCGCCAGCCAGAAAGCTTTCGCCGGCATTCAAGAGCAGCGTCGGACAGGTGATGCGCGACCACAGCCCGATGTGATCGTCCGGCCAGAGCCGGTGCGGCGCAGAGGCGCGCTGGTAGGGATCGAACTTCCAGCTATAGGTGCCGTCCTCGTTCTGCCGCGCGCCGTGGGTGGCGAGATGCAGCGCGAGGTCGCGGGACAGCCGCTTATTGTGAAGCACCATCTGCGCCGCAGCGTCTTCGAGGGTCGAATAGCGGCGCGGTGCGCGGTCGTGCAGCTTGTCGAGCTGGCCGACCCATTTGCCGATGCGCTCATGCACCGGCGGTTTTGGTGTATCCGGCAACATCGTCACGCCGTCGAGCACGACCAGCTTCGAGACCTGTTCGGGGAATGCCCCTGTAAAGATGAGGCTGACCATGCCGCCCATGGAATGGCCGATGAGAGTGACTTGAGGTGCTGCGATGGCACGGACGAGCTGGGCGAGGTCGTACACATACTCCGTCAGCGCGTAGCTGCCGCCTTTTGTCCAGTCGGAATCGCCGTGACCGCGCAGGTCGGGTGCGAGCACGTGAAAATGCGGCTGCAGCGACCGGGCGATGACGTCCCAGCTCCGGCAGTGATCGCGGCCGCCGTGAACCAGGATGGCGACAGGCGCGCCGTCGTTGCCCCAGTCGGCATAGTGCAGCCGCAGGCCGTGAGACTCGTAACTGCGGCTTTGCGGAGCGAGCATGGTGGCGCTATCCATTCACGGGCCGTCGGGCCAGTGCGAGCGACAGGCCGAGCCCTGCGATGAAGACGCCGGAGCCCTGGGTGAGACGTCGCATCAAATGCGGCCTTCCGATCAACTGCGTGCGTGTCGCGGAAGCCATCAGCACCACCACGATATCGGCGAGTGTGTTCAGCGTCACCGAGATCGCACCCAACGTGATGAATTGCAGCGTCGGGTTCGATCCCGCCGGGTCAAGGAACTGCGGAATGAAGGCGAGGAAGAATGCGGCGGTCTTCGGGTTCAGCGCCTCGACCAGCACGCCGTCGCGGAAGGCGCGCTTGTCGCCGACGGGCTCGCTGTCGAATGACAGCACACGACCGGCGCTGCGAAATGTCCTGATCCCGAGCCAGACCAGATAGAGTGCGCCGACAAATTTCACGGCGGCGAACAGCTCGGCGCTGGCAAGGATGATCGCGGAGATGCCGAGGCTGCCCGCGACCACATGAACCAGCCCGCCGAGCGCGGTGCCCGCGGTCGATGCAAAACCGCTGGCGCGCCCTTCCGACAAGGTCCGTGCCGCCACGTAGAAAATACCGGGGCCGGGAATGGCGGCGATGAGACAAGCGGCGGCCAGGAACAGCCAGAAATTCGTGTTGATCATCCTGCTTTGGTAGCGATGCTTGCCGCGATTGCAAGGCCCGTCAATTAAGGCCCGTCGTTTAGCCCATCCGGCGGAAGATCACGCTGGCATTCACCCCGCCGAAGCCGAACCCGTTCGAGATCGCGTGCTGCATCGGCATCGGGCGCGCCACACCGGCGACGATGTCGATGCCGTCAGCGCCGGGATCAGGGTTTTCGAGATTGAGCGTCGGCGGCGCGATCTGGTCGCGCAGGGCGAGCACGGTGAAGACCGCTTCCAGTCCACCGGCAGCACCGAGCAGATGGCCGGTGGCCGATTTGGTCGCGCTCACGGCGATGCCGCGGTTGCGGCCGAACAGCGCGGCAATCGCGCCAAGCTCGCTCTCGTCGCCGGCCGGCGTCGATGTCGCATGCGCGTTCAGATGCTGCAAATCCGCGGGCGCAAGCTTGGCCTGCCGGAGCGCGATCTCCATCGCGCGCCGGGCGCCGTCGCCGTCAGGCGGACCCGACGTCATGTGATAGGCGTCGGCGGTCGTACCGTATCCGACGATCTCCGCAATCGACGTCGCGCCACGCGCCAACGCATGCTCCAGCTCTTCGATCACCAGGATGCCGGCGCCTTCGCCCATGACAAAACCGTCGCGGTCGCGGTCGAACGGGCGCGAGGCGCGCGCGTCATTGAACCCGCTCGACAGAGCACGGGCCGCAGCAAAGCCGCCGAGGCTGACGATGTCGATGCAGGCTTCCGCGCCGCCGCAGATCGCCACATCAGTCTCGCCCGCGCGGATCATCCGCGCAGCATCGCCGATCGCCTGAACGCCGGCGGCGCAGGCCGTGACCGGTGTGCCCAGCGCTCCCTTGTAGCCGTATTTGATCGAGATGTGGCCGGCGGCGAGATTGGCGAGGAAGGAGGGGATCGTGAACGGCGACAGCCGGCGCGGGCCGCGGTGTTCGGTGATGCGCACCGCCTCCGCCATGGCCGGAAAACCGCCGACGCCGGAGGCGATGATCGTCGCGGTTCGTTCCTGCGCCACCGCGTCCTGCGGCATCCAGCCGGCCTGCGCAATCGCTTCTGCGGTGGCGAGCAGCGCGAACAGGATGAAGCGGTCCATCTTGCGCTGGTCTTTCGGCGCGGCGGCCTGCGCGGGATCGAAGCCGCCGTCCGCGTCATCGGCCTTGTCGGGCACGAGGCCGGCGATGCGTGCGGGCAGCGCCTGCGACCATTCAGGCAGCGGGCGCAGCCCGCTTTGACCGGCCAGTAGCCGGCGCCACGACAGTTCGACACCGCAGCCAAGCGGCGATACCGCGCCCATTCCCGTCACGACGATACGACGCATGTCAGTCTCCAGCCGGCGCGACGGCCGGGTTCATGGCTTTGAGCGAGGTCAACCGTTTGCGCATGACACGGCTGGCGCGGGGACCCGCGATAATGACCGCATTGGTGAGCGTGATCGGCTGCATGTCGGCGGCATCGACCACGACAGGATTAAAGGGGCGACGATTGCGCCGGTTCGCGAGCAGGATGGCTTCGCCCTTCGGGGCGAGATGCTTGTTGCCCCAGGCGAGCAGGGTTGCGACCACGGGGAAGAAGTCCCGCGCCTTGTCGGTCAGCACATATTCATAGCGCGGCGGCCGTTCATTGTAGCGGCGGCGGACGAACATGCCGCTTTCGGTGAGATGGGCCAACCGCCGCGACAGGATATTCGGCGCGATCCCGAGGCTTTGCGAAAATTCGTCGAACTTCGTTGCGCCCTGGAACGCATCCCGCAGGATCAAGATGCTCCACCATTCGCCGACCGTCTCCACGGCGCGGCCGACCGGACATTCCTGGATGGAAGGGGATTTGGGCTGCATGGGGGGAAGGTAGGAGAGTTACTTGCAAAATGCAAGTTACTAGACGAACCGTTGGAACACTCCGACGGGTGTGTGCCGCAAGATGGCGCATAGGATTTGACTGCAAGTTGGAAGGCGGCCCTCGCACACCTAGCTCGTCATTGCGAGCGCAGCCAAGCCATCTAGAGTCCCTCTGCGGGAAGATTCTGGATTGCTTCGCTGCGCTCGCAATGACGCTGTTGATGCAGTGGTGGCTCGTACCTCAACGATGTCGTCCCGGCGAAGGCCGGGACCCATACCCACGACTGTTGTTGTGATGCACGATGGTGGCCACAGCCGCTAAGACAACGCCGACCGGGGTAATGGGTCCCGGCCTTCGCCGGGACGACACTGAGGGTGTGGTTACTAGCAAGCGCTAAGGATGCGAGAAGCTAATGCGACCGTGCCAGGCAGAACGCCACGACCTGCTCCAGCGCGCTCTTCATTGGCGAGGACGGGAACAGCGCCAGCGCGTCCACCGCCATGGCGCCGTAGTGCTGGGCGCGGCTGCGCGTGTCTTCGAGCGCACGATGCTTGTTCATCAAGCCGATGGCGTGGTCGAGGTCGGTGTCGCCGATCTCGCCGCGCTCGAGCGCGCGGATCCAGAAGGCGCGCTCGGTGTCGTTGCCGCGGCGGAAGGCGAGCACGACGGGCAGCGTGATCTTGCCCTCGCGGAAATCGTCGCCGGTGTTCTTGCCGAGCTTGGCGCTCTTGCCGCCATAGTCGAGCACGTCGTCGACGAGCTGGAAAGCGATGCCGAGATTCATGCCGACCGAGCGGCAGGCGGTCTGCTCCGCCTTCGGACGGTTGGCGATCACGGGGCCGACCTCGCAGGCGGCCGCGAACAGCTCGGCGGTCTTGCCGCGGATCACGGCGAGATATTCGTCCTCGGTGGTCGCGGTGTTCTTGGCGGCGGCAAGCTGCATCACCTCGCCCTCGGCGATAGTCGCGGCGGCCGCGGAGAGAATGTCGAGCGCACGGAGCGAGCCGACCTCGACCATCATGCGGAAGGCCTGGCCGAGCAGGAAGTCGCCGACCAGCACGCTCGCCTCATTGCCCCAGAGCATGCGTGCCGACAGCTTGCCGCGGCGCATCTCGCTCTCGTCCACGACGTCGTCATGGAGCAGGGTGGCGGTATGCATGAACTCGACGCTGGCGGCGAGCTTGATATGGCCGTCGCCGGTGTAGCCGGCGAGGTTGGCCATGGCCAGCGTCAGCATCGGCCGCAGGCGCTTGCCCCCGGAGGAGATCAAATGGTTGGCGACCTCCGGGATCATGGTCACGTCCGAACCGGTCCGCGACAGGATCGTGGCGTTGACGCGCTCCATGTCACCGGCGACAAGGGCAACCAGCTCTTCGATCGACGCGCCGGGAGTTTCGAAAGGTACGATGACGGCCACGCCGGTCTCCAATATTTGCCCCGGAAGGGCTATTCTGATGGAAAGACAATAGAAACTGGACGGGGATGCGGCAAGGGCCGTGGAACCATTGACATTTGGCGCTTAATCCCCGTCAGGCAGGAGGCCTGTGTTTTGCGAGAACTGGTTCGGACCAACGATATGGTGCTGGTGTCGGCGATCGGCGCGCTGCTCGACGGCGCCAACATCCATCATCTGGTGCTGGACCAGAACATGAGCATCATCGAGGGCTCCCTCGGCATTTTGCCGCGGCGGATCCTGGTCCATGAGGACGACGCCCTCGAGGCCCGGCAGCTCCTGACCGAGGCCGGCCTCAGCCACGAACTGCGCGGCGATGAGTGAAGCGCTGGCAGACCTCACCGAGGACGCCTTTCTCGGCGGGCAATTGCGGCTGAAGCAGAAGCGGTCCGGCCATCGCGCCGGGCACGACGCCATTCTGCTCGCGGCGGCGACGGAGGCGAGGGCGGGCGACCGCGTCGTCGATCTCGGCGCCGGCATCGGCGCGGCGGGCCTTGCGTTGGCGCGGCGCGTTCCGGGGATCAGGCTCGGCCTGGTCGAGATCGATCCCGAGCTGGCGGAGCTTGCGCGCGCCAATGCGGCAGCGAATGCGATTGCCGCCGAGACGATCGTGCTCGACGTCACCGCGGACGCGCAGGCCTTCGTAGCCAGCGGGCTCGCGCCGGACAGCGTCGACGTGGTGCTGATGAACCCGCCCTTCAACGATCCCGCTCGCCATCGCGGCTCGCCCGATCAGGCGCGCCAGATCGCGCATGTGGCGACGGATGAGACGCTGAATGCCTGGGTGCATGCGGCGCGGCGCATCCTCCGATCGAATGGCGCGCTGACATTGATTTGGCGCGCAGATGGGATCGCGGAGGTTTTGGCGGCGCTGTCTCGCGGCTTCGGCAGTCTCGCGATTCTGCCGGTTCACGGTGAAGCAGGACGGCCTGCGATCCGCGTGCTAGTGCGCGCGATCAAGGGCGGGAGGGCCCCGGCACGATTGCTGCCGGGCCTCATGCTCAACGAGGAGTCACGTGTGCCGAAAAAAGAGGTGATGGATATTCTGGAGGGAAGAGCGGTTCTACCCCTGGTGGAACCGTGCTGAGCTATTGCGGAAGCGATTCCGACTGCTGCTCTTGGGGAGTCGTCAAGCGGATCGCCATGAACAGCGCACCGATCAGCAGCATCAGCAGATAGATTTTCATGGTGTTCTCCGCTGGCCCATTGCAGCCTCTCAACGGGGTTTCTGCAAAACACGTTCCGGGCCCTTCCAATGACAGTCGCGTGATAAGAAATAGTTAATCAGAGGTAACGGCATGGCCGAACAATTGAACGATCGTGAGAGTTCCGGCCTGGCCGACAAGCTCATGCAATATCTGCCGGCGCGCTTCCGTCCCGGCACGGCCGTGGTGCCGGTGGTGCGGTTGTCCGGTGTGATCGGCGCAGTGACGCCGCTGCGCCCGGGTATGACGCTCGCGACCGTTTCGCGGGTGCTGGAGCGGGCGTTTTCGACCCGCAACGCCAAAGCGGTGGCGCTGGTGATCAATTCGCCCGGCGGCTCGCCGGTGCAGTCGCGCCAAATCTACCTGCGCATCAAGCAGCTCGCGGCGGAGAAGAAGCTGCCGGTGCTGGTGTTCGTCGAGGACGTCGCGGCTTCCGGCGGCTACATGATCGCCTGCGCCGGCGACGAGATCATCTGCGATCCGTCCTCGATCCTCGGCTCGATCGGCGTGGTTGGCGGCAGCTTTGGTTTCCAGGAAGCGATCAAGCGACTCGGCATCGAGCGGCGCCTCTACACCGCCGGCGCGCACAAGGCGATGCTCGACCCGTTTCTCCCCGAAAACCCCGACGACGTCGCCAAGCTGAAGGCGCTCCAGCGCGAGATCCACCAGATCTTCATCGCCCTGGTGAAGGAGAGCCGCGGCGCGCGGTTGAAGGGCTCCGACGACACCCTGTTCACGGGCGAATACTGGGCCGGCGAGAGTTCGATCGCGCTGGGGCTCGCCGACAGCATTGGCGATCTCCGCTCAACTCTTCGTGCCCGCTTTGGCGAGAAGGTTCTCACCCCCGTGATTGCCCAGCCGACCGGTCTGCTCTCCAGCCTTTTGGGCCGGAAATCGCCCGGCGCGGGGCAGCTTTCGGCCATGGAATCAATGGCCGGCCTGCCGGACGACCTGATCTCGGCAGTCGAGACGCGGGCGATCTGGGCGAAATTCGGGTTCTAGATGGAGCCCTGCCGCGCCATTTGGCCCCAAGGAGACTTGAAGCCGAGCCAATTGCGGCGCGGCCCGGTCTGCGCAAGAATGTGCGTGGGGGCTGAGCACTGAACAAGGAACGACCGATGCCGCCGTTCGTCGCATTCGCGGGCGTCCTGGGCGGGCTTGCCGTGGTCCGCTGGGCCTACAAGACCGCTGTCAGGATCAACCAGGAGCTGGAGGAGATGCGCCTCTCGCGCGTCGCCGAGGCCGCCCATATGGGAGCCGTCCAGACCCTGAAACAGGATCCCGTGACTGGAGCCTATCGGCCGGGTTAGTTGGTGCAGTCGTCATGGCCGGGCTTGTCCCGGCCATCCGCGTCTTGCCTGACGCACGAAGAACGTGGATGCCCGGGCCTTCGCCTCGCCGAAGCGGCTTCGGCCGCGCAGGCGGGACAAGCCCGGGCATGACGGACAACTGGGCCCGAATCCACCCCCTTTGCCTTGATTCCCACCCCTGCCGTCGATACGGTCCCGCGCGATTCAACCCCCCGCGAGAGCCCGATCTGACGATGGACGCCTCCTTGCCCGCCCATATGCGCCCGGAACGCTCGTTCCAGGGTTTTATCCTCGCGCTCCAGCGGTTCTGGGCCGAGCAGGGCTGCGTGATCCTGCAGCCCTATGACATGGAGATGGGCGCGGGTACCTTCCATCCGGCGACGACGTTACGCGCACTCGGGCCAAAGCCCTGGAATGCGGCCTATGTGCAGCCCTCGCGGCGGCCCAAGGACGGCCGCTACGGCGAGAATCCGAACCGGCTGCAGCACTACTACCAGTTCCAGGTGATCATGAAGCCGTCGCCGCCGAACCTTCAGGAGCTGTACCTGAAGTCGCTCGCCGCGATCGGCATCGATTCCGCCATGCACGACATTCGCTTCGTCGAGGACGATTGGGAGAGCCCGACGCTGGGCGCCTGGGGCCTCGGCTGGGAGTGCTGGTGCGACGGCATGGAAGTCAGCCAGTTCACCTATTTCCAGCAGGTCGCGGGTGTCGAATGCGCGCCGGTCGCGGGCGAACTCACCTATGGGCTCGAGCGGCTCGCGATGTACGTGCAGGGCGTCGATCGCGTCTACGACCTCAACTTCAACGGCCGCGACGGTGACGCCAAGGTCACCTATGGCGATGTCTTCCTGCAGGCCGAGCGGGAATATTCGAAACACAATTTTGAGATCGCGGACACCGCGATGCTGTTCGAGCAATTCAAGATGGCTGAAAGCGCGTGCAGAAAGTACCTAGAAGCTGGCTGGAAGGACGGCAAGCGCGAGGCCCATCTGATGTCGCTGCCGGCCTATGACCAGTGCATCAAGGCGAGCCATGTGTTCAACCTGCTCGACGCGCGCGGCGTGATCTCGGTGACCGAGCGGCAGAGCTACATTCTTCGCGTGCGCGAATTGGCAAAAGCTTGCGGCGAGGCCTGGATCCATACTGAAGCGGGCGGAGCTGCCTGATGCCCGATCTTTTGCTTGAACTGTTTTCCGAAGAAATCCCCGCGCGCATGCAGGCCAAGGCGGCGGAGGATTTGCGCCGCATGGTCACCGACAAGCTCGTCGCCGAAGGTCTCGTCTACGAAGGCGCCAAGGCGTTCGCGACGCCGCGCCGCCTCGCGCTGACCGTGCACGGCATCCCTGCGCGCCAGCCTGACCTGAAGACCGAACGCCGTGGACCGAAGATCGGCGCGGCCGATGCCGCCGTGCAGGGTTTTCTGAAAGCGACGGGTTTGACGTCGCTGGATGAGGCCAAGATCCAGCGCGACCCGAAGGGCGACTTCTACATCGCGCTGATCGAGAAGCCCGGCCGCGACGCCATCGACGTGCTCGCGGAAATCCTTCCCGTCATCATCCGCACCTTCCCCTGGCCGAAATCGATGCGCTGGGGCGCGCGCTCCGGCAAACCAGGATCGCTGAGCTGGGTGCGCCCGCTGCACGCGATCATTGCGACGTTCGGGCTCGAAACCGAAGAGCCCGATGTCGTCAAATTCTCGGTGGACGGCATCGAGGCCGGCCAGACCACCTACGGCCATCGCTTCATGGCACCTAGCGCGATTTCCGTGCGCCGCTTCGAAGACTACGAAGCGAAGCTGAAGGCGGCAAAAGTCATCCTCGATCCGCAGGCGCGCAAGGACATTATCTTTGCCGACGCCAAGGAGCTGACCTTCGCGCAAGGGTTCGAACTGGTCGAGGACCAGGTGCTGCTCGATGAGGTTTCGGGCCTCGTCGAATGGCCCGTCGTCATGATGGGATCCTTCGAAGCGGAATATCTCGCGATCCCCGATGAGGTGATCCGCGCCACCATCCGCAACAACCAGAAGTGCTTCGTCGTCAAAGATCCCAAGACGGGCAAGCTGACCAACAAGTTCGTCCTCACGGCGAACATCGAGGCGCCCGACGGCGGCAAGACCATCGTCGCCGGCAACGAGCGCGTGATCCGTCCGCGCCTGTCGGATGCGAAGTTCTTTTATGAGACGGATCTGAAGACGAAGCTGGAAGACCGGCTGCCGAAGTTCGAGCAGATCGTGTTTCACGAGAAGCTCGGCACCCAGGCCGCGCGCATCATGCGGATCGAACGCCTCGCCGCTGAGATCGCGCCGCTCGTCGGTGCCGATGTCGCCAAGGCAACGCGCGCCGCGCATCTGGCGAAGGCGGATTTGCTGACGGAAGTCGTCGGCGAATTCCCCGAGGTGCAGGGCCTGATGGGCAAGTACTACGCGCTGGCCCAAGGCGAGGATGCCTCCGTCGCCGCGGCCTGCGAGGAGCACTACAAGCCCCAAGGGCCAGCTGATCGCGTGCCGACCGATCCGGTCAGCGTCGCAGTGGCGCTCGCGGACAAGCTCGACACCCTTGTTGGCTTCTGGGCGATCGATGAGAAGCCGACGGGCAGCAAGGACCCGTATGCGCTGCGTCGCGCGGCGCTGGGTGTGATCAGGATTGTGCTCGAAAATCAGGCCAAGATTAGTTTGCGAGAACTCGCTTGGGGGCACTTAGAGCGCTCGTACGACAAACAATACTTGGAAGTTGCAGAAAAGCTTGATGACCTAATGGTCTTTTTCGAAGACCGGCTTAAGGTCCAATTGCGAGATCAGAAGGCGCGTTACGATCTCGTCGATGCGGTTCTCAACACTGGTTCGTTGGTTCAAGGGCATCCAATAGTGGCAGTCGTCCGCCGCGTCGAAGCACTCGGAAAATTCCTCGACACTGACGACGGCAAGAATCTGCTGGCAGGCACCAAGCGCGCCAGCAACATTCTCTCGATCGAAGAGAGGAAGGATAAGCGCTTGTTCGACGGCGCACCCGATGCCTCACTCTACGCTCTTAGCGAGGAGAAGGCGCTGGCCCAGGCGATCGATGAAGTGACGGACGAAGCCCGTACCGCCGTCGCCAAGGAAGATTTTGCTGCCGCGATGAGCGCGATGGCAAAGCTCCGTCCGCCGGTCGATGCGTTCTTCGAGAAAGTTCGCGTCAACGACGAGGATGCGAAGGTGCGCGAGAACCGCCTGAAGCTGCTCAACGAGATCCGCAGCGCCACGCGTGCGGTGGCGGATTTCTCGAAGATCCAGGATTGATCTCGTGCCCCGGACGCAGCGCAGCGCTTCTTAGCAGTGCGCTGCAGAGCCGGGGCCCATGCTGCTGCGTGCTCGCGGCTTCTGGGGCCCGGGTCTGCGCTTCGCTTGCCCGGGACACGAGAGCAGCACCCACACACGAAGCACAAAAAAGCCCCGCCCGGCGGGGGGAGGACCGGGCGGGGCCTGATGTCCGACTAAACTGCTCGCGTCAGCCTGATTGATGTGACGCGCCGGACACCTAGTTGATCCCTCACAACGCTAGTCCATCACCTCGACGATGCGCCGCGAGCGCGGCTCGACCAGCACGGTCTCGCCGTTCACGACGGTGTAGCGATAGGTGGTGGCGCCGAAACGTTGCGGCACGTCATAATAGGTGACGCCGCTTTCAGGTAAGGTGGCACCGACCACCACGCGATCCGGGATGCGGAAAGCCGGCACACGTTGTTCAACGACATAGTCGCGGAAAGCCGGCCGCTGCTCGACCGCAATGGTCGGGCCACTGTCGACGACGACGGGCGCGCGTCCCACGGTGACGCTGCTTTGCGCCTGCGCCGCAAGGGGCGAGCCGATCGCGGCCGCGAGCGCTGCAAGAGCAAGAATCCTGTTCCGCATGGGCAACTCCTTCGAGAAGGTTTTCGGGAAGCGCCAATGGCGCGACCGGTTGCCAATGCATGCGTCTTCGCGATGTTCCGGAAAATGCCCGCCGCATTCGCGGCATTTTCGGGCAGTTTTCGCGAAGCCGGGAACTCGCGCGTGCCCAGTGCGTCTCTACCCGCGGAACCCAGTCCGCTATGATCCCGCCGCGATTCGCCCCCACCCCACGGAAAGAAAATTCATGCACATCACCGTCGCCCACATCTCGCCGATCCTGTCGCTGCTTGCGGGTGTGCTCATCCTGATCATGCCACGCCTGTTGAACCTGATCGTCGCGATCTTTCTCATCATAAATGGTGCGATCGGGCTCGGATTGTTGAAGTGGCTCCATCTCTAGGCCTTCATTCTACGGAACTCTCCGACTTGCGCGGACCTGCCCAAAGTGGTGTAAGGCCCGCAATTACCCATTCCTCTCGCAGGTTGTGTGCAAGCTATGGCCAAAGCCGCCTCGAAAACTCCAGCGAAAATGCCAGCGAAATCAAAGTCCTCCGCCAAGGCGAAAGCCGCGCCGGCGGCCCGCAAGGCACTTGCCAAGCGCGCTCCGAAGCCGATGGCCAAAGCCGCTGTTAAGCCGGTTGCCAAGGCTGCTGCCAAGCCGGCTGTGAAGCCTGCCGCCAAGGCTATTTCCAAGGCTGTTGCAAAGGCACCGACGAAGCCGGTTGCGCCGAAGGTCGCCGTGAAGTCGGCACCGAGCAAGGCTGCCCTAACCAAGGCTGCGCCTGTTGCGGCCAAGGCCGGCAAGTGGGTGTTCACCTTCGGGGACGGCAAGGCCGAAGGCAAAGCGGAGATGCGCGACCTGCTCGGCGGCAAGGGCGCCAACCTCGCCGAGATGGCCAATCTCGGCCTGCCGGTGCCTCCGGGCTTCACCATTCCGACCTCGGTCTGCACCTACTTCTATGCGCACGACAAGTCCTACCCGAAGGAATTGAAGTCGCAGGTTGAGAAGGCGCTCGACCATGTCGGCAAGTTGACCGGCAAGATCTTCGGCGATTCCAGGAACCCGCTGCTCGTCTCCGTGCGTTCCGGCGGCCGCGCCTCGATGCCGGGCATGATGGACACGGTGCTCAATCTCGGCCTCAACGACGAGACGGTGGAAGCGCTGTCGGAACTGTCCGGCGATCGCCGCTTCGCCTATGACAGCTATCGCCGCTTCATCACCATGTATTCGGACGTGGTGCTCGGCTTTGAGCATCATCATTTCGAGGAAATCCTCGACACCTTCAAGGACAGCCAGGGCTACACGCTCGACACGGATCTCACCGCCGACGACTGGGTCGATCTGGTCGGCAAGTACAAGGACGCGGTCGCGCGCGAAACCGGCAAGGATTTTCCGCAGGATCCGCACGACCAGCTCTGGGGCGCGATTGGCGCGGTGTTTTCATCCTGGATGAACGCCCGCGCGGTGACCTACCGCAGGCTGCACGACATTCCGGAATCCTGGGGCACCGCGGTCAACGTGCAGGCCATGGTGTTCGGCAACATGGGCGAGACCTCGGCGACCGGCGTTGCCTTCACGCGCAATCCCTCGACCGGCGAGAGCAAGCTCTACGGCGAGTTCCTGATCAATGCGCAAGGCGAGGACGTGGTCGCGGGCATCCGCACGCCGCAGGACATCACCGAGGAAGCGCGCAAGGACTCGGGCTCCGACAAGGCGTCGATGGAATCGGCGATGCCGGAGGCATTCAAGGAGCTGACGCGGATCTACACGCTGCTCGAGAAGCACTACCGCGACATGCAGGACATGGAGTTCACGGTCGAGCAAGGCAAGCTCTGGATGCTGCAGACCCGCGGCGGCAAGCGCACCGCGAAAGCGGCGCTGCGCATCGCGGTCGAACTCGCCAATGAAGGCCTGATCACCAAGAAGGAAGCGGTGACGCGGATCGACCCCGCCTCGCTCGACCAGCTGCTGCATCCGACCATCGACCCCAACGCCAAGCGCGACGTGATCGCGACCGGCCTGCCGGCCTCGCCGGGTGCGGCCTCCGGCGAGATCGTGTTCTCCTCGGACGAAGCGGCCAAGCTTCAGGCCGACGGCCGCAAGGTGATTCTGGTCCGGATCGAGACCAGCCCCGAAGATATCCACGGCATGCACGCCGCCGAAGGCATCTTGACCACCCGCGGCGGCATGACCTCGCATGCTGCGGTGGTCGCGCGCGGCATGGGCAAGCCCTGCGTCTCCGGCTGCGGCACCATCCGCGTCGATTACGGCCGCGGTACCATGAGCATCGGCTCGCGCACCTTCAAGACTGGCGACGTCATCACCATCGACGGCTCGCTAGGCCAGGTGCTCGCCGGCCGCATGCCGATGATCGAGCCCGAGCTGTCCGGCGAGTTCGGCACGCTGATGAAATGGGCCGACCAGGTCCGCAAGATCGGGGTGCGCGTCAACGCTGACACGCCGGAGGACGCGCACACCGCGATCAAGTTCGGCGCGGAAGGCATCGGCCTCTGCCGTACCGAGCACATGTTCTTCGAGGAGACGCGCATCCGCACGGTGCGCGAGATGATCCTCTCCGAGGACGAGCAGTCGCGACGCGCTGCGCTGGCAAAGCTGCTGCCGATGCAGCGCGCCGACTTCGTCGAGCTGTTCGAGATCATGAAGGGCCTGCCCGTCACGATCCGCTTGCTTGACCCGCCGTTGCACGAGTTCCTGCCGCACACCCATGCCGAGGTCGAGGAAGTGGCACGCGCCATGAACACCGACCCGCGACGCCTGGCCGACCGTGCGCGCGAGCTCTCGGAATTCAATCCGATGCTCGGCTTCCGCGGCTGCCGTATCGCGATCGCCTATCCCGAGATCGCCGAGATGCAGGCGCGTGCGATCTTCGAAGCGGCGGTCGAGGCCGAGAAGCGCACCGGCAAGGCCGTCGGCCTTGAGGTAATGGTGCCGCTGATCGCCACCAAGATGGAGCTCGACCTCGTCAAGGCGCGCATCGATTCCACCGCGAAGGCAGTGATGCGCGACACCAACACCAAGCTGACCTATCAGGTCGGAACCATGATCGAGCTGCCGCGCGCCTGCCTGCTCGCGGCCGAGATTGCGGAGAGCGCCGAGTTCTTCTCGTTCGGTACCAACGACCTCACGCAGACGACGTACGGCATCAGCCGTGACGATGCCGCGAGCTTCCTCGGGACCTACGTGTCCAAGGGCATCCTGCCGATCGATCCCTTCGTCGCGCTCGACCAGGAAGGCGTCGGCGAGCTCGTCAAGATCGGCGTCGCACGGGGTCGTAAGACGCGCGCCTCGCTGAAGGTCGGCATCTGCGGCGAGCACGGCGGCGATCCCGCCTCCGTCGCCTTCTGCCACGCGATCGGTCTCGACTACGTCTCCTGCTCGCCCTACCGCGTCCCGATCGCTCGCCTCGCCGCCGCGCAAGCCGCGCTCGGCAAGGCGGTCGCGAGCCAGGCATAAGCGACGAGTTGAAATGTTGAGAGCGAAAGAGGCGGGGCAAAACCCCGCCTCTGTCATTTGAAGCGATGCTCTCGCCACACCGTCATCGCGACCACCACACACTCGCTGTCATCGCCCGGCTCGACCGGGCGATCCAGTACGCCGAGACGTCAGTGCTTGAACGCAGAAGCCTCGGCGTACTGGATGCCCGCCTTCGCGGGGCATGACAGCGGTTGTTGATGTGACGATGGAACCGAACCGCGCGGCCCGTAGCGATACGTGCGCGCAAGGGTTCCTTCACCATTCGCGTTGACCAATTGTTTACCCCGTCGCGTGAGGGCGCATTTACCAAGGCGCATCGTCACCCCGTGAAAACACCTGCGATTGCTTGCGTGTGCCGCATGCGCAACGCCGATTAACGCCCCGGCAACCTAAATTAGATACTCACGATAAAGATCGAATTGCACGGATGTACTGCGGCTCGATTTTTCTAGCGTAAGCGTAGCGTGAGCGTATCGATGTTTTTGTTGCGTACCCATCCGAAGGGCGCGCGGTTCGCGTCCTTCGGCATCGGTCTCTGCATCTTCGCATTGATGCCGAGAGAGACCGGCTATCAGGACATTGCCTCGCTGCTGGCGCGCCAACCCGGCGTCGCGGAGCGTTGGCAGAGGCAGGTGTTCTCTGCTGCGTCCTCCATCCAGCTCGCCACTTACAGTTTTTCCCGGCCGATCGGCACTTCGGCGCCGCAGAGCGCGATGGTTCGCCTCGCGAGCCTCGACGGCCGCGACGTCACCGGCGGGATCAGCCGCAATCCGGCGCTTCAGGCGCCGCCGCGCTACCAGGCCGCCGATTTTCCCAAGGTCGATCGCTCCATGAAGGGTGATCGCCTCGCAACGGTCATACCGACGCAGGCTCCCGAAGCGGGCGCGCCGACGGCAGCGCCGACGCAGGAAGATCCCGCGACGTCGAACAGCTCGGTGTTCGGCGCCAAGACTGTCGCTTTGCCACAGGCGATGTCGCCGGAGTCCGCGGCCGTGCTCGACCCCGAACTCGCGGAAGCGCTGCGCGCGCCGCCGTTGCCGCAATACACCAATGCGCCACAAGCCAGCGACGCTGCGCGCTCGCTCGCGCTCCAGCCGCTCGAAGCGCTGAAGCAGGCCACCATTCCGGCTGCACCGCCGCGCGATCCATTCCGCGTCAAAACCTCGAACCTGTTCTTCGGCAGCTCCTCGCTCGGCGGCAATGTCGAGAGCATCGAGAGCTGGCAACCTGGTGCGGAGCCGCTGATCGTGATGCCCGACCCCGACATGAAGGTGACGGCCTCGCTGTCGCCGCCGTCGGTGGATATTGCGAGGGATATCGAAAGCGGCGAGAGCGTCGCGCCGAAGGGTGAGGTCAACGTCGACAACCAGCGCGCCAGATCGCCGGCGGAGCGGCTCGCACTCGACGACAAGTCGCGCGCGAAGTCCGAAAAATGCCTCGCGGAAGCCGTCTATTTCGAGTCTCGCGGCGAGGCCGTGCGCGGCCAGATGGCGGTTGCGCAGGTGGTGATGAACCGCGTGTTCTCCGGAAAATATCCGGACACGGTGTGCGGCGCCGTCTATCAGAACAAGCACCGCCATCTCGCCTGCCAGTTCACCTTCGCCTGCGACAACAATGCCGACGTGATCCGCGAGCCCGAGATGTGGGAGCGTGCGAAAAAGATCTCGAAGGCCATGCTCGACGGCCAGATCTGGCTAGCCGAGGTCGGCAAGTCCACGCACTACCACGCCTATTGGGTGCGCCCGTCCTGGGTCGCCGAGATGAAGAAGATGTACAAGACCGGCGTCCACACCTTCTATCGCCCGCGCGCCTGGGGCGACGGCAGCGAGGAACCGAGCTGGGGCACCCCCGCGCAGACCGCCGCGCTCTCCGCCGAGCTCACCCAGGAAGCCAAGAGCTCCGCCGAGATGGGCGTAAGCGAACGAAGGTAGGCGTTCACAAGAATTCGTCATGCCCGGGCTTGTCCCGGGCATCCACGTTCTTTGCACCGAGTCGCAAGGCGTGGGTGGCCGGGACAAGCCCGGCCATGACGGAGAGGTAAGACCGACCTCACGCCTCGATATCCAACGCGCAGTCGAAATTCGGCGCCGAATGCGTCAGCGCGCCGGCTGAGGCGTAGTCGACGCCGGTCGCCGCGATGGCTGGGATCGAGTCCAGGGTGACACCGCCAGATGCCTCCAGCTCGAGGCGTCCCTCGTTGATCCCAACGGCTTCGCGCAGCGTCGCAATGTCCATGTTGTCGAGCAGCGCGGCATCGGCAAGGCCGGTGTCGAGCACCTCGCGCAACTGCGGAAGCGTGTCGACCTCGATCTCGATCTTGACGAGATGGCCGGCATGGGCGCGGGCGCGCTCCAGCACCGGGCGGATGCCGCCGGCGACCGCGATGTGGTTGTCCTTGATCAGGATCGCGTCGTCGAGCCCGAAGCGGTGATTGAAGCCGCCACCGCAGCGTACCGCGTATTTCTCCAACGCGCGCAGCCCAGGCGTGGTCTTTCGCGTGCAGCAGATTCGCATCCGGGTGCCCTCGGTGCGCGCAACATAGTCCGCCGTGAGCGTCGCAACGCCCGACATGCGGCCGACGAAGTTCAGCGCGGTCCGCTCCGCCGTGAGGATGGCGCGTGCCGGCCCCGAGATCGTCAGCACCTGCTGTCCGCGGGCGACGCGCGCGGCGTCGCGAACATGTGCGCGTACCTCGATGTCTGGCGAAAGCTTTTGCAAGGTGGCGAGCGCCAGCAGCAAGCCGGCGATCACGCCGGATTGGCGTGCGACCAGGATCGCTTGCGCCTTCGTTGCCTCGGGAATCGTCGCAAGGGAGGTGATGTCGCCGGCGCGGCCGAGATCCTCGCCAAGCGCGCGGAGCACGGCCTCATCGATCGCGAGCGGGGAGAGGAAGGCGTCGGGATATTGCAGAGAGGTCGGGGTGATCATGGGAAGACTCCGTCAGACGGTCAAGGGTTGCGCGGTTCGTGGTTTCGGGCGTTCGGTCAGGCTGTCCGCGATCTCGCGCACTGCTGCGAGCGTGGTCATGGTGCGTTGCGCGAGGGCGGGAACGTCCGCGGAATGGTCGGAGCGGAAATGCGCGCCGCGGCTCTCGCACCGGTTCGAGGCCGACGCCGCCACGAGCAGGGCTGCCGTTGCCATGTTGCGGACCGCAATGCTCGTGGCCTCGCGTTCGAGCGCGGCGAAGCTGCGAACCGCGTCCGCAAGCCCGTCACCATCGCGGATCACGCCGACATGCGTGCTCATCAGCATCCGCAGCCGCTTCACGGCCGCAGCATCCGGCGCGCCGCCCCGCGGCGTCGTCACGTCCGCAAGGCGGGCGGGCGAGGGAATGGCGCGGCCGGCGATGTCGTCGGCGATGCGCGCGGCGTAGACCACGGCCTCCAGCAGCGAATTCGACGCCAGCCGGTTCGCGCCATGCGCGCCGGTGGACGAGACTTCGCCGCCGGCCCAGAGCCCGTCGATCGAGCTGCGGCCGCGATCGTCGACCGCGATGCCGCCCATGTGATAGTGCGCCGCCGGTGCGATCGGGATGGCCTGCGTGGCGGGATCGATGCCGGCGGCGATGCAGCTTGCATGAACGGTCGGGAATTTGTCGGCAAAACGTGCGCCCAGCGCCTGCCGCGCATCGAGGAAGGCGCCGCGCCCCGCCGAAATCTCCGCGAACACGCCGCGGGCCACGATGTCGCGCGGAGCGAGCTCGGCGAGCGGATGGCGCGCCGCCATGAAACGCTCGCCACGGCCGTTGATCAGCGTCGCGCCTTCACCGCGCAACGCTTCGGTGGCGAGCGGCGCGGGATCGCGACCGACCATGATGGCGGTCGGGTGAAATTGCACGAACTCGGGATCTGCGATCACCGCGCCGGCGCGTGCGGCGATCGCAAGGCCGGATCCGCTGGCCTCGCGCGGATTGGTGGTGACGGCATAGAGATGGCCGATGCCGCCCGTCGCGAGCACCACCGTCCGCGCAGCGAGCAGGATCGGGCGTGCTGCGGCCTCGCCGGTTTGGCGCAATTGTAGGCCGGTGACGGCGCCATCCCCGGTCAACAGCGCTTCGGCGACGAAGCCTTCGATCAGCCGGATCGACTGCGCGCGCCGCACGGCATCGCTCAGCGCCGCGATGATGGCGGCGCCCGCGCCATCACCGCGCACATGCACGATGCGGCGCGCCGAATGTGCGGCTTCGCGCCCGACTGCGAGCCGGCCTTCGGGATCGCGGTCGAACGGCACGCCGTAGGCGAGAAGATCGTGAATCCGCGGCGCGGCTTCCCGTGCGATGCCGAGCGCGACCGCTTCGTCGACGATGCCGCCGCCGACCGCGATCGTGTCCGCGGCGTGCGCCTCCGGCGTATCGCCTTCAGCCATTGCCGCGGCGATGCCGCCTTGCGCCCATGCGGACGACGCGCCCTGTCCGAGCGGCGCGGCCGAGATCAATGTCACGGGCCGCGGCGCGAGCTTGAGCGCGCAAAACAATCCCGCAAGGCCGCCGCCGACGATGATGACGTCGTCGGAGCGGGGGAAGTCGTGGATGGTATTTGTTGTCATAGCTTTCTCCAAGCTCTCGCCGTCGTCCCGGCCTAGTGCGCAATTGCGCACGGGGGGCCGGGACCCATACGTCGCAGTAGCTGTTGTTTGGCTCAGCTGTTTGACGCTGTCCTTTGCAACGACGGCGTTCGGTGGTTATGGGTCCCGGCCTTCGCCGGGACGACGGATGTGTGTCGCTAGTTCTTCAGATTGATCATCCGCTCGACCGAGCGCCTTGCACGTTTCGCAAGTGCGGGATCGATCGTCACTTCCTCACGAAGCGTCAGCAGGCTCTCCAGAATGTTGGCGAGCGTGATGCGCTTCATGTGCGGGCAGATGTTGCAGGGGCGCAGCATTTCCACATCCGGCAGCTCGGCGCGCACATTGTCGGCCATCGAGCATTCCGTGATCATCACCAGCCGCCGCGGCCGCCGCTCGCGCACCCAGTTGATCATGTGCGCGGTCGAGCCGGTGAAGTCGGCCTCGGCCAGCACGTCCGGTGGGCATTCGGGATGGGCGATGATCTGCACGGAGGGATCGGCCTCGCGGTAGCTGCGCAGCTCGGCGCCAGTGAAACGCTCGTGCACCTCGCACGCACCCTTCCAGGCGATGATCTTCACGTCGGTCTTCGAGGCCACGTAAGTGGCGAGATATCGGTCCGGCAGGAAGATCACACTCGGCACGCCGAGGCTCTCGACCACCTGCACCGCGTTCGACGAGGTGCAGCAGATATCGACCTCGGCCTTCACCTCCGCGGAGGTGTTGACATAGGCAACGACAGGCACGCCGGGAAATTTTTCGCGGAGCAGGCGAACGTCGGCGCCGGTGATGCTGGCGGCGAGCGAGCAGCCGGCGCGCGTATCGGGAATCAGCACCGTCTTGTCCGGATTGAGCAGTTTCGACGTCTCCGCCATGAAGTGCACGCCGCACTGGACGATGGTGCCGGCCTTCACCCTGGTGGCTTCGACCGCGAGCTGGAGCGAATCACCGCCTATGTCGGCGACGCAGTGGAAGATCTCCGGCGCCTGGTAATTGTGCGCGAGGATCACCGCGCCCCGCGTCTGCTTCAGCTCGTTGATGGCCTTGATCGTCGGGGCCATCAGCGGCCATTCGATCGGCGGGATGACGTGTTTCACGCGCTCGTAAAGCGCTGCGGTGGCTCGCTCGACCTCCGGAGTCCATTCCAGCGAAGGCATCGGCAGCGAAGGTCCGGTTCGCGCCTGCTCGGCCCGTGCCGTGGTGATGACGTGGCCCTGGGGCCGGTTGGCAAAATCGTCGGGACCGTAAATTCCAGTTAGCGGCATCCAAGCCTCCCGTGCATGTAGGTTATACTCATTATGAGCATATATAGAGCCTGAGAAATCCGGGCGAGGGCCCGGTGGACTATCAAATATGCTCAGCTTGAGTAAATCGTAGATAACACGCCGCGCGGCGAGCCGCCAGATCTTGCCGCACACATTTCCGTCAAGTCGAAGCCCCGGCTCCGTCAGGTCGGGCTCCCGGCGCGTCGGCTGACGCCGCGAGGAAAATGCAATGCTCCCGCGCCAGCCCTTCGCGGGATGCAATCGTTTTTGACTTGGGATTTTCATGCAGATGCATTAAACGAGCTGGCTCGCGGCTGCCATTTGCGAATCCGCGACGACGCACGAGGAACAGCATGTCGGCACAAATTGGCGAGCTCGGTTCGGTCTCCCGTTCCTCCACCTGGCGCACGCCGGCGATCATCATTCTCTGCGGCTGCGCGATCGGGATGCTCGGCTTCGGCCCGCGCTCGGCGCTCGGCTTCTTCGTGCAGCCGATGAGCCATGAATATGCCTGGGGCCGCGACGTGTTCGGGCTCGCGATCGCGTTTCAGAATTTGCTGTGGGGATTGGGCCAGCCCGTCGCCGGCGCGGTCGCCGATCGCTTCGGCCTGTTCCGGGTGATGTGCGTCGGCGCTCTGCTCTATGCCGGCGGCTTGCTCCTGATGCGCTATTCCTCGACTCCGCTGTCGCTGAACATCGGCGCCGGCGTCATGGTCGGCTTCGGTCTCGCCGGCTGCTCGTTCAATCTGGTGCTCTCGGCGTTCACCAAGCTCTTGCCGGCCGAGAAGCGCGGCCTTGCGCTCGGCGCCGGCACTGCGGCGGGATCGTTCGGGCAGTTCCTGTTCGCGCCGATCGGTGTGGCCTTGATCGACAATTTCGGCTGGCAGCAGGCGCTCACCGTGTTCGGTTTCCTGATGCTGCTGATCATCCCGCTGGCGCTGGCGCTCTCGACGCCGCCGGTCGCAAGCACGGCAAACGCGGCGCCTGCGGACCAACAGACCTTCACCAAAGCACTCGCGGAAGCCTTCGGCCATCGCTCCTACGTGCTGCTTGTCCTCGGCTTCTTCACTTGCGGCTTCCAGCTTGCCTTTATCACGGTGCATTTGCCGGCCTTCCTGGTCGATAGCGGCATCTCCACGCAAATCGGCGGTTGGGTGATCGCGGCGATCGGCTTGTTCAACATCATGGGATCGCTGAGCGTCGGCTATCTCCAGAACAGCCTGCCCAAGCGCTACATCCTCTCGACCATCTATTTCACCCGCGCGCTTGCGACGCTTGCCTTCATCTCGTTCCCGATCACGCCGTTCTCGGCGATTGCGTTCGGAGCGGTCTCCGGCCTGACCTGGCTGTCGACCGTGCCGCCGACCTCGGCGCTGGTCGCGATCATGTTCGGCACGCGCTGGTTCGCCACCCTCTATGGCTTCGCCTTCGTCAGCCATCAGGTCGGCGGCTTCCTCGGCGTCTGGCTCGGCGGCATCGTGTTCGAGCGGTTCGGTTCCTACACGCCGATCTGGTGGCTCTCGATCCTGTTCGGCGTGCTCTCGGCGCTGATCAATCTTCCGATCGTGGAGAAACCGGTCCAGCGGGCGGTTGCGCAGCCTGCCTGATCGGCTAAACATCCCCTGAAACAAGTCAGGGAGTTTTGCTGTGGCCACTTTCAAGGCGATCCGGATCGACAAGGCGGACAGGGGCACCACCGCGCAGCTCACGCAGTTCGACGAAGCCGAGCTGATGGAGGGCGACGTCACCGTCCGCGTGGAATGGTCGACGTTGAACTACAAGGACGGCCTCGCGCTCACCGGCAAGGCGCCGGTAGTGCGCCGTTTCCCGATGATTGCGGGCATCGATTTCGCCGGCACGGTCGAGCAGTCCTCGCATCCGCAATGGAAGGCGGGCGACAAGGTCGTCTGCACCGGCTGGGGCATGGGCGAAACCCATCTCGGAGCCTATGCCGAGAAGGCGCGGGTGAAAGGCGACTGGCTGGTCGCTCTTCCGCAGGGCCTGTCCGCGCGCGACGCCATGGCGATCGGCACCGCCGGCTTCACCGCGATGCTGTCCGTGCTGGCACTGGAAAAGCACGGACTGTCGCCGAAGAGCGGTCCGGTCGTGGTGACGGGCGCGGCGGGTGGCGTCGGCTCGGTCGCAACCGCCGTGCTCTCGAAGCTCGGCTATCACGTCATCGCCTCCACCGGCCGTGCGTCCGAAGCGGACTATCTGAAAGAGATCGGCGCGACTGAGGTGATCGACCGCAACGAATTGTCGGCGGCCGCCAAGCCCATTGCCAGGGAGCGCTGGGCGGGTGGCGTCGATAGCGTCGGCTCGACCACGCTCGCAAATCTCCTGTCGATGACGAAGTATGGCGGCGCGATCGCCGCCTGCGGCTTGGCCGGCGGCATGGACCTGCCGTCTTCCGTCGCACCCTTCATTTTGCGCGGGGTGTGCCTTCTCGGCATCGATTCCGTGATGTGCCCGATCGAGCCGCGGAAAGCCGCCTGGCAACGCCTGGCGTCCGATCTGGATCGGACGAAACTAGCTGAAATTACTCACGAAATTCCGCTTTCCGACGTTCCGGAGTGGGGCGCTAAAATCCTGGCCGGCCAGGTCCGCGGTCGCACGGTGGTAAAAATTGTCTAACGGCGTTCAGACTTTACCAACCATGCTGCTTCAATGTCGCCATGGTTAGTATGGTAAGCAGCGGGTAAAGAGATAAGGCATAGCCCGCTGCGGGGTTGGTTCGGAGTTGAGCATGCTTGCGCGTATTGTGTTGGGGGCGGTCACGGCGGTAGCGACGTTTGCGCCGGCCATTGCTGGAAGCATGAACGCCGATGAGGCGCGCCGCTTCGTCGCGGGGAAGGTGTTTGCTTTCACCTGCTTTGACGGCACCCGGGGCGCGGGCCGCATCATGGACGACCTCGGCGCCGCCGGCGCCGTGCAGTTCTCGGGTGCAGGTCCGGTGAAACATCTCCGCCTGCCCGGCAACACGCTTCAGATCCGCGGCCAGAACGTCTGCGCCTCGATCAAGGGCATTCCGTTCGAGCCCTGTTTCAACCTTGAAAAGACCGACGATCGCAGTTTCCGCGGCTCGGTGTCGGGAATGGGCTTCGCCTATTGCGACTTCCATCACCAGGGCGGCAACCAGATGCTGATGGCGCGCGCTGTCGCGCGGCCGCGCTCGCTGCGCACTTCGGAACACACGGGTTCGGTCGGCACGCCCAACACCGAAGTCGCCGCGCGTGTCGAGACCCCGCGCGTCGAGAGCAGCCGGCTCGAGCCGGTGAAGCCGCAAGCCAAATCAGAGCCCGCCAGGGACGACGCTCCGCTGGAGCTGCGCCGCTCGACCCAGTGAGTTGGCTGCGCGGGACACTCCGCGCACTTTACCGTTGATGGCTGTCATCAGACACGAAGCCGCCGCGCCGTAGTCATACGGACGGCGGCTTTCATGCGTTGGTAGCTGTTCGCGCCCCAGTTTGCGTACGGCCGGGGGGCGCGGCCCGATCAAAGGGTTCAACGATGTCGCTGTACTTCTTCCGTATCAGCACCGGCCGCTATTCCGGTGCTGCCGACCAGCCATATGAGTTCGAGGATCGCGCTGCGGCCTGGACCGAGATGACCGAAGTCTGTGCCAATTTGCTCGGCGGCATCTCGCGCGGCCTGAAGCAGAACGCCGAATGGCGCATGGAGCTGCTCGACGAGAACAAGGAGCCGGTGTTCCGGATCAGCCTGATCGGCGAGAGCCAGAAGGCCCTCGGTCGCACTGGCTAGAAATCGGGCATCCTACCGCCGCGTGTGGTTAACCTGTTAAGCGCGCGGACCGTGCCGTATTTCAAGGGATTTCTGGCGAGTCCGGTATTTGTCCGGGGGCGGTCGTTAACCGGATCACCACACCTGAGGCTCAGTTTTTAGGCAAGGGCGATCAACGCCGAGGGCGGCCGACAATGACTTGGCCGCGTAATCCCCGGGAAACGCGCCCATGTCGAAACTCATCCAGAATCTGCAAATCGGTACCAAGCTCGCGCTCGCTTCGGCGTTCGGCGTTATTCTCGTCGGCGCCATGATCGCGAGCCAGGTCATCGGCAACAACACCGTGCGTCATTCCAACCAAGCAGCGATTGCGCAGCAGGAATTGGTGCGCGAGGCCACCGAAGCCAAGCTTGGGATACGCGGCATGCAGCTCGCTGTACGGGACATGCGTCTTGCCAACAATCAGGGTGACTTGCAAAAGGCGAGCGAGACTCTGCTTGAGCGGTCGAAAGCGCTGAACGGCGTCGTCGATTCCATGCTCAGATTGACGCACTCCCCGGAAAATCGCGCGCGGATGGAGAAGCTCAAGTCTACGTCAGCCGATTACCTGAAGGGCGCGCAGCAGAACGCCTCAGTTCGCAGCGAGGCCATTGCCGTGGCGGCCACGGACCCCGCCCGCGCCGCCAAGATTTCCGAGGAAGGCGCGCGCCATGTCCGTGAGGTGACGCTGCCGCTCGCTACGCAACTGGATAATTTGACCAGCGAGATTGCCGATTTCGCCAAGCATAAAAGCGAGGAAGAAATCGCTGCCGCGACACAGGAGATGGCCGCGAGCGAGCGTCTCGGCATGGTGGTCGGCGCGTGCGCCGTGCTCGTCCTCATAGGTTCGTGGCTGATGTCCTTCCTGACCATCGCCCGGCCGATCCGCGCGCTCACAGTTGCCATGGACAAGCTCGCTGGCGGTGACTTCTCTGTTGTCCTGCCGGGTCTCGGCCGCAAGGACGAGGTCGGCGGCGTCGCCGCGGCCGTCGAGAAATTCAAGATCGTGTCGGAGCAGAAGGCGCGCGAGGAAGCGGAAGCCAAGATGCGGCAGGACCAGATGGCGGCCGAGCAGCGCAAGGCGGACATGCGCAGGCTTGCCGACAGTTTCGAAGGCGCCGTCGGCGAGATCGTCGACACCGTCTCCTCGGCCGCGACGGAGCTCGAGGCTTCGGCCTCGACGCTGACCTCGACGGCGGAGCGGGCACAGGAACTGACGATAGTTGTGGCCGCGGCCTCCGAGGAGGCGTCGACCAATGTGCAGTCGGTTGCCTCTGCGACCGAAGAGCTGTCGTCCTCGATCACCGAGATCAGCCGGCAGGTGCAGGAATCGGCGCGGGTCGCGAGCGAGGCGGTTACCCAGGCCCGAACCACGACCGATCGTGTCGGCGAATTGTCCAAGGCGGCGGCTCGCATTGGCGACGTGGTCGAGTTGATCAACACCATCGCCGGCCAGACCAACCTGCTGGCGCTCAATGCCACCATCGAGGCGGCACGCGCCGGCGAGGCCGGTCGCGGCTTTGCCGTGGTGGCTTCCGAAGTGAAGGCGCTCGCCGAGCAGACCGCGAAGGCGACCGGCGAGATCGGCCAGCAGATTTCGGGTATCCAGGCGGCAACGCAGGACTCGGTCAGCGCGATCAGCGCGATCAGCAACACCATCGAAAAGCTGTCCGAGATATCGTCCACGATCGCGGCGGCCGTCGAGGAGCAGGGCGCGGCGACGCAGGAGATTTCCCGCAACGTGCAGCAGGCGGCCGAAGGCACCCATCAGGTCTCGTCCAACATCACCGACGTGCAGCGCGGTGCAGGCGAAACCGGCTCGGCATCCTCGCAGGTGCTGGCGGCGGCGCAGTCGCTGTCGGGCGACAGCAATCGCCTCAAGCTCGAGGTCGGCAAATTCCTCGACACCGTGCGCGCAGCCTGACGCGGCATGTCCTGAGAGAACTGCAACCCCCGCGCGTAGAGGCGCGGCATTTGCGCGCGTGAATATCGCGGAGACGCGACGGAGACCGCGCACGGTTAACCTTCCGGAAAACCGATGCAGTCATGATCTCCGCAATATTCCGGGCGCTGAGTCGCCCTGCTTGTATTGCGTATCGATCGTATTGGAGCACATCCCATGAGTGGCCCTTCCATTCGCCTCACCCATAAGGTCATGGCGATCGGACTGTTCGGATTGTTGGGTCTCGTCGCCTTCGGCGCGATCTATCAGATTGGCAGCCTCTCCCAGGACGCCTCCCGCGCCGTCGCCAACCGGGCTCGTGCGATTGCCGATCTCGACAAGCAGCTCTCGATCGAGATGCTGGAGGCGCGCCGCAACGAGAAGAACTTTCAGCAGCGCCGCAACGAGAGCTACGCCAAGGCGCACGCGGAGTTGATCGGGCCGATCAACCGCGATTTCGAGGAGGTCGAGCGTCTGATGGCGGCCGGCGGCATGAGCGCGCTCTCCGAACGGATGAAGCAGGCCCAGGACGGCTTCAAGCGATACGCGTCGGACTTCGGAAAATTGGTTGCCGCGGAGACCCGGCTCGGCCTGAACGAGACGCTGGGCCTGTCCGGCTCGCTCCGCGCCGCGGTGCACGACATCGAAGCCAAGCTCAAGGAGATCGACGATCCCAGGACCACGAGCTGGATGCTGATGATGCGCCGGCATGAGAAGGACTTCATGCTGCGGCGCGACCAAAAATACATCGCCGAGATGAAGAAGGCGGCGGTCGAATTCTCCAAGGCGATAGAGGTCGTCGCAGTTCCTACGGCTGTGATGAACGACATCACGGCCAAGCTGCAGAAATACCAGTCCGAGTTCACGGCGTGGGCCGACACTGCACAGCAGAGCGCAGCCCTTGACGCCAGCATGATGAAGATCTTCCGCGAGCTCGAGCCGGGTATGGTCGAGGTGCGCAATACAGTCGAAGGACTCTACAAGAAGGCCGAAGCTGCAGAGGCTGCGACCCGCGATGCCGTGCGCATGTGGATGATGGTCGCCTTCGCCATTACCGTCGTCGTGCTCGCCGCGGTCGGCTTCCTTCTGGGGCGTTCGATCTCGAAGGCGCTTGCCGGCATGGTCGGTGCGATGACGCGGCTTGCGCGCGGCGAGCTTTCGATTTCCGTTCCCGGCATCGGGCGCAAGGACGAGATCGGCGAGATGGCTGGTGCCGTCGAGGTGTTCAGGACCAACATGGCGGAGGCGGAGCGGCTGCGCACCGAGCAGATCGAAGCCGAGGCGCGCGGGCGCCAGCAGCGCAAGGCCGACATGCGCCGGCTTGCCGATAATTTCGAAGGCGCGGTTGGCGAGATCATCGATACTGTCTCGTCGGCTGCAACCGAGCTGGAGGCGTCCTCGAACACGCTGACGCAGGCCGCCGAGCGCGGCAACGGGCTTGCTACCGTCGTGGCGGCCGCCTCCGAAGAGGCCTCCGCAAACGTGCAGTCGGTGTCTTCAGCGAGCGAGGAAATGACCTCCTCGATCTCCGAGATCAGCCGTCAGGTGCAAGAATCGGCGCGTGTCGCCGATGTCGCCGTCGAGCAGGCCCAGCGCACCAATGCGCGCGTCGCCGAGCTGACCAAGGCCGCCTCCCGCATTGGCGACGTGGTCGAGCTGATCAACACCATCGCCAGCCAGACCAATCTGCTGGCGTTGAATGCAACGATCGAGGCGGCGCGGGCGGGCGAAGCCGGCAAGGGTTTTGCGGTGGTCGCGACCGAAGTGAAGGCGCTCGCCGAGCAGACTGCGAAGGCCACCGGCGAGATCAGCCAGCACATAGGTGCGATCCAAAACGCAACGCAAGACTCAGCCGGTGCGATAAAGGAGATCGGCGATACCATCGCGCGGATGTCGGAGATCTCGTCGACCATCGCCGCCGCGGTCGAGGAGCAGGGCGCCGCTACGCAGGAGATCTCCCGCAACATCCAGCACGCCGCGAATGGCACTTCCGAAGTCTCGGCGAATATCGGCGACGTCCAGCGCGGGGCAGGCGAAACCGGGGCTGCCTCGGCGCAGGTGCATTCGGCTGCGCAATCGCTGTCGCAGGAGAGCAACCGGCTCAAGAGCGAAGTCGCGCGTTTCCTGGAATCGGTGCGGGCGGCGTAGCGGCGGCCGCCTCGCATGTTGCGGCGCAAGCGGGCGCGCTCGCGTCGCGGCATGAGGGCGCTGCGCAGGTGCAACGGATGGTTGCAGGAGAAATAGCGACTATCAGGCTTGTCCCGTAATTTTACGTAGCTCCCTGTTAACGCCTGCTTGCAACTATGGGTGCAATCTCACGGGATAAGAACCAGCCAGCATTGTTGAACTGACCTCCGTCTCGCCACCGTCGTGGTGATTTGCGGCGCAGACAATTTGCGCGTTGCTAGGTAACATCGGGATTTGTCGTGATGTCGAAATTGTCCATCGTCTTCAAGCTTCTGGCCGTGCTGTCGGTCCTCGTCCTTTCGCTCGCCGGTGTCGGCGTGACGGCGATCGGCACCATGCAGAACATCAATTCCCATACTATCGAGATCGCGGAGAGCTGGCTGCCCAGCGTGCGCGCGCTCGGCTCGCTTCGCGCCGACATCAACGAGCTGCGCGTCGCGCTGCGCCTGCATCTGATGCAGGACACCGCCGAGGGCAAGGACGCCGCCGAGAAGCGCCTCGCCTCGCTGCGGGCGCGGATCGACCAGACGCGCAAGGTCTATGAGCCGCTGATCACCACCGCCGAGGAGCGCTCGCTCTATGGGCAATGGAGCACGGCGTGGGCCGAGTATCTGAACGGCGTGCAGGACGTGATGGCGCTGTCGCGCAAGAATGTCGGCCGCTTCCCGACCGACGCCAACGAGCTGTTGCAGACCAAGGTCGCGAAGATGGCGCAGGCCGCCGACCCGCTGCTTCAGAAGGGCATCGAGATGAACAATCGCGGTGCCGAGCTGGAGACCAAGCAGGCCGCCGACAGCTACGCCATGATCTTCCGCGTGCTGGTCGGCATCATCGTGTTCTCGGTCGTGATCGCGATCGGAGCCGCCTATTATCTCGTGCGCGACGTTTCTCGTGGCATTGCCTCGATCATCCGCCCGATGCAGTCGCTCGGCGAAGGTGACCTCTCGGCCGAGGTGCCGCATCGCGGCGAGCGCACCGAGATCGGCTCGATGGCGGATGCGCTGCAGATCTTCAAGGAGGCGCTGATCGCCAAGAAGGCCGCCGACGAGGCCGCTGCGCGCGACGCCGAAGCCAAGATCGAGCGCGGCCGCCGCGTCGACGCCATCACCCGCAAGTTCGAAGCCATGATCGGCGAGGTCGTCGGCACCGTGTCTTCGGCCTCGACCGAGCTCGAGGCCTCCGCCTCGACGCTGACCAACACCGCGCAGCGCGGACAGGAACTCGCGACCGTCGTCGCAGCCGCCTCCGAGGAAGCCTCGACAAACGTCCAGGCGGTGGCATCGGCTTCGGAGGAGCTGTCGTCCTCCATCACCGAGATCAGCCGCCGCGTGCAGGATTCAGCGCGAATGGCGGCGGAGGCCGTCGAGCAGGCGACGCGGACCAACGACCGCGTCAACGCGCTGTCGCAGGCGGCGTCCCGCATCGGCGACGTCGTCGAGCTCATCAACACCATCGCAGGCCAGACCAATCTGCTGGCGCTGAACGCGACCATCGAGGCCGCGCGTGCCGGCGAGGCGGGCCGCGGCTTCGCGGTCGTCGCCTCCGAGGTCAAGGCGCTGGCCGAGCAGACTGCAAAAGCCACCGGCGAGATCGGGGCGCAGGTCTCGGGCATCCAGGCGGCGACGCAGGAATCGGTCAGTGCCATCCAGGAGATCGGCGGCACCATCGAGCGGCTGTCCGAGGTGGCTGCGGCCATCGCCGCCGCCGTCGAGGAGCAGGGCGCGGCGACGCAGGAAATCTCGCGCAACGTGCAGCAGGCCTCGGTCGGCACGCAGGAGGTCTCGTCGAACATCACCGACGTGCAGCGCGGTGCGATCGAGACCGGCGAGGCATCGACCGAGGTGCTGTCGGCGGCGAAATCGCTGGCGACCGACAGCACCCGTCTCAAGGTCGAAGTCGCGCAATTCCTGGAATCGGTTCGCGCGGCCTGACCCTCAAGTGCTCGTTTGCGGAGCCGGCGGCGGTGCGACCTGCCGCCGGAACAGGATGCGCTGGTAGAGCCAGCCGATCGCGACCAGCACGATGCCGAGGCACATGAAGGACAGCGCGCGGTAGACGCCCGTCAGCGTCGACATGTCGATGACGAAAGCCTTCAGGATCGTCAGCGCGATCACGACGGCCGACGCCAGTCGCGCCCGCTCGGAATTGACGAGAATGCCGACGCCGAGCAGCACCACGCCGAAGCCGAGCCAGCCGATCGAATAGGTATATTGCTCGGCGCCCGTCGTCGCCCCGGTGGAGAGGATTGGGCCATGATAGAAGCGGCGGATCTCCAGCGTGACATAGGCAAGCGCGAACAGCAGCGCGCCGCCCGCAATCGTGTTGGCGTAAGCCTTGCCGCGTCCGCCGGCCACGGCATAGGACAGCAACAGCATCAGTACCGCCGGCAGCGCGTAGCCGAGCAGCAGCAGGTTGAACACGGCGCCGCCGACATCGGTGCGCCACAGCAGCGGGTTCTCCAGGATCAAGAGGCCGAACACGCTGATGAGCCCGCCGATGGCCGTGAGCACGACCGCGCCGACATTGTGCACGACGCTGCGGCTGCGCAGCCGCAGGCGCTCTAGTCCGATCGCCATGGCGAGCGTGATGCAGACTTGGAGGGCGAATTCGAGCAGCGATGGTGCTGACGTCATGTTGCCGCCGGTCGCAAAATGGCGGATCTCCATGAAGGCGAGCAGCGCGGTGAACAGGATCGCGGCGCTCTCGACCATGCGCAGAGGGGCGTCGTCGGCGCGGCGGCGCAGGAACAGGCTCGCCGCCCAGAACGATGCCGCCGGCAGGCCGTAGCCCCACAACAGCCAGTTGAAGATGGGCGTGGTTCCGACGGCGTCGCCGACGATGCGTGGATCATAGCCGATACGTGCGGTGACCAGGCCTGCGAAGATCGCGGCCAGCCAGCGCAGGAACGGGATCGGCCGCTGCATCGAGATCCAGGCGGTGCCGAGCGACATCAGTGCCAGTGCGATCGTGAGCCAGCCCTTCTCCAGCGCAAACGTCAGCGCCAGTGCCAGCGCACCGAGCGTGCCGGTCGCGAACAAGGCCGTGGAGATCATGGCGCCCGGCCGGGTCTCGCGGCGCGCAAGCGCTTCGGTGGCAGCGCCAAAGGCGGCGGCGAGCAGCACCGCGAGAATGGCGAACGGGATCGAGCGGTCGAGATGCGCGATGCGTGCGTAGAGCGCGACCAGGATCGCGATCGGCGTCGCGACACCCGCGACCGACCACACCACCGGAATGATCGCCGAGTTCGAACGTCCCTGCGCGAGGAAGCCCGCGATGCCGAAGCCGGCGGCGAAGATCGCCGCCATCACCAGATGCAGCGTCACGGCGCTATCGATCGCCGTCGGTGCGATGCCGGCCATGGGGCCGCCCGGCAGCACCAGCATGTCGGGATTGGCGCGCACCGCCCATTCGGCGAACACGACGAAGACGGTCGCGGCGGCCGCGCCGAGCGCGCCGGTGGCCGCCGGCGCCCGCCAGGCGACCAGCAGCGTCGCGCCGACGAGCAGCGTGAAGGCGATCAGCGCCAGGTCCGCATGCGCGCTCGACAGCACGATCAGCATCGCGCCGAACAGATAGGCACCGAGCGATCCCGACGAGACCGGCTCGATCTCACCGTCCTCGATCGTCGGGCCGAACATGAAGCCGCAGACGACGAGAAGAGCGGCAAGAATGAAGCCTGCAATCACATGGAAAGCGTGCGGCGCGACCTGCAAGTCGCTGGTGTCGAGACCTGGAAAGATCCAGAGCACGGCAAAGGCGATGGTAGTGACCGCAAGCCAGCGCCACAGCCGGATACGCGCGAGACCAAAACTCGCGGCGGTGACGATGGCGAGATAGATGTAGAGCGCCCAATAGTCCGGTTTGCCGCTGGAGACGAGGATCGGCGTCACGAACGCGCCGACCACGCCGAGGCCCGCAAGTGCGGGCCCGTGCAGAAGCGCCGCGGCCAGCGTGCCGAGCGCGACGAGGCCGAGCAGCACGAAGGCGGTCGCGGGGACGAGGAAGCCATAGAGCGCGTAAGCCGCGTAGATGGTCGCAAATGCCACCGCCGTACCGGCCGCGGTGAGGATCGCGGGAATGTTGGCGATCGGCAGCGCGGCGATGCTGGAGATGCTCTCCTTGCGCCGCGACCATTCGCCGGCGCCAAGCAGCGCAAGCGCGAACACGCCGCCAAGGAACACGCGCACGCCGGGGCCGACGAGGCCGGCCTCGATCGAATAGCGCACCATGAAGAAGCCGCCGAGCGCGAGCGCAAGGCCGCCGATCCACACCACCCAGCGCGTGCCGAGCCGTTCCTCGAAGCCGGGCGCGGGTGCGGGCAGCGGCGGCGTCGCGTCGGCCTCGGTGCTCGCTTCGAGCGGGGGCGGTGAAACGTCCTCCGTGGCGAGCAGGGGCGGCGCCTCGGCTTCCGCCTCGGCTTGGGGCACAAGCGGCGGCGGCGCTGTGGAAGTCGTCGCGGACGCTTCAGCCCACACATCTGCCGGGATACGCGGCGGCTGCACGGGCCGTTGCGCGTGGAACGTCTCTTCGAGCGAGCTCAGCCGTCGTCGCAGCTCAGCCGTCTGGCTGGAGGCCTTGATCGCGATGATGAAAGCGATGATCGCAATGATCAGCGCGAAGACGTCAAACGGGCCGTCAGACATAAAGCCTCCAGGCAATCGGCGGGCAGGGGCCGATCACGCATATCTCGGGTTAGCGCCGGGAGCGTACGCGCAAGCCCGGCGCGGGCCGCTCCTGGAGCACGTCGCGACGGAAGCGGTAAAGCGCCGCCGGACGTCCGCCCGTCTGTGTCGACATCACCCCGGTCGGTTCGACCAGGGCTTCCATTTCGACCAGGCGGCGGAAATTTTGTTTGTGCAGGTGTCGGCCGGAGATCGCCTCCACCGTATACTGCAATTCGGTAAGTGTGAACTCGGCGGGCAAAAGTTCAAAGACCACAGGACGATACTTCAGTTTTGCACGCAGTCGCGCGATCGCTGTCGCAAGAATCCGGCGGTGGTCGAAGCGCATGGATGTGCCGAGCGCGGACAGCGCCTTGCGCGCTAATGCCGCAGGGCGGCCGTCGCGCCGTGCTTCCTCGACCAGCCCGGCCTCGTACAGGAGCTCGTAGCGGTCGAGCACGCGCTCCTCGTCCCATGATGCGCCGTCGAGACCGAAATAGAACCGCACGCGATCCTTGCGCGGCAATGCGCGCGTCGTCTCCGGCGTCTCCTCTTCGGCCCACTCGGTCAATGCGGGAATGATGTCGCGCGCGATGATCGCCGGCGGCCCCTCGCGCCGGTCCTCCCAGGGTAGAAAGCCATACCACGGCGCGAAGCTCGCACTCGTGTCTGCGAGTTCGCCGCCGATGGCGCGCGTCAGTGCGAGATAGCCGATCGACACCATGTGCGCGCCGGTGTCGCCGGCCTCGGCATGCCGGCCGCGATCGCCGAACGTGTAGAGCTGTTCGACATAGCCGAGCCGCAGGCCCGTCTGTTCCTCGACCCAGGCCCGCAGGCCGATCTCGAAAGTGCGATGGCTCGGCGCATCGAACGGGCCGAACGGCAGGCCGGCCAGTCCGTCACTGTCGCGCGCGGTGAGGATCAGCGGCTCATGATTCTCGATCGCGACGATCGCGGCAGTCAGGCCGATCTCGATCGGCGTCAGCAGCTTTTCGCTCATGCGATGGCGATCGCCGGTGTCATTCGAGCTCGATCACGAAGGGGCGGCCCTCGACCATCATCGCGCCCGGACCCATCTCGTCGAGCGCGCGCAGCATGCGGCCGTTGCGCCCCAGCGCACGGTCGGCAAGGCCGACGATGCGGCGGTTCGGCGAGGCGATCGGGGAAGCCGCCCGGATCTTCTTTGCGATCTCGGTCTCGTCGCGATCCGGATTGAGTGCGCATACGGCGGCGAAGGCGCTCGCGGTGGAGCGGCTGATGCCGGCATAGCAATGCACCACCAGCGGCGCGTCGCGGTCCCAGCTGCGTACGAAGCTCAGCACCTGCTCGATATGCGTTTCCGATGGCGCGACGAAACCGTCCATCTCCTCGGTGATGTCGTCCATCGACACCTTGAGATGGTTGGCCGGCAGCACCGACACCGGCCGCGCGACCTGCTCGACATTGGCCATCACGGTCAGCACATGGCTGGCCTTGGTGAGGCGGACGGTTTCGGGAAGGGCGGCGAGGGAACAGACGTGGATCATGGCGGACCTTTTTCCGCAGATTATAGCGAGCGTTGGCGGGGTGGGCAAAGCGAAGCGTACCCACCACTTTCGTCTCATTTGCGAAAAAAGGGTGGGCACGGCGCAAGGGCGCCCCTACCCGCCCCGCAGGACTTTAACCCACGACAACGATCAGGCAAACACTGCGCCAAACCGCTCCAGAAACTGCTTCTCGGCCCGGGCAGCCGTCCAGGGAGTGAGATAGTCGCGCCGGACGCTGTCGGAGAGGCCGGGATCCTTGCCGAACAGGCGCTTGGCCTCGCTCTCGCTAAAACCGGCGAGCGTCGTCGCCTCCAGATAGGCCGCGCCGCGATCGGCGGCCTTGATCGCCAACGTGATCTCCTCCGGCAGCACCGGCGGCAGGCCAAAGCGGATGTGGATGGCTCCGAGCAGGCGTTTCTCGACCGCCTTGTAATGGCCGTCCAGAACCGCCTTGAACGGCGATATCATATCGCCGATCACATATTCGGGCGCATCGTGCAGCAGCGCGGCGAGCCGCACGCGCAGATCCACGCGCGGGTTCTCGTGCCGCATCACGGTTTCGACCAGCAGCGTGTGCTGCGCGACCGAGAAGATATGCGCGCCGATGGTCTGGCCGTTCCAGCGGGCCACACGCGCCAGCCCATGCGCGACGTCGGCGATCTCGATATCGAGCGGGGAGGGATCGAGCAAATCGAGCCGCCGGCCCGACAGCATGCGCTGCCAGGCACGAGACGCCACATCGCGTGACGACTTCCTGGCCGTCATTTGGACTTGAGGCGCGGCTTGCGCTGCGTCTTGCCGCAGCTCGCGTGACAATGGCAGTCGACGAGATGATCGTTGACCATGCCGGTCGCCTGCATGAAGGCATAGACGATGGTCGGGCCGACGAACTTGAAGCCGCGCGAGGACAGCTCCTTGGAGATCTGCATGGAGAGCGGCGTCGAGGCCGGCACGCTCGCGGTGGTCTTGAAATTGTTGACCTTGGGCCTTCCGTCCATGAAGTCCCACAAGAATTTCGAGAAGCCGGGGCCCTTCTCCATGATGTCGAGATAGGATTTCGCGCTCGCTATCGCGCCGTCGATCTTGGCCTTGTTGCGCACGATGCCGGCATCGTTCATCAGCGCGTGAACTTTCTTCTCGCTGTAGCGTGCGATCTTTTCCGGCTGGAAATCGTCGAAGGCTTTGCGGAAATTATCGCGCTTGCGCAGGATCGTGATCCAGGACAGGCCGGCCTGGAAACCGTCGAGGATCAGCTTCTCATAGAGCGCGCGGTCGTCATATTCCGGCACGCCCCACTCGGTGTCGTGATAGGCGACGTAAAGCGGATCTTCGCCGGGCCAGGGGCAGCGGGTCTTTCCGTCGGGATGCAGGCGGGGAGCACGGCTCATGCGATGGGTTGCTTCGTTGGAATGCGCACGACGTCTGGTTCCGCAAGCCTCACAGCGAGGCCACCGGCAGTCAGCGCCTGTCCTGCATCGAGCGCATCAGCGACGCGGTCGATGCGCACCAGCGCGATACCCTTTCCTTTCGCCGACGAGCCCATCGTGCCGACGGGCTTGTCGCCGGCCATGACGCTGACGCCGGGCTCCGGCGAAGAGTCCTCGAGCAGCACCTTGACGCTGCGGGTGCGCGCGGTGCCGCGATGCTGCATGCGCGAGACGACCTCCTGACCGACATAGCAGCCCTTGTCGAAATCGACGCCGGAAAGGCGGTCCATGTTGGTCTCGTGCGGGAACGCATCGCTGTACGTGAAATCGAGCCCGCCGCGCGGCACGCCGAGCGCAATGCGGTGGGCCTCGTATGCGGTGGCGTCGACCAGCTCGGCGCCGATCAGATCGGACAGCTTCTGTTTGAGATCTTCGGGAATCAGGATGCGGTAGCCGAGGCCCTCATTGCGCGGATCGGCGAAGGCGAGGTCGGGCTGGGCCGCGGGCTTGCCGTCCCAGGCCGCGAGCACGCCGAGATCGTCGGACAGGTTTTCCACCGTGACCTTGGCGCGCAGCTTGTAGAATTTCAGCTTGGTGGCGAGGCCGTCGGCAAGCGGCTTCGGGCAATCGATCAGGAACCCGCCGCCATGGCCGGCAGGCGCTTCCGTGATCAGGAAATCCACGATGATCTTGCCCTGCGGCGTCAGCAGCGCGCCGAATCGACCCAGGCCCGGCTTCAGCTTGTCGACATCGGTCGTGACGAGGCCATTGAGGAAGTTGCGCGCATCCTCGCCCGCGACCTTGATCACGCCCCGGTCCGGAAGAAACGCTGATTTCATACGAAAATCTCTTGCGACATGTTGCTCCGGAACGTAAGCCCGCAAGGCAAAAACGACAAGACCTCAAGCCCTGCGCTTGGGGACGAGAGGGGCCTTCAGCCATGACCCAGCGTTTCGACGTGATCCTCAAGGGCGGCACTGTCGTCAACCAGGACGGCGAGGGAGCCCGCGATATCGGCGTCGTCAACGGCCGCATTGCCGAGATCGGCGCGCTGTCGCAGGCGTCCGCCGCGGAGGTGATCGACTGCAAGGGCCTGCACATCCTGCCCGGCGTGATGGATACGCAGGTGCATTTCCGCGAGCCCGGGCTGGAGCAGAAGGAAGACCTCGAGACCGGCTCGCGCAGCGCCGTGATGGGCGGCGTCACCGCCGTGTTCGAGATGCCGAACACCTCGCCATTGACCGTGACGGAGGCCACCTTCACCGACAAGGTGAAGCGCGCCCATCACCGCATGCATTGCGACTTCGCCTTCTTCATCGGCGGCACCCGCGAGAACGTGCAGGACCTGCCGGTGCTGGAGCGTGCGCCCGCTTGCGCCGGCGTCAAGGTGTTTATCGGCTCCTCGACCGGCGCGCTGCTGGTGGAGGACGACGAAAGCCTGCGTCGCATCTTTCAGGTGATCCGCCGCCGCGCCGCGTTTCACGCCGAAGACGAGTACCGCCTCAATGAGCGCAAGCCGCTGCGCATCGAGGGCGACACGCGCTCGCATCCGGTGTGGCGCGACGAAACCGCGGCGCTGATGGCGACGCAGCGGCTGGTGAAGCTCGCGCACGAGACGGGCAAGCGCATCCATGTGCTGCATATCTCGACCAAGGAAGAGATCGAATTTTTGCGCGACCACAAGGATGTCGCGTCCTGCGAGGCGACGCCGCATCATCTCACGCTGGTCGCGCCCGAATGCTACGAGCGGCTCGGCACGTTGGCGCAGATGAATCCGCCGGTGCGCGGCGCCGATCACCGCGCCGGAATCTGGCGCGGCATCGAGCAGGGCATCATCGACGTGCTCGGGTCGGACCACGCCCCGCATACGCTCGAAGAGAAACAGAAGACCTATCCGGCCTCGCCCTCCGGCATGACCGGCGTGCAGACGCTGGTGCCGCTCATGCTCGACCACGTCAATGCCGGCCGCCTGTCGCTGGCGCGTTTCGTCGATCTCACCAGCGCCGGCCCCGCGCGCCTCTACAACATGGCCTGCAAGGGCCGCATCGCCGCCGGCTACGACGCCGACTTCACCGTCGTCGATCTCAAGCGCAGCGAGACCATCACCAACAAATGGGTCGCGTCCAAGGCCGGCTGGACCCCCTATGACGGGTTGCGCGTCACCGGCTGGCCCGTCGGCACCTTTATCCGCGGTCGCCGTGTGATGTGGCAGGGCGAGCTCGTGACCGCCGCGCAGGGCGAGCCGGTCCGGTTTCTGGAGACGTTGAAGGCGTAACTAATTTGCGGTGAGGCAGCACGCGCGCGCAGCACACTCGATGTCGTCCCGGCGAAGGCCGGGACCCATACCGCGAGGTGTCTCGGTTGCGAGAGTCGCAGTACCGAACGACTAGCCTCCACATAATTTCTTCCCGGGGTTATGGGTCCCGGCCTTCGCCGGGACGACATTGGGAAGACATGGGAGCGCACAATGTCCCAACCGACATCCCTCATCACCACCGAGCAACTCGCAGCCCAGCTCGGCGATCCCAACCTGCGCCTCTACGACTGCACGACCTACAACGAGCCGGTGCCACCAGGCAGCGATGTGCCCTATCGCGCGGTGCCCGGCGACAAGACGTTCGAGGCGGGCCATATTCCGGGGGCCGATTTTCTCGACCTGCAAGGCGAGTTCTCCGACGCCTCTGCGCAGCAATTCTTCATGATGCCTGATGTGGCCCAGCTGGAGGCCGCCTTCGGCCGCCATGGCCTCGATGCATCCAAGTCGGTCGTACTCTACAGCATCGGCACCATGATGTGGTCGACGCGGTTCTGGTGGATGCTGCGCTCGCTCGGCGTCGATGCGCGTGTGCTAGACGGCGGCCTCGACAAATGGAAGGACGAGGGGCGCCCGATCGTAACAGGCGCGCCGAAGGGCTATTCGGCCACGACCTTCAAGGCCACACCGCGCGCGGGCTTCTTCGTCGACAAGAATGCAGTGAAGGCGCGGCTCGGCGATCCCGCGACTGTTATCGTCAACGCGCTCGGCCCACAGTTTCATCGCGGCCTCGAGCCGAGCCGCTACGGGCGGCCCGGCCGTGTTCCCGGCAGCGTCAACGTATCAGCGGCAACGCTTGTCAATGCCGACAAGACCCTGACCTCGCTCGCCGACGCCGAAGCTGAATTCGCCGCGGCAGGCGTCACGCGCGACAAGAATGTAATCTGCTATTGCGGTGGCGGCATCTCGGCGACGATCGATCTGCTGCTGCTGACGCAGCTCGGTTACGACAAGCTGACGCTGTACGATGCTTCGATGGGGGAGTGGGCGAGGGATCCGGCGCTGCCGATCGAGACGGATTAGGATATTCCCTGGTCCCTCCCCCAGGGGAGGGCAGAAACTTGGGAACCTTTCCCTTGGGGCGGCATCCAATGTCCGGAACGAAGCCAAATAAGCAGGTGACCGCCATGCCACGGACCGCAGCCGGCCTGTCCGCCGGCGCCAAAACATCAGAAATCCGGACATTGGAAGCCGAACTGGTCGAGCGGGCGCGGGGCCGTGACGAGGCCGCGCTGCGCGAGATCATGCAGGCCAATAACCGCAGGCTCTATCGTCTGGCACGCGGAATCCTGCGCAGCGACAGCGAAGCCGAGGATGTGGTTCAGGAAACTTATGTCCGTGCCTTCACCCATCTCGACGGCTTCCGCGGCGAGTCCGGACTGTCGACCTGGCTGTCGCGCATCGCCATCAACGAGGCGCTTGGCCGGGCGCGAGGCGCCAGGCCGCATGTCGAGCTCGGCTCGGTGCCCGAAGCGACGCTCGAGGCGCAGATCATCAAATTTCCCGCTTCCTCCGCAGGCGATCCGGAAAGGACCATGGCCCAACGTGAAATCCAGCGCGTCGTCGAGCGCGCCATCGATGAATTGCCGGATGTCTTCCGCATGGTCTTCGTCGCACGCGTCATGGAAGGCATGAACATCGAGGAGACCGCGGAGCTGCTCGGCGTCAAGCCCGAGACCGTGAAGACGCGGCTGCACCGTGCGCGGACCATGCTGCGCGAGAACGTCGAGAAGGAGATCGGTCCCCTAGTGATGGATGCGTTCCCGTTCGCCGGGTGGCGCTGCGAGCGGCTGACCGTGTCAGTGCTGAAGCGGCTCGGCATCGGCGGCTGAAGTTTTTCGGGAACGTTCGCGCGAGAATCCCATCCAACGCCTGTGAAGCAACGCGCCGGCAAAACGTCCGGCACCACAGGAGTGTCAAACCATGTTCGTTCGTTGGACCACGGCGATCGCCGCTGCAATTTTGTTGTCGAGCCCCGCGCTGCTGCAAGGCGCCAGAGCAGCCGACAAGCTGACCGATCCGCAGATCGCCCACATCGCCTATACCGCGGGCGTGATCGACATCAACGCAGCCAAGCAGGCGCAGAAGAAAGCCAAGAACAAGGACGTGAAGGCGTTTGCCGACGACATGCTGCGCGACCACGAGGCCGTCAACAAGCAGGCGCTCGCGCTGGTCAAGAAGCTGAACGTCACGCCTGAAGACAACGACACCAGCAAGGCGCTGTCAAAGCAGGCGAGCGAGAAGCTCGCCGAACTGGACAAGCTGAGCGGTGCAGCCTTCGACAAGGCCTATGTCGCGAACGAGGTCGCCTACCACAAAACCGTCAATGGCGCGCTGGAAACCCAGCTCATTCCGTCCGCCAGCAATGCCGAACTGAAGAGCCTGCTGCAGACCGGCCTGAAAATCTTTCAGGGCCATCAGCAGCACGCCGAGCACGTCGCGGCGGAGCTGAAATAGGGAGGCGATGATGCCGGGACGTTTGTCTGCGATCGCGTCAGCGGTCCTGCTCGTGGCGTCGGTCGTCCCGGCGCACGCTGCGACCATAGAGATCACGATGGAGAACCTCGAAGTGTCGCCGAAAGACGCTTCGGCCAAGGTCGGCGACACCATTGAATGGATCAACAAGGACGTGTTCGCCCACACCGCGACTGCTGGGAGCGGCGATTTCGACGTCAACCTGCCTGCGAAAAAATCAGGGACGTTGGTTCTCAAGAAGGCAGGCACGGTCGATTATTACTGCCGCTATCATCCCAACATGAAAGCGACGCTCAAGATCGAGCCGTAACGGCCGGGGAGCGTATTCCAACGCAGCGGAAACTGGCCCCGCCCGCGTGGCGGGGGCATTTTCGGCAAGGCTTACTGCCTGGAGAAAGACTTACTGTCTGGAAATGTCGACCGAGAATTCGCCGTTGCGAATGCGGCCGGGAAAGCCTTCGACGAACTTCGCCACCGCGTCCTCGCCATAGGTGCCGACGAGCTCGGCAAGGGCCGCGAACAGGCTCGCCTGCGCCAGGCAGTCGCCGTCGACGCCATCATGGCGCGCTTCGGCCCAGGCCTCGTTGAGATAGCTCAGTGCGGCCTGCTTCTGCTCGTGATCGGGCAGCGGCGCGCGTGCGGGGGCGTAGGACACTGGATGGCTCATGAAACTCGATCAGGGCTGGGGCGCGATCCACGGCGATGCGCTGTGCGAGAGGTGTAGCACGCGCGTTAACGCCCGCTAGGCCACATCTTTAGGAACGGTTAACGGCTGTGTACAAAGTCGATGACAGGGTTCCCGCCGCTGTCATTCCGGGCTCGCGACTTCGTCGCGCACCGGAATGACGAATGGAGAGTTCAGTTCGCGTAACGCGCCGTGAGATCGCGAGAGATCTTCGAGCCTTCCTCGATGTAGCGGCGGATCGCCACCGTCGCGGCCGGCGTGCAGCTCCGGTAGGTCTGCTGAAAACCGTTATAGCCGCGGTTGAAGCCGGCGATCATGCGGGTGCGGCGTTCGCCCGCGGGTGTCTCGGCATCGATCAGCGCCTGCATCTCGCTGCGCCATTTGTTGCCCTCGTTGGACCCGCAGATGCCGCGCAGATAGTGCAGCCCACCGAGGATCTCGGCCAGCCGCTGCAAATCGCCGTCAAACGGCGCTGCCCCGTCCTGAGCCCTCGTGGGCACCGAGGCGCAGGCGAGAATCAGGACAAAAATGGCCAGAAATCGCGTCGACATCGGCCGGGTGTATGCCTCCTCAAGGCGGTGGACGCAAGGCGCCGGGCCGTCAGGGGCCGATCAGCCGGTGGGCGGACTGGATGACCTCTTCCAGCCCGCCGGTCAGCTTGAGGTCGCCAAGGCTCGCCAGGGCCTCCGGGGCGATCCAGCGGTAGTCGTCGAGCTCGTCGTTGAGAACCGGCTCCCGGGCCACCCAGCGGGCAGCAAAGGACATGATCAGGTAGTGGCCGGCGCCGGCCGCGGCGGGGAGCACTTCGCGCCAGCCCGCGAGGCCGATGATGTCGATATTGAGCCCGGTCTCCTCCTCGATCTCGCGGCCCAGCGCTTGGTGCAGCGATTCGCCGAATTCGACCCGGCCGCCCGGCAGCGAATAAAACCCCTTTGCCGGCGAGCGCGCGCGACGGGTCAGAAGCACTTTGCCGTCACGAAAAATCGCGGCACTGACCGCGATCTGGGGACGGGTGGGCTGAACGATCGCGGCCATGACGTCACCTGTTCGGGCTCAGTTCGCCATGATGGTGTCGATGTCGGCTTCCGCGCCGCCATTGATGATGCCGCCGCAAGCCGCGATCAGCGGCTTGACCCAGTGGGCGGCCTGCTCGGCGAGGCGAACGCGGGTCGTGTCCTTCTCGACCTCGCGCATGGCCGAGCCGACCGCCGTCAGGATCGAGGTCATGGTGTCGGCGAGGTGGTCGAACTGGGCGCGCACATTCGGGTCGGCCTTTTCATAGGCTTCGATCGCCAGATCCCGCGCCTTGAAATTCGAGGCGGTGAAATGCTCGGCATAGGACAGTGGCGACCAGGTCAGAAAATCTTCCGCGCATTCCGGCATGTCCGGGACCATTTCCAGCAGCATCACGGCTTCATTGAAATGGTTGAGATAGTCGGTGGCAAGCCCGGTCCGCGGGTTGATGTTGGCCACGCGCAGCCGCTCGGCCCAGGCCGCTGCCTCGGGCGCCGTCTGTCCATGCATTCGCGCCGGCTGGGAGACCGTTGAGCTCATCTGCCGCAGTGTTAACGTTCGGGGTTAAAAGGACCTGAACGGACCCTATATAGGCCCTCAAGGATGTGTGGACGCTTCGTCATAACTTCGGCCCCCGCGGCTTTGCGGCAACTGTTCGGCTACATCGAGCAGCCGAACTTCCCGCCCCGGTTCAACGTGGCCCCGACACAACCGATTCCGGTCGTGCTGGTCGAGAACGGCGCGCGCCATTTTCGCCTGATGCGCTGGGGCCTGCTGCCGGGCTGGGTGAAGGATCCCAAGGGATTTACGCTCCTGATCAATGCGCGTTCCGAGACTGTGCTGGAGAAGCCCGCCTTCAAACGCGCGATTCGCCGGCGCCGCGGCCTGATTCCCGCCGACGGCTATTACGAATGGAAGACGGAGGATGGCCGCAAGCAGCCCTTCTACATCCATCGCGCCGACGGCGCGCCGCTCGGCTTCGCCGCATTGTTCGAGACCTGGGCCGGGCCGAACGGCGAGGAGCTCGACACGGTCGCGATCGTCACGGCGGCCGCGGGCGAGGATCTCGCCACGCTGCATGACCGCGTGCCCGTCACCATCAGCCCGCGCGATTTCGAGCGCTGGCTCGACAGCCGCAGCGACGACGTCGATGCCGTGTTACCGCTGATGACAGCGCCGCGCATCGGCGAATTCGCCTGGCACCCGGTCTCCACCCGCGTCAACCGCGTCGCCAATGACGACGACCAGTTGCTCCTTCCGATCAGCGCGGAGGAGATCGAGGCGGAGGTAGAGGCCGCGAAACCGAAGCGGGCGGTGCGGAAAGCGGCGGCCGGGTCGGCCGATGACGGGCAGGGGTCGTTGTTCTAGGCGGCTTCGGCCTCACACAATCTCCCTCGCCCTCAGCTCCGCGATCTCCGCCGCGTCAAATCCCAGCTCGCCCAGCACCGCATCCGTATCCGCCCCCAGCTCCGGCGCCATCCGGTCCAGCCTGCCGCCGCCATGCGCGAGCTTGAATCCGCTGCCGGCGAAACGGAGCCGCCCGTAGGGCGTATCGAGCTCCTGGATCGCGCCGCGCGCCTTGATCTGCGGATGGTCGATCACTTCCTCGACCTTCCAGATGCTGGCGCAGGGCGCGCCGGCATCTTCCAGAATGGTTTCCCATTCGCGCGCCGGCCTTGCCGCGAGCGCCTCTTCGATGACGGCGCGCAGCGCCGGCTCGTTCTCGTTGCGCGCGAACCAGTCGGCAAAGCGCGGATCGCTGAGCGTGTCCTCGCGGCCGAGCGCAGACATCAGCGCGCGATATTGCTTCTCGTTGTTGACGGCAAGCAGGATGTGACCGTCGCCGCATCTAAACAAATTCGCCGTGGTCCTGCGGCTGACGGCCTGATTGCCCGACAGCTGCTGGCGATGGCCGGCGACCGACCAGTCCGCGATCTGCCCCGACAGAAACGCCATCGTTGCCTCCAACATGGAGACGTCAATGAGCTGGCCCTTGCCGGTGCGGTCGCGCTGGTACAGCGCGCTCGACACGCCGAACGCAGCGGTCGCGCCCGACAGCACGTCGCACACCGCAAAGCCCGCACGCGTCGGGCCCGTTTCGGGATGACCCGTGATCGCCATGATGCCGGACAGCGCCTGCATCTTGCCGTCATAGCCGGGGCGCAGCCGATCCGGCCCGGTCTGGCCGAAGCCTGATACCGCGCAATAGATCAGCTTCGGATTGATCGCGGACAGCGCCTCATAGCCGATGCCGAGCTTGTCCATCACGCCGGGGCGAAAATTCTCCATGACCACGTCGACCTGGCTCGCGAGCTTCTTCACGATCGCGATCGCATCGGGCTTTTGCAGATCGAGCGTCAGGCTGCGCTTGTTGCCGTTGATGGCCTGGAATGCCGGCGCGAGCCCGCGCTCGGCCCATTCGCGTGACAGCGGCGTGCGGCGCATGTCCTCGCCCTCGCGCCGCTCGACCTTGATGACGTCGGCGCCCAGGAGCGCGAGCTGGTAGCTCGCATAGGGGCCGGCCAGCACTTGCGTGAAGTCCAGGATCTTCACGCCCTCGAACGGTCGCGTCACGTCGCTCTCCCTTTTTGTTTTTGGTTGTCGGAGGACGTCAGGCGGCGCGATTGCCGCGCGCGATCTCCTTCTGCTTGTCGAATTCGGCACGGCGGCGCGCCAGCTCTTCAGGCGAGAGCTGCGCGACGTTGTTGTAGTCGAGCTTCCAGGAAGCGTCCTCGCTCCAGCGCAGCGGCGACTGCATCGTGGTCTGCGGCCCGCTTGCGGTCTCCAGCAGCGTGAGCGCCAGCTCGAGCGTCTGCGCCTGCGAGGCGACGTCGTGCGGCCTGCCGGCGGAATTGCCGAGCGGGAAATCCGAGAACAGGAAGCGCGGCGCGGCGGCGTGCTCGATGATGTCCTTGGCGCAGCCCATGATCACGGTCGGAATGCCGTTGGCTTCGAGATGCCGTGCCACCAGCGCCGTAGTCTGGTGACAGACCGGGCAGTTCGGCACCAGCACGGCGACGTCGACCTTGTCGGCAACGGCCCGCGCCAGGATTTCCGGCGCGTCGGTGTCGAGGGTGACGCGATGGCTGCGGTTGGTCGGCGCGCCGAAGAACCGCGGGGCCACCTCGCCGATGCGCCCGGCGGCGCTCGCCTTCAGAAGCTGCGGCAGCGGAAACCAGGTGCCGTGGTCGGTGGCCGTGGTGTGCTTGCGGTCGTAGCCGATATGCGAGATGCGAAGGTCGTGCTGCTTCGCCGTGTCGCCGTCATAGACCTGGTAGAATTTCGCGCCGCCATTATACGCCGCGCCCGGTCCCTGGTCGCCCTTGTCCGGATCGTACGGCGCGGCCGTCGTGATGATGGTGACGCGTGATTGCGCCAGCGGCTTCTTCAGCGGCTGGAACGGCGCCTCGGTGTAATGAGCCCAGCGATACGCCGTGGTGTAGCCAATCGCGGCGTAATAGTCCCGCGTGCGCTGCATATAGGGAACGGGGGCGTCATAGTCGGGCGCAAAGCCGAATTCGTCGTCGCGCGAAGCGGTCATGGGGCGCGTCTCCTGGTTCTTGTTGGCGACAGACTAGAGATAGTCGGGGGTGAGCTCAAGAGTAAGCGAGCTCACCGAAACACATGCAGCGCCACATGCTGCAGCAGCATGATGGCCTTGGCGTCGATGATGCGGCCGTCCGCGATCATCGCCAGCGCCTCGTCGATGCCGAGCTCCAGCACCTCGATGTCCTCGCCTTCGTGTTCGAGACCGCCGCCGTCGCTGACCCGCATCTCCGGCTCGTACTCGGCGACAAAGAAATGCAGCTTCTCGGTGATGGCGCCGGGACTCATGAACGCCTCGAACACCTTGTGGACGTGGTGCAGGCGATAACCCGTCTCCTCCTCGGCCTCGGCGCGGATGCGCATTTCGGGCGAGGCGTCGTCCAGCACGCCGGCGGCGGCTTCGATCAGGAGATCGTCGTAGCCGCGAATGAACGCCGGCAGGCGGAATTGCTTCACCAGGATCACGGTACGGCGTGCCAGATTATATGGCAGCACGGCGGCTGCGTTGTCGCGCTCATAGGTCTCGCGGTGCTGCGTCTGCCATTCGCCATTGGCGCGCCGGTACTCAAACGTGGTGTTCTTCAGCGTGGTCCAGCCGTCCGAGAGCACGCGGACGTCCTTGATGCGGACGCGGTCGGAAATGGTCATGGCTCGATCTCAATTGCTTGGCGTTGTGGTGCGGCCGTCGAGCCACTTCTGGAACATCACCGAGGTCGATTCCTCGAAACCCAGCGACTGGTAGAACGCATTGGCCTGCTCATTCCCGCGCCGGACCAGGAGCTGGAGCTTCAGAATTCCAGCCGCGCGCAGCCAGTCCTCGGCCGCTGCCATGATGACGCGTCCGTAGCCACGCTTCTGTCTATCCGGGTCGACGGCGACGTAATAGACCCAGCCGCGATGGCCGTCATGGCCGACCATCACGGTGGCGACGATGGCGCCGCCGTCGCGGCCGAGCAGGATGGTGGAATTGTCGCGCCGCCGCGCCAGCGCGATGTCGGCATGCGGATCGTTCCAGGGCCGGGTCAGGCCGCAGCGCTGCCACAGCGCGACCACGGGCTCGACATCGGGGTCGGTGATCGCATCGATCCTGAGCGCACTCACAGCACTTTTCCCGGGTTCATGATTCCGAGCGGATCGAGCATCGCCTTGAGCTGTCGCATCAGCTCGATTGCGGTCTTGTCCTTCACGTCGGGCAGCTCGTCGCGCTTGAGCACGCCGATGCCGTGCTCCGCCGAGATCGAACCGCCCATGCGCAGCACGATCGCGAACACGACCGCGTTCATCTCGTGCCACCGCGCCAAATAATCCGCGGTGTTGGCGCCGATGGGCTGGCTGACATTGTAGTGCAGATTGCCGTCGCCGAGATGGCCGAACGGCACCGGCCGCGCGCCGGGGATCAGTTTGACCACGGCTTCATTGGCCTCGGCAATGAAGGCGGGCACCGTGGCCACCGGCACGGAAATGTCGTGCTTGATCGAGCCGCCCTCCGGCTTCTGCGCCGACGACATCTCGTCGCGCAGCTTCCAGAAGCCGGCTCGCTGGGTGAGGTTGGCCGCGATCACCGCGTCGTCGACGATCTCGTCCTCCATGGCGCGGCCGAGGATCGCTTCCAGCGGCGTGCGGGCATCGTCACCCGGCGAAGACAATTCCATCAGCACGTACCAGGCATGCTTCTGCGCGAGCGGATCGCGCACGTCGATGCCGTGGCGGATCGAGAAATCGACCGCCATCTCCGAGAGCAGCTCGAAGCTCGTCAGCGCATTGGCGGCCTCGCTTTGCGCGATTGCCAGCAGTTTCAGCGCGGCGTCCGGCGACTTCAGCCCGACGAAGGCGGTCTCGATCGACCGCGGCTTCGGAAACAATTTTAGCGTCGCCGCGGTGATGATGCCGAGCGTGCCTTCGGCGCCGATAAAGAGGTTATGCAGATTGTAGCCGGTGTTGTCCTTCTTCAGCTTGGAGAGCACGTTGAGCACGCGCCCGTCCGCCAGCACCACCTCGAGCCCCAGCGCCATCTCGCGCGCGACGCCATAGGCGAGCGCGGCCGTGCCGCCGGCATTGGTCGAGAGATTGCCGCCGATGGTGCAGCTCCCTTCCGCGCCGAGCGAGAGCGGAAATAGCCGGTCGACGTCCGCGGCCTTCTGCTGCGCGATCTGCAGGACCACGCCGGCCTCGCAGGTCATGGTGTTCGACGCAGTGTCGATCTCACGGATCTTGTCGAGCCGCCGCAGCGACACCACCACCTCGCCATTGTGCGGCGTCTGGCCGCCGACGAGCCCGGTGTTGCCGCCCTGCGGCACCAGCGCGATTCTGTGCGCGGAGGCGAGCTTGCAGATTGCGGCCACTTCGGCGGTCGAGCCCGGGCGCAGCACCAGTGGCGAGCGGCCGTGGAACAGATTGCGCTCCTCGGTGACATAGGCCTCGATGTCGGCCGCATCCGTGATGGCGTGCCTCTCGCCGACGATCTTGCGGAATTGTTCGATCAAATCGGGGGCAAGCGGAGGGGTGGCGGGATGATTAATGTTCATTGTCTTGTCTCTTCTCAAGCTTCTTACTCTTTGCGCATGATCTTGCCGGAAAACCGCTACACACTTTTCCGGATCATGCGCTATCGCGCCACGGCCGCCCGGCGCAGCCGATCATTGATCGCTTCGCCCAGATCCTGTTCGGGGATCGCCATCACCGCAATCGCCCGCGGGCTCCTCACATCGAGGGCGCGAAGATAGCCGAACAGATTGGCGGCGGCTTCATCGAGATCGCCGGTGGGGGACAAATTCATGACGGCGGTGGCAGCCTCCAGGCCAGGCAGGCGCGCGGGGCCGAACGCCAGCAGCGCTTCGCCCGGCGCGACATCCTGCGCATTGAGCCGCACATTGGCGCGTGGCGCGTAATGCGAGGCCAGCATGCCCGGCGCCAGCGGCTGGCTGTCGTCGCTGTCGGCCTCCGCCGGCAGTCGCGCCAGCGGCGTGCCGAGCACGACCTCGATCCGCTCGCGTGACAGCCCGCCGGGCCGCAGCAGCATCGGCGCCGCGAAGCAGCCGACGATGGTCGATTCGACGCCGACCGTAACCGGCCCGCCGTCGACGATCAGGTCGATCCGCCCCGCAAGGTCGCCCTCGACATGGGCAGCCAGCGTCGGCGAGACGTGGCCGGAGAGGTTGGCCGACGGCGCCACCACAGCCCCGCCAAAGGCGCGCAGGATCGCCTGCGCCACCGGATGGGCCGGAATGCGGATCGCGACCGTATCGAGGCCCGCGGTGGCAAGCTCGGCCACGGGGCAGTTTTCCGACTTCGGCACCACCAGCGTCAGCGGCCCCGGCCAGAACGCCTCCGCAAGGCGCAAGGCGCAGGCGTCGAATCGCCCGATCCTCCGCGCCGCCGCGAGGTCGGCGACATGCGCGATCAGCGGATTGAAGGCCGGCCGCCCCTTGGCGGCGTAAAGATGGGCGATCGCGCCGGCATTTCCAGCGTCCGCCCCGAGCCCGTAGACCGTCTCGGTCGGGAACGCGACCAGCCCGCCGGCGGCCAATGTCCGGGCGGCAGCTTCCGCGCCGGCCTCGCCGGCCGGTAAAATCAGCGTTTCAAGACCCGTTTTCACAGGGATAAGATTCCTCAGCTCGGCCGCTTGCGGTGCGCCAAACCCGACGCTATAAGCCGGCCTCTTGTCGGAGTGTGGCTCAGCCCGGTAGAGCACTGCGTTCGGGACGCAGGGGTCGCAGGTTCGAATCCTGCCACTCCGACCATTCTTCCAAAAGTCGACGTTTTCCTAGAGGCTCGTTCCCCAAAGGCTTGGCGGACCGGCCGCCGGCGCCCGGGAGCGCCTTCTTGCAACGATTTTCAGGGCGGGTCCACGGCCGATTTGGCCGGACAGGGCGGCGTGTTGCGAAGGCATGGCTCGGCGTTTGCCGATATCGATAACTCGGCGTTGCAAGCTAGGTCAGAGGACTACCGCCTGGCCACCAGCACACCGACCATGAACGCAATCATCAGCGCCGGCAGCGGCGCCTCGCGGACCATGCCGCGAACGATTTGCGTCCAATCTTGCTCCGGGACGAGTTTCGGAGACCTGATCTCGGGCGCTGGCTTGATGCCCCATTCGGAGGCGAGTTCGGCAATTTCGCCTGAGGCAAGCCGCACGCCGTCGCGGACGCGGAAGATGGCGGCGTCCGCGCGCTCGCGCGGTGCCAGCAACATCATCGTCGTGACGGCGGTACGCAAGGTCATCTCGCCGTAGCCTTGCAGCCTGACCGATTCCTCGGGGTCGGACGTCATCGCAAATACCTCACAGCGCCAAATGCTTTACAATGCGAAGTGGCGCGCGATGGTGAAGGCCATCGCCGCGCACAGGACCAGCGTGGATACCGCGCCGGCCACGCCGCGGGCGAGATCGGCCCGCGTCAGGTGCCTGGTCATGATTTTGCTCCATGCTCGGCATGGCAATGGCGGGGAGGCGGCGTTGGTTCCTTGCGCGGCGGGCGAATCGCGCGAACGCTGGCTACTTCCGCAGCAGCTCGCTCAGCGCCGCCGTCGCTTCGGCGCAGCGGATCTCGTCGATTTCGCGCGACAGGCTGAGCGCGCTCGATCTGAGCTCTTCGACTTTCCAGCTATCAGGGTGCTGGGTCTCGAGTTGACCGAGCCGCTTGTTTAGATCGTCCAATCTGGTTTGCAATTGTTCGACGCTGGCGGCCCCATTCACCACCCAGACTCGTTGCGCACGCATCGTAGTTCCCCTGCTCGTCTCACGGCGTTGTGAGAGGGGTTCGTGGCCGCAATGGGAATTTCTTTTGTCGGGGTTTAGACGAACGGGAACCGTTGCAGATCGGCAACGCGAGTTCCTTCGCGTCGGCGTGCGTCTGGAGGTCGGCCCGTCACGGCATCAGGCCGCGCGCGGCCACTCGGTCGATTGCTTTTCAAGCCGGCTTTCGAGAATGGCGATGCTCACCCGGATATTGTCGCGCCGGGCCCGCAGGTTCTGCGCGAGCATGGGGTAGGCGACGTTCTGGGGATCGGAGTTTCCAGCCTTCCGCTCTTCCTCCAGAATGTCGGCGTCGATCATTCGCATGCGCCAGCGCAGATCGGAGATCAATGCGTGGAGCTGGGTCGGCATGGTCGCTTCGAAACGGGACGTCGGATGCATGATCGCCTCACGATGAGACAGACCCACTGCGGGTCTGAGGGATTTGCCTCCCTTGCAGCAAGCGGAATGCCAGTGACGACTGAGCGAGTTTCTCCGCGATTGCTCGCCCTCGCGCCGGAACGTTTGCCACTCTTTCCCGTTGCTGCAGGGGCCTCGATAACGAGGCGATCGAGGGACCCATGCCGCTCATCCGCTATTTCGTCTTCACCGGCGGCGCTCTGCTCGCCCTCCTGTACCTTGCTGATTACTACCTGGCCGGCCCCGTGAGCGCGGCCGCCGAATCTGGGCCGGACCTCTCGATCGCCCGGATTCATTCCGCGCAGACATGGCCGGAGAAGATCGTCTTCGACACCAACGTACGACAGATTCCGTTGACCAAAACTGTGGCGTCATCGACATCGGACGCGGCGGCGCCGGCCGCGCCGGAAGGTACACGCCAGGCATTTGCGATGGCGGCGCAGCCCGCCACGGAGCTCAAGACTTCGGAGTCCAAGGCTTCGGACGCCAAGGCCGCAGAGCCCAGGCAGGCCAAGGCGGCCGCCCCGAACAAGCGCGTCGCGGAGCGGCATCGTCGCCGCCCGCCGTCGCGCATGGCGGCGCGCGATCAGTTCTTCAACGAGCCCGCCGCCGCAGGATGGTGAGCGGCGCGTTCGGCGTGACGGTCGGGCTGCCTCTCGGTTGGGCACCGTGCCGGACAGCGAGGCTGTGCGCGCGACGCATCGCGCGATAGTCTCTGCCGCGACTTGACGGGAAGCGGCCGAGGAAGAATTCGTGGCAAGATTTGTGACTGTGGCAGCCGGCCAGCTTGGCCCTGTCGCGCGGACCGAGACCAGAACCGCGGTCGTGGCGCGCCTGATGACCTTGATGCGCCAGGCGCACGCCAACGGCTGCGACTTGATCGTCTATCCCGAGCTGGCGCTGACCACGTTCTTTCCGCGCTGGTATTTCGAGGATCAGGCGGAGATCGACAGCTTTTTCGAGCGCGAGATGCCGGGGCCGGAGACGAGAGGCCTGTTCGAGCTCGCGCGCGCGATCGGCATCGGATTTTCCCTTGGCTATGCCGAGCTGACGGTCGAGGCCGGAATTGTCAGGCGCTACAACACCTCCATCCTGGTCGAGAAGAGCGGCGCCATCGTCGCCAGATATCGCAAGGTTCATCTGCCCGGCCATGCGGAGCACGAGCCCTGGCGCCAATTCCAGCATCTGGAAAAGCGCTATTTCGAGCCCGGCGATGGGTTTGGCGTGACCGAGGCCTTTGGCGGCGTGATGGGGATGGCGATCTGCAATGACCGCCGCTGGAGCGAGACCTACCGAGTGATGGGCCTGCAGGGCGTCGAGATGGTGATGATCGGCTACAACACGCCAGTGCACAATCCGCCCGCGCCCGAGCACGACGATCTCTCGCTGTTTCACAATCATCTGGTGATGCAGGCCGGCGCCTACCAGAACGGCACCTTCGTGGTCGGCGTCGCCAAAGCGGGGGTTGAGGAGGGCGTCGACCACATCGGCGGCAGCTGCGTCATCGGCCCCTCCGGCGAGATCATCGCGCGATGCACGACCAAGGGCGACGAGATCGCGCTCGCTCGCTGCGATCTCGATCTCTGCAATTCCTACAAGCGCACCACGTTCAATTTCGACGTTCACCGTCAGCCGCAGGCCTACGGGATCATCGTCGAACGGAAGGGCGTGACCCTCATGGCCAACGGAACGCCGGTGCGAACGAAGGAGTGATGTTTCTTTCTCTGTCGGCCACACCCACCGCTGTCGTCCCGGCCTCGTGCGCAATTGCGCACTAGGCCGGGACGACGGTCGAGCTTGTGACTTGATGCGAGCGCCTCATTGCCCGACGGGCAAAACACCTGCAGGGGTGTCAATCCAGCCGCACGAAAATATTCCACTTTACCGAAATTCGGTTTTGTCGTATGTGTCGGCCATCCCGGCTCATCCTTGAGGGGCGATCTCGTTGTCGTCTTGATTGCGAGCCGGGTTGCGATGGACGCGGCAGCGTCGGCACGAGAGGTGCGGGCAGGGCGGGTAGTCCCTGTGAGCCCGTGGCCACGTGCGGACGAGCGGCGCTGTGAAGTTCGTCTCGTCGGTATTTCGATGGCTACGTGCACGATGCCGTCGAACCCTGCGGCGAAATGGCGAATGCGCGTACGGCAAAACCGTGTGGTCCTGTCGTCCAGCCGTTTCTTTGGGCTGTTGAGAACGTTGTAAGTGCCTGAATTGAAAAGCATATCTTCGTTCTGCCGAAAGAACGGAAGGCCCGGCCGAAACTGCTAGGCCCTATTAGGCCCTAGTCTCACATCGTCCCGTTTGTGAGAGAGTTGGCGGCTTTGCCCTGTGTGGCTCGATCCGATTGGCCCGCGTCCGATGGCCCCGGCGGATGGTCGGCGGGCCTGCTGGATGCGATGGCCGGCATTGCCCGCTGTCCTGTGGCCCGGCGCTGGCGGCGCGGTGTAGGGCCGTCCCTACGGCCCGCGCTGGGGCGGCCCGACTGCCTGTCTGAGCGGCTCGATCAGCTCATGGGCTGAGAACGGCTTGGTTAGAAATGCAACGCATCCAGATTGCAGTGCAGCCTCGCGAACCGAAGGGCTCGCATTTCCCGTGACGAAAATGACCGGGACTGCAATGCCATCGGCTTTGAGTTGATGCCGGAGGTCGATCCCTGATCTCCGGTTGTTAAGGTCGATGTCCAAGATGATGCAGAGCGCCTTGTTGATGGCCGCGTGCTGCTCCAGCTCTTCGGCAGACGAGAAGAGGATCGGCTCATAGTCATGCTGACGGAGGAGCCGCTGGATAGCCCTCAGCATTCCGGGATCGTCGTCAACGACTATGACTTGCTTGCTTTGCACTCCGCGACCTCTTGATCGCTTCGCGGTGCATGATCGCTATCAGGTCCGCCTAGCCGTGGCGTTTACCTATGATAATCCGCCCAAGTTCAGCGTGCTTCCGGGGTCGGGGAAAGAGCGCCGATCCTCTCGGCAAGAGACACCAGCTCAGCTAACGACCCGACTTGCATTTTCTCCATCACACCGTGGCGGTGAGCTTTGATCGTGCGCTCGGTCGTTCCCAGCGTCTGACCCATCCGCTTGCTCGTGTTGCCGCGAACGAGAAGGTCGAAGACCTGTCGCTCGCGCGGCGTGAGCGTCTTGATGCGGTCGTGAATGACATCCAGCTTGGTTTGCTGTTCGCGAGAGGCGTGGTGACGCGCAAGAGCGCGTTCAATGGCCGGGAGCAGGTCGTTAGACGATACCGGCTTGGTGAAGAAGTCATCCGCACCCCCTTTGATCGCGCGCACCGTGGCTGGGATGTCGGGATAGCCCGTTAGAAATATAATCGGCAACATCGAGCCGAGTTCGCTTAGTTTCTTTTGCAGCGCGAGGCCGTCCAAGTCCGGAATTTGAACGTCGAGCAGGACGCAGGTCGTTGATGTCCCCGGAAGAATGCCTTGCGCTGGCTGAGCGATACCGGAAGCTTCTTGATACCGCTACCGACCCGTTTACCCGCTATCATTTAGAAGCAATGGAACGGAGCTATCGGGTTCTTGCGGACAGCGAACGTGCAGTTCGAAGATCCCGCAGGATCGTTGATGCCTTGGACGAACTGGGCAATGACGACGAAGAAAAGACCGTTGCTGAAGTCAAAGCGGGCTCCTGAGGTCGGGCGGCCCGCTGGCGTTTCGAAGCGACCTTACTGCTGCTCTGGCCGATGGATCGCCGCCTTCTTGGCAAGCGCAGCTTCAATCAATTCAGCTATGCCATCGAGGGCAATTCGGTCATTGATACGTGATGCTATGAACTTGTAGCGCGCAATGCGCCGGTCGATCTCGCCACACTTCTCACACATAGCTCACCGCGATTATTGGGGGCGGGAGCGTGCAGAACTCTCAGTCACCGATAAAGGCCAAGGAGCGGGCGGCGATCTGGAGACGTTACATCATGTCGTCGGTTCCAGATACGGGAACGACATTAGGTGACTTCTAAACAACGATGGGGTTGGGTTTGGTCGAGACCGGCCCCGTCAATTGCTCCGCTGTTTGAGCGCCCACAGCCGATAAGCTTCGTCCTGATAGGGGTCCGGCTCTGTCGGCGGCGGGACCAGCAGCGCGCCCTCGCTGCGGAAATGATCGAGGCCCCGGCCCATGGCCTTGCCCTTGAGCGTGTGCTGATCGTTGGCCCAATCCGGTATCTCAGGCGCGAAGCCTTCGAGCATCGACCGCAGACCGATAGCCGCGCCGAAGTGGCAGGCCGCGCGGGACTTAGGCGCGCGAGCCATCATGCGGATGGCGCTGCCGATCATCAGCCGGGCTTCGCCGATCTTGGACACATACCGTTGTCTCGACTGCGCGACCGCCGTCGCGACGAACGGCACTGCCCATGGTGCCGCCAGCGTGTCGAGGTCTTCGTGGCGGATGACTTCGAGGCGGTTGCAGACCATCGAGTGAAACGCTTTCGAGGTGTGGATCAGCTCGACGGCGAACTCCATGGCTTCCTTTTCAAGGCCGCGCCTGATCGCCTTCTGCATCGCTGAGACGCAGGCCATCGCTGGAACGCCGTGCTTGGTGTCGGGGATCATCGGGTCGCTCCGTCTTGCGTGACGGCGACGACGATGGTCTCGCCCGCGATCTTGGCCGCGACGAGGGCGCGAGCCTGATCGAGCGAATAGGCGTAGACGGTGAACAGCGGCTTCGGGCTTTGGCCGGGGATCGGCTGAAGGACTGTGAACGGCTTCGGGTTTCGCATGGCTTGCTCCGGTCTGAAGCTCGGGCGAACCCCGAGTCTTCAGGTTCAGCCACCGAAACCGGGCGCAGTAAAACACTGATTTTCACGGGAAAATCATTGTCCAACATTGTTTTCGGCTGGTCGTCGCCGCTGTCCATAATGCCCATTGACCGCCCCGTTGTGCCCGGCGCGGTACCCACCGCAACCCGTAGCGGCTTGCCTGTCCTGCGCGGCCCGGCGATCCTGTCGCCATGGGCACGAAATCGCGAGAGACGATCTATGGACATCCCCGGGCAGCGGGGACGCAGCCGTCGCCAACGTGGATGCAAGGACTGCTCGCGGGTTCGGGGCTATCCGTAGATCCGAAGCATTTGGTGGCGGTGCGAGCGACCAAGATTTCAGCGAGAGATCGAGCAACGTGGTGGCCGGGAGCGCGTCACTGATGACCTCAGCGGAGGCGGTTAAAAATGAAATCGAACGTTTTCTACGATCACGCGAACCGGAAGTTCTGTGCATCACAGGAGCATGGGGTGTCGGGAAGACCTATACTTGGCAGACCGTGTTGGACCGCGTCCGGGCGAAGCGAGCAACGGGCCTGTCACGCTACTCATACGTTTCGCTGTTCGGCATTAGCTCGTTGGAGGGATTGAAAACAGCCGTGTTCGAGAACATGGAATTTCTCCTTCCAGAGGGCAGTACCGGGCTTGAGCGCATTCTCTCGGGCGGGAACAGCATCGTGAAAGGCGGAAAACAACTGATGGGCGCTGCCGCTGCGCTCCCAATTCCCTACCTGGGTGGGGCGTTGTCCAAGGCGCAACCGCTTTTGTTCTCGGCAATCCGCAACCAAATCGTCTGCGTCGATGACCTGGAAAGACGCGGAGCATTGGCCGTCAAAGACGTGCTTGGGTTGATTTCGTACTTGCGTGAGCAACGCTCCTGCAAAGTGGTGCTACTACTAAACCGGACGCAACTGGATGAACCGGGCGAGAAAGAATTTGCTGATTTTTTTGAGAAAGTGATCGATGTCCACTTGGTCTTTGCGCCTACCGCAGCTGAAGCCGTTGCCATCGCCATCGATCAAGATGACGACTTGTCTAAGCTGATCCGTGAACACTGTCAGAAATTGGACATTTCAAATATCCGCGTCGTCAAAAAAATTGAGCGGCTGATAAACATGCTGAAGGACCCCGTCCTGAGCAAATTTGGACCCGATGTCACCCGGCAAGTAGTTCACTCGATGGTCATGTTTGGTTGGCGAAAACTGGACGTTGGAGCAAATCCCCCATCGATTGCTTATCTGCAACGCAATGAATTTGATCGCTATCTTTCAAACGAACACGGCACCGACGATAACGGCGACGACCGTGGTGACCACCAACGCTGGGATGTGATTTTAGCTCAATACGATTGGGGCGCTTTGGACGAACTCGATCAGGCTCTAATGACCTTTGTTGAAAGTAGCATTTTTGACATAGAGGAAATTGTCAGCAAAGCAGCTGCTGTCGAAGCGAACCAGAAACAGCGGGGCCGGATGGTCGCCTTCGAAGAAGCCTGGCGCCCCTTTCACGACGGCTTTGGCAATAACGAGGATGAAGTCTGCGAAAGCATCATTGCGGGCATTCGCAATAATTTTGAGGTGGTGTCTCGTCCCAACCTTGACGCCGCAATCTCTGTCCTGGCGGAGCTGGGGCGGAATGATGACGTTGAAGCACTGCTCGATTTTGCGACGACGCACGGCGGGGATGAATTTTGGACATCTGATGATCCCTTCCACCGGCGGGTAAGCGATCCGCGCATACAGAGTGTTGTCGAGGAAAGACGGAAGGCGACGGGACCGGTCTTCCAGTTCGACAAGGACCTGTTGTCCACCGCCCAGAGCATGAATGGCGACAAGCTGGCGCAACTCGCGGCCGTGCCAATCGAGCGCTACCAACAGTTGTTTGAAAATAGTGCCGGGTTAGATCTGCACAACTACATCTATGCTGCATTCGAGTATCGTAAGATCGGAAACGCGACCGAGGATATGAAAAAGGTGATCTCGAATGCCGAAGAAGCCCTCAGGAGAATTGCAAGGAAGTCAAAGCTCAACGAAATTCGCGTGAGGAAGTACGAGATATCACTTGGTACACCGGGTGGCGACCCGGACGACAGCAAGCAATGAAATTTCACCAATGTGTAACCTTTACAGCATCACCACCAACCAAGTGGCCATCGCGGCACTGTTTCGCGTCGTCAATAGCTATGTCGGAAACCTCGCACCGATGCCGGGCGTGTTTCCAGACTATCCGGCTCCGGTCGTGCGTAACACCGACACCGGGCGCGAACTGGCCATGATGCGATGGGGCATGCCGCCGCCACTCCGCACAGGCGGGCCGCCGGTCACCAACATCCGCAACACCTCGTCGCCGCACTGGCGCGGCTGGCTAAAGCCGGAGAACCGATGTCTGGTGCCGTTCAACAGCTTCGCTGAATACGCGCCGGAGCCGAACCCTGAGACTAAGAAAAAAGATGTGGTCTGGTTCGCGCTCAATGACGACAGGCCGGTCACCGCCTTCGCTGGCATCTGGACCACGTTCAACGGTGATCGCGGCACGAACTCGAAGCCGGTGCCGGGACCGCATCAGGTGTACGGCTTCCTCACGACATCGCCGAACGCGGTGGTCGAGCCGATCCATCCGAAGGCCATGCCGGTGATCCTGACCAATGACGAAGAGCGCCACGTGTGGATGCGTGCGCCGTGGGATGAAGCGAAGGCCTTGCAACGACCGTTGCCGGATGAGGCGCTCCAGATCGTGATGCGCGGGGCCGACAAAGAAGACGGCGCGGCGGCGACATGAACCTCTTCTTTAGTGGGATGAGCGGTGTTTGAGCAGGGACCATTTCAAACTTGTCCGCGCTGCCGCGCGACCGACAGCTTTGGTATTCTGACTGTCGGTGGCAATAACGTCCGGCGACGTTGTAAGGCTTGTCGATTTTCGTTGGACGACGTGCTGCCTGCGCTCGATAAAAAAGTGATCTACCTTGATCAATTTGCTATCAGTGAGTTTTATAAGGTCAAATCGAAAACGCGCCGACCGAACGCAGGCAATCAGACATTCTGGGAAGAATTTGAGCGTCTTGCGAATAGAGCCTATTTGCTTCAACAAGTGGTCTTCCCAGCGTCGGACATTCATTCCAATGAAACAATCGTCTCGCCGTTCGCGAGCGAACTCGGTCTCGCTCATGAAATGATGAGTGGCGACACATCGTTCGAGTACGCTCACAAGATCGCAGCACAACATGAACTTGCATACGCGGAGGCCTACATAGGTGGTTCAGACCCGCCAACATTGTCCACGGACGTTGATGACATTCTGGAGGGTGACAGGAATAAATGGCTTCCTAACATGCACATTACGGCGAGCATGGACTATTCGATGTTTGCCGACGGCATTCGCACAGGTCGAGCGTCATCAGGAACGGAGCTTCAAAAGCTCGCTGCCAAGTGGGCGACGAACAAGCCTACCTTCGATGATATTCTCGATCACGAATTGAGAAGCTACGGCAGTGCCCACGAGCAGGCTTGTTTGCATTTCGCGAAACTCACGAAGACCGCAGTCGAAAATGGCGACGGTATTGGCTTCATAAACGCCTCTCAAAGCGCGCCTCTAGAGCAATATCGTGCCTTGCGGCGTCGTTTTGAAGAGGCCGGGACACCAGAAGACCAACTGCACGCTGCGGTCCTGAAATTTCGTCAGTGGCCAGCAAATCAGCAGCTCCCGACGCACAAGATTTTTGCTTACCTTATGGCCGCACTTGGCTGGAAGATTTCCTCTGGTCAACGACGTCCCATTGAGGCCGGTATCCTCAGTGATTTTACAGCGATAGCTACCTATGGTCCTTACGTCGATGCGATGTTTGTGGACAAGGAGTGCGCAGAATTGTTGGCACACGGCCGACTGCGCGCCGAGCTGCGGTTGAAAGCAAAGATTTTTTCGTTGCAGGCGCGCGATGAATTTCTGCAATACCTGATCGACCTCGCGGCGTCAGCCCCGCCTGCAATTCAAGCTCTCGCGCGAGAGTTTTATGGGATGAATTGAGACGGGCCATGGCCTTTATGTATTCGCGCGGTCGCACGCCGCCGCCGATACCACCGCGCGACCAACCAGCGGCAATTCCCCGGCTCAAACGCACCGCCGGCTGTCATCGCGGATCAGCAGATGCCGCCATGACGGTTGCTGGCCGACATCGGCATAGAAAACCGGAAATGATCTCCAGCGCTCGCACACCCGCCCGCGCTTCTGGATCGCACTTTCGCACCTCTTGCTCTATTTCGGCAGTCGGCTGAGGCGATCGAAAATTGCGTCGGTGCGTTCGATAGCATTCTGCGCTTCAGGGCGATCAAGGTCCATCTGACGGAGATCATCGAGCAGTGCCTGAACCAGAGCGCGGGCGTCGCCATAATCGGGCATGTCGGGCGAGCAGTGAAGCAAGATGACGAAGGCGAGCAAAGTGGGATTGTAACTATGTCCGAACTCCGCCAGCAAGTCGTAAGGAACCGTGTGGATCGTTGCTGCCATCTTGTGCATCGTCTGCGAAGGCCGTTTATCGCTATACGTAGCCATGAGCGCGGCCAAACCCGAGAACCAGTCGGCCATTTCGGCCGCAAGGGTTTCGTAGCTGTCGATTTTGCTGATGTCAGCGAGCGCGGCGACGATCTCATTCACTCGGGGCACTGGCGACCTCTTTCATTTGTGTCCAGAAACCGCGTCTCGATCCTTGCGTTGTCTAGGACCGGGTGGCTGAGGATCGGCGGCGGCCTTGGCCGCGTCGTCGGTTCGGATCGAACCGGTCGACGGCGTTTTGCCAGGCGATGATCTCGTCCTCGTACCAAATCTTCCTGTTGGGCGAGATGTAAGTTGAGCGCGGAAAAGTTCCTGCCTTTTCCATGCGGTATAACGTGGTCCGCCCAACCGGCACGATGTGCAACACTTGCTGCTCGTTTAGCATGCGGCGAGGGCCGAAGTGTCGGAGCATTTCGCTACCAGCTTCGGGTTTTGGGTCTTTGGCCTCGGCCATCGCTGCCTCCATTTCACTTGCGGCTTCTTCTTTCGGGGGCCCGCATCACGTCGCCCCTCCAGAGCGGGGCAATGTAGACGTAAGATCATCCTCCCGGTCGTTTGTGTGGCTTCCCGGATTTGAGTTGCTCCAGATCGCGAATGAGAAAACTGATCTTGTCCACTCGCTTCCGTAGCTCTGCAGTATTTTCTTTCTTATATGCCTCGACCGCTTCCCTAACCGTTTGCAGGAAATCATCTGTGATGTCGGACAAGATCACTCGAGCGCTGTACCTGGACAGCGTATAGTCCATGTCTTTGATCAACGTGTCGAAGATCCCAACCGATCGCAAATAAGGGATGGCTTCAAGATCTTCGATGATGATCCTCGATTGCGGTTTGCCCTGCGCACTGGCGTCATTAGCAATTCGCTCGGAAAGCGCAGGGGGCAGTCGCAATTTGTATTCGCGCGCCGCGCTTACTTTTTTCCTGCTTTTGCGTGGCGCCAATGGTTCCTCCGGCGAATAACTCAGGACGAAAAAGCATCGCACCGAATCTATGGGTTGTCTATAACCCTCGCGAGGGGTAACATAGGGGAAGTTTCATCCCCTAGCCAACGAGTAGGTTCAGATGAAAGCGAAAATCCCGAGATGCGCTCGCCGGCGCCTCGATGCCCGAGTGGTAAGTCGTACGCTGCGCCGGCGATACTTCTATTCGATCGAAAAGGCTGGGCTGAGGGCCGGTCTCACCCGCACTCAAGCCTATGCGGCAGCACAAACGGGGATCATCCCAACAGAGCGATACGGCCGGCGGCTACTGGTGCGGCGTCGCATTTGGGATCGGAAGGTTCGCGAGCTGCTGCGTGAACCCAAGCTGCCGAGGCGACGAACTTCAGAGGGCAGGCGCTTGCCTCGGCGCAGGTCGGCCACCACACAAGCCAGCCGGCGTGCCTATCGCAAAGCGGTGAAGCTGCCGGCTAGCGGCCTGAAGAACAGACGACGGGCTCGCCGGAAGGGCCGTCATGGTCGTGGGACTGGACATCGTTGAGGTGCCAGCCCGTGCCCCGACAACCACCATCACGTCCAATGTGTTGTGCGGGTCAGAGCATCTAGAGGATCGTCATGATAATCATGCTGCCAGAGCTTGATCCTGTGTTGAAGCGATGGACGGAGTGGCTTCAGATCCGCTCGGCGACTGCCGCCGCTGATAGTCCCGGGCTTATTGTCCATCCCAAGGATAGAGATGAAGATCCAATCGTCGGCGAGCGCGGTTGGATCATCGGGTGGGAGGGTAAACGGCCGAAGTATCGGCAGGCGCCGCGAGCCGAATGTGCCTGCTATTGTGTGCCCGACCAAAAATTGCGTCCAATCTCGGAGCTAGCACCGATCCTCGGCCTTATGGCCAACCAGCGACTGGTCTTAGGCAATTTCTCAGAAGTCGATCTGGCGCCGGGATCTTCCGAAGAGAGGCTCGGCTTGTCAGTCGCGAACGCGCATTGGACCTTGCCGCAAAGCATCGTGCCGGAAAAGTTCGTGGCAATGTGGAAGCTAGCGGGTGCTGAGATCAACCCTCAATCCGCGATCATGGCTTGGGCATTCAGATCTGTGCTCGATCCATACGACATCTACGGTCTTCCGGAAAAATGGACGCAGGTGGGTCGCCAATATTTCGCGCGAGCGCGCGAGAGCGACGTCTGGGTCTCGTTCTACGACCTGCCTCGAGAAACTCGAGATCGCCTGTGGCAGAAGTATTGCGGAGACGTCGCGAGCGGGGCGGCTGACGTGGGGCCGATCAACGGCAGGTCTCAGGCTCAGACGACGCAAATTATCCATGGCAGTTCAAATCGCGCGAGCTGACGATGAACGCTGAGCAGCTCGCCCACGCCCTCGGTGCTGTCCGGTCTGGCCGGCAATGGAAATGCAGGTGCGTCGCGCATGACGACGCCGGGCCGTCGATGATCCTGTTCGACGGCAAGTCGAGGGTGCAGGTCCGCTGCCTCGCCGGCTGCGAGACGCTCGACGTCATCGCCGCGCTCAAGGCGCGCGGGCTGTGGCATGGCGAGCCAGAGGGCTCAGGAGCGCTCAGGGTTAGTCAACCAGCCGAGCGCGAGGCCAGCGCCGATCGCGAGCAGCAGCGTATGCGCGACCGGGCGCGCCGGATCTGGGACGAGACCACTGAGTGCGACGGCACCATGGCCGAGGACTATCTCGATCGCCGCCAGATCTGGACCGTGGCCAAGGAGCTGCCCGGCATCGTGCGCTTCCATCCCCGCTGTCCGCGTGGCCACGATCTGGCGCCTGCGATCGTGGTGGCAATGCGTGGCTTCGCCTCAAATGCCGTGCAGGCTATCCAGCGTATCTTTCTGACCCCCGACGCCTGCAAGGATGGCCATCCAATGATGCTCGGCCCGGCGGGCGGCGCCGCAATGAAGCTGCAGAGAGTGCACGGGGTTGAGTTGCATATTGCGGAAGGGCTTGAAACCGCGCTCTCGATCAAGGCCATGGGCAGCGGGCCGATTTGGGCATTGGGCTCAACAAGCGGCATCAAGGCATTGCCTGTCTTCGAAGGCCTTGAGCGGCTGGTGATCTGGGCAGACCATGATCCACTCAATCCACGGACAGGCAAGCGGCCCGGTTTTGATGCCGCAGAGGTCTGCGCCACTCGTTGGCGCGGCGCCGGACGACAGGTGCAGGTCTGGTTTCCCGAGAAGGAGCAGTGGGACGCAGCCGACGTCTGGAGTGACCGATGTGCCAGACGATGACAAAGAGGGATTTCAACTAAGACCGGAAAGCGGAAGTGCGCTTTTCGAGAACGGTGTTCGGCCACGGCGCAAGCCGCAACTGCTGTTAGGTTGGCAGAAGCAGGTCATTGCACCTGTGCAATATCTTATTGATGGACTGCTGATCGACCTTCCGGGAGGTATCCACCTTTTGAGTGGGCCGACATCCGTGGGGAAAACAAAGGCGGCTGCTCGGATCGCCTTCTCGATAGGCACCGGCCACGAACTGGCCCCAGCGCACCCTGTTTCACGGACGGGTGGCGTGATCTGGTTCGCGGCGGAGGGCGAGCGGCAGGTGGTTCCGTATATGCGGTGCATAGAGCAGAACATTGGCGGATATCAGCCGGTCGACAATGAAAAGCAGCGTGCCACACCGTTAGTAGTCGTACCCTCGGCCGAAATTCCGAAACTGGACGACCGCAACGCTCAGCCCATCATGCGATTGCTGATGGAGCAGGCGAGCGAAGAAATTTACAAGCGATTTCGCCTCGCGCCGGCATTGCTTGTCATCGATACATATTCACGCATCACGGGGCCGATCGATCCCGACAAGAGCCATCTGGCGGAGATGATATTCGACAAGCTGATGGCAATCGGTCGCGAGTTCAAGTCAACCCCGCTCGTGCTCGATCATACCGGTAAGAATCCTGACCGCGGTACGCGCGGATCGTCGGCCAAGCCCGCAGCAGCGGAGATTGAGCTGATGATCAAAGGGGAGGCGGGGCAAACGTCTGGTTTGCTCCTGGAGATGACCAAGAACCGGCATGGGCCTCTCACGCCGCCGATCCCCTTCAATCTTGGTGCCCACAGCTATGTCGGCGACGACGGCGCCAGGGTTTCGGACGTGATCCCAGCCTTCAGAGGAGCTACGCTTGGAGGTGCTGCCCGGCCATCCAGAAATCGACGCTGGCAGCCTGCGCGCCAGGCGTTCTTCGAATGTTTGGATGGCGGGAAGTTTAGAGAGGTGCAGCCACCGAAGGCGAACCATGCGAGGGTCAAGGCGGTCAGCTTGGACGACTGGAAGGATGAGTACAGGCGGGTGGTTCCAGCTGACAAGAAAGACAAGACGATAGACCGCGCCTTTCAGCGTGCAGTCGAGGATTTGCTTGGAGTCGTAGGGAGCGGTGAAAGAAAACACCGCGACAGTTCGCGACAGATGGTCGAGTTCGATGAAATCGCTGGCGAGAAGATGTTTTGGTGGGTTGCGACAGAAGGCGACAGTTCGCGACAGTTCGAGGTTCTGTCGCCAGAGGACGACTAAGCTGTTGGATCTGCGGCAGTGCGACAGTTCGCGACAGTTGGCGACAGGATCGTGGATCGCTGTAGTCCGCGACAGTTCGCATTTCGATCTGTCGCACAATGAAAATGAGGCGTAAAATAATGAAATCGTTGGAGGTCTTGCTGGGGCGACAGCCTTCGCGACAGTTCTTCTCCATCCCTATAGGGGATGGAGAACTGTCGCAGCTGTCGAGGACAGTCGGCGACAGTTGTCTAGGCGGGGAGAATGATCCATGGGCAGAACCTCGGGCTCCGGAAATATCAACTGGCGGCTCTCGCGAATGCAGTCGGCCTTTAGGCCAGCGCGGACGAATCGCCGCATGTGCGAAGCGACAGCCCGATCTACGGGAGTGAGATGCCGCAATGTCGCCGTGCGAAACGTCGCAACCTGCCTGAAGCACGGCGGGCGAGGTTTGCAGACTATCGTCCGGAATCGCGCGGCAAAGTATGCAGCGTTCCGGAAGCAGCTAAGCAAAGGATAAGGGGCGCCCAGGGAGATCCCTCGCGAATGAGGAGAGGCAGGCGGCTGGTCAGAACGCGTGCTTATGAGCGGCGCTCGCCCACGTAGTGTTTACGGTCAGCCGGTCCTCATTCCGAGCCTCCGTAGGGAGCGTAGGACGGACATTGGATTCCATGATTCCCCGCCACGCGGGGCGGGGATCCTTCGATCAGTTAATTCCGCGCAAATCTCTCGAAGCGGCAATCCCTCTAGCTCTTCGAGGATAGGTCGCAGTCTGGCGTCCCGAACCGCTGCAGCGAGCTTGTTAGCCTCGGCCTGTTGTGGGTTGCCTAGTTTCTTTCCGCGATGCTTGGCCTCCGCAAGTGCAAGACGAGTGCGTTCAGCAATATTTCGGCGTTCCTTCTCAGCTACCGCGGCATAAACGTGCAACATAAATGCGTCGATGTCCCGACCCAGCTCCGTGACAATGAACGGCACGCGCTTCGCCATTAGGCCGGCAATGAACGCCACGTCGCGCGATAGGCGGTCCAGCTTGGCCACAACAATCGGACATTTCAGCTTCTTCGCGTTCCGTAGGGCAGCGGCAAGCTGGGGCCGCCTCTCCAAAGCGTCGGCACCTTTGCCGGTCTCAACTTCAGTAAACTCGCCAGCAATCTCCATTGCCTCGTTGGTGGCGAACGCCGATATTAGCCGCCGCTGCCCGTCGAGGCCGAGTCCCGACCGACCCTGCTTCTCTCGGGATACTCGATAGTAAGCGATAACTGGCTGCGACATCATCAATCTCGTAACATATCGACGAACGTCAGTATGTTACAAAAGGAGTCCGGCAGCAAGAGTGTATCAGCAGGAATAGCTCCGAAGCATTGGCGAGTCGGGAAACCGAAGCAGCGTCGGTTCGGTCAATGATTTATTCGGCGGCCGCCCCCTGGCAGCCCCCAAGGGCAGTATTTCAAACGTTCGCAACACCCCCCGCCAAAATTTTCGGCCTGCAGACTTGCTGCCGCCGCACATTCGACAAGCCACGATGGTTTGTTCGTGAGGACGACAGTAGCCAGTGAGATCGCAATGTCGCAACTAAAGGAGCGGCCTCCCGGAACGGACAGAGAAACCGTCATGGCGCGCCTGGCTCGGAAGAGTGGACGCGGCCGAGACGTGATCTACCATGGCACCCGGCACCTCCCGCTGGTGATGCGCACGGGAGTATTGTTGCCAGCCACCGCAGGCGATGCTGCGGTCTTCTTTAGCCGATCGCCGGAGGTCGCTGCGTACTGGGGCAACATGACTGGAGAGACGAGACACCTGCCCGACGGCGGCGTCCTGGTCCTCGACCGCAGCACACTCGTCCAGAACTATCGGTTGCTAACCTCTCGTTACATGGAGGATTGGAACGACGAGCGCGAAGAAGTTGTCTGGGGCCGCCGCATAAACATTCGACGCCATTTGCTTTGCGTAGTGCGGCAGGCTGACGTGGACGCTGTGATTGGTTCGCCTCGACAACCCAGTTTGCCCGACGGCTTCTACACCTGGCCCGAAGTGAGAAGGCAAGCTTTCTGGCGGGGGGAGGCGCGTTTGGCCGCCGACCTGGTCCGAGGTGGGCGATCGAAAGTTCGGGAGATCATTGTTCAGGAGCGAGAGACGAGGCTCCTTCGAGCGGGCTGAACTGGCCAGGGCAGGGCTCTAACCGCCGGCGCGGACTGCCTCGCCGGGTGCAGACTTCTCCATTCCGGCCTACGGACGGAGCGCCGGGCGCAGCACGACTCGTCACGCACATGGAAGCCGTGCGCTGCGGCCATAACTGTTCGCGGCATGTTCGCTTTTGGAAGATTCTTCTCCCGACCGCACGTAGGTTTTGCGGGGCGAACCGCGAACCCTTTGTGGCGGTGGGGAAAAATCATCTACAGCGTGGTGCCCGTTCCGTCCGCTCGAGCCGCTCAGCGATGATGAACTCGTCGGATTGCGTCTGGATGTCCGCGGCGCGACGGGTGCATCAACTGGCTATCGCTGCTGGTGATGACGCCCCACGGGACCCAGCGTGACGGTCCATCGCCAGGTCTCGCGGGTGCTCGGTCTCCATCAGCGAGCGTCTGCGCGTTGCTCGGGCTCCCCCGCGCTGGCGACAGGAAAATGCCGCTGCGCCGCGCCATCACGGTCGCCGCTAGGCCGCTCCCGGTCAAGCGGCATGACCTTCCATCGCCGGACGTCATTAGGAAACCCGCTCACAATCCGCATCCTCTACCGCTGCCTTTGACCCGCAGCTGACGTGCAGAGCTTGGCCGGTGCAATCCCGTTTCCGAATGAAGAGCAGATACCGCGCTCGCTCCCAAACCGACACTCTGTCCCCAAGCAGTCATTCGTCGCGGCACGTTCACGAGGGTCCGATCCGCTAACGCTTGCGCACCAGCAAAGTCCAAACAGGCGATGCACCGTCCCAGCCGCGAAGGCGGCCCGACAGCCGCACCTTCAGCCCGGCCTCCGTGATCCGCTCGACAACAAGATGCAGCGCGATCACGTCGCCCTCTGCGAGTTCCACACAGCTCCGCTTCAGCGACCACACCGCGCCCGGGAAGCGATACAAGTTTGCCTTCAGCCATCGGGCACTGCGCTCCGACAGCGGTTGTAAGTCGACTTGAGCGCCGGCCCTAGGCCGCAGCCTGACATCTGCCCGTCGCAGCCAATTCGGAATCCACCCCATTCGAATGACTAGCTGTTACTTTCCAAGTTTGTCTAGGCTTCGTCCGTCTGAATGGATTCGCCGCCCGGACCCGAGTGCGTCCGCTCTATGAGTTGGAGTGGAAGTTTACAGCGCCTCGCCAAACCGCCTGGTGGCCCTCAGCTGAAGGTCGCTCAAGACGTGTCTCGTCGGCTGTGAGGGGTGAACCGGAGTCGACCGACGTTGGCGCCTACTGCCGCTTGTGACCCAAATGTATGGTCCGGCCGCGCGTTGCAAGAAAGGGGAAGCCCTGGGTTAGTGGTAGTGGTGCAACACTTGGCACACGATCGGCCGAATTTTACTCCTACAGCGTTTGAGTGGGCCATACCCTGTGGTAGCGCTGGTATGGGGATCACGCGATGATGAGGTTCGTTCACAAGCGGCGGATCGGCTGCGGGGCCGCATTCATTGCGGCCTACGCCCTCGTTTTCAATCTCATCCTCTCCAGTATGCTCGCTGCAGGCGTTTCACCCGCCGCGGCAGCCGCGGCTCACGAATTGTGTAGCAGCAGTGGCGATTTGGATGCCGGCCGGACAGGCACGGACAACAGCGGCAAGAAGCTCGCGATACACTGTCCATCATGCGTCGTGCCTCACACTCCGACCGCGCTTCCGCCGCCACAAGCCGGCCTCGCTGACCGTCAATATGTTGAGGTGGTCATCGCCTTTGCGTTCGAAGAAGGGTCAGTTGCGCCGTTTCGATCGCACGATCATCAATCTCGCGCGCCTCCCTTCCTGATCTGACAGCAGCGCTACACCAGCGCCAATATTCGTCAGTTCGATCGGGAGTTTGAATACCATGTCATCCGCTGTACGGCGGCTACTAGTCTGTGCGCTCGCCGGCGCCATCCTTTCTTCACCAGTAAACGCACAATCAAACGGGCAGAAGCAGTTGCCGCCTGTCACTGTTGAAGCCCCTCCGCAAAAGCGTGATGCAACTAGCCGACCATCCCGGGATACGAATCGTTCACCGCGAACGGCGCGTGCCAGACGGGCGCCGGCCGCACCGGTCCAATCAGCGGGCGACCAGATAGGCGCATCGCGCGTGGCGCTCGGCGTCCTCTCGGCACAGCAGGCGCTCAAAGAAATCAACAACACACCTGGCGGCGTGGCCATCGTGCCCGCCGAGGCCTACAGAAACTCGACGGTCTCGAACACGATCAAGGACATTTTGGACTACGTCCCGGGCGTATTCGCCCAGCCGAAATGGGGTGACGACACCCGCCTTTCGATCCGCGGCTCCGGCCTGTCGCGCAATTTCCATCTGCGCGGCGTCCAGCTCTACATGGACGGCATCCCCATCAACACGGCAGATGGCTACGGTGATTTTCAGGAGATCGATCCGACGGCCTACAAATACGTAGCTGTCTACAAGGGCGGAAACGCGCTGCAATACGGGGCTAATTCCCTGGGCGGTGCCATCAACTTCGTCATCCCCACCGGCCGCGATCCGCTTCCAAACGGCGTGTCCTTCGATCTGGGTGCCTTCGGCTTCAAGCGACTGCAAGCCAATGCCGGCGGTGCGAACGGCCCTTGGGACGGCTTTGTCACTGCCTCGACGCAGGCATCCGACGGCTTTCGAGATCACAGCTTCGGATCGAGCAACCGCATCAACGGCAATATCGGTTATCAGATATCGCCGGACGTCGAAACGCGGTTCTATTTCAACGCGAACGAGGTACGCCAGCGCATTCCGGGCAGTGTGGACAGAACCACGGCGCTGACCTCACCCACTTCGGCGGCTCCGATCAACGTCGCTAACGATTGGCAGCGCAATATCGACACCGTGCGGATAGCAAACAAGACGACTATTCGCTTCGAGGATACCCAGGTTGAACTCGGGGCGTTCGGGGTCGATCGGCACTTGATGCATCCGATCTTTCAATGGCTCGACTATCGGTACAAAGACTATGGTGCCTTCGCGAAGGTCACGGACGATCGCTTCATCGGCGGATTCCGCAATAGATTCGTCGCCGGCTTCAACATCCTGAACGGCACCATTGATGCGCAACAATTCGTCAATGTCGGTGGCTTCAAGGGGACGCCGACCTCGTCGTTGTTGCAGAAGCCACGAAATTACTCCGCCTATGCGGAGAATTCGTTCTACTTCGTACCGAACGTCGCTTTCGTGGCGGGCACGCAATATCTGTTCGCGGTGCGCGATCAGCAAGTGAATTTTTCGACCAATGGCGACGTCGATGGTCGGAGCACCTTTAGCCTGTGGAGCCCGAAGGTAGGCCTGCTGTGGCAGGTCGATCCAACTTGGCAGGTGTTTGGCAACGTCTCAGGCAGCGCGGAGGTGCCTAGCTTTGGCGAGAGCGTGAGCCCCAACTTCCTGAACCCGACCTTGCCCAACATCCCGTTCTTCTTGATCAAGCCGCAAACCGCCACGACCTACGAAATCGGAACCCGCATGAAGCGGCCCGACTACGCCTGGGAGATTGCATTTTATCGCGCGAACATCGACGACGAGCTGCTGTGCCTCTACAGCGCGTTCGGCAACTGCAATGTCACCAACGCCAACAAGACCATCCATCAGGGTGTTGAGGCGGGCGCAGGCGCCGCGATCTTCCGCGACGTCTTCGTGAGCGGACCGGTGTCTGACAAGATCTGGCTCAACGTAGCCTACACGCTCAACGACTTCCGCTTCGACAACGATCCGGTGTTCGGCAACAATCAGCTACCAGGCGCGCCGCGCCACTTCGTGCGTGCCGAACTGCTGTACAAGCACCCGAGCGGTCTCTATTTTGGACCCAATCTGGAATGGGTGCCGCAAGCCTACTTCGTCGATAGTGCCAACACGCTGATCAGCTCGGCCTATGCGATTTGGGGCCTAAAGGCCGGCTTCGACAATGGCGGTCCAGTCACCGGCTACATTGAGGCGCGTAACATCGCCAACAAGGCCTATATCGCGAGCGCAAGCATTATTGATCGGGCAACACCGACGTCACCTCTGTTCGAGCCCGGAAACGGCAGGGCCGTCTACGCCGGCGTGAGGTATCGATGGTGAGCACAGGAGATCGGCGCCGCATTTGGGTTCTTTTCCGACCGAGAAAGGACCACGGCGAGCCTTCGAGCGCTTTTGCTTGCGTCCGTCTGCTAGACTTTGCTGGGATGTTGGCAGCGGAAGAGGAGCAGAGGCCGAAACCGAAGGACTGCTGCATGGTCGCGTTTTGATAACCCGGACGCTGTCTCACAGTCGAACAGCTGGATGGGATCATGTTGCGCTGCATGAGTCCGGATGTGGCCCTAAGCCGAAGAGCGCCTCAGTCGCCAGATGCCATTGTCGCTTGGAAACCGAGCACGAGCTGATCTTGCCTCAACCGCAGCTTGACCATAACGCCCCTTTGGACAACGCCAGAGTATGACGATCGACTTTCTTCCTCATACTTTGATATATTAATTCCTAGACCAAGTCATACCATTGAGGTTCGGCTTCAGGCCCGAACCTTATCAGTGCAGGCGGATCAGTGTGCGTACAGTCGCTTGGGGCACCACCTTGACTGCCGTGGCCTTGACGGGTTTTTGGGCTGTAGATTCAGTCCACGCTCAGACGGGGCTGTCGGCGGGCTCACTGCCGCCGGTGACGGTCTCCGCGCCGGCAGCGGTGCCCAAACGCACGCGGCGAGCCGAGACTGCGGCACCGAGTAGCACGCGCCCGCGCTCTTCGGTCTCGCAGCCATCATCGCAGCAATCAGGACCGCTCCTGTCCGCCGGCGCCGGTGCCTCGCCAGGGCGGGGCGACTTATCTAATGCGGTGACTGCGCTGCCAGCGGCCACAACAGTCGTAGACGCGCCCGCTATAAGTCGGCTTGCCGTCGCCACCTACGGGGATCTGTTCCGGCCTCTGCCCGGCTTTAACGTCTCCAATTACGGCCAGGGCGGCATCGGCTATGGCCTCTCGCTACGCGGCTACACCGATGCCGAACATGGCCGCGACATCGCCTATCACATCGACGGTGTTCCGCTCAACGAGGTCTCCTCGCTACACACGCCGAACTATGCCGACCTCAACGTCTTGTTCCCCGAGACGATCAAGAGCATCGAGATCGTGCGTGGGCCCTTCTCGGTCGAATACGGCGACTCCAACATGGGCGGCTCGGTCAACATTGCCACCAAGCAGGCGGAGCCGTTTTCGACCCTCGGAATCTCCGGCGGCACTCAGGGGACAGCGCGAGGCGTAGCCACCTACAGCACGACACAGGGTGCGTGGCTCCCTTATCTCGCGCTCGAAGCCTATCGCACCGATGGATATCGGGATAACAGCTTCATCGATCGTTACAATTCGTTCAACAAGGTCACGACCACGCTGCCTGACGGCGCGACGGTCTCGTTTCGAGCGCAGGCCTACGGCACCGAATACGGTTCACCCGGATATGCCAGCCGAGACGCCATTGCCGCCGGCATTATTTCCGAGCGTTCGGCAACCAATCCCACCGACGGCGGCAATAAGCAGCTTGAGAACTTCGTTACGAACTACGTTTCCGGCGCTCAGGATCAAGAGCTGAAGGGCGCGTTCTTCGTCAGTCACCAATTCTCGAACCGATTCGCCGATTTCGGCGGCGGACAGCGGGCCCAGCACGAGGACCGCACCATGGTCGGCGGCCGTGTCAGCAAGGTCTGGAGCGGCGCAATAGGCGATGACATCCCGGTTCAAGTGCTGCTGGGCAGCAATTGGCGCACCGACTTCATCGAGGCCTTTCAGGCGCCGACCATCGCACGCGCTGTGTCAGGTCCCGTCGCCGTCAACGTGGGATTGACCGAGACGAACGTCGCGGGCTTCGGTCAGGTCCAAATCAAGCCGCTTCCTTGGCTGAAGTTCACGGCCGGCGGACGCTACGACCAATTCTACTACGATATCGATGACCGGATCACATTCGGTGGCACGCCCAACATTTCGAACGGCATCGCCAGCCCCAAGGTCGGCCTCGCCATAACGCCGGTGAAATGGCTCGAATTGTTCGCCAACTATGGCGAGGGCTTCCGCAGCATCGACGTGCCAGCCGAGCTGATCGGCAACCCCGGCATTCAACCTTTCAAGGTCCTCAGCCGTGAAGGCGGCATTCAGTTCATCATCGACCGCTTCAAGCTATTCGCCAGCTACTGGACGACGGATTCGGCCAACGAGGCATTTCAGTCAGCTCCCGGCTTGCCCGTTACCTTTCTGGGCAAGGCCCAGCGCAGCGGATATGACGTCGACGCCCGCTGGTTCGTACTCAGAGACCCGGTCAACGAGGTGTCCCTGTTCGCCAATTTTGTCGGGATATCGGCGCGCCTCATCGATGCAGCTCCTTCGTACTTCGTCCCGAACGTGCCGGACTACGTTGCCAATATCGGCGTCGACTTCAAGCTCGCGACGGGCAATGCGCAAACGGTGTCCGGCTCCGCCTACGTCACCTTCGTGGGCAAGAAGAACCTGACGCAGGATGGGCTCATCACGACCTCGCCGTACTCGCGCGTGACCGGGAAGCTTGCTTATTCATGGCCCGAGGGTTGGACAGCGTTCACGCAGGCTACCTGGTATCCCGGCGATCGTGTGAGCGAGATCGCAATCAATTTCGGCGATCCGGTGGGGGCAAAAACTTCCGACATCTTCGTGAGCGCGCAGCCGACACTCGCCGTGCTGGCGGGTGTGACCTATCGCTTCCCGACCGCCATGGCGGCGGCCGCCCCAAAGCTGGTAACTAAATGATCGATTCCCGTCTCGTTAAATGCCTGCCGCTCGCGATCGCCCTGCTGCTCGGCTCGCTCGCTCCGTCACTCGCCCACGATGTCTGGCTCACTCTGTCGGGACCGGCGAGCGCTCGCCGTGTCGTCGTCAACTACGGTCATCCCGACGACCGTCCTCCCGCGTTCGCAGACAAGGTCGTGGACATCTTTGCGATCACGCAGAGCGGGCGCAGCTCGCTTCTGGACGGTCTTGCGGCCGCGTCGGAAAACGGCTTCCAGATCGCAAGAACAAAGCCGTTCCTCGATGACGGCCATACGCTGCTTGCAGCCCGCTACGACAATGGCTTCTGGATCAAGACGACGGGCGGCGTCTTCCGGAATGCCACGCGGCGCTTGGTGCCAGACGCAGTTGAAAGCGTCTGGTCCGCTAAGTTCGCAAAGGCCATCACGGGAGCCGATGCGCCGTGGCCCGAGCTGCTTGGACATGACCTGGAGCTTGTGCCGCTATCGGACCCGGCCAAAGTCCAGCCGGGGGAGGCACTCAAGATTAAGGTACTGTTTCGCGGCAAGCCGCTGTCAGATGCGGAGGTCGAACGCAGCGACGGCAAAACCCCCGTCGCGGAGAAAGACATACCTACATTCAAGACCGACGCCGATGGCATAGTGACAATTCCCATCGCCAAGCCCGGCCCCCATCTGCTGGTGATAGATCATCGTGCCGCCCCATCGGTTACACCGGATCAAGCGACCGCCGACCTTTACAATGCAACGCTCTGGTTTGGTGTGATCGCCAGCGAGAGGGGGCGGTAGCTCGTCGGCCTCACAGCTTCTGGAAAAGGCTATCCTGTTCACCGGCCCGAGCCGCCGGTCGGGCAAACCAGCAACACACTGGTACGATTTGAACGACGGCATGCGTGAAGGGCCACACGAATATTGACGGCCCATCGCGCAGATGCCACCTTCGTGACCGGTAGTGTCTGCAAGGACTCTTCAAGGGAATGCGGTGCGTCCGTCTCGGCGGGCAATTCCGCGGCTGCCCCCGCAACTGTAAGCGGATAGCCGACGACCAAACGAACCACTGGAGCCCTGCTCGGGCTCTGGGAAGGCGGTCGAAGGCGATGACCCGCGAGCCAGGAAACCTGCTGCCAGCCATAAGTCACGCGCGAACGCATTGGGCGGGGTGCCTCGATGTCGGACAACTAGCCGGTGCATCTGCCGCTTGGGGCGAAGGCAGGTGACTAAGGCAACCGCGGTGACGGTTTGTTTGCGTCGCCGCAGAGCGTTCTTGTGCAACATCTTCATTTCGGCAGCGGCATTGCGCCGGCATTTTCGCTTGACGATAGGGGCATCTCTCAGGGCCTCACACGCAGCATCCAGCGGACGAGGTCTGCCTGGCTGGTCTTGCTGCTCTCTACGTCGCTGTGCCCCATGGCAAGAGCGCAGACCGCCGCCCGGGATACCTCCCGAGAGGTGGAGCCCGTGATCGTCTCACCACCTGCTGCGCGGCGGGCTCCCGGCGTCAGCGCGGGCGCTCAAAAGCCGCGGACGGCCCGCCGCGCCCCGGGGCGCAATCTGTCCGGTCCGGTCGTCGCCGTCCCAGCAACCCAGCCATTGAGCGGCCCGATTCAGACGCCGCTGAACACGGCCGCCGTCACCGACGTCGGCTCCCGGCTCGGAATCACGGCGCGGCAAATGCCCGCGACCGTCGAGGTCATCGACCAGCGCGTTATGCAGGAACTTGGCATCCGGACGACCACCGACGTCGCCAAAGCGGCGGCCGGCGTGACCGGCGGCGACGCTCCGGGTGCACCCGCCATCTTCTCAATGCGGGGGTTTTCCGGCGACCAGATCAGCACTCTGTACAACGGCATCCCAATCGGCCCATCGACCATGACCGGCCGCCCCATGGATGTCGCCGGATTGCAGCAGGTGGAGATCATCAAGGGGCCGGATTCACTCGTAGCCGGCTTAGGGGCGACCGGCGGCGCGATCAATTACGTCACCAAGGCGCCGCACACCGGGCCTGTTATCAATGACACCTTCACCTCCTACGATTCCTTCAACGGTTATCGCGCTGGCTATGGCTCTGGCGGCAGCACACTGATCGACGGGCTCGACTACCGCTTCGACATCAGTCATTTCAACAACAAGGGATTTATCGACGACACTTATTCGAAGCTCAGCAATGTCTCGGGCCAGCTGAACTATCGCGTCAACGACAGCCTGAAGGTCTGGGGCGCGGCCGAGTACAGGCAGGACAAGGACCGCTTCTATTGGGGCACGCCTCTGGTGCCGGCCAATGCGCCGGGCATTGTGCCGACATCAGGCGTCGTCTCGGGCCAGTGGAGCAACTACTACCTCAGCGGCGGCACGCCGGTCCCGGTGACGGTCGATGCGCGCACGCTGACGACGAACTATAACGTGCTCGACAATCGCAGCGGGGCGAACGAGCTGTGGCTGCGAAGCGGCTTTCAATGGGACATCACCAACAACATCTCCCTCAAGAGCCAGGTCTACGGCTATGACGCCCACCGGCACTGGTTCAATAACGAGATCACCTCATTTGATCAGACCGTAGGCAATTTCGCGGGCGCGCAGAGCATCTATCGCGAGCGCCTGGCGCTCGATCACGCGCAACGGCTCTACGGCAACATCACAGACCTTACCGTCAATTCCAATCTGGCCGGCATGGATAACCGTTTCGTCGCCACCGTGGCTGCGAGCAGCTCGCAATTCAACGTCTCGCAGGACACGCTGTTCTCATCGGACTACGTCGATCTCCTCAATCCGGATCGCGGCCTCTATGGCCCGCGCAGCGACGAGAAGATCTACACGCACCTCGACACGACCTCCCTGTCGTTTGAGGACCGGCTCAAACTGACCTCGACCTTCGCCCTGATCGGCGGCATCCGGTTCGAGGACATCAAGCTGGACCGCGCGCGGTTTGATCCCGGTGGAGTGCTTGAATCCGCTAAGGGCTATCCCTTCTCGACGACGTTCAATCCCGTAACCGGCCGCATCGGCTACACCTGGGACGTCGCCCCTGGCGTGATGCTGTACAGCCAGTACGCGACTGCGGCAGACCCGACGGTGGCCAACATTTTCATCCTGGCGCCGTCGGTGCCGCTGCTCCTGACGACATCGCGGACCTATGAGACCGGGGTGAAACTGCAATCGGCCGACAAGCGCGCCGAGGCCACATTCTCGGCCTTCGACATCGAGCGCAAGAACGTCTATGTCCCCGAGAGCGGCATCGTGTTCAACGTCGCCGGCAAGATCGAAGCAAAGGGCATGGAGATCGCCGCCGCGATCAACCCGGTCGGCGGCCTGAAACTGTGGGGCAATGTCGCCTTCGTGCAGTCGCGCTTCATCGATTTCAGCTATGTCGATGGCAACGGCGTGTTCCAGTCCTATTCGGGCAAGACGCCGCCTAACGTGCCGAATTTCGTTGCCAATGCCGGCGCGTCGTATCGCTTTGAAACGACACTCCCGGTCGAGATCGGCGGCCTGATGCGTCACGTCGGTGACCGTTATAACTTTCAAGACAATCTCGTCACTATGAACGCTTACACCACGTTCGATGCGTTTGCGTTTGTCGATATTCCCAAGGTGTACTTCCCAAGTCTCGATCGGACCCGCTTGAGCATCCGCGTTAGGAATTTGACCAACAAGCTCTACGCGGCTTGGGGCGACCCCGGCTACACCGACCAGATTATCCTGGGCGCACCGCGGAGCTACGAGGTGGCGGCTTCTTTCAAGTGGTAGGAGGTGCGCATGTCGTCTGCTGTTGGCCGATTTTGTTGCAAAAGTTGGCTGCAATGGATTTGGCCGCTGGGCCTTTCGTTGAGCCGCGCTTTGAAGCGCTGGCCCTGACGCATTTTACG
>NZ_JBEPRI010000011.1:0-315619 GCF_040548265.1 Bradyrhizobium sp. F1.13.3 | reverse complement strand
GCCTTCGAACTTGAACGAGACGTTGAGCTTGGTGCGATAGGCCTCGACTTTTCCCTTGTCGTCCAGTTGCATATCGAGCTTGACCACCTCTGCAACGCGAAGATCCCGGAGGGATTTAGCGGCTTGCTCGACCGCATTGGCAGCCGCCTTCTCCCACGAGTCGGTGCTGGTGCCGACCAGCTCAATGACCTTGTAGACGCTATCGGGCATGTCGTCCTCCTATTCGGGGTAGGGTCGGAAATCTAGCATCTGGATCGCGACGCTGAAACGTGTCGGCGATGTCGCGGAAAAGGGTCCGATTGGCTGTCGCTTTTCCTGAAGACTTGGTCAGCCCCGTCGAGATGCGGTCGCATTTTCAGCCCGAACGGACGCGCACATGAAATTTCTTCCTGCCGGTAGGCTACTGAATATCATTTTGCCGGCCGATGTCGTCGTTGCCGCCAAAGGTTTTGACCGATGAAGCGATGGCACCGCGTCAGCATCAGCAGCATGGTTCTCGCCGTGGGTCTGGTGTGGGCCGGGGCCCTGGTGGTCAGCCGATCGCACGTTCCATCAGAAGCCATAGCTTCATCGGTAACACGTACGCCTGAACTCATAGAGCGTGCGTGGCACCTGCCCGTGGCAGCCACATTCCAAAGACATGTTGATTGGCAATCAAATGGCTCTCGCTGCGGACCTGCCGCTGTTGCGAATACGTACCGGTCTCTTGGCGAGGCGGCGAGGACGGAGGGCAAGGTGTTGGCCCGCACGTGGAGCTGCTGGACAGGCGTATGCATCATGGGTCTCACGCTCGACGAGCTGGCCAAAGTCGCCCAGTCCCACACCAGCCGGAAAGTTACAGTCTTGCGTGAACTCAGCGAGACCCTGTTTCTGGAGCATCTCCGTCGCTCCAACGATCCGGGGCGACGCTACATCGTGAATTTCGATCGCGCTCAAATTTTCGGTGCTGGGAGTGGCCACCATTCGCCAATCGGGGGCTATTTGGAAGCCGAGGACCTCGTTTTCGTCCTCGATGTCAATCTCGATTTCCAGCCCTGGCTCGTCGAGCGGAAGCGGCTGTTCGACGCTGTTAATACCTTCGACGGCGACGAGAAGCGGGGGCTGCTCTTGATAGAATAATATCCCGCATGATCGCCTTTTGGCCCTCAGCCGACCCGCCGTGTGCATGCGGCTGAGGACCGCTTGTGACTCACTGCAGACGTTAGCGCTGCGCTGCGATGGGCGGCCGCGTAGCGTTACCAAGCATTAATTTCTTCGACAGGAGACGGAAAGAATCGATCTTCTAAGATGGGCTTAGCCGAGGAGATCGAGTCATCACGATGCGCCACAGCTCAATCCTGCACGCTGTTACCACAGCCGGTCTGCTCCTGGGAACCAGCCTCATCGCAGATGCATCCGCCGAGACCGCCAGCCACGCTTTGGCTGTCTCCGTCGACGATTTCAAGTATAGAGACACGTCGAACGAGCCCACCGATCAGACGGCCGTACATGAAAAGCGATTGCGGGCATTCATGACCGCGCTGCGGGACGATGTCACGGCGGACCACCGTTTTAAACTTGTGCCGTCCTCCTGCGCTTCAAATTGCCCGACCGATGGACCAATGTTGCGCGATCGGCTGCGCGCTGCGTCACAGGCCGGCGCGCAGATCCTGATCATCGGCGGCTTCCATAAGATGAGCACGCTGGTGCAGTTTGCGCAGACTGTTGCTATCGATGCAAAATCTCAGCGCATCGTGTTTAGGAAATATTTTCAGTTCCGCGGCGACAACGACGAGGCATGGCAGCGGGCGGAGCGTTTTGTATCGGAGGACGTCCGCGACCGGCTGCTTGAAAGCAGATCGCAGCAATAGACTACGCGCGACACATGTGTATGACACCGTGAGTCCGGTTTTGGCCCGTAGCTGACTCACAAAGCCGGACTGGCCATGTCCGGTTTCGCGGACAGAGCGGACACCGCCTACCCCGCGATCGGGTTTACGACTACGCTCCCCAGCGCATCCGGGCGCGCACCGACGCCTGCTGTGTTGAATGGATTCAAGTCGGGGGACGGTTGCTTCGAGCCTGCGCGCGGGACGCGGTGTGAAGCTCGAGGATATTGATACGGAGTAGCGGTTGGGCCTCGCCCTGTCACGCGTGCCGCGACAATGGCAGCTTGCGCCTGTTTTGCCCGACGAGTCAATATTTCGTCAAAACCTAATTTTCGTTTTTTCGTTATCTCGCCCGCCGGATTCAACGGATTCGCAAAGCACCTAAGTCATTGATCCCGCTCATGCCGGCTACTGTGCATGGGGTTGTTTTCGAGGTTTTTGTTTTGGGGGCACGACAGTGCGAGGATGAACCGGATCTGATCCGGCTCGCCCGCTACTTCATCACCCGCAGATTCTTGGTCGTGAACCGCTGGGTCTTGCCGTCTGGACGAACCGGTCGCCGCGTGCCGGCGGCCTTGCCGGTGCCGGGCGGCTGGTGCGCGGGGACCAGCTGGTCGGGGCGCGAGCCGATCAGGTCGGCGCGGCCCATCTCTTTCAGGGCTTCACGCAGCACCGGCCAATTGTCGGGGTCGTGGTAGCGCAGGAACGCCTTGTGCAGGCGGCGCTGGCGCAGGCCCTTGATCGCCTCGACCTTGTCGCTGCCGCCGCGCCGCACGCCGCGTAAGGGATTGACGCCGGTGTGGTACATCGCCGTTGCAGTAGCCATCGGCGAGGGCAGGAAGGTCTGCACTTGATCCGCCCGATAGCGGTTCTTCTTCAGCCACAGCGCGAGGTTCATCATGTCCTCGTCGGTCGTGCCCGGATGCGCCGCGATGAAATACGGGATCAGATAATATTTCTTGCCAGCCTGTTCGGCCGCGGCATCGAACATCCGCTTGAACTGGTTGTAGGCGCCGATGCCGGGCTTCATCATCTTGTCGAGTGGCCCGCGCTCGGTATGTTCGGGCGCGATCTTCAGATAGCCGCCGACATGATGGGTGACGAGCTCCTTGATGTATTCGGGGCTTTCCACCGCGAGGTCGTAGCGCACGCCGGAGGCCACCATCACCTTCTTGATGCCCTTGGTCTCGCGCACCTTGCGATAGAGCCGGATCAGATCGTCATGCGAGGTGTCGAGGTTCGGGCAGATCTCGGGGAAAACGCAGGACGGCCGCCGGCACGCCGCCTCGACCTTCGGGTCCTTGCACGCCATCCGGTACATGTTGGCGGTGGGACCGCCGATGTCCGAGATGACGCCGGTGAAGCCGGGCGTCTTGTCGCGGATCTTCTCGATCTCGCGCAGGATCGAGCCCTCGGAGCGGTTCTGGATGATGCGGCCCTCGTGCTCGGTGATTGAGCAGAAGGTGCAGCCGCCGAAACAGCCGCGCATGATCGTCACCGAGAATTTGATCATGTCCCACGCCGGGATCTTCGCGTCACCGTAGGACGGATGCGGGGCGCGCGCGTAGGGAAGATCGTAGACCGCATCCATCTCGTCGCTGGTCAGCGGGATCGGCGGCGGGTTGAGCCAGAGATCGCGATCGCCGTGGCGCTGCACCAGCGGCCGCGCATTGCCGGGATTGCTCTCACGATGCAGCACGCGTGACGCGCGCGCATAGGCTTCCTTGTCCTGCTCGACCTGCTCCAAAGCGGGCAGCCGGATCACGGTCAAGCCTTTCGTCCGCGATGCGCCTTCATCGGCGGAGTCGATATCGTCGGCTTGCAGCTCGACGTAGTCCTCGGGCACGCGGCGGAACAGCGCGACGCCCCTGATGTCGTCGAGCTCGCGCGGCGCCTCGCCGGCGGCAAGACGGTTCGCCACTTCGACGACGGCGCGCTCGGCATTGCCGTAAAGCAAGAGGTCCGCCTTGGCGTCGGCCAGCACCGAGCGGCGCACCTTGTCGGACCAGTAATCGTAATGCGCGATCCGGCGCAGCGACGCCTCGATGCCGCCGAGCACGACCGGGACGCCCTTGAACGCCTCGCGGCAACGCTGGGCGTAGACGACGGTGCAGCGGTCCGGCCGCTTGCCGCCTTCGCCGCCCGCGGTATAGGCATCGTCGCTGCGTATGCGGCGGTCCGCGGTGTAGCGGTTCACCATCGAGTCCATGTTGCCGCCGGTGACGCCGAAAAACAGCTTCGGCTTGCCCAGTGCCTTGAATGGCTCGGCCGAATGCCAGTCCGGCTGCGAGATGATGCCGACGCGAAAACCCTGCGCCTCCAGCAGGCGGCCGATGATGGCCATGCCAAAACTGGGATGGTCGACATAGGCATCGCCCGTCACCAGCACGATGTCGCAGGCGTCCCAGCCGAGCGCATCCATTTCGGCGCGGCTCATCGGGAGGAACGGCGCCGGCTTGCGCGGGCGCGCCTGCGCCATCAGGGGTTTTTCGGCGGCGATGATCTGGATGTCCATGGCGCATACGCATAGGACTCCGGGACGGCGAATACAACCGACGGGCACGTGAAAGATCCGGTTCCGTGGGCGGCAGCCCGGGCGTGCGGACACGTTAACCGTTCGCGAGCGCCGCCATCAGCTGTGTGACGCCGTCCACATACCGCCCAGCCTGTCCCCCGTCATGCTCTGCCTCGTTTCAAGGGAGAGATCGATGTTTGTGGTCGACATGCTGCTGATCCTGGCGATGATGTTTTTCCTGTTCCTGCCGATCACCGATCGCAGGACGGTGCGGATGAGGCTCTGCATGCTGTGCGCGCTGCTGGCGCTGTTCTCGGTCTCCGTCACCCGTACCCACGTCGCACCGGTGCAACTCGCGCGCGTGGGCTCGACCCACTAAGCGCGCCTAAGCTGATCCGTTCTCGCGTCACACGCAGGAACCAACTGCCCTCGCGAACATTCTGATGCAGGGTTTGCGCCGGACCCGGCTGGCGCGCGCTCGCGTCCGGGGTCTAATATCGCCTCGATGTTCGCCTCTGGCGGATGGGGGAGCCGTGAGTACAGTCATAGAGAACTTGCTGCTCCGAAAGCAGAAGCTCGTCGAGCAGCTCGAGAAGGCGCCCACGGTCGAGGACCGCGACAGGATCGAGCACCAGCTCGAACAGATCAACACCGCGCTGGATTTTCTGGACAGGCCCGGCACCAAAGGCGCGCGGTAGCAGCGCTCAATCCACCTTCAGCGCTTTGGCGTAGACCACGCCAGAATTGGTGATGTGCGTGGTCATCAGCGTCGCGAAGCCGGCGAACTCGCCGCGCGCGAACAGATCGAGCAGCTTGCGATGCTCGTCGAAAGACGTGCGCGTGCGAACGTCGATCGGCGAAGTCAAATTGGTACGCAGTGCTGCGACGCGGCTGGATGCGAGCTGATAGGATTCGGCGAGATAGCGATTGCCGCAATGGAGGAACAGCGCCTCGTGGAACGCGGCATCGGCGCGCCCATAGGCGATGTTGTCCCTGGCCGCGATCGCCGGCTCCATCGCCGCGATCGCCTCGCTCATCGTCGTGATCGCACCGGCGCGATCATGGCGGAAGGCGAGTTCGGCGGCCTTGGGTTCGAGCGCGATCCTGAACGTGCAGAGCGCGGTGATGTCTTCCGCGCTTGGCGTAAAGACAAAACTGCCGACCTGCGGCCGGATCACGACGAGGCCCTGCGCCTGCAGCTGGCCCATCGCCTCGCGCACCGGGGTGCGGCTGACGCCGAAGGAGTTTGCCACCATCTCCTCGGAGATGGCGGCGCCGAGCGCGAACTCGCCGTCGATGATGGCCTGGCGCAGCCGTTGCATCACCCGCTGCGACAGCGATTTCGGTGCATCGAGCTTCAGCGATCGCATCGGCTCTCTCAGATCACCTTGCCGGGATTGAGCAGATGATCGGGATCGAGCGCGGCCTTCAGCGTCCGCATCAGCGCGATCTCGGCCTCGCTGCGGGCATGACCCAGCCACTTCTTCTTCAGCGTGCCGATGCCGTGCTCGGCGGAGACGCTGCCGCCCATCTCGCGCACGAGGCCGTAGATGATCGCATCCATCGCTTCCTTCGGCTGCCGCTCGACGGCAAGGCCGGTCACCCAGGAGACGAGATGCAGATTGCCGTCGCCGATATGGCCGTAATAGACGCTCTCGCATCCCTCGATGCCATCCGCGAGCGCCGCCTTGCAGCGCGTGACGAACTCGTCCATCCGCGCCACGGCGAGGCCGATGTCGTAGGAGATGTGCGGCCCCAGCACCTGGCCGAACTCGGCGCAGATGTCGCGCACGCGCCAGAAGCTTTGCGTTTGCGCCAGCGATTGCGCCACGGCGGCGTCGGCGAGCAGCCCGCGCTCCATCAGCTCTTCGAGCCAGCTTTGGAAGCGCGGCGCGTCGAGGCTCTCGTCGGTGCCCTGCGCTTCGACCAGTACGTAGAGGCCGTGGCCTGCGGCGACCGGCGGCTTGACGCCGGCGCGTTTCGTGATCACGTCCCAGTAATCCGGCCACATCACCTCGAACGCCGACAGCAGCGGGCCGAGCCCGCTTCGCGCGGCGCCGAGCAGCACAATCACCGCGGCATAGTCCTCGAGCGCGCAGAGCGCGGCCATGGTCGAGCGCGGTTTTGGAAACAGCCGCAGCACCACGCGGGTGATGATGCCGAGCGTGCCCTCCGAGCCGATGAACAGATGCTTCAGATCATAGCCGGCATTGTTCTTCATCAGCTTGTTGAGGCTGGTGATGATGGTGCCGTCGGGCAGCACCACTTCGAGCCCGAGCACCAGTTCGCGCGTCATGCCGTAGCGGATCACGCGGTTGCCGCCGGCATTGGTCGAGAGGTTGCCGCCGATCGCGCAGGATCCGCGCGAGCCGAGATCGAGCGGGAAGAAGAATCCGGCTTCGTCGGCCGCCTGCTGGATCGTCTGAAGCGGCGTGCCTGCTTTCACCGTCATCGTCATCGAGGCATGATCGATCTCCTCGATGCCGCTCATGCGCTCCAGCGAGATCGCGACCCAGCCTGCTTCAGGCGATGCGCCGCGGCACAGCCCGGTCAATCCGCCCTGCGGCACGAACGGCAGCTGCGCCTGCCGGCAGGTCAGAATCGCGTCTGCCACGCCTTGCGCGTCGACCGGACGGATCACCGCAAGCGGCGTTTGCGGCAGGCTCGCGCTCCAGTCGTTGCAATTGCGCGCGGGCACGTCGGTGCCAACAAGCACGGCAGCCGCGCCGAGCCTGTCGCGCAAGGCGCCAAGCAACTGGGTCGGCCGTTCAATGGGGGTCACCATGTTCATGCGAGACCTCCTCGGAATCTGGCTGCGTGTCATGCGCGCCATGACGACGGAAAGGATTTGCGCCTTTGTTGTATGTAAGGTACAACGCGAAAAGTAAAGCAAAAACAACGCTTCGGGAAGCCCCCCTCGGATCGTCCGAGATCAGAGGCTTGGTCCGGAGCCACAGCAACGGATGGTGTGATGACGGAGGCGATTCGCGGGTTCTGGGTGGCGTCGGCGACGCCGCTCGCGACGGACGGCAGCGTGGACTCCGCAAAGCTCGCAGCCCACGCCAAGCAACTCTTTGGCAAGGGCGTCGACGGTGTCGTGCTGTTCGGCACCACCGGCGAGGGCACCTCCTTCAATGTCACCGAACGCGTCGCGACCATCGAGGCCGTGCTCAAGGCTGGCGTTGCGCCGGAGCGAATTGGAATCGGCGGCGGCTTCCCCGCGATCAGCGACAGCATCGCATTGACGCGTGCCGTGCTCGGCCTCGGCCTGCGTCACGTGCTGTGTCTGCCGCCTTACTTCGACCGCAGCGTCACCCCTGAAGGCATCGAGGATGCGTTTGCGGTGATCCTCGACGGCGTCGCCGACGATCGCCTGCGGGCCTACCTCTATCATATCCCGCAGATCTCGGGTGTCGCGATCCCGACGAGCGTCGCCGCGAATTTGCGCAAGCGCTACGGCAAGGTCGTTGCAGGCCTGAAAGACTCCAGCGGCGACTTCAAGCAGTTCCAGGCGTTCCGCGCCGCCGCGCCCGAGCTCGCCATCACTGTCGGCAACGAGGTTGACATCACCCGCGCGATCGCCGCCGGCGGTGCCGGCACCATCTGCGGCATGGCCAACATCGCGCCGGAGCTGGTCAAGGCAATGATCGACGGCAAGGATGTCGAAGCACGAATGCAGGCTGCCGTGGACATCGTGGTGAAATCGCCATCCTTCCTCACGACGCTGAAAGCCATCCTCGCGGCACAGACGGGCGATGCGAGCTGGCTGCGCGTGCGGCCGCCGCTCCGGGCCTTGTCCGACGGCACCGCGCTCAAGCGGAAGCTCGACGAATTGATGGTGCCCGCCATCGCGTGAGATCGCGCAAAACCGCCACAGGTGCTGTGAATTCGCGCGCTGCGTGTCGCGCTCGCTGCGCAATCAATCGAGGATTGCCGAATAGCGCGATCGGAATCTAGAACCATTCAACACTAGAGCGATTCAAGGCCGCCTACGGTTCTCTTCGCGTAGCACGACTGTTAGACGCGCCAGCTTCTGCGTCTGACCTGGAAGTGAATCGAAAGTGCGTGTCTATCTGGACGGCCAGCGCGTCAGCGGCCGTCGAACGCTTGCCGGCGATAGCCGCGCGGGTCTTCTCATCGGCGCGGCCGTGCTGCTCGCTGAATGTCCCTCCAGCTCGGCGACCGCGCAGGCCCAATCCGCACTGCCGCCGGTGACGGTGGAGGCGCCGGCACCGCGGCCGAAAGCGGCGCGTGCATCGGAGCAGTCTCCACGCCGTACGCAAGCCGCAGCGCGCCAGCGCAATCGCAATCCAGCCCCCGCAGCGCCGACGCTCTCGGAACGCGCCGCCGCGGAAGCCGCCGCGCAACAAGCCGCAAAGCTCGGCTACCGCGCGATGCCGAGCGCAACCACGTTGCGCAGCGGCGCCTCGCCGCTCGACACCTCGCAGGCCGTCAACATCGTGCCCGCGCAGGTGTTGAAGGACCAGCTCCCGCGCAACATCGACGACGCGCTGATCAACGTTTCCGGCATCACCCAGACCAACACGCTCGCCGGCAGCCAGGACGCAGTGATCCGCCGCGGCTTCGGCGACAACCGCGACGGCTCGATCATGCGCAACGGCATGCCGCTGGTGCAGGGGCGCAGCTTCAATCCCGCAGTCCAGAGCGTCGAAGTGCTGAAGGGACCGGCCTCGCTGCTCTACGGCATCATGGACCCCGGGGGCATCGTCAACACTATCAGCAAGCGGCCGGAGCTGTACCAGCATGGCTCGGTCACGCTGCTCGGCTCGGCCTTCAATGCCTCGAGAACTGGCGCTGACGGCTTGCTCGACATCACCGGTCCGATTGGTGACCAGGGCCTCGCCTATCGCTTCATCGGCTACGGCGTCAGCGAGGATTACTGGCGTAATTTCGGCCGGCATCGCGAGATGCTGGTTGCGCCGTCGCTGGCCTGGTACGGTCAGGACACCACGGTGCAGCTCAACTACGAGCATCGCGAGTTCATCTATCCGTTCGATCGCGGCACGGCGTTCAATCCGGTGACGAAGGCGCCGCTGGCGGTGCCCACGACGCGCCGGCTCGACGAGCCATTCAATAACACATGGGGTACGTCGGACCTGATCCAGGCGTCGGTCGAGCACCGCTTCAATCAGGACTGGAAGCTCTACGCTGGCTACAGCTACAACACGGAAACCTTCAGCGCCAACCAGCTCCGCATCTCCACGCTCAACTTCACGACGGGCGCCGAGACCCGCAGCAACGACGGCACACGGGGCTCGCTCAGCAACGCCAGCTACGGAACGTCCTACATGTCCGGCGGCTTTTGGCTCGGCGACATGCGCAATGATGTGGTGTTCGGTGGCGACGGCCAGTATCGCACGATCTACCGGGACAATCTGATCCGGCAGGCAACTCCCGCCTTCAATGTCTACAATCCCGTTTACGGTCTGATCGGACCGGGAACGACGGTGTCCAATCCAGACAGTGCGCAGACCGACAAGCTCGGCCAATGGTCGATGTTCGTCCAGGACACGCTGCATCTGACAGAGCGGTTCGCGTTGGTCGGCGGCGTGCGGTACATGGATTACGACCAGATCGCCGGGCGCGGGAAGCCGTTCGTCACCAACACCAATGTATCTCAGGACAAGGTGCTCCCGCTTAGCGGCGCCATTTTCAAGCTGACCGACCAGATCTCTCTCTATGCGAGCTACACCGAATCGCTGAAGCCGAATTCGACCATTGCGCCGATCGGCGTCACGATCGGCTCCAATGTCGCGCCGGAAGAAGGCGTGTCATACGAGACCGGCGTGAAGTTCGATTTGAACAAGCGTATCTCCGGAACGCTGGCGCTCTACGATCTCGACAAGAAGAACGTGCAGACGACGAAGACGAACAGCGCCGGCGTGGTGGAACTCCACACCGTGGGCCGTGCGCACTCGCGCGGCGTCGAGTTGGATGTCACCGGCAGGCTCACCGACAGCTGGGCCTTGATCGGCAGTTATGGCTACACCGACGCCCGCGTGACGGCATCCGAGGATTTGACGTTGCTCGGCAAGAAGCTGCAAAACGTCGCCTTGAACACCACCTCGCTCTATCTGGTCTATGACTTCGGCACAGCCCTACCGGGTCAGCTCCGCCTCGGCGGCGGCGCGCGCTATGTTGGGGACCGCCCCGGCGATTCCATCAACACTTTCTTCCTGCCGTCTTATGTGGTCGCCGATATTTTCGCGACGTATGAGACGAAACACCAGAACACGCCGGTGATCTACCAGTTCAACGTCAAGAACCTGTTCGACACCGTCTACTATCCCTCCGCCGTCAATAATTTGAACGTCGCCATCGGCGACGCGCGGCGGGTGTCGCTGTCGGCGACGGTGAAGTTTTAGCGATGGGCATGTCGCGCAGGGACGCTCGCCTGATGACCGCGCCGAGCGGGAAGGCCCGTGCCAATGCGTGACCCCTGGCGCGCGATCAAGGCGACCCTGCTTCGGGTCCATTCCATCGCGGGCCTCGTGCTCGCGTTGCTGCTCGCTGTGATCGCGCTGTCCGGTATGATCATGAGTTTCGAGGACGAGATCGGCGACTATCTGAACAGCGGCATCATGCAGGTCGCGCCGCGCCAGGCAGCGGCGCTGATGCCGGACGAGCTGGTTGCGCGCCTGACCGCGGGGCAGAATGTCGGCAAGGTCTCCGCCGTGACGCTAGCGAGTGATCCGTCCGCCCCGGTGCATGTCCGCTTTGCCCGCGACGAACAGGGCGCGCGGCCGTCCTCGCTCTATGTCGATCCCTATGACGCGCGCGTGCTGGGTGCGCCGCGCGGCGAGGGATTCTTTGCGACCGTGCGCAAGCTGCATCGCTGGCTGTTGATTCCCGGTGACGCCAAGGGCTGGGGGCGCCAGATCACGGGCATCGCGGCGCTCGGCCTCATCGTGATGCTGGTTTCGGGTCTCGTGCTGCGCTGGCCGCGGCGTGCAGGCAGCGTGAAGATGTGGCTGAAGCCAAATCTCGGGCTCAGCGGGCGCGGGTTGCATCGCTCGCTGCATGCGGTGATCGGCACCTGGGTCCTGCCGGTCTATCTGGTGATGACGCTCACCGGGCTCTGGTACTCGTTCGACTGGTACAAGGACGGAGTCGTCTGGCTGCTGTCGCGGCCGCAAGTCGCCGCCGCTAAGATGCAGCTCAGGATGCCTGCAAAGGCGTCGCGTTCGGCCGCCGGCGCCAGCGAGACGGCACAGCCGATCGGCTTTGATCGCGCGTGGGCCGCCTTCCAGCGCGAGGAGGGGAGCCGCTTCTCCAAGGCGTTGCTGACGCTGCCCGCCGGTGCGGGGACGGCGATCCGGATCCGCTCACGGGGGAAAGACTCCACGCTCGATACCACGCGCGACGAATTCCGCATCGACGCCGTCACCGGTCAGCTGGTCTCCGCGGAACGCTACGCCGACAAGACGTTCGGCGAGAAGATCATCGCGAACGTGCTCGACATCCACCGCGGCGCGATTCTGGGTTGGCCCGGCAAGCTCGCGTTCATGGTGGCCGCGGCGCTCATGCCGCTGTTCGCGGTCACCGGCGTCCTGCTCTATCTCTCGCGCCGCAAGCTGCGACGCCCCGCGCAGCCACCGCTCGGCCGGCTCGTGCCGGGCGAGTGATCGCGTCGACTGCCGTTCGGCGATCGCCGAATAGCAGTGACAACGAATCGCGTTGGCGCTGCGGACAAGAAGCACTTGTCGGAGCCTTCGCAAAATGGTTCGATTGGTGAGGTGCATCCTGAAGTGGTGGTTATCTGATGGCGTTGTCCGAACGCGACGAGATCGAAGAGACTGCGCTGCCTGCCGTACTGGTGAGACGCAGTGACCTGCCAGTGCCGCTCGCGCACCCAGCGCGGAGTTTCTTCGGCGGGCTTCCCAGGCTGCCTCCGCAGTTCGAGTGGCCGACGGCGGAGGTCAGAGCGAACCAAACCTTGGAGACCGTCGCGCTCACCTTCGTCGCTCAGATCGACCTGGCCGAAGTCCCGGGCTCCGGTTGGTCGCCGCTGCCGAAGCGAGGCACGCTCTATTTCTTCTGCAGCTCCGTGTTCGTGGGCGAAGGACGTCCGCCTTGCCGTATTCTCTACGGTACTGCTGCGGGTGACGCATATCCCGACCGCGCGCCACCGGCCGATCTAATGCCGCTGGCGGGGACCAATGGTGACGCCCAGGTCAAATGGCTCGATCCGGCGATCGATTTTCATTCCAAGGTCGAATTCAAATATCCACTTTCTTTCCACGTATTCCGGGACTTCTATTTCCATGAGGACGCCGTCGGAGGCGAACTCTTGATCGCAGAATTATGCAAGGCATTGGGTCCCGGGGAGCCGCGAGGACCTGATTTGGTGCAATTCAGAATGGCGTCCGAATACGAGAAGGACGATCATTGGCCATTCAACTGGCTCCTGATCAATCATGTGGTTCGGTCTGTGCTGTCGCACGTCGTTCGCGACCTGACACCCGGATACTCCTACAAGCCGCTCAACGACGAGGGAGCCGCGGAATTGAAGCGCCTTCGCGCTGGCGCAATCGGATGGCTCGAGCGCTGTCGGGCGCTGACTCCAATGGATAACGTGGATGCGGACACAAGAGCGACCTTTCGGGCCTGGTGGACCGACGTCGTGCACACCTACGAGAATGTCCGACAATACGTCTATACGTATTCGTCCACAATCGCGTCGGATCTCGGCAATGCCATCAATCATACGATCCGATGCATGGCGGAGCAGGATGTTAAAGCTCTCGACGACGTGCCTCTCAGCTATCTTACGAATTTCGCGCGTCGAAATCATTGGAAGACCCCGACCGCAAGAGACGGCCAATACCGCCGTTTTAACACCGCCCTGCATCAGATGCTGGGATATGGCAGTGGCCCGCAGAATGCGACGGAGCAGCACTTGGAAGATATATTATTGCTCCAGATGCAAGGTGATCGCGCGTTTCTTGACTGGCACGCCAACATCGGATGCACGCTTCATTTCTGGATCGACCGCGATGCTCTCGATCAGCTCGACTTCGCGAAAGTGGTCGCTACATACGAATGTGATTGAGGTGACGCCGACGCGGTGAACTCGCGACCGTCGAGAGGCGTTCGCGCGCAGGATCTTCCTCCTCGACCATGATGTGTCTGACAAGGGCTATTGAATTTGATTGTGCGCGGCATGGCTAGCCAATGCCGCAACAATGGTTCAAAAGCTCATGGCCACTTCCCAGAGTTCATGCCATGAAGCTCACCACCGTCACCCCCGCCGATATCCGCCGCGCGTTGCTGTTGCGCGAGGAGATCGCGCTGCTCGATCTCAGGCACGAGGCTGGCTTCGCGACCGGTCATCCGCTGTTCGCCGCCAATTTGGCCGCCGATCGGATTGCGATCGAAGCCGAGGTCAGGCTGCCGCGCAAAGATGTGCCGATCGTGCTCTATGATGATGGCGAAGAACTGGTCACTGCCGGCGCCGAGCGCATCGCGGGTCTGGGCTACACGAACATCCGCGCGCTCGACGGCGGGCTGAAGGCCTGGCGCGACGCGGGCTATCAAATCTTCGAGGACGTCAACTCCTACTCAAAAGCCTTTGGCGAGCTGGTCGAGTCGCGCCGGCACACGCCCTCGTTCAGTGCCGACGAGGTGGCAAAACTCATCGCGGACAAGGCTAACATCGCCATCCTCGACGTCCGCCGCTTCGACGAATACGCCACCATGAACATCCCGGGCTCGGTCAGCGTGCCCGGCGCGGAGCTGGTGCTGCGGGCAGGGCAGGCGGCACCCGATGCCGACACCACCATCATCGTCAATTGCGCCGGCCGCACCCGCTCGATCATCGGCACCCAATCGCTGATCAATGCCGGCGTGCCGAACAAGGTCCGGGCGCTGCGCAACGGCACCATCGGCTGGACGCTGGCGCGGCATACGCTCGACCATGGTGCCGACCGGCGTGGTGCGATCGGGTCGTTCGAGGGCGGCCCGGCCAATGCCCGCGACGTCGCCTATCGCGCCGGTGTGCGCCACATCGGCGCGAGCGAGATGGCTGCGCTTGTCGCGCAGACCGATCGCACGCTCTATCGCTTCGATGTGCGTGACGCCGAGGAATATGCGGCCGGCCACCTCCCGGGCTTCCGCCACTATCCCGGCGGCCAGCTCGTGCAGGAAACCGACATGGCCGCACCGGTGCGCGGCGCGCGCATCGTGCTGACCGACGACAAGTGCGTCCGCGCCGACATGACGGCGTCCTGGCTCGCGCAGATGGGTTGGGAGGTCTATGTGCGCGAAGGCGGCTATGACGGCGCGCTCGAAGTCGGTCCGCCGCACGTCCTGCCCAGGCCCGACCCCGCCCACCGCTACCGCCGCCCCTATGAAGGCACCGGCGTCGACGAGCGCGCGATGCAGGCCTATCTCGACTGGGAATATGGTCTGGTCGAACAATTGCGTCTGGACGGAACGCACGGGTTTTACGTGATCTGACGACCGCCCCGCCATCTTCTCCCCGTATCCGAACCCTATTGTGCTGCGCATCCCCCGCGGTCTATGAGCTGCGGCGAAGCTGTGACCCACGGAGATTTCATGCCAGCCCCAGGCCAAAGCCCTGAGCGGAACGCGAAGGCGCTGCTGCTCGAAGGCGTCAACGACAGCGCCGTGGACCTGTTCAGAACTGCGGGTTTCACCAATGTCGAGCGCCTGACCAAGGCGCTGGACGGCGAGGATCTGCGGCGGGCGCTCAAGGGCGTGTCATTGCTCGGCATCCGCTCGCGGACCCAGATTACCGATGAGGTGCTGGAAGCGGCCGACCAGCTTCTCGCCGTCGGCTGCTTCAGCGTCGGCACCAATCAGGTCGATCTGCTGGCGGCGCGCAAGCGCGGTATTCCCGTGTTTAATGCGCCGTTCTCCAACACGCGTAGCGTCGCCGAGCTCGTGATCGGCGAGATCGTGATGCTGCTGCGGCGCATCTTTCCGCGCTCGGTGTCAGCCCATGAGGGCGGCTGGGACAAGTCGGCGACCGGCAGTCGCGAGGTGCGCGGCCGCACCCTCGGCATCATCGGCTACGGCAATATCGGCTCGCAGCTCTCGACGCTGGCGGAGGCGATCGGCATGCGCGTGATCTATTTCGACCGCACCGACAAGCTCCGCCACGGTAACACCGAGCCGGTCGAGAAATTGGAAGAGCTGCTGGCGCAGAGCGACGTCGTCAGCCTGCACGTGCCGGAGACGCCGGAGACCGCCGGGATGATCGGCGAGAAAGAGCTGCGGGCGATGAAGCCCGGCTCCCTCCTGATCAACAACAGCCGCGGCACCGTCGTCGATCTCGACGCGCTGGCGCGGGCTCTGCGCGACGGCCATCTCGCGGGTGCCGCCATCGACGTGTTTCCGGTCGAGCCGTCCTCGAATTCCGACCGCTTCAAGAGCCCGGTGCAGGGCCTCGGCAACGTCATCCTCACGCCGCATATCGGCGGCTCGACCGAGGAGGCGCAGGAGCGCATCGGCGGCGAGGTGGCGCGCAAGCTGGTCGATTTTTTCATCACCGGCTCGACCACGGGGGCAGTGAATTTCCCGGAGGTGCAGTTGCATCTGCGTCCCTCCGGCGCGCGCTTCAGCCACGTCCATCGCAACGTGCCCGGCATGCTGCGCCGGCTCAACGAGGTCTTCCTGCAGCGCGACATCAATATCGCCGCGCAATATCTGGAGACCTCCGGCGATCTCGGTTACGTCGTGCTCGATGCCGACCTCGGCGGCCAGGATTCAGGCGCGCTGCTTGCGCAGATCCGCAGCCTCGAGGGCACCGTCGGCGCGCGGCTGGTGTTCGAGCACTAGCGTCATTGACGGGCGGCCGCAGGTCGCCTTGAATGCGGCCTGCTGGCGGAACGAACAGAAACTCAGGGGGAAACGATGGCGCAAATCCATGTGAAGCTGTGCGCATTGCTGGTGGGCGCAGCGGGCGCGCTGGGCGCGAATTCCGCTTCAGCGGTGACGCTGACTGAGGATGCGGACACCGTCTGCAAGGGCCTCGTCGGCGGCGCTGACGCCGTGAAGATCGATTCGGCGACGTTGCTGGCGCCGTCGCAACTGGCCGTGGCCGAACGCGGCCCGACGCCGTCGGGGCGCGTCACGCCCGCCAATCCCGGCTTCTGCAAGCTGCTCGGCCATATCGATCCCACCGATCCCAAGGCGCCCCCGATCAAGTTTCAGGTCAATTTGCCCGTCGAATGGAACGGCCGCTCGCTGCAATATGGCGGCGGCGGATTCAATGGCGTGCTGATCACGGGCCTGGCGCTGCCGCCGGCCTATCCCTTCGACAAGCCGTCGCCGCTCGCGCGCGGCTTCGTCACCTACGGCACCGATTCCGGTCATGAGTCCAAGCCGGGCGAGCCGCCGCAGCTGTTCGCACTCAACGACGAAGCCTTCGAGAATTTTGCCCATCGCGCCTACAAGAGGGTCCGCGATACCGCAGTCGCGCTGATGCAGCGCGCTTACGGCAAGAGACCTGAGAAGATGTACTTCATGGGTTCTTCCGAAGGCGGCCGCGAAGGCCTCACCATGTCACAGCGCTATCCCGATGATTTCGACGGCATCTTTGCCCGCGTGCCCGTCATCAACTGGGTTGGCCTGCAGCATGCCGGCACGCGCTCGGGGCTCGCGACCATGGGTGAGGGCTGGATCAATCCGGCGCAGGTGAAGCTCGTGGGCGATGCCGTGCGGGCCGCTTGCGACAAGGCCGATGGCTCCGATGACGCGCTGGTGCAAGATCCCGTGTCCTGCAAGGCGGCCTTCAAGGCGGAGACGCTGCGTTGCGCCAGCGGCAAGTCGGGCGATCAGTGCCTCACCGACGCACAGATCAAGGCGATCGACACGTTGCATGCGACCTACAAATTCCCGTTCCCGCTCGCCAACGGTCTCGACGATTATCCGGGCTGGGGCGTGTCGGGCGAGGACACGCCGGCGGTTGGCCCGACCGGCGGCTGGGTCGCGTGGTGGCTCGGCACGGCGCCTCCCGCGCAACCGCCTGCGCCCAATAACGGCATCGCCTGGATCTACGGCGCCGGCGGCATCCAATACGTGTTCGCGCGCGATCCCAAGCTCGACGTGACGACGTATAAGCCCGAACAGCACAAGGCGCGGCTGCTCGAGGTCTCCAGCCTGATGGATTCCACCGACCCCGATCTCAGCCGCTTCCGCGCCCGCGGCGGCCGACTGATCATGCTCGAACACATGGCCGACTACGCGCAGAGCCCCTATGCCGGCATCCGCTATTTCGAGAGCGTCGAACGCAAGCTCGGCAAGGCCGAGACGGCCGAGTTCGCGCGGCTCTACACCGCGCCCGGGGTCGACCACGTCGGCTCCGGCGCGCCGGCCAATGTCGACATGCTGAGCGTGCTGGTCGATTGGGTCGAAAAGGGCAAGGCGCCCGGCGATTTGGAAGTCACCGAGCAGAAGGTGGAAGCGCCGTCCTTTGCGACGCTTCGCGCGCTGCCGCTGTGCCGCTGGCCGGCGTGGCCGCACTACAAGAGCGGCCCGGTGACAGAGGCGGCGAGCTTCACCTGCGCGCCCTAGCAGGCGCGCCACTTCGGAGCGTCACCCCGCCGCCATCGCCTGGGCGCCGCCGAGCAGCTGCGCATTGAGCCGGCCGCCAGAGAACAGCATGTCGTCAAGCGCCTCGTCGATATCGGCGGAGATCACGGTGTTGCCGCCGTCCCGCGCGATGCTTCCTTGCGCCAGCCGCCGCATCAGCTCCCTGATGAAGGCGCAACTCGTGCCTTCGCTGCGACGGGCCGCTTCGGCGATGACCGCGTCCTCGATTGGCAGTCCTTTGCCGTAGAGCCGGACCAGCTTGCCGCGGCCAGTCTCGTCGGGCAGCGGCACTTCGATAGCTTGATCGATGCGGCCGGGGCGACCCGCGAGAGCTCCCTCGAGGTCCTCCGGCCGGTTGGTGGTCAGGACGAACAGGATGTCGGCGTCTTCCTTCAGGCCGTCCATCTCGTTGAGCAGCTTGTTCAGCATGGATTCCTCACACGGCCCCATGTCATCGCGGTCACGGGCGATGAGATCGACATCCTCGATCACCACCATCGACGGCTGGAGCAGCCGTGCCAAGCTCATATAGGCGCCGAGTAGACCGATTTGTTCGGCCGTGATGATCAGCGTCGTATGCCCGGGCAAATGCGTTGCGAGATAGCGGATCGTGTGGGTCTTGCCGGTGCCCGGCGGCCCGTACAGCAAGATGCCTTTGCGTGTCGATTGACCCAGCCGGCGCAGTTGGTCTCGGGTGTTGACGAAGGTCAGAACGTTGCGATCGAGCAGCCGCAGAGTCTGCTCCGGCAGGATCACCTCGTCGCGGGCGACCTGCGGCAAGCGATGCACCGTGATGCCGCGCGAGCGACCGCGATAGTCGGAGTCGGCATCGAGCGACAGGATCTTGCCGCGATAGGTCCGCGCAGCCTGTACGGCTTCTTCCAATTCACTGAAGCATTGCTGGACCAGAGCCGCGCCTGCGGAACCTGCGGGCACGAGAATCTCGATTCGAATTCCGGGCTCGCGACTGTATTCGCGGTGTGCGCAGAGCAAAACCGCATAGCGGAGATTATCCTGCTCACACAGCCACAATCCGTTATCCAGACACTTGACCGGGCTCTTCTCGCCTACGTCGACGTCGGAATATTGCAGTGGGGCAATCGCGATCGCATAGCGGCCCTCCTTGAGCAGTCGTGGAATCGACAGCGTTTCGTAGCGCTGCTCCTCGTTCAATCCCACCAGCCGGATGGCCTTGCCGAAGAGCCGGTCGACCGCGGCCTGGAGATCGACCCGCATGTGGCCGGGAAATTGGCGGATCGTGGTCACGAGCTTGCTGCGCGCCGTGGTGGCAAGGTGCCAGTCGAGAACGTCGCAAGCAAAGTCGAAATCTTCCTCTTGTTCGTTCGAGGGCTCATCCGCCGCACGCATGCAGTCGCTGCACAGCCAGACCGTGCGGCTGCCGATACGCACGTCCATCTGTCCCTCCGGCTTGCCGCAGAGTTCGCAAGGAGTCGTGACCGCCTCAAGCGTGACCTGCAGTTGATGGCCGGCCAGGCCGATGGATTGTTGCGCAGATTTGAAAAGGGCTTCGGCGACGGATTGGGGGTAAGGTCCGCAAACCGCCCTTTCCTTCTGCTCGATCTGGGTGATCAGCGCGGTCGCTTCACGGTCTGATTTGCCGAAAACCTGCCGAAGCAGATCCATCACGAATTGGTCCGGCGTATCATCGTCATTATGAATTACGAGCTGGGTCGGCTGGTTCGGGCCACGCATACTGTTCATCACGAAAGTCTCCGGGACAATCTATGATTGAATAGAACGAATAGGGAACACAAAACGAGGCAACCGTCAAGCGTTGCGGCGGCACCTAATTGCGATTGGTGGGTGAGGTCCTGGTGCGCCGGTGCGGCCTGTTGCTCGACGACTGCCGCGGTACATCGATCCACCTGCCGTCCTTTGACATTCCGAGCCGCTTCGATTATCTATTTCGCATGCGAAATAAGGAGGCCGGCGCGGGGCATCATCGGCTGATCTACCTGCTGAGCGTTGCACAGCGGCGCTTGCAGCGCTGGATGGCGGCGCAGCCTTCGAGCGAGGTCACGCCGGCGCAGGCAGGGCTTCTGTTCATTCTCGGCAAGCAGGACGGCGTGCTCATGGGTGAGGCGGGCACGGCGCTCGATCTGGGGCCGGCCGGCATCTCCGGCCTCGTCGACCGCACGGCAGCTGCAAAGCTGATCGAGCGGCGGGCCGATCGGGAGGACGGGCGCGCCTGGCGCGTCTGGCTGACGCCGAAGGGCCGTGCAGCGCTCGCACAGGCAAAGGCCAACGCGGCACAGGTTAACGCCGCGTTGACGGACGGATTCACCAGTGCGGAGATCGATATCGTCGCGCGCTGGCTGACCAGCATTCAGGACAAATTTCCAAGAGAGCTTTCAAGAGAACTTCCAACAGAGCTTTCGCGAGATCCAGAGGAATAGAGGAGAGACCCATGACCGAGCACGTCCGGATCGAGAACAGCGGCGGAATTCTCACACTCACGCTGGCGCGCCCCGACAAGAAGAACGCGCTGACGGATGCGATGTACGGCAAGCTCGCCGATGCCATCGAATCCGCCGAGTCCGATACATCGGCCCGCGTGATCCTGATCCGTGGCGAAGGCGACATGTTCACTGCCGGCAACGACGTCGGCGAATTCGCCGCGGTCGCAGCGGGCAAGTCGGAAGGAAGCCGCAACGTCGTGCGCTTCATCCAGTCGCTGGCGCGGTGCACCCGGCCTTTGGTCGCCGCGGTGCAGGGCCGCGCCGTCGGCGTCGGCACCACGATGCTGCTGCATTGCGATCTCGTCGTGCTTGCCGACAACGCGCAATTGTCGACGCCCTTCGTCAGCCTAGCGCTGGTGCCGGAAGCCGCCTCCAGCCTGCTGATGCCCGCGCGCATCGGTTACGCACGGGCCTACGAGATGTTCGCGCTCGGCGAGACCGTGCCGGCCAAGTCCGCGCTGGAATGGGGGCTCGCCAACCGCGTGGTGCCGCTCGACAAACTCGATACCGAAGCGCTCGCGCTGGCGCAGCGTCTTGCCCGTCAGCCGGCCGGCGCGCTCACCGCCACCAAGAAGCTGATGCGCAATGGCGAGGCGCTGGTCGCGCAGATGAATGCCGAAGGCGAGCAGTTCGGACTGCGCCTGCGCACCGCCGAGGCGCGCGAGGCCTTCACGGCGTTTGCGGAACGCCGTCCGCCGGATTTCACCAAGGTTGCGTGAGATCCGGGGCTGCAGGAAGGCTTGTCGGGTCGGAAACTCACGCCAATTCGATTAAAACCTTAACGGAACATTGGCATGTCGCGGGCAAGGTGACGCTAGAAAGCGTAGGCCCCGACACCATGGCAATGTTTAAGAAATCGGTAAGTTCGCTCCTGCTGACCTTGATGGCCCTGCTGGCCGCGGGTGCGCTGGCGTCTACGGCGATCCAGATGGTCGGAGCGTTCGGCCGCTACAGCGACAGCCTCGAGACCGCGCGGCTTGCCGCCGCCGACAAGGCGATCTTCCATGGCGTGCTGGCGCTGCGCAACAATCGCGGCGATGCCCAGAGCGCGATCCTCGGCGAGGATGATCCGCGTGCCAAACTCGAGGCGGCGGAGAAGGCCGAGCAGGGCGGCTATGACGCGATCGGCGCCGCGCTTGCCACCGTCGACTTCGCCCGCCGCGACGAACTCTCTGGCACATTGAAGCAAGGCTGGAGCGCCGCCTCCCCGCAATTCCAGCTGTTCTACGATGAAGCCAAGCGCCCGCGCGCCGAACGCAAGATCGAGCGGACCAATTCCTGGTACGATGCCGTCACCAAGGTGATCGAAACGGCCAACCTCGCCTCCACCGCGGTGTCGAACCGTGCCTGGATGGACGACCCCTTCATCGCCCGCATGATCCAGGTCCGGCGCTTCGCCTGGCAGGTGCGCGATCGTTATGGAATCCATTGTTCGTCCCTTCGCTCCAACGTCAACAGCAGCAAGCCGCTCGACGACGCTCAGAAGCGATCAGTGGCGCAATGGGATGGCACGATCACCTCCGGCTGGGCGGGCATGGCCGAGTTGCTGGCTGCGCCCGGCGTGGCGGCAGAGCTGGTGACGGCCGCGACGGACGCGAAGGCCAAGACCGATGGTGCGCTCAAGCAGATCGGCGAGCTCACCAAGAATTTCGACGGCAGCGGCAAGCCCGCGATGCCCGCCGCGGAATGGAATACGCTGTGTCAGTCACCCTTCGCGTCCATCGTCGCGGTGGCGAACAAGGCGCTCGACCAGTCGATCGCGCGGGCGGAGACGGTGCAGGCCAAGGCGCTCACCAATCTCGTCGTGCAGTCGCTCGCGTTCCTGCTCGCGCTGGCCGTGACCCTGGCCGGCATCTACGTGGTGCGCAACCGCCTCATGCACCCGGTGCGCGCCATCCTGGATGCGATCGCCAAGATCAGCGCCCGCGATCACGCGACGCCCGTTCCGCAATCCAGACATCCCGACGAGTTCGGCACCATGGCCGCCGCGCTCGAAAGCCTGCGCGAGAGTGCCGCGACCGCGGAACGCCTGGGTCGGGAGCGCGAAGCGCAGCAGGCGCTGCAGCTCGCCCGCTCCGGCACCGTCGATGCGGCTTGCCGCAGTTTCGACGACACCGTGCAAGCCGTCATTCACAGCGTTGCCGCGTCGACGAAGGAGCTCGATGCCACCGCGACCGACGTGCGCTCGCTGGTTTCGGAATCGAGCAGCCAGACCGCGGCGGTCTCGTCCTCCGCCGAACAGGCCACCAACAATCTCGAGACCATCGCGGCCGCGACCGAAGAGCTCTCGGCGTCCGTCGGCGAGATCTCGGCGCAGGTGCAGGCCAGTGCCCGCGAGGCCCGCGAAGCCGTGTCGCAGGCAGCGCAGACCAATGCGACGGTTGAGATCCTCGATCAGACCGCTGGCCGCATCGGCGAGGTTGTGAAGATGATCAACGCCATCGCAGGGCAGACCAATCTTCTGGCGCTGAACGCCACCATCGAAGCCGCGCGCGCGGGCGAGGCCGGCCGCGGCTTCGCCGTGGTCGCCGGCGAGGTCAAGAGCCTCGCCTCGCAGACGGCGACCGCGACGGAAGAGATCTCCCGCCAGGTCGCGGAGATCCAGGGCGCGACGGGCCAGGCGGTCACTGCCATCCGCGCGATCGGCGGCGCGATCAGCGGCATCGACGAGAAGATGACGGCGATCGCGGCCGCGGTCGAACAGCAGCGCGCGGCCACCACCGAGATCTCCCGCAACTTCCAGCAGGCCGCGCAGGGAACCCGCGAGGTCACCGACACCATCGGCAGCGTCGCCAGACTCAATCAGGAGACGGGCAATGCCGGTTCGGTCCTGTCGGTATCCGTGACGAAAATGTCCGCCGACGCCGATCGTCTCCGCGTAGCGGTCGAGGGCTTTTTGGGCGCGGTGAGGACCGCATAACTTCGACAATCTTCCGTCCCACCGTCGCGCGATCGGCATTGCCGCCGATGCACGCGGCGGGTACATCTGTGAAGCTGCGCGAGCGTCGCGGCAGATGTAAGAGATATCAGGGATGGAGAGTTCGATGCCGGTCACGCCCCAACACAAGGCCCAGCGCCCCTATCGCGGCGTGTTCCCGGTCGCACCCACCATCTTCGACGCGCGCGGCGAGCTCGACCTCGAGGGACAGCGCCGCTGCATCGATTTCATGATCGACGCGGGCTCGAACGGTCTATGCATTCTCGCCAATTTTTCCGAGCAGTTCGTGCTCACGGATGCCGAGCGCGAGACCGTGATGCATGCGGTGCTGGAGCATGTCGCGGGCCGCGTTCCCGTGATCGTCACCACCACGCATTTCAGCTCGGCCGTCTCCGCCGCGCGCAGCCAGCAGGCCGAGGCGGCCGGTGCCGCCATGGTGATGGTCATGCCGCCCTATCACGGCGCAACCTTCCGCGTACCCGAGAAAGGCGTCGTCGAATTCTTCAAGGTGCTGTCGGGCGCGATCAATATTCCGGTCATGATCCAGGATGCGCCTGTCGCCGGTACGCCGCTGTCGGTCGAGTTGCTCGCGCGGCTGGCGCGCGACTTCTCCAACATCCGCTATTTCAAGATCGAGGTGCCGGGCGCCGCGTCAAAGCTGCGCAGCCTGATCGAGGCCGGCGGCAGCGATATTGAGGGTCCCTGGGACGGCGAGGAAGCGATCACGCTGCTCGCCGATCTCGACGCCGGCGCCACCGGCGCGATGACCGGCGGCGGCTACCCCGACGGCATCCGCCAGATCGTCGATCCCTATTTCGCCGGCAAACGCCAAGAGGCGAAAGCCGCCTACGAACGCTGGCTGCCGCTGATCAACTACGAAAACCGCCAGTGCGGCCTGATCGCCTGCAAGGCGATGATGCAGGCCGGCGGCGTGATCAAGTCGGACACGGTGCGGCATCCGTTGCAACCGCTGCATCCGGCGACGCGGGCAGGGCTGCTGGAGCTGGCCAAGGAGCGCGATGCGCTGGCGTTGAGGTGGGGGAAGTAGCCTCTGCCGGCGTCCTGGACAAGCGCGCCCGAAGGTTATGTGTCCCGCCTCCCGTGCGCGATTGCGCACTAGGCCGGGACGACACTGAGTGTGATGCACGGTGTGAGGTGCGCGCCCTGGCCTGATCCCGCCAGCTTCCATCCGGCTGAAAGCGTCGAATTAACGCGGTTCGGGCGGTTTCGCGCAGCCCGGCGATGACATATTGTACGCTCGCCAACCAGGCCCGCGGAGCATATCGAGACATCGCGCAACAACTCTTCATTATGCCGCTATTCCGAAGCAGGTTGGTGCGAACCAACGAAACAGGGAGGCAGTGCCATGACGATGAGGCCGGATCCCACCTTTCACGCATCGCCCAAGCTTGCGATGGAAGCAGCTGCCGAGAACTTTGCCTACACGTTGCTGCTCAGTCCGGATTTTTCAAAACCGGATGCTCTCGCGGTCATCGACGTCAAGCCGGGATCGCCGACCTACAGCCAGATCGTCCACACCGTGACGATGCCCAACAAGGGCGATGAGTTTCATCACTTCGGCTGGAATGCCTGCTCCTCCGCCTTGTCGCCGCTCACTGGGCATGCCTTCATCGAGCGGCGCTATCTCATCATCCCCGGGCTGCGCTCGTCGCGGATTTACATCATCGATACCAAGCCCGATCCGACCAAAGCCAAAATCCACAAGATCATCGAGCCCGAGGAAGTCTTCAAAAAGACCGGCTATTCGCGGCCGCACACCATCCATTGCGGGCCGGACGGCGTCTATGTGAGCACGCTCGGCGGCGGCGGCAAGGACGGCACCAACGGGCCTCCAGGCGTCTTCATCATGGATTGCGAGACGTTCGAGGTCCTTGGACGATGGGAGATCGACCGCGGTCCGCAGACGCTGCACTATGATTTCTGGTGGAACCTGCCGCGCGACTACATGGTGACGAGTGAATGGGCGTTGCCGCCGCAGTTCGAGAACGGGATCGTCGCGGAAGATCTGCTGGCGAACAAATATGGCCATCGTCTCCACTTCTGGGATCTTAGCGCCCGTCGCAACGTGCAGACTATCGACCTCGGCGCCAATCATCAGATGGCGCTGGAGGTACGGCCGGCGCACGATCCGGTTCGCGAATACGGCTTCGTAGGCGTTGTGGTCGACACCACGAATCTCGAAGCATCGATCTGGACTTGGTGGCGCGAAGGCGGAAAATTCCATGCGGAGAAGACGGCGACGATCCCTCCCGAGCCTGCGCCAAAGGAGAAGCTCCCGCCGCTGCTTCAGGGCTTTGGCGCCGTGCCGCCGCTGGTGACCGACATCGATCTGTCGATGGATGATCGTTTTCTCTATGTCTCGTGCTGGGGCACGGGTGAAATGCGCCAGTACGACGTGAGTGATCCGCGAAAGCCGAAGCTTGCGGGCTCGGTTCACATCGGCGGCATCGCGCGCCGCACCCCCCATCCGAACGGCAAGGCATTTGCGGCCGGTCCGCAGATGGTCGAGATCAGCCGGGACGGCAGGCGGGTGTACTGGACCAATTCGCTCTATTCCACCTGGGATGACCAGTTCTATCCCGATGGCGTTCCGGGTGTGGAAGTCATGGCCAATGTCGGTCACAATGGTGGCCTCGAGCTCGACAAGAACTACTTCGTGAGCTTCCCCGACGGATATCGTGCGCACCAGATCAGGCTGGAGGGCGGCGATTGTTCGACGGACTCCTTTTGCTACCCGTCGGCCTAGATTGGGCACACGCGAGCCAGGGCTGGCTGTGGCTCGCTCTTGTTGCGAGCGGTCTCTATCACGGGGTCAATCCGGGAATGGGCTGGCCGCTCGCCGTTTCGGTCGGGCTCATGGACAAGAGCCCGCGCGCGCTCTTTCGTGCGTTGTGGGCTCTGGCGGCCGGACATCTCCTGGCAACACTTCTCGTACTGCTGCCATTCGCGCTCCTGCTCGTGCTGGCCGAGTGGCAGCGCTCGATCCAGCTCGGCGCGAGCCTTCTCCTCATCGGCTTCGGCGTCTATCGGCTGGTCGAGCGGCGCCATCCGCGCGCGCTGGCACGAATTCCGCCGACGCAATTGGCGCTCTGGTCATTTGCCGTTGCCATTGCTCATGGCGCCGCCTTGATGCTCGTGCCGATCTATCTCGGGCTCTGCCAGGCCTTCGAACTCGATGCCGGCCATGAGGCCGCTGGCGCGTTGATGAAGGCGAGTCTCGGGATGGCGGTGCTGGTGTCTTTGGTGCACGTTGCCGCCATGGTCAGCGCCGGCGGATGCCTGGCATGGCTGGTCTACCGCCATCTGGGATTGAGGTTCGTCTCGCGAAGCTGGTTCAATCTGGATGTAATCTGGGCGACCAGCCTCATTCTGGTTGGCGTTGTGGCGCTCGGTTTCAATCTCGCGAGCTGGCACTGACGCTTACTGCGTCAAGGCCCACTCGCCGATGATGCGGAAGCGAGCTTTGGCGTCATCCTGCTTGAACAGCGCGACGCGATCGATCGCAAGCGTCTTGAGACCGAGAGCAGCAAACCTTCCCCGCAGCATGTCCAGAATCGGGCCGCGGCGCTCCGCCTCGAGCCGCCCCGTCAGTGTCATGTGGAAACGGAATTCCTCCATCACGTAAGGGTAGCCCCAGCGATCGAGATAGTCGCGCTGCCGCTCGCTGAGCTTCTCGGGCTTGCGACGCGCGCGATCCTCCGCCGTCAGGGCGGTGCGAAAGCCGTCGAACGCGCGGACGCAATCGGCGGCGAGCTCTTGGAGCGCACCGACCGGATCAGCCGGAATGACCGCAATAAAACCACTGATGGAATCGACGATAGGGCGAATCACCGGGATCGTCCGCGCCTCGCCGGCGAAGGCCGCGCAGGCCGCCAAGAGCTCCGCCTCTGTCCTGTCCGGCGCGAGCGCCATCGGCGCCTTCAGCGTGCCGTGAAAACCGTACTTGCGGGGATCGGCGGTGATGTCGCGCCAGTCCGGCGCGGGACGCGATGCGTCAGCGGGAAAGGGCAGCTCGTTGCCGGTATAGGCATCGTAGCCGAGCAACTCCGCGCCGAAGCGGGTGAGGGCGCTGTCGACGCCTGCGGCAAAATAGATCGCGTAGCGGGGGAAACTTGTCATCGTCCGAGCATAGCGGGTTTATGCCGCGACGACAGCTTCGCGCGGGGTAGCTGCCATGCCGAGCAACCGCGTCGCGTCGGTGAGATGCACGAGCTTGCCGCCTGATATCACGGCGATCAGCCGCGGCCGCAGCGGCACGCTGTCGTCGACCAGCAGGATGTCCGCGCGTCGGCCTTCCGCGAGCACGCCGCGATCGGCAAGGCCGGCCGCGCGCGCGGGCGCGGCGGAGACCAGGTTCCAGGCCTTGGTCAGCGGCAGCACGCCATCGGCGGCGAGGCGGAACGCAGCGAGCAGCTGCGCGGGATAGTAATAGTCCGAGGCCAGCACTGAGCAGAGCCCTTTGGCAATCATGTCGGATGCCTTGGTCCAGCCGGTGTGGCTGCCGCCGCGCACGACGTTCGGCGCGCCGTAGACGATGGCGTCGCCGTGGCTTGCCGCCTCCCGCGCCGTCTCCTCGTTGATCGGAAACTCTGCGATCGCCACGCCCATGGCGCGAAAGCCCTGGCGCATCACCGGCGTCGCATCGTCATGCGAGAGCATCCGCACGTCGGCGGCGCGTGCCGCCGCGGCCAACCGTGACACGGAAGCCGGCACTTCACTGGCGCGGGAGAGCACACGCCCGACGAGGCGGTCGAACTCCTCGCTCGACAGTCCGGTGCGCTCCACCATGCGATTGCGCTTGCGGGGCTTGGCCATGTCCCCGACCGTGCCGTCCATGTGGTCGTTGAAGGCGAACAGGTCGACGCGGCCCTCGCTGAGCCACTGGCTGATCTCGGTTTCGGCGTCGAGATTGTAGGTCTCGTGGCGCAGATGAAAGCGGGTGTCGGCGGCGAATTGCGGGCGCTGCCGTTCGATCGCCTCCATCAGGCCGCGCGCATTGTCGGCGCTGCGCAGGCCCGGCTCCCACGAACAGGTCGTGGCGTGAAACACCGTGGTGATGCCGTTGCTGATCGCCTGGCGGTCGCTGTCGGCGAGCGCCACGTCGATCGGAAAGTCGACCCCGGCGCGCGGCATCATCTGCCGCTCGAAGGCATCGCCATGCAGATCGACGATGCCCGGCAGGACCAGCAGATCGCGCGCGTCGATCGCAAGCCGGGCCCGGCCGCGCGAGGCATCGATCTCTGCAATGTCCGTTCCGGACACGAGAAGCGACGTTTCGGCGAACTCGGAGCCGATCAGGGCCCGCCCGCCCTCTAGGAATATGTCTGTCACGCGACCGCGCTTCGTTTGCTGGCAGAAGAGGGTGCCCCTGCTTCGTATGCCGTGAGGAAATCCTCAATCCCGAGCTTGCGGAAATTGGGCAGGGCTTCACGCAACTTGTCGTGATCCCAATCCCACCAGGCGAGCCTCGCAAGCCGCCCCGCAACCTCTTCCGAGAACCGCCGCCGAACGATGCGCGCCGGATTGCCGGCAACGATGGTGTAGGCCGGAACGTCCCTGGTGACGATGGCGCCGGCCGCGATCACCGCGCCGGTGCCGATGTTGCGGCCCGGCAGCACGATCGCGCCATGGCCGATCCAGACGTCGTGGCCGATATGGACGTGGTGCTGGCGCCGCCAGTCGAAGAATTCCGTGTCGTCGCTCTCGCCTTCGAAGTAGGCGCTCGAACGATAGGTGAAGTGCGCCTGCGTGGCGCGGTGCATCGGGTGATCGCCCGGATTGATTCGCGTCATCGCCGCGATCGAGCAGAATTTTCCGATGGTCGTGTAGGTGATCTGGGCGTCGTTCACGACATAGGAGTAATCGCCCATCGTCACCTCGTGCAGCATCGTGCGCGCGCCGACCTCGGTGTAGGCCCCAAGCCTGGTGTCGTGCAGCGTCGCCGAGGGATCGATGGTCGGCTGGACCGAAAGAGCTTTGGCGGCCATGTTGCTATCCGAACGAGAGGGCGGGCGTTTCTCTTCGAGTGGCTTGATGACAATGTCATGACGACACGATGACAGCGGATGAGGTGTGGATGAGGTGTGTAGGATCGCCGCACCGCAATGTCCGTGTCACACAAGTGTCAAGCGCCGGCGTTAGCGGTGGGTCCCAGCTACTCTGGAGCCCTGCATGCTGGTGGTTGAAGGTCTGACGTGTCGCTTCGGCATGAAAGCCGCGGTGGACGATGCCTCGTTTCAAGTTTCTCCCGGCGGTTTCGTCGGCGTGATCGGACGGTCCGGCGCCGGCAAGTCGACCCTGCTGCGGACCATCAACCGTCTCGCGACCCCTTCGCAGGGCCGCATCCTGTTCGACGGCCTCGACGTCACGGCGCTGCGCGGCAAGGAGCTGCGGCAGTGGCGGGCGCGCTCGGCGATGATCTTTCAGCAGTTCAATCTGGTCGGCCGGCTCGATGTCCTCACCAACGTCCTGATGGGACGGCTTGCGACGATGCCGGCCTGGCGCTCGCTGTCGCAGACCTGGCCCGAGCAGGATAAGGCGCTGGCGATGTCCGCGCTCGAACAGTTCGACATCGCCCCGCTCGCGGCCCAGCGCGCCGATCAGCTCTCCGGCGGCCAGCAGCAGCGCGTCGCGATCGCCCGGGCGCTGGTGCAGCAGCCCGACATCATCCTCGCCGACGAGCCGATTGCCTCGCTCGATCCGCGCAACACCAAGATCGTGATGGATGCGCTACTGCGCATCAACAAGCACTTCGGCATCACCGTGCTCTGCAATCTGCATTCGCTCGACCTGGCGCGCAGCTATTGCGACCGCCTGATCGGCATGGCGCAGGGGCGCGTGGTGTTCGACGGCGCGCCGGCGGAGTTGACCGAGCACGTTGCGCGCGAGCTCTACGATCTCGAAGCCGCCGATGTCATGGGCAGCACGCCTGCGCCGGTGCGAGAGGGCATTCCAGCGCTTGGAACGGCGGCCGCCGCCTGAGCCGCGCCGCATCAACAGTCACCAGTTTTGCGTCAACCGACCCCAACCGATGAAGAGGGTATCATGATCACTCGCAGATTGATTCTTGCCGGCGCCGCCGCGCTCGCGTTCACGACTTCAGCCTCCGCCGAGGACTGGAAGGCCAAATATCCCGAACTGACCTTCGCGGTCATTCCGGCGGAAAACGCCTCGGGCGTGACCGAGCGCTGGGCGCCGTTCATGAACTATCTCTCCAAGGAACTGGGCGTGAAGGTCACGCTGCGCATCGCCAACGACTACGCGGCCGTGATCGAAGGCCAGCGCGCCGGCAACATCCACATCGCGAGCTACGGCTCGGCGTCGTTCGCCCGAGCCCGCCTCACCGGCGTCAAAACCGACGCCTTCGCCAACGACATCAACGCCGACGGCTCCACTGGTTATTACTCGGCGTTCTTCGTCAAGGCGAGCAGCCCCTACAAGAGCATCGACCAGCTCAAGGGCAAGAACCTCGGCCTCGTCGACCCGAACTCGACCTCCGGCAACAACGTGCCGCGCTTCGAGCTCGACAAGTTGGGCATCGCGGACGCCGACACCTATTTCAGCAAGGTCGTCTTCACCGGCAGCCATGAGAACGCGATCCTGGCGCTGGCGCAGGGCACGGTCGACGTTGCCGCCAACCAGTGGACCAGCGACGACGATTCGACGCTGGCGCAGATGCTGACCAAGGGCATGCTGAAGAATGCCGACGGCTCGGCGATGAAGAAGGACGATTTCCGCATCATCCACAAGTCGGCGCCGATCATCAACGGTCCCTATGCCTACAATTCCGATCTGCCGGAAGAGGCCAAGGCCGCGATCGCGAAGGCGTTCTTCGACGCGCCGGCCAAGGACAAGGCTGCGTTCGATCGCCTCCAGGACGGCCAGAAGAAGGGTTTTCATCCCGCGACCACCAAGGATTGGGATGGCACGATCGAGCTGATCAAGTTCGTCGATGCGCTGCGTAAGAAGAAGGCGTCCTGAGTTTCGGGACGACGCACTGGAGCCGGGTCGATGGACCCGGCTCTTTCTCTTTGATTGACCATTTTTCCTGGCCAAGATGACCGTCGCGGTTTCGATCCTTCCCGAGCAGCAGCTCGCCGTGCTCAACGCCGCCTATCGCCAGGCGGTCGCGCGCAAGCGGCTCCGACTCCTCTTTGGAGCCGTGATCTTCGCCGCAGCACTGCTTCTCGCGGCGATCGGCGCGGAAGTGAATCTGCGCACGCTGTTCGCCCATTACGGCAATTTCATCAGCTATTTCGACCGCATCCTCACACTCGACACCGGCCAGCGGGTCTGGACCGATGTCGGCGAATGGCTCTGGGGCTGGCGCAAATGGTTGAAGATGCTGGGCGAGACCCTGCTGATCTCCTATGTCGGCACACTGATCGGCGCGACTTTTGCTTTTTGCCTGAACTTCTTCGCGGCTGAAAACACCTCGCCCGCGCCCTGGGTGCGTTTCGTGGTGCGGCGTCTGCTCGAATTCGCGCGCACGGTGCCCGGCATCGTGTTTGCGCTGATCTTCGTGATCGCGTTCGGCCTCGGACCGATGGCGGGCGTGCTGGCAATCGCGATTCACTCCACCGGCGCGCTCGGAAAGCTGTTCTCGGAGATCGTCGAGAACGCCGACATGAAACCGGTCGAAGGCGTCCGCTCGACCGGCGCGAGCTGGCTCTCCTGCATGCGCTTCGCCATCCTGCCGCAGGTCACGGCAGGCTATGCCAGCTACGCGCTGCTGCGTTTCGAGATCAATGTCCGCGAGGCCTCCGTGATGGGCTTCGTCGGTGCCGGTGGCATCGGCCAGGAGCTCGTCGTCGCCATCCGCAAGTTCTATTACTCGGACGTCAGCGCGATCCTGCTCACCATCATCGTCACGGTCTTCATCATCGACATCAGCACCGGCTGGCTGCGCGGCTGCCTGTTCGGCAAGGAGGCGCGGACGTGACGGGGCCGCAGCAGATCGACACGCGAGAGCTTCGCGCGCGCTACCCTGATGTGTTCGACCGGCCGGCCTCGGCGCGGCTCGCCATGCCGGCGATGATCGTCGCGGCGCTCGCGATCCTGGTCTATGGCTTGGTCGATCTCGATTTCTCGCCCTCGCGCTTCGTCGCGGGGCTCAGCCAGCTCGGCTGGATCAGCCTGATGATGATCCCGCCGGATCCCGGCTCGTCGCTGCCGATCTATCTGAAGGCGCTCGGCGAGACGCTGTCGATCGCGCTGCTCGGCACGACGCTGGCCGCACTGTTCGCGCTGCCGGTCAGCCTTCTTGCCGCGCGTAACGTCGTGCCGTCGAGCATTTTGCGCTTCCCGATTCGACGTTTCCTGGATTCGATCCGCGGCGTCGACACGCTGATCTGGGCGCTGGTGTGGATCAACGTGGTCGGGCTCGGCCCGTTTGCCGGCGTGCTCGCCATCGCCGTGTCGGATTTCGGTGCCTTCGGAAAACTGTTCTCGGAGGCGATCGAGGGCGCCGACCAGAAGCAGGTCGAGGGCATCCGCGCCTCCGGCGGCAGTGCGCTGCACGAGATACGCTTCGGTCTGCTGCCGCAGGTCCTGCCTGTGATCGCCGGTCAGGTGCTCTATTTCATCGAGTCGAACACGCGCTCGGCCACCATCATCGGCATCGTCGGCGCCGGCGGCATCGGCCTCCAGCTCGCCGAGCAGATTCGCGTGCTGGAATGGCAGAAGGTGTCGTTCCTGATCCTGATGATCCTGGTCGCGGTCGCCGCGATCGATTTCGTCTCGGGCAAACTCCGCTTTGCGATCATCGGCCGAAGGGCGGTGGCCTGATCATCGATCTCGTAGGGTGGGCAAAGCGAAGCGTGCCCACCACTTCAATCGCAGCGTTGGATAGATGGTGGGCACGGCGCAAGCGCGCCTTTGCCCACCCTACGACTCCACCAGAAACTCCACCCGCTCCGCGGCAAAGCGCGAATGCTTGGTCACCAGCGGCTTACCGTCGAGATCTTGGTCGGTGGCGTCGACCACCAGGATCGGCCGTCCCAGCGCCAGATCGAGCCGTGCGGCGTCGGTTGCATCGACAATGCCGGCGGTGATCCGGGTCGCGCCGCGGCGATAGTCGCGGACGCCGTAATGCTCGAGCAATTTCGTCATCGACCGGGTCGCGGCAAAGATCTCGCCCGCACCCGGGAACAGCTGTGCCGACAGCCACGTCGTGGAGACGCAGATCGGCGTGCGGTCGGCGAGGCGCATCGCCTCGATCCGCACCAGCGGTGCGCCGGCCTTCAATCCAAGTTCGCGCGCGAGTTCGCGGGTCGCGACATCATCCGACGCCTCGATCAACCGGCCATGCGGTTCGCGGCCGTCCGCGCCGACGATCTCGGAGAAACGCGTCCGCGAGCGCAGCGGATAAGCGAGCTTCTGCGCCTCGACATAGGTTCCGCTGCCGCGCTCGGCCCGCACGATGCCGCGCTCGGCCAGCGCAGCCAGCGCACGTCGCACCGTGTGGCGGTTCACGCGATAGGTTTCGGCGATCTCGACCTCGCCCGGCAGCTTGTCGCCGGCGGCAAAGCGGCCGTCGGCGATGCCGCGCTCGATGCCGTCGGCAACGAGGCGCCACAACGCGACGCCGGAGGAGGCTGTGTCCTGCATGCTCATGTGGCCGGGAAGCTACTCCAGAAATCACGCCTTTGTCACGAAACAGTCATGGCGCTCCGGTATCAAGTTGTCTAGTATCATAGACAACTTGGATTCGGCAAGTTCTTCAGAAAAGGTCGGTGGAATTGGTGACCCAGCACAACAATCAGCAAGCCCAGCGCCAGGCCGCAATGGCCGTGCTGGCGCACGCGGAGGCGGGCGAGATCGCCGCTCGCCTCCGCGCTCTCGCCCTGCCGGCGCATCAGGATCTGCGTGCGCCGGAAAACGGCCTCGTCATGCTGCGTGGCCGCGTCGGTGGCGACGGTGCGCCGTTCAATCTCGGCGAAGCCACGGTGTCGCGCGCTGCGGTGCGGCTTGCGAGTGGCGAGGTCGGCTTCGGTTACACGCTCGGTCGCGACGGTGAGAAGGCGCGGCTGATCGCGCTGTGCGATGCGCTGGTGCAGTCCAGTGATTTCAGTGGCGCGGTTGAGCGGGAAATCATCGCGCCATTGCGTGAGCAGCTGATGATCAGGCGCAAGCAGGTGGCGGCCGAGACCGCTGCGACGAAGGTTGATTTCTACACCATGGTGCGCGGTGAAGGGTGAGATCATGACCACGATTGCGGAACTGCCGCCGGGGTTCGCCGACAAGGTGCTGTCGGCGCAATCGACCTTTCGCTCGGTCATGGACGCGATGGCGCGGCCGGGCTCGGTCCAGCGCATCGTGCCGACATCAGGAGCGCCTCAGACGATGATGCGCGGCACGGCCGCGATCGCGCTGACGCTGTTCGATCACGACACGCCGCTCTGGCTCGATGCGCGCATGTCGGAAAGCACCGACCTCGTGAAATGGCTGAAATTCCACACCGGCGCGCCGGTGGTGCAGGATTCCTCGATCGCAAGCTTCGCGCTGATCAGCGACGGCGGGGCGCTGCCTTCGCTCGAGCGCTTCGCGCTGGGCACCAGCGAATATCCGGATCGGTCGACCACGCTGATTCTTCAGGTCGAGAGCCTGGATTCGGGGCGCGGCTTCGCGCTGCGCGGCCCCGGCATCGACGGTGTCGCGACGCTTCAGGCGTCGATCAAGCCGTTCGACCTGTTCGAGCGCCTGCGCGTCAACGAAGCGCTGTTTCCGCGCGGCGTTGATGTGGTGCTGGTCGCCGATAACGCCGTGGTTGCGATCCCGCGCACCACGCGCGTCGTGAGCAAGGGAAGCTAAGCATGTATGTCGCAGTCAAAGGCGGCGAGCGCGCCATCGAGAACGCCCATCGCCTGCTCGCCAGTGCGCGGCGCGGCGATCAAAGCGTGCCGGAAATCTCCCTCGACCAGATTTCGGAGCAGCTCGGCCTCGCCGTGGACCGCGTCATGAGCGAAGGCTCGCTCTACGACCGCGAGCTTGCGGCGCTCGCCATCAAGCAGGCGCGCGGCGATCTGATCGAGGCGATCTTTCTGGTCCGCGCCTTCCGCGCCACCCTGCCGCGCTTCGGCGCCAGCGAGCCGGTCGAGACCGGCGCGATGCGGGTGCGGCGGCGGGTGTCATCGACCTTCAAGGACATTCCCGGGGGCCAGATCCTCGGCCCGACTTTCGATTATACCCACCGCCTGCTCGATCCCTCGCTCGCCGACGGCTTTGTGCCGGAAGCGCCGGCGACGGCCGAAGCATCCACGGCGCCGACGCCGCGCGTGACTGACATTCTCGGCCGCGACGGGCTGATCGAATCCTCGCCGCAAGCGGAAGAGGGCGCCAGCGTCGGCGACCTCACCCGCGAGCCGCTGAACTTTCCGGCGGATCGTGACCTGCGCCTGCAAAATCTCGCGCGTGGCGACGAAGGGTTCTTGCTGGCGATGGGCTATTCCACCCAGCGCGGCTACGGCCGCAACCATCCCTTCGCCGGCGAGATTCGCTTCGGTGAGGTCGAGGTGGAATTTTCGGCGGAAGACGTCGGTTTCGCCGTGCCGCTCGGCTCGATCGAGCTCACCGAGTGTCAGATGGTCAACCAGTTCAAGGGCTCCGCGACCGAAGCGCCGTGCTTCACGCGCGGTTATGGCCTTGCCTTCGGCCAGAGCGAGCGCAAGACGATGTCGATGGCGCTGGTCGATCGCGCGCTGCGTGCCCGCGAGCTCGGCGAGGAGGCGCTCGCACCGGCGCAAGACGAGGAATTCGTGATGTCGCATTCGGACAACGTCCAGGCGACCGGCTTCGTCGAGCATCTGAAGCTGCCGCATTATGTCGACTTCCAGTCCGAGCTCGGCCTGTTGCGCAAGCTGCGCAAGGAATTCACTGATGCCAATGCGCCCGACGCCATGAAGGAGGCCGCGGAATGAACGCGCCCGCCTACAATTTCGCCTATCTCGACGAACAGACCAAGCGGATGATCCGTCGTGCGATCCTCAAGGCGATCGCGATCCCCGGCTATCAGGTGCCGTTCGCCAGCCGCGAGATGCCGATGCCCTATGGCTGGGGCACCGGCGGCGTCCAGGTCACCGCTGCGATCCTCGGGCCGCAGGACGTGCTGAAGGTGATCGACCAGGGCTCCGACGACACCACCAACGCGATCTCGATCCGAAAGTTCTTTGCCAGGACCGCCGGCGTCGCCACGACGACGGCCACAGAAGATGCGACCGTGATCCAGACCCGCCACCGCATTCCGGAGACGTCGCTGCACGAGAATCAGGTGCTAGTCTATCAGGTGCCGATCCCGGAGCCCTTACGTTTCCTCGAGCCGCGCGAGACCGAGACGCGGCGCATGCATGCGCTCGCCGAATACGGCCTGATGCATGTGAAGCTCTACGAGGACATCGCCCGCTTCGGCCACATCGCGACGGCTTACGCCTATCCGGTGAAGGTCAATGCGCGCTATGTCATGGACCCGTCGCCGACGCCGAAATTCGACAATCCCAAGATGGACAATTGCCCGGCGCTGCAACTGTTCGGCGCCGGCCGCGAGAAGCGCATCTACGCAATCCCGCCCTATACGCAAGTCGTGTCGCTCGACTTCGAGGACCATCCCTTCGAGCCCTATCGCTTCAACGCGCCGTGTGCACTTTGCGCCGCGGAAAATTCCTATCTCGACGAGATCGTCACCGACGACAAGGGCGGGCGCATGTTCGTCTGCTCCGACACCGATTATTGCGAGGGCCGCCAGGCCGCCGGCCATCACGGCAGCCTCAGCGCCGCGCCGTACAAGGAGAAGGCGCAGGAGGCATCGAATGGCTGATCAAGACATGCTCGAGAATGACGAGCCACTGCTCGTTGCCGAGTCGCTCAGCAAATCTTATGGCCGCATCGCCGCGTGCCGCGATGTCTCGTTCTCGCTCTATCCCGGCGAAGTGCTGGCAATCGTCGGCGAATCCGGCTCGGGCAAATCGACGCTGCTCCAGCTCCTGTCGGGCCAGCTAGCGGCCAGCAGCGGCCAGGTGTCCTACCGGATGCGCGACGGCGTCGCCCGCGATCTCGCTACGCTGGGCGAGGCCGAACGACGCTTCCTGTTCCGCACCGATTGGGGCTTCGTCCACCAGGACCCCGCGCAGGGGCTGCGCATGGCGGTCTCGGCCGGCGCCAATGTCGGCGAGCGGCTGATGGCGGTGGGCTGGAATCACTACGGTCGCATCCGCGATACCGCGTCGGACTGGCTGACCCGCGTCGAGATCGACATCGCACGCATCGACGATGCGCCGCGGACCTATTCCGGCGGCATGCGCCAGCGTCTCCAGATCGCCCGCAACTTGGTCACCGAGCCGCGGCTGGTGTTCATGGACGAGCCGACCGGCGGCCTCGATGTTTCCGTGCAGGCCCGCCTGCTCGACCTCGTGCGCAGCCTGGTCGCCGAGCTGCATCTCGCGGTCATCATCGTCACCCATGATCTCGCGGTCGCGCGCCTGTTGTCGCACCGCGTGATGGTGATGAAGGGCGGCCGCGTCATCGAGACGGGCCTCACCGATCAGGTGCTCGACGATCCCCGCGAGCCCTACACCCAACTCCTCGTCTCCTCGATTCTGCCGCCATGAGCCTTCCAGGAAGAGTTTTCCAATGACCGCCATGATCGACATCACTGATGCCAACAAGAGCTTTACGATGCACCTGCAGGGCGGCATCGAATTGCCTGTTGTCAGCGGCGTGACCTTCCACGTCAACCCGGGCGAATGCGTCGTGCTGTCGGGGCCATCAGGCGCCGGAAAATCATCGATCCTGAAGATGATCTTCGGCAATTATCGCTGCGATTCCGGCCGCATCGGCATTCGCCATCGCGGCGAGGTGATCGATCTCGCCACCGCCGAGCCGCGGGAGGTCCTCAACATCCGCCGCGCCACCATCGGCTATGTCAGCCAGTTCCTGCGCGCGGTGCCGCGGGTTGCCACCATCGACGTGGTCGCCGAGCCCCTGATCGTCAACGGTCTGGCGCGCGCTGAGGCGCAAGCCCGTGCTGGCGAATTGCTGCATCGGCTCAATATCCCCGAGCGGCTCTGGCAGCTTCCGCCCGCGACCTTCTCCGGCGGCGAGCAGCAGCGCGTCAACATCGCGCGCGGCTTCATCTCGGATCTGCCGATCCTGCTGCTCGACGAGCCCACCGCCTCGCTCGACGCCGCCAACCGCGCTGTCGTGGTCGAACTAGTCGCCGAGAAGAAGCGCCAGGGCGTCGCCATGGTCGCCATTGTCCATGACGACGAAATCCGTCATCAGATTGCCGACCGCATCGTCGACGTCACCAGCTTCGCCGCCGCGGCCTGAAGGAAATGGATATGAACGCCAAGAAGGACATCGTGATCGCCAACGCCAGGATCGTGCTGGCGGAACGCGTGATCGAACAGGGCTGGCTCGCCCTCGCCGATGGACGCATCGCCGAGATCGGTGAGGGCAGGGCGCCTGCGGGGTCAGAGGATGCCGGCGGCGATTTGATCATGCCCGGCCTGATCGAGCTCCACACGGACCATCTCGAGGCGCATTACGTGCCGCGGCCAAAAGTGTTCTGGAATCCGGTCGCGGCCGTCGTCTCCTATGATGGCCAGCTCGCGACATCGGGCATTACCACGGTGTTCGACTCGCTCCGGGTCTGGCGCGAGGACGGCGCCGAGGAAGTCGACGGGCGCGCCGGCGTGCTTGCCGCGGCGATCACGACCGCGCGCGATGCCGACCTGCTGCGCGCCGATCACTTCCTGCATCTGCGCTGCGAAATCCCGATGCCGAGCGTGGTCGAGGAGGCCAGGGAACTGATCGACCGTCCCGACGTGCGGCTGATGTCGCTAATGGACCACACCCCCGGCCAGCGCCAGTTCCGCGACGAAGGCAAGCTGCGCGACTATTATCGCGGCAAGGGCGGCGGCAAGACCGACGCCCAGCTCGACGAACTGTTCGCGAAACGTTTCGAGTATCAGAAGGCCTATGCCGCGACCAACATGCGCGAGATCGTGGCGCTGGCACATAAGTACAAGATCCCGCTGGCGAGCCATGACGATACCACCGAGGAGAACGTCGTCGACGCCGTGCGCGATGGCGTTTCGGTGGCGGAATTCCCGACCACGTTGGAGGCCGCGCGCGGCCTGCACGAGGCCGGGATCGACATCCTGATGGGTGCGCCGAACGTCGTGCGCGGCGGCTCGCATTCCGGCAACATCGCCGCGGTCGATCTCGCCCGCGAGGGCCTGCTCGACATCCTGTCGTCGGACTACATTCCCTCGAGCCTTCTGATGGCTGCGCTGCATTTGCCCGAGCACGTGCCCGCGATCAGCCTTGCGGCGGCGATCCGCACCGTGACGAAGGCGCCCGCCGAGGCGGTCGGCCTGTCCGACCGCGGTGAGATTTCCGTCGGCAAGCGTGCCGATCTGATTCGCGTGCACGTCGCAGGCCACGTCCCTGCGGTCCGTAGCGTCTGGCGCGAAGGGGGCCGTGTCGCATGAGCGAGACCGTCACTGTGGCGGGAACGCAGACGGGCGCGGTCGGGCCGGGGCGGCTCGTGCTCGTGGTCGGCCCCAGCGGAGCCGGCAAGGACACGCTGCTGCGGCTGGCGCGGGCGGCGTGCATCGAGGATCACGACATCGTCTTCCCGCGCCGTGTCGTGACGCGCGAATCGTCGGCCGACGAAGACAATATTGCGGTGAGCCCTGACGAATTCCGTCGCGCGCACGAGCATGGCGAATTCGCCGTGCATTGGGAGGCGCATGGGCATTGCTACGCGCTGCAGCTCGACCTCAACGACGACATTCGTGCCGGCCGCGCCGTCGTCGCCAATGTTTCGCGCACCGTGATCGGCGCGCTGCGCCAGACCTATGCAAACGTCGTGGTGGTCGCGATCACTGCGCCGCCGGATGTGCTGGCGCAGCGGCTTGCCGCTCGCGCCCGGCACAGTGACGGCAGTATCGCCGAAAGGCTGACGCGCAACGTCGACGACGCATCGGCGCAGGCCGATGTCACCATTCTCAACGCGGGCAGCGCGGAGTATCATGGCCGTCAGCTTCTGCGCGTGATCCGGAATCAAGGCTGGCACGAATAGCCGGCACAGCAAGGAGACTGGAATGTCGGTGATCGAAACGGTCGAGCAGCTGGAGGCAATCTACGGCGTCACCAACGACGCCTCGACCGTGAAAGTCGCCGACCATGTCACCCCGCTCTATCGCGTCTTTATCGAAAAGGCGCCGTTCGCCGCGCTCGCCACCATCGGACCCGAAGGGATCGACTGCTCGCCGCGCGGCGATCTCTCCGGCTTCGTCCGCATTCATGACCCGAAGACGCTGATGCTGCCGGATCGCCGCGGCAACAACCGGGTCGATTCCTTGCGCAACATCGTACGCGATCCCAGGGTATCGCTGATGTTCCTGATCCCCGGCTCCGGCAATGCGGTCCGAGCCAATGGCCGGGCCTTTCTTTCCATCGATCCCGAACTGCTGGCCTCGTTCAAGGTCGAAGGCAAGGCGCCGCGCAGCGTGATGGTGATGACGGTCGACGAAATCTACTTCCAGTGCGCCCGCGCCATCGTCCGCTCCGATCTCTGGAATCCCGACAAGCGCATCGACCCCAAGACGCTGCCGACACCCGGCCAGATCCTCGCCGAGATGAGCGAGAACAGGGTCGGCGGCGCGGAGTACGATCGCATCTGGCCCGAGCGTGCGGCCGCGACGATGTGGTGAGTTCGTTCTTCCCCTCTCTCCTTGCGGGAGAGGGTGGCTCGCCGCGTAGCAGCGAGACGGGTGAGGGGTCTCTGTCCTCACGGAAAACGTTATGCGCGGACACAACCCCTCATCCGGCGCTTCGCGCCACCTTCTCCCGCAAGGGGAGAAGGGAAGAAGGGGGAGAACGTGCTCTCCGAGCGGAGCCGGCGCGCGAATTGATCAACTCCGGCGGCGCGCCCTGGTGCGTGCCGCCTTCTTTGCGGCGGTGGAGCGCGCCTTGGCGCCCTTGGTGCGGCTCGCCTTGCGCGCGGTGGCTGAACGCGACGCGGCCGTTCGTCGGCTCGCGGCGCGCTTGCCCTGTTTCGACAATGCGCTCCGCGATGCGGTCGAGCGCGGCTCCTTCTTCAAAACCTTTTCGACGGCTCGCGATACGCGCGGCCGGCGTTTCGGGGTGCGCTTGCCCTGACCGACCTCATAGGCATATTTGGCGCTGCGTCGCGTCGCCTTCTTGACGCGCCCTTTCCGCGGCGGCGGGAGATCGACGCCGGCGCGGCGCGCTTCCGACAGACCGATGGCGATGGCCTGTTTCGTCGAGCGCGCGCCATGCTTGCCCTTGCGGATCTTGTCGATCTGGTCCTTGACGAATTCGCCGGCCTGCGTGGTTGCCGATTTACCGGCACGCTTGTCTTGCCTGGCTTTGCGAATGACTTCCTGTCTTGGCATGGGTTCTGTTCCCTCTGGATATTCACAGGGATATCTGACCGCAACGCGCAAGATGGACGATTGATCCTTTCAGTTCCTGAGCGCCACCAGCAATTCATCCGGGCGCTCGGCCATGATCATGTGACCGGCGCCGGGTACCACGACGGTCTTCGCATGCGGGATCGCCGCCGCGAGTGCCTTGCCGGCCTTCACCGGCGTCATCATGTCCCGCTCGCCGAGGATGAGCGTCGTAGGCACCTTCACGCTCGCGGCGGCTTGAAGCGCATTCGCGTAAGCATTGCAGGCCGACAAATCCCTGAACAGCACGCCCGGCTCGCAGTGTTTCAACACAGCCTGCGCTCCGCCATGCATCCACAGCCCCGGTGCGAGGCTGCCGCCGAGCTCGGCGTTGAAGCCGAGGCCCCAGATCGAGACCATGTCGTTTGCGTCCTGCGAATTGGCCTCGGCCGCCTTCAGCAGATCCGGGCCGACCGTCATGGTCGCGGCCGTGCCGATCAGGCTGAGTGCGGACACCTTGTCGGGGTGACGTGCGGCCGTCTCCAGCGAGATCAGCGATCCCATGGAATGGCCGATCAGATGCGCTTTCGTAACTCCGGCCGCATCGAGCAGGGCCGCCGTCCAGTCGGCCATCTCGGCGATGCTTGCGAGCGAAGGTCCGGGCGAACGGCCGTGGCCGGGCATATCAGGTGCCAGCACGCCAAAGCCGTGATGTGCGAACCAGCGCGTATGCAGCGCCCAGGTCGAATGATCGAAGCCGGCGCCATGGAGGAAGACGACCGCGGGCAGGGATCTGTCGAAGTCGCGGCCGCCGGTTGCGACCAGCACCTCGGCGCCGTTGACGGAGAGCTTCATGGTGTCAGACCTTTTGCGAGATGCGCAGCGCCTGCGCGAGATCGTCGATGATGTCGCTTGCGGTCTCGATGCCGACCGAGAGCCGCACCAGCTCCTCGCCAATGCCGGAGGCCTTGAGCTGCTCGGTGTCCATCTGCTGGTGCGTGGTTGACGCCGGGTGGATCACCAGCGTCTTGGCGTCGCCGACATTGGCGAGATGGCTGATCATGCGCAGCGATTCGATGAACTTGCGGCCAGCAGGCCGGCCGCCCTTGATGCCGAAGGAGACGATCGAGCCGGCGCCGCGCGGCAGCAGTGTCTTTGCCAGCTGGTAGTCCGCGTGGTCCTCGAGCGAGGGATGCAGCACCCAATCCACGGCCTTGTTGGCCTTCAGCGCTTCCAGCACGAGGTGCGTGTTCTGGATGTGGCGGTCCATGCGTACGCCGAGCGTCTCGACGCCCTGCAACAGCTGGAACGCGTTGGTCGGCGACAGACAGGCGCCGAAATCGCGCAGGCCTTCGGTCCGCGCGCGCATGATGAAGGCCGCGGTGCCGAATTGCTCGTCGAAGACAATGCCGTGATAGCCGCCATAGGGCTCGGTCAGTACGCCGAATTTTCCGGATGAACGCCAATCGAACCGGCCGCCGTCGACGATGGCGCCGCCGATCGCGATGCCGTGGCCGCCGATCCATTTGGTCGCCGAGTGCATGACGATGTCGGCGCCGAGCTCGATCGGGCGGCTGAGATAGGGGGTGGCAAACGTGTTGTCGATCAGCAGCGGAATTTTCGCATCGTGCGCGATCGCCGCGACCTTCGGAATATCAAGAACCTCAAGCCCGGGATTGCCGATGGTCTCGCCGATCACCAGCTTCGTGTTCGGCCTGATCGCCGCGCGAAACGCTTCGAGATCGCGCGGCTTGACGAAGCTGGTGGTGATGCCGAAGCGCGGCAGCGTGTGCGCCAGAAGGTTGATGGTGCCGCCATAGAGCGAGCTCGACGCGACGATATGGTCGCCGGCGTTCAGAAGCGTCGCGATGGCCAGATGCAGCGCGGCCATGCCGCTCGCGGTGCAGATCGCGCCGACGCCGCCCTCCAGCGCCGCCAGCCGTTCCTCGAGCACGCCGGTGGTCGGATTGGAAATGCGCGTATAGATGTGACCCGCGCGCTCGAGATTGAACAACGCTGCGGCGTGATCGGAATCCTGGAACACGTAGGACGTGGTCTGGTAGATCGGCACGGCGCGGGCGCCGGTCGCGGGATCCGGATGCTGGCCCGCATGCAGGCTCAGGGTCTCGAAGGCGGGCGGTTTTGGCGCGGGCATGCGGGGCCTCGTTGCTCGGTCGGCGGAGGCGGCTCTTGTGCCACAAAACGGCGCGCGAAGTCAGCCCATTGACAGGGTTGCCTAACCCCGGATCGCCTGCTCGATGATCCGCGCCTCCCGCAGCAGGATCTCCGCGACCTCCTGTTCGCGGCGTGGGCCGAGCCTCGTGCGAACGGCGGAGACGGTCATCGCGGCAGCGGGGCGGCCGTCCGGGGTCTTGATCCAGGTCGAGATCGATTTCGTGCCCTGCACGAGACCAATTTCCCTCATACCGTACCCCAGCCGCCTCGCGGCTGTGACCTGGCCCAGCACCATCGCAGCGTCGGTCTGGTAGGCCTCGAATCGCTTCTCATTGGCTACGACGATTTTGCGCGCGTCCTGGGCCGGCATCGCGGCCAAGATGGCAACGCCTGCGCTGGAGACGCCGAGCGGCCGGCGCGCGCCGACTTCGATCGACAGCACCTGGATCGGATAGATTCCGATCCTGCGATCGACGCACAGCGTGTCGTTGCCGGTCCGCACCGTCAGGAACAGCGTGTCGCCGATCTCGGTGGAGGCGCGTTGCAGCGACGGATTTGCGGCGATCAGCAGCCGCGACGGCCGGGCCCGGGCGAGCGCGAGCTCCGGCACCTGGTTGCCGATCGCGTAGCGCCCGGTTTTGTCGTGCCGTTCGACGATGCCTTCCTCGATCAGCACGTGCACGATGCGGTGCACGGTCGGGCGGATGAGGCCGGTCGCCTGCACCACCTCGACCAGCGGCACGCCGTCTTCGCGGCCCGCGGCAAGAATGCGCAGCACCGCGAGCGCGCGCCGGATCGCCTGCGCCCCCTGTCGCGGCTCCGTCATGCGGCGGGCGGATTTCGCGGAAGTGGTCTTGTCCATAATATGGACAAGAACGCCACAATTCGCTCGACAGGTAAAGCGCGCATCTGGAGATTGCGCCCCGAATCGAGATGCCGTGTACGAATTCAGGCAAATCGACGTAAAATTGGAAGCGCCGCCGGGAGGTTAACATGAGATTAATCTGGATTGCCATAGCTGCCGCAGCGGCGATGTTGACGGGACCGGCGTGGGGCCAGCAATGGCCGTCGCGCAACGTCAAGCTGATCGTGCCCTATCCGGCCGGCGGCAATGTCGACAGCGCCGCGCGCATTATCGCCGACAAGCTCCAGGAAAAGCTCGGCCAGCCCTTCATCATCGAGAACAAGGCGGGTGCCGGCGGCATGATCGCGGGCGAGGCCTTCGCGAAGTCCGCGCCCGACGGCTACACGCTGTTCGTCGGCGCGAACGGCCCGGTGCTGTTCGCGACCGAAATCAATAAGCGCGACGTCTATAGCTGGAAGAAGGATTTCCTGCCGATCACGACGATCTCCATGACGCCGCTGGTGCTCGAGGTTCATCCTTCCGTGCAGGCGACGAATTTCAAGGAATTCATCGACCTCGCCAAGCGCGAGCCCGGCAAGCTGACGATGGCCTCGCCCGGTCCCGGCACCACCAACCATCTGCTCAGCGAGCTGATGCAGTCCAGCCTCGATCTGCAATGGGTCACCGCGCACTATCGCGGCAATGCGCCAGCGGTCAACGATCTGCTCGGCGGGCAGGTGCAGTTCGCGTTCGACCAGCTCACGGTCAGCCTGCAGCACATCAAGGCCGGCCTGTTCCGGGCGCTGGCCGTCACCAGCCCGCACCGCCTGAAGTCGCTGCCCGACGTGCCGACCTTCGCCGAGCTCGGCTACAAGGACTTTGACGGCCAGACCTTCACCGGCCTGTTCGCACCGGCAGGCACGCCGGCGCCCGTGGTCGACAAGCTGCACGAGGCGCTGACCGCGATTTTGAAGGACCCGGCCGTGGTCGACAAGTTCGAGAAGCTCGGCGGCGAAGCCGTCGCGATGACCCCCGACGAATTCAAGGCCTATCTCGAACGCGAGGACGCCAAATGGATTCCGATCGTGCGCAAGGCCAACATCAAGGCGGATTGATCGATGCGGATCGACCCCACCGAGCTCGGCGCCGAACGCATCTACCGGCTGATGACCGGCATCGTGGTGCCGCGCCCCATTGCCTGGGTGACGAGCCTGTCCCGCGCAGGCGTGCTCAACCTCGCGCCGTTCAGCGCCTTCACCTTCGTCTCGCAGAAGCCGCCGATGCTGGCCATCAGCGTCGGCCGCAAGGGCGCGGACTACAAGGACACCGCGCATAACATTCTCGACACCGAGGAATATGTCATCCACATCGCCGATACCCCGCTGATGCAGGCCGTGCACGACTCGTCGGTCGAGCACCCGCCTGAGATCAGCGAGGTCGCGGAGTTGGGTCTCGAGACGATCCCGAGCGAGCGCATCAAGGTGCCGCGGCTCAGCATTGCACCCGTCGCGATGGAATGCCGCTTCCGGCAGTGCCTCGAATTCGGCGACGCCCGCAGCCGCCTGATCGTCGGCGAAGTCGTGATGTTCCACCTCCGCGATGGCCTCGTGAACGACGGCAAGGTCGAAACCGCGGCGCTCGATCCGATCGCACGCGTCGGCGGCCCGCGCTACGCCCGGCTCGGCGAGATCGTGACGCTGCGCGGCGTGTTCCAGACTCCCAAATCGAAAGACTGAGCGCGCCGCCCCTGCGCGCGCCACAAGACCATTGGAGAACGACCATGCGACTCCTGAGTTATCTCGTGGACGGAGAGCCGCGCTACGGTGCCGCCATCGACGGCGGTGTCGTCGACCTGACCCGGCGGATCGGCCGTGACTTCTCCGATGTGAGGGCGCTGATCGCGGCCAATGCGCTGGCCGACGCGCAGGAAGCCGTCGCCGGACAAAAGCCGGACTACGCACTCGACGATCTCGTGCTGCTTCCGCCGGTGCTGGCGCCGGAAAAGCTCTGGTGCATCGGTGTCAATTACGCCGAGCGCAATGCGGAGTATAAAGACAGCTCCGACCTGCCCAAATATCCCAGCCTGTTCGTGCGCAGCATGTCCTCGATGACAGGCTCCGGTCAGCCGCTGGAGAAGCCTGAGATCTCCGATCAGCTCGACTACGAAGGCGAGCTCGTCATCGTGATCGGCCAGGGTGGCCGGCACATCCCGCGCGAAAAGGCCTGGTCCCACATTTTCGGCATGACGCTGTGCAACGAGGGCACGATCCGCGACTGGCTGCGCCACGGCAAGTTCAATGTCACGCAAGGCAAGAATTTCGACCGCTCCGGCAGCATCGGTCCGTGGATCGTCACATCGGACGAGCTCGACCCGCGCGGGCCTCATGACATCGTCACGCGCGTGAACGGCGAGGTGCGGCAGCAGGACACCACCGAGCGGCTGATGTTCCCGTTCGATTTTCTGATCTCCTATCTCTCGACCTTCGCAACCCTCAAGCCCGGCGACATGATCGTGACGGGCACGCCGACCGGGGCAGGCGCCCGCTTCGACCCGCCGCGCTGGCTGAAAGTCGGCGATGTCGTCGAGGTCGAATCCAGCCGCATCGGCGTGCTGCGCAACACCGTCGCGGCGGAGAGCTGAGCCATGCTGGATGCCGCCACCATCGAACGCCTTGCCGCGCGGCTCGACGAAGCCGAGCGCACCAAGACGCTGATCACGATGTTCACGAAAGATTGTCCCGATTTCAGCATCGAGGATGCCTATGCCGTTCAGCGCGCCTGGACAAAACTTCAGCTCGGTCGCGGCCGGGTCATCAAGGGCCACAAGATCGGCCTGACCTCGAAGGCGATGCAGAACGCGGTCGGCATTTCCGAGCCCGACTACGGCGTGCTGTTCGCCGACATGTTCTATGCCGATGCCACGCCTATCCCGTTCGACCGCTTTCACGCACCGCGAATCGAAGTCGAACTCGCCTTCGTGTTGAAGGCGCCGCTGCGCGGGCCCGATTGCACCATCTTCGACGTGCTCAACGCCACCGACTACGTGACCCCGGCGCTGGAGATTCTGGAGACGCGCATGCACCGCGTCGATCCCGAAACTGGCAAGGCGCGAAAGGTCATGGACACGATCTCGGACAACGCGGCGAACGCCGCGCTGGTGCTCGGCGGCCGGCCGTTCCGTTCGATGGATGCGGACATGCGCTGGATCGGCGCGCTGCTGTTCCGCAACGGCGAGGTCGAGGAAACCGGGCTTGCCGCCGGTGTGCTCAATCATCCCGCCAACGGCATCGCTTGGCTCGCCAACCGCCTCGCGCCGCATGACGAGCATCTCGCCGCCGGCGAGGTGGTGCTGGCGGGATCGTTCACGCGGCCGGTCGACATCCGCCGCGGCGACACTTTTCATGCCGACTATGGCGCGTTCGGCTCGGTGTCGTGCCAGTTCGTCTGAACCAATAAGCAAGAGGGATCGCACAATGATTGGTCAAACGCGGCGCAAGAGCATCCATATCGGCGGCTTCAAGCACGCCAACCCGATTCCGAACGCCTGCCGCATCGGCAACCTCGTGATGTCGGGCGTCATCCTCGGCCGCGATGCGGCCGGCACAATGCCCGAGAGCCTGGACGCGCAATGCGCCAACATGTTCGCGCATATGAAGGCGACGGTCGAGGCCGCCGGCGGCACCACGGACGACATCATTAAGATGACGGTGTGGCTGAAGGACCGTACGCAACGCGGGCCCGTGAATGTCGAGTGGCTGAAGATGTTTCCGGACGAGCATTCGCGCCCGGCGCGCCACGCGCTGCCGATGGACAACATGGACGGCGACGCGCTGGTGCAGTGCGACTTCACCGCCATGATCGACTGAGGGAGTTTTGCGCATGCCGACCTATCTGCCGTTCGACCCGAATCCGCGCCGCCCGGTCAAGGCGCCGCCGCCCAAAACCGTCGACAGCCAGTTTCACGTCCTGGGTCCCGTGGACAAATATCCGGAACGTCCGGGTGCGGCCTATCGGATGCCGACCGCGACCTGGGAAGCGGCGCTGCGCGTGCACAAGACGCTCGGCATCGAGCGCGGCATCATCGTGCAGACCACCACCTATGGCGCCGATCATGCCGTCGTTCTCGACGGTCTCGCCGCGATGGGCCCGAACTATCGCGGCTGCGCCAACGCCCTGGTGTTCGCCGAGGCGAACGACGCTTATCTCGCAAAGCTGCATGACGCAGGTGTTCGCGGCGCGCGCTTCAGCTTCCGCCAGGAGCTCGGCGCCGTGCTGTCGGATGCCGATTTCGCCCGCGCCATTGCGCGCATCCGCGAGCTCGGCTGGTACGTCAAGATCCAGCCCGAGAAGGACGGCATCGTCTCCAGCGTCGCCAAATACGAGAATCTCGACGTGCCCGTGCTGATCGACCACATGGCGCGGCCCGATCCGGAAGCCGGCAGCAACGATCCGAATTTGCGCAAGATGCTCGAGCTGCTCGCCAAGGGCAATTTCTGGGTGATGCTGTCGCTCGGCGAGAAGACCTCGAAGCTCGGCCCACCCTACGATGACGTCATCCCGATCGCGCGCGCCTATATCGAGGCGGCGGTCGACCGCTGCGTTTGGGCCAGCGACTGGCCGCATCCGGTCTCGGTCAAGCAGCCGCCCAACGACGCCGATCTGCTGGAGCTGATGTACCGCTACGCGCCTGATCAGACGGAGCTGGAGAAGATCTTGGTGCACAATCCGGCAAAGCTGTTCGGCTTTCCGGATTGAGGGGAGAGCGGGCACCAAGGCTTCCACAACGTCATGGCCGGGCTAGTCCCGGCCATCCACGCGTCGCCACGCGGCACTAAGAACGTGGATGCCCGGGACAAGCCCGGGCATGACGACCTCGTGAACTGCACCCACTGCGCTCACGCGGCCGGCTGTGAAGCCAGCCTGTCGCGCACCCCAGCCGCAATCTCGAACGAGCGCAGGCGCGCGGCGTGGTCGTAGATCTGGCCCGTGGTCATCAATTCGTCCGCGCCGGTCTCCGCGATCAGCGCCTTCAGCTTCTGCTCGACCACGGCAGGCGAGCCGACCGCCGAGCAGGACAGCGACTGGCCGACCATCGCCTTCTCAGCCGGCGACCACAGCGCGTCCATGTCGTCGACCGGCGGCGGCAGCGGGCCGGGCGTGCCGCGGCGCAGATTGATGAACTGCTGCTGCAGCGATGAGAACATGCGCTGCGCGTCCGCGTCGCTGTCGGCGGCGAACACGTTGACTCCGACCATCGCGTAGGGCTTGTCGAGCTGCGCCGAGGGCTCGAACCGCGCGCGATACTCCCGCAGCGCCGGCATCATCATCTGCGGCGCGAAATGCGAGGCGAACGCGAACGGCAGGCCGAGCATGCCTGCGAGCTGCGCGCCAAAGGTGCTGGATCCCAGGATCCACAGCGGCACCTTCGTCCCCATGCCCGGCACGGCGCGGATGGCCTGGTTCGGCTGCACGTCGCCGAGCAGCGCCTGCAGCTCCAGCACGTCCTGCGGAAAATTCTCGGAACTGGTGGCGAGATCGCGCCGCAGCGCGCGCGCGGTGAACTGGTCGGTGCCTGGCGCGCGGCCGAGCCCGAGATCGATCCGCCCGGGATAGAGCGAGGCCAGCGTGCCGAACTGCTCGGCGATGACCAACGGCGAATGGTTCGGCAGCATGATCCCGCCGGACCCGACCCGGATCGTTTTTGTCCCGCCCGCGACATGCCCGATCACCACCGACGTCGCCGCGCTCGCGATGCCCGTCATGTTGTGATGCTCGGCCAGCCAGAAGCGCTTGTAGCCCCAGGCTTCCGCATGCTGGGCGAGATCGAGCGAATTGCGAAATGCCTGTGATGCGTCTCCGCCCTGACGGATGGGAGCGAGGTCGAGTACGGAGAAAGGGATCATGGGCGGGTCCGGACGGCGCGTGCGATGGGAACGTGGACTCGACATGTAGGAGCCGGCCGCAGGAATACCAGCCGAAGCGATCATTGTGCTGCGCCGCCTCCTTACGCGGAGGCGAAGTCCTCGCTGCTGATGCATGCGGCAAATCCGCCTGCACTGAAACCGCGGGCCGCATTGCGGCGTTGCCGGCCGGTTTGGTCAATGGCGACGATTTTCATTTCGGGGGCTTTCTTTGGACAGATTCAACATCGGCGTTCATGTCGTTGCGCTGGCTGCGGCCTTCGCGCTCGCCGTTCCCATTGGCTGGGATCGCGAGAAGCGGGCGCGAAGCGCGGGCTTGCGCACCTTTCCGCTGGTCGCAATGGCAAGCTGCGGCTTCGTGCAGGCCAGCGAAAGCCTGCTCGTGCATTCGCCTGACGGGATGGCAAAGGTGATCGAGGGCCTCATCACCGGCATCGGCTTCATCGGCGGTGGCGCTATTCTCAAGCAGGGAAATTCGGTGCAGGGCACCGCGACGGCCGCGAGCCTCTGGGCGACCGGCGCCATCGGCGTCTCCGTCGGGCTCGGCGCTTACGATGTCGCGGTGACGGTCGCCGTATTCACGTTCTTGACGCTTCGCTTGTTGACGCTGGTCAAGGAAGACGACGATCATTGATGCATATGCGGGCGGCCTGCACCCCGTTCACAACACCGTCATTGCGACCCGTTGCGCCCCTCGGCCCAACTGGGCGTCTGGCGCCTGTTGTTGTACACTCACTAACCCAATCGACGCTCGCCAGGAGGAACCGACATGACCGCGGTCGTACTTAATCGCCGGAGCCTCCTCGCCGCGGGCGGCTCGATCGTAGCAACCGGGGTCTTGGCAACCGGTGTTCCCGGCCTGCTGTTGCCGGCCCGCGCGGACGGCCTTGCACCGACCGAAACGATGTCGGGCGGGGCGAACAATTACCGCAAGGGCGCGGCGATCGTGGAGCGGATCGGCAAGGGCGGCTTCTGGATGAGTGGCACCGTCCGCCGCGCCGGCGACGGGGCTCCACTGGCTGGGCAGCGCATCCAGATCTGGGCGCACACCACCGAAGGCCAAGAGCACGAGCCGCAGAGTCATGGGGCCACGCTGACCGACAAGGACGGCAAGTTCCGGCTCGAGATGCCGCAGATCATTCCCATCTTCGGTCAGCCGCATGGCCACCTCGCCTATGACAGCGGCGAGTTCAAAACAGTCTTTCTGCGGCCGGTGATGCGGAGCGCAAAGGAAACCAGCCTCGAGGCGCACTTCGTCCTGCAGGCGGCCTGATCGCATTGGAGATGCAGGGGCGGAGATCGGCCCGGGCGCCCCTGATCTGGGTCGCCCTTGCCTTGGCCATCGGCGTGCCGATCGCGCTCGCTGCGGGAAGCGAACAGCTCGCATGGCGCGGCCCGGTCTACATCCTCGCCGGCTTCGCCGGGATCATTGCGCTCGGTCTCGTGCTCGTTCAGCCCCTGCTGATCGGCGGATATCTGCCGGGCCTGTCGGCCTATCGCGGCCGGCGCGCCCATCAGTGGATCGGCGGCGCGCTCGCTCTGGCGATGGTGATCCATGTCGCCGGCCTCTGGATCACCAGTCCGCCCGATATGATCGACGCTCTGACCTATACCTCACCGACGCCGTTCTCCCCCTTCGGCGTGACCGCCATGTGGGCCATCTTCATCGTCGCGCTTCTGGCGCCACTCCGCCGGCGATTGGGCCTGCGGCTGCGCACCTGGCGCATCGTCCATATTCCGCTCGCGATCGTCATCGTCGCAGGCAGCGTCGCCCATTGCCTGCTGATCGAGGGGACAATGGAGACGGTGTCGAAGGGGGCGCTGTGCGCAGCCGTGCTCGCGGCGACCGTCAAGGTCATGGTTGATCTCTGGAGAAGGCGAACGTTGCGCGGCGAGAGTGTTGCGCGGCAGTAAGCGTAGGGTGGGCAAAGGCGCGTAGCGCCGTGCCCACCATCTATCTATCAATAGTGGTTGGTGGGCACGCTTCGCTTTGCCCACCCTACGAGCTACGAAATTTTCACTGACCGCCTTGTTCCAACACGTTGAGCATCGTCAGCGCCGATGTCTCCTCTGCTTGCCGCTGATGGCGCCGAGGCTTATCCTCACGAGATGGCCGTCAGTGTCCCCGACCTGAAAGCATTCCTGCTCGCCACACCGTTCTTCGGCGGTATCCCGGATCAAAGTCTCGACCTCCTGATGTCGATGCTGGTCGAGTGCCGATTTGATACCGGAGCAACCGTCGTGACGGAGGGCGATCCCGGACGCTCGCTGTTCATCGTCAAGTCCGGCCGGCTGGCGGTGAGCAAACGGGCGAATTCGGGAAGCGTCATCCCGATTTCCGTTCTGGAGCCCGGCGATTTCTTCGGTGAAATGACGCTGATCGAAATGCAGAATCGATCCGCCACGGTGGTCGCGGAGAGTCCGACCGTGCTTTACGAGCTGACGGCCCAGAAGCTCTACGCCTGCTACAAGGCCGATATCCACGCCTACGTGATCGTCCTGCAGAACATCAATCGCGAGCTTTGCCGACGGCTGCGCCGCAGCGACGATCGCTTTGCGGGGTATCAGATGGGTGACGAGAAGTGATCAAGTGATAATGCGTAAGGATGGGTAGAGCACTTGCGAAACCCATCATGTTTCGCCACCGCACGATGCTTCGATGGGTTTCGCTTCGCTCTACCCATCCTACGAGTTTGCGATCATGCATGCTTGGCCACCGAACAATTCCTTAGCTGCGCCGGGACTTGACGAGGCGGGTGGCTCCTTTGGCCCCTGCAACTCCACCTAGAGCAAAGCAAACGAGGATTCCAATGAGCACAACGAGCGTCCAATCGCCATGAATGCCTCCCTTTACGCGACTCAGAACCGAGGTTCCGATCAGCATAGCCGCGAATCCGAGAACGGCTCCACAAAGCGTGAAGCCCACCAATCGCGCGAGCAGGACGATCGATGACGTTCGTTTCACGCCACTCATTTGTGGGAATGCTCTAATTTGTGCCCGGCTCCGGGATGATGCGCATTTGGCCAAGCATCCCTTTCCATCCGCAGTTCGGACATCGGACCGCGGCTCTTTCATCGTCGTGAGGATTTGCGCCTTCTTGATAGTCAAAGCCAGGGCTTTGACATTCTGGGCAACAACCCATCCCAATTCGCTTGACGATCTTTTCCCACGCCATTCGACTATTCCAGATTGCCGAATATTAGTTGCTCGCAGTGACGCTGAGACCCCCTGTCGCAGGATTGCCTCTTGGATTCGCCGAGTATGTCGAAAGCAGCACGCGTGGCCAAGGGCGACCCGTCGGGCAAAACACCCGCCTCCCGCAAAACCCCGTCAATCCCCTCCCATAAAAATATTCCACTTTACCGAAATTCGGAATCGCAGTATCAATCCGTCATCCCGGTCCAGGGAGAGGGGCGATCGTCCGTCGTAACGAAACGTGGATCGGGGAGCGGTGGACGCGGCAGCGTCGGGCACGAAGGCGGGACCAGGGCGAGATGAACCTCGTGAGGTCTTGCCTAGGGTGCGGACGAACGGCGCCAACGCCCTGCGAAGCCCTTTGGGCGAAGCAGGACGTGTCCGGCGAAGCCTTTGGGCGAAGCCGGATCGCTGCGTACGGCAAAATCGTGTGGTCCTGGCCGTCGTTGCTACGGTCAAGCCTTGCGGAGATGCATCGGGGCTCTACCGGGTCTCAATGCATCGTCAATTCGCAAGGCGACGGCGACAAAAAGGAACTCGTCGCCGGGGAGAGCGCGGCATAAGCCGTCAACCCACTGCGCAGGGAAGGCCGAGTGTTCGGCGTCACCTGTATGCTGCTGTGCGGTCTTTTTGCGCTACACTTTCGCGCAGCGGACCGCGGGTGCCAGCCGGCACCCGGTCTTCCCTGCGCCCTCTTCACAGAAGAGGGTCAAGGTAGAAGCAAAACTCGGGCATCTCATGCCGCGAGAAGGCTGCTTCACGTGTGATTTGAGCCAGGGAATGGTGCTGCCAGACAGGATTGAACTGTCGACCTCTCCATTACCAATGGAGTGCTCTACCACTGAGCTACGGCAGCATGTGCTGGGGTAAGAATCGGCCGCCACGAGGGGCCTACCAAGCGGGCCGATATCTGCCACAAGCCCCCCTCCTGTGCAAGCTTGCTAGCTCCGCCAAACCGATAAAATCGGGCCGGTATCGAGGCCAAAATGCCTGTTTTGGCTCGAAACGGCCGACTTTCCCCGGATTCGGTTCCGATATCCCCACCCAACTGGCCAGTTGCCGGATGCGCCGGATTCGATCCATTTCGATTTTCGCACGATCGGATCGCGCGGGCCTCTTGAGCTGCCTTATTCCTCGGGCATGTTATCGCCGATCGCTGTAATGGACCCCGATGGCAGACGAGAACGACAAGGGCGACCGACAGGAGTCGAGACAGGCGAGGGCGTCCCGCGACGACCGGCTCAAATCGGCGCTGCGCGAAAACCTGAAACGGCGAAAGATGCAGGCGCGCGAACGGGCCACAAGTGGCGGCCCCTCGCAGAACGAAGATGATTCCCTAAATGAGGGGACCGCCGGCGAGATGGCCGGCAAGACCGGCGACTAGAATTTTTTGGAGTGCATGACGTGGCAATGGGGCAGGACGAATCGCAACGACCCGACGGTGACGCGCAGATGTCGCGGTTCACCCGCCCTGAACAGACCTTTCCGACGCTGACATCGGCCGAGATCGAGCGGATGAGACATTTCGGCGAGGTCCGCAACTATGCTGATGGGGAATTCCTGTTCGAGACCGGCAAGCCGGGGCCCGGCATGTTCGTCGTGCTGAAGGGCCACGTCGCCATCACCCAGCGCGACGGCCTTGGCCATGTCACCCCATTGATCGACCAGGGGCCGGGGCAATTTTTGGCCGAGCTCAGCCAGCTCTCGGGACGGCCGGCGCTGGTCGACGGCCGCGCCGAAGGCGAAGTCGAGACGCTGCTGTTGCCGCCGGAGCGGCTGCGCGCGCTGCTGGTCGCCGAGGCCGAGCTCGGCGAGCGCATCATGCGCGCGCTGATCCTGCGCCGGGTCAATCTGCTCCAGGGCGGCGTCGGCGGCGTGGTGCTGATCGGCCCGTCGCATTCGGCAGGTGTGGTGCGGCTGCAGGGCTTCCTCACCCGCAACGGCCAGCCGCATCATCTGCTGGATCCCGCGCGCGATCGCGACGCAGCCGACGTCATCGCGCGTTATTCGCCCAAGCCGGACGACTGGCCGCTGGTCGTCACCCCCGATGGTGCGGTGCTGCGCAATCCCGGCGAAACCGAGCTTGCACGCGCGATCGGCATGATCGGCGGCCCGCGCAACGACCGTATCTACGACGTCGCGATCGTCGGCTCCGGGCCGGCCGGGCTCGCCACCGCCGTGTATGCCGCATCCGAAGGCCTCTCGGTCGCCGTGCTCGACACCCGCGCCTTCGGCGGCCAGGCCGGCGCCAGCGCGCGCATCGAAAACTATCTGGGCTTTCCGACCGGAATTTCCGGCCAGGCCCTGACCGCGCGCGCCTTCAACCAGGCGCAAAAGTTCGGCGCGGAAATCATGATCCCGGTCACGGTGAAGTCGCTCGACTGCACGCGCAAGGATGGCGCGTTTTCGGTGGCGCTTGACGGCTGCGACCCGCTGCATTCGCGCGCGGTGGTGGTCGCCAGCGGCGCGCGCTATCGCCGGCCCGAGATCGAGAACCTCGATAAATTCGAAGGCCGCGGCGTCTGGTATTGGGCCTCGCCGGTCGAGGCGAAGCTGTGCGCCGGCGAGGAGGTCGCGCTGGTCGGCGCCGGCAACTCCGCGGGGCAGGCCGCTGTTTTCCTCTCGGGGCACGCCAAGAAAGTGCTGATGATCATCCGCGGCGGCGGCCTCGGCGCCAGCATGTCGCGCTATCTCATCGAGCGCATCGAAGCCACGCCGAACATCGAACTGATGTTCAACACCGAGATCACGGCGCTCGAAGGCGACGAGGCCTCGCTGCTGCGGCGCATCCGCTGGAAGAGCCGGCTCTCGAGCGACGAGGATTTTGCCGACATCCGCAATCTCTTCCTGTTCGTTGGCGCGGATCCCGCCACCAACTGGCTCGACGGCTGCGGCGTGACGCTCGATCGCGGCGGCTTCGTCGTGACAGGCGCGCAGTCCGAGCAGAACCAGGGCCGGCTGGTGGCCCCGCTGGAGACGTCGGTGCCCGGCGTCTACGCCGTCGGCGATGTCCGCTCCGGCTCGGTAAAGCGCGTCGGCGGCGCCATCGGCGAAGGCGCGCAGGTCGTTGCCTCCCTGCACGGCTATCTCGGCGACGCTGCAAAACCGGCGCTTTAGTCAAGGACAAGACAAGTAAATGGCAAGTCGATTGAGGCTTGCCATCTTGCCGGGTGATGCGTGACTATCTCCTCATCCTGAGGAGCGCGCATTGCGCGCGTCTCGAAGGATGAAGGCCCGGATGCAACAGCCGGGCCTGCATGGTTCGCGCGGCGATGCGCAAGCATCGTCCGCAGGGGCGCTCGCGCGCCTCCTCACCATGAGGATCGACAAAGAAAACGCTTAACGGGAGGACTAAATGGCTGAAATCGTCGTGCTGTATAAAACGCCCACGGATGCTGCGGCCTTCGACAAATATTATGCCGAGACCCACATTCCGCTCGCGAAGAAACTTCCAGGCCTGAAGAAGTACGCCATCAGCAAGGGGCCGGTCGGCTCCCCCGCTGGACCTTCCGGAATCCATCTCGTTGCCATTCTCACCTTCGACAGCACGGCCGACATCCAGGCGGCATTCGCTAGCCCGGAAGGTAAGGCGACCGGCGCTGACGTGCCGAAATTCGCCAGCGGCGGCGCCGACCTCTTGATCTTCGACACCAAGGAAGTGTGAGCCGCGATTCGACGTATGTCGTGTAGCCCGGATGGAGCGTAGCGTAATCCGGGGCCGCTGCATTTGCATGCGAGAATCCCGGATTACGCTATCGCTCCATCCGAGCTACGCACCACAAATTGCCGTCGTTTGTGACAGCGTTGCAAAAAATTCAGCCATGCGTTTTTCGATTCGCACGATGCCGCATGGCTGCGCACGCATGTGTGACACCAGCGCATGTGGCAATTCGATGAGGACCGTAATATCAATCCCGATCTCAATGCGGAGAGTAGGAGAGATGTCATGGTTCTTGGGTTGAGCTTGCCCGCCTTCACGCTGGTTCATGTCATCATCAGCCTGATCGGCATCGCGGCCGGCCTCGTCGTGATGTTCGGCCTGCTCGGCTCGAAGTCGATGCCGGGCCTCACCGCGATTTTCCTGCTGTTCACGATCCTCACCAGCGCCACCGGCTTCCTGTTTCCGTTCAAGGAGCTGCTGCCGTCGCATATCATCGGCATCATCTCGCTGGTCCTGCTCGCGATCGCCTGCCTCGCGCTCTACGGCATGAAGCTCGCTGGTGTCTGGCGCCCGATCTACATCGTGACCGCGATGATCTCGCTGTATTTCAACGTCTTCGTGCTGGTGATCCAGTCGTTCCTGAAGGTGCCGGCGCTCGCCGCGCTCGCACCCGCCGTGGCGCCGGCGCCGCCCGGAGGCCCCGTGTTCGCCGTAGTGCAGGGCCTCGTGCTGGTGTTCTTCGTGGTGCTCACCATCGGCGCCTGGCGCCGCTTCAAGCCGATGGCGTTCGCCTGATCATTCAAGGAGCCTGACAATGCCTATCATCACCACCAAGGACGGCGTCGAGATCTTCTACAAGGACTGGGGCTCGGGCCAGCCGATCGTGTTCAGCCATGGCTGGCCGCTATCGGCTGACGACTGGGACGCGCAGATGATGTTCTTCGTCACCCATGGCTATCGCGTCATCGCGCATGATCGCCGCGGCCATGGCCGTTCGTCGCAGGTCGCCGACGGCCACGACATGGATCATTATGCCGATGATCTCGCGGCCGTGACCGCCCATCTCGACCTCAAGAATGCGATCCATGTCGGCCACTCCACCGGCGGCGGCGAAGTGGTGCATTACATCGCGCGCCATGGCGAGAGCCGGGTGGCGAAGGCCGCGATCCTCTCCGCAGTGCCGCCGCTGATGCTGCAGACCGCGGCCAATCCCGGCGGCCTGCCCAAGAGCGTGTTCGATGATTTCCAGGTGCAGCTCGCTGCCGGCCGCGCCAGCTTCTACCGCGACATCGCGGCCGGCCCCTTCTATGGCTACAATCGTCCCGGCGCAAAGCCGTCGGAAGCGGTGATCCAGAACTGGTGGCGCCAGGGCATGATGGGCGGCGCGAAGGCGCATTACGACGGCATCGTCGCGTTCTCGCAAACCGACTTCACTGAGGATTTGAAGAAGATCAGTGTGCCGGTGCTGGTGATGCACGGCGACGACGACCAGATCGTGCCTTACGCCGATTCCGCGCCACTGTCGGCCAAGCTGCTCAAGAACGGCACGCTGAAGACCTACAAGGGTTTTCCGCACGGCATGCCGACGACGCACGCCGAGACCATCAACGCGGACCTGCTGGCGTTTTTCAAGGAGTGAGCGGCATCACGCCAATATCGCCCTGATCGCGTCGAAGGTGCGCTTGACGAAAACTTCTGGCTTCTCCCGCGCCCCTCCGCCGATCCAGCTCTCGCCGCCGACGCGCATCGCGCCGGTGGCGATCATGGCGACGAGCCGCGCCTTCAACTGCTCCGATTTGTTTCTGGCGCGCTGGGCGAGCCCTTCGGCCAGCGCCCGCTCGAGCTTCTCGTATTTGAGCTGATCGCGCGCCCGAAGCGCGGGATTGTCGCGCTTGAGCCGCGACATTGCCGCAGCCTCAGCCGGATCGATCCGCTTGAGCGCCGCCGCGATCGCGTTCTCCGCCGCGGTCAGCATGGTTTCGCCCGCCGGCCGCGCCACGACCTCCGCGACCAGCGCGGCGGCGGCGCCTTCCTGCCAGGCCGCGACCACGTCCTCTTTCGAGGCGAAGTAATGGAAGAAGCTGCGTCGCGACACGTCCGCCGCGGCCGCGATGTCGTCGATGGTCGTGGCCTCGAAGCCGCGCTCCAGGAATAGTGCCATCGCCCCGCGGGTCAACCGCTCGCGGGTCTCTTGCAATTTGCGCTGGCGCAGGCCGGGACCATCGGCGGACTTTGCTCCTGCCGGCAATGGCTTGGTGCGCCTGTTGATTGATTTCCCGGCGACCTTGGAAAGCTTCAAATCATTTCACCACTTGCAAAGTTGCACCCAGTGCACATTTAGAACCGTCGCGGGGCTTTTCCCAGCCCCGACGGAGCTATGGCATGACCGACTGGACCACGGCAGACATCCCCTCCCTCAGCGGCAAGACTGCCGTCGTGACCGGAGCGACCGGCGGCCTCGGCTACGAGACAGCCATGGCGCTGGCAGGCGCCGGGGCCATCGTCATACTCACAGGGCGCAACGACGCAAAGGGTCTGCGCGGGATCGAGGGCATTTGCGAGCGCTTTCCGAATGCGCTGATCGCCTACGAGCATCTCGACCTCGCCAGCCTCGCCTCCGTCGCCGATTTTACCAGGCGCTTTGCCGCCGGCAACGAGCAGCTCGACCTGCTCGTCAACAATGCCGGCGTGATGGCGCTGCCGAAGCGGCAGCAGACGGCGGACGGTTTCGAGATGCAGCTCGGCACCAATTATCTCGGTCATTACGCCTTGACGGCGCAGCTGTTGCCGCAGCTTCGCCGGGCGAAGGCGGCTCGAGTCGTCAACGTCTCGAGCCTTGCGCACCGCTCCGGGGCGATCAATTTCGACGATTTGCAGGCTAGGCATTCCTATCGTCCGTGGCGGGCCTATTGTCAGTCCAAGCTGGCGATGCTGATGTTTTCGCTGGAATTGCAGCGCCGCAGTCTCGCCGCAGGCTGGGGTCTGACCAGCCTTGCCGCACATCCCGGCTACGCGCGGACCGACCTTATTGCGAACGGGCCGGGTGCGAACACGTTCCAGTCGCGTGTGAGCCGGTGGCTGCAGCCTTTCATCAGCCAGTCTGCCGCGGAAGGCGCGCTGCCGATCTTGTTGGCGGCGACCTCGCCGGCGGCGCAGCCCGGCGGCTATTACGGTCCGAACGGGTTCTACGAATTGAAAGGGCCGCCGCGGTCGGCGAAGATCATGCCGCAGGCAAAGGATTTAGCCTCGGCAGCCATGCTGTGGGATGTCTCGGCGACTTTGACCGGTATATCCTTCGACGAGATCGCGGCCGCCGCATGAGCCGCGAGCCTGTCGGGGAGCTCCCGATGCGGATCATCATCTTCGGCGCGACCGGCATGGTCGGGCAGGGCGTCTTGCGTGAATGCCTGGTCGATGCCGGCATCGGCCGCGTGGTTGCGATCGGCCGCAGCCCGACCGGCGTCCGCCACGCCAAGCTCACGGAGATCACGCACGGCGATTTCACGGACTACTCGGCCATCGAAGCGCAGCTCACCGGCTTCGACGCCTGCTTCTTCTGCCTTGGCGTCTCCTCGATCGGCATGAGCGAGGAGCGCTACCGTCACCTCACCTATGACCTCACGCTCGCAGCGGCGACCGCGCTGGCACGGCTCAATCCACAGATGACATTCGTCTATGTCACAGGTGCCGGCACCGATTCCACCGAGCAGGGTTCGCGGATGTGGGCGCGGATCAAGGGCAAGACCGAGAACGATCTGCTCAAGTTGCCGTTCAAGGCGGCCTACATGTTCCGGCCTGGAGCGATCCAGCCGCTCCATGGTGCCCGCTCCAAGACCGCGTGGGTGCAGGCCGTGTATGCAGCAACCCGGCCACTGTGGCCGGTGCTGCGCCGGCTCTCGCCGCGGCTCGTCACCTCGACCGAGCAGATCGGCCGCGCCATGATCCATGTCGTCCGCGCCGGCTATCCCAAGAAGGTGCTGGAGATGGAGGATATCAATAGCCTCTAGTCCAGTGGGGCATTAGTTCTAAGGAAATTTCCCCGCCCGCGCGCGTTGAGCCCTGTCCGCCCGAAGGAGAAGCGCCGTCGATGTCTCCCCAACTCAAACTGATCGCACTCGACGCCGACGACCTCTCCGTGATCTCGGCTCACGTCCAGGACGCCCGCGTGCAGCCCTCTGACATCATCTGGCGACAAAGCGAAAAGCGGCTGGTGGTCGGCATGAGCCGGTTGGACTGGGAGCAGACGCTGGACGGCCAGGCCGAGCCGCGCAGGCTGGTGGCCGCCCTCCGTTTCGACCGCGTGCTCGCGTGCAAGTCGCGCGACATCGACCTCGACGCGCCGGACACTGTCCTGGACCTCGTCGGCATCGAATTCCACGGCCAGGACGCCCCCGGCGGGAGCGCGCTGCTCCTGTTTGCCCAAGGCGGCGCCATCCGCCTCGACGTCGAATGCCTGGAATGTGAGCTGACGGATCTGGGGGCGGATCAGCTGGGGACGGGATTGGAGGCTGAAGGGGAGGGGTGAGGTGGCATGCCAAGGCCTCGCATTCCGCCTTCGCCAGGACGACGGCGGAGGGGAACGGCCCGGCCCAAGGGTTGACGCAGCTTCCCCGCCGCGCCATTGAGCAGGGGGCCTGGTGAGCCAAGCCGCGCCCCCAAAAACCAGTTAGAAGCCAAGATGCCCGTTCGTCTCGACCGCAGCAGCGCCGATTTTGACCAGCGATTCGGGGCCTTCCTCGCCGCCAAGCGCGAGGCCTCGGCCGACGTCGAGGCGGCCGCGCGTGTCATCGTCGACGACGTGGCGAAGCGGGGCGATGCCGCCCTGCTCGAGGCCACGGCAAAGTTCGACCGGTTGACGCTGGATGCCTCCGGCCTGCGCGTCACCGCCGCCGAGATCGAGGCCGCGGTGAAAGCCTGCGATGCCGCGACGCTGGATGCGCTCAAGCTCGCGCGCGATCGCATCGAGACCTATCACAGCCGCCAACTGCCGAAGGACGAACGCTTCACCGATTCGCTCGGCGTCGAGCTCGGCTGGCGCTACACCGCGATCGAATCCGCCGGCCTCTACGTGCCCGGCGGCACCGCGGCCTATCCGTCCTCCGTGCTGATGAATGCGGTGCCGGCAAAGGTCGCCGGCGTGACGCGTCTCGTCATGGTGGTGCCCTCGCCCGACGGCAAGCTCAACCCGCTGGTGCTGGCGGCGGCAAAGCTTGGCGGTGTCACCGAGATCTATCGCGTCGGCGGTGCGCAGGCGGTTGCCGCGCTCGCACATGGCACCGCGACGATCGCGCCGGTCGCCAAGATCGTGGGACCCGGTAACGCGTATGTCGCCGCGGCAAAGCGGCTGGTGTTCGGCAAGGTCGGCATCGACATGATCGCCGGTCCTTCGGAGGTGCTTGTCATCGCCGATGACACCGGCAATGCCGACTGGATTGCCGCCGACCTGCTGGCTCAGGCCGAGCACGATGCCAGTGCGCAGTCGATCCTGATCACCGATTCCGCGCGCCTTGCCGCCGATGTCGAAAAGGCCGTCGAGGCGCAGTTGAAGACGCTGCCGCGCGCTGCGATCGCAACCGCCTCGTGGGCCGATTTCGGCGCCATCATCATGGTGAAGAACCTCAACGACGCCATTCCGCTCGCGGATGCGATTGCCGCCGAGCATCTCGAGATCATGACGCAAGATCCCGACGCGCTGGCCGCAAGGATCCGCAACGCCGGCGCCGTGTTCCTCGGGCCGCACACGCCGGAGGCGATCGGCGACTATGTCGGCGGATCCAATCACGTGCTGCCGACGGCGCGCTCGGCACGATTCTCTTCGGGCCTCTCGGTGCACGATTTCCTCAAGCGCACCTCGATCCTGAAATGCGGCCCGGACCAGCTGCGTGCGCTGGGTCCGGCCGCGATGATTCTCGGCAAGGCGGAGGGGCTAGATGCCCATTCGCGCTCGATTGGATTGCGCCTCAATTTGTCATGACCCAGCCGCCCGATCAGGACGACTCGCAGAATCGCATCGTCGGCGTCACGCTCGACGAGGACTCGATCGGCCGTTCCGGGCCCGACATCGAGCATGAGCGCGCGATCGCGATCTACGATTTGATCGAGCAGAATCTGTTCGCGCCGGAGGGCGCCGACGGGAAGGGGCCGTTCACGCTGCATATCGGCATCACCGGCAGCCGCCTGATGTTCGACATCCGCCGCGAGGACGGCACGCCGGTGGTCGCGCATCTGTTGTCCCTGACGCCGTTCCGGCGGATCGTGAAGGACTATTTCATGATCTGCGACAGTTACTACCAGGCGATCCGCACGGCGACGCCGGACAAGATCGAGGCCATCGACATGGGCCGCCGCGGCATCCATGACGAGGGCTCGCGCACGCTGCAGGAGCGGCTGAAAGGCAAGGTGCGGGTCGATTTCGAGACCTCGCGCCGGCTGTTCACGCTCATTACTGTCCTGCATTGGAAGGGTTAAACGCGGATGGCTGCGCCCCCACGCGCACGCGATCCGCAATCGGTGCTGTTCGCCTGCGCGATGAACAGCGTGCGCTCGCCGATGGCCGAGAGCCTGCTGCGGCACATGTTTCCGCAAGGCCTCTACGTGAAGTCGGCCGGCGCCAGGCGCGGCGAGCTCGATCCGTTCGCGGTGTCTGTGATGGCCGAACTCGGCCAGGACATCTCCACCCACAAGCCGCAGACCTTCGAAGAGCTGGAGGATTGGGAAGGGCTGAATTTCGACCTGATCATCACGCTCTCGCCGGAGGCGCATCACAAAGCGCTGGAGCTCACCCGCACGCTCGCCGCCGACGTCGAGTATTGGCCGACGCTTGATCCCACCACCATGGAAGGCAGCCGCGATCAGAAGTTAGCGGCTTACCGCGACATCTGCGACCAGCTCCTGCTGCGCATCCGCCGACGATTTTCGAAGGTGGGCGCGGCGAACGGGTAGCATTCGGCGCCCGTAACACCCGCGTCACAGACTGCGGGCACACGCATCCTGTACCCGTCGAATCAGTAAAGTCCGGGTTCCCGGGTTGTGAAATCAGCCCCCGTCCGATAGGTTCCGCGCGCAATTCACCCCCTGCTTCATTCCCCAAATCACCTGATGCTCGGCCGCCCCAAATTCGTTCTCGCCTCCGGTTCGCCGCGGCGCCTGTCGCTGCTCAACCAGGCCGGCATCGAGCCGGACGCGCTCCGGCCCGCCGACGTCGACGAGACGCCGAAGCGGGGCGAGCTGCCGCGCGCCTGCGCCAACCGGCTCGCGCGGGCCAAGGCGGATGCGGCGCTCAAATCGGTGCAGCTCGACGACGAGCTGCGCGGCGCCTTCATCCTTTCCGCCGACACGGTGGTGGCGGTCGGCCGCCGCATTCTGCCCAAGGCCAACCTCGTCGACGAGGCCGCGCAGTGCCTGCGGCTGCTGTCGGGCCGTAACCACCGCGTCTACACCGCGATCACTCTGGTGACGCCGCGGGAGGCCTTCCGCCAGCGCCTGGTCGAGACCCGCGTCCGCTTCAAGCGCCTCTCGGAGGACGACATCCAAGCCTATATCGGCTCCGGCGAATGGCGCGGCAAAGCCGGCGGCTACGCCGTGCAGGGCATCGCCGGGTCGTTCGTGGTCAAGATGGTGGGGTCCTACACCAACGTGGTCGGCCTGCCGCTCTATGAGACCACGACGCTGCTCGGCGGCGAAGGTTTCCCGATCCGCTTCGGCTGGCTCAACGCCACCGCCGTGTGAGCCGAAAAGCCGCTCCTGCAAAAATCGCGAAAACAACCCCATGCACAGTAGAACCGCTCCGCGTGGCCTGGCCGGGACACCTGCGCTTCCGCCGGAGGAACCCCTTTGGCGACAGGCTCTTGAACTCTCTCACCTCGTGTAAGCTGAGCACCTCATGGACAACCAGGTGAAAAAGCCCGCAAGCCCCCTCAAAACCTGCCCGATCTGCGGCAAGCCGCAGTCCGAGGCCACCCGCCCGTTCTGCTCCCCGCGCTGCCGCGACGTCGATCTGAACCGCTGGCTGAAAGGCTCCTACGTCATCCCCGGCCGGGATGACGAGGCAGATGGAGAGGAATAATTGCGGTTTATCAATTTGTTAATTGAAGAAATTGCCCGACTTGCGCTCCCGCGGCAGTTTTGTTCACAGCCGGGCCGCGCCCAGCGAAGCCACTTGGCGAAGCCGGGTGGACAGGCAGCCTTCAGCCCACTATAAACCGCCCGCTCGATGGGCTTTGGCCCCTCTTTGGAGCACGCCCAGGTAGCTCAGTTGGTAGAGCATGCGACTGAAAATCGCAGTGTCGGTGGTTCGATTCCGCCCCTGGGCACCAAATCCACGATTTTGTGCGCTGGGGCACGATTCGTACGGCTACGTTCACCAGATGATCGGCGCGAAGGTCCCCGCAGATCTATCTCCCTAGCGCTCGCTAAGTGTACGTACGATCAAGTCCAGCCCGCCGCGCTCTGGGGCCCCGCTGCATCGACCCGACATCGAGGCGCCTAGAAAGACGACCGGGCCGATTGCTCGATCAAGCCGGATCGTTGCACCATCTGCTCAACTACGGTGAGCCAGATCTCGTAGTAGTCCCAGGTTGGGTCGGTCTTGTCGTGGGTGGCCTCCCAAGCGGCGATGCTTGATATCATTTCCGAGCGGAAATCCTCCCATTCGAACAAGCCTTGTTTGGAGAGAGCAAGCGCCAGGCCGAATGCCTGACGCTCCCAGGGCGCGCCGAAGCAAAGGCTTCCGTTATCCTTGGGTGGCATGTCGGTCTTCCCCAACATGCTTCCCAGGGCGAAATGCTCGAAGTTTGTTTGCATCGCTTCAGGTGCTCGGCGGCTTGACGATCGCGACGCCCATCATCGACTCAGGTGTGACAAGAGCTGTCAACTGCTCTTCGCTGAAGGTGTCGGTGCCCGCCGGTCGTTCCGGGACAACGAACCAGCGGATCTGGGCGCTGCTGTCCCAGGTCCTGATTTCCTTTTCCGGCCCAATGTTCAGTCCAAATTCGCTCAGCACTTTGCGGGGCTCGCGTGCAGCTCGCGCGCGGAACGAAGGATCCTTGTACCAATAGGGCGGCAGGCCCAGAATCGGCCAAGGATAGCAGGAACAGAGGGTGCAGATGATGAGATTGTGCACCTCCGGCGTGTTGATCGCCGCTCGCATATGCTCGCCTTCGGCGCCGGCTCCCCCGGTCACAAACTTCATCTGTTCGACAGCAGCCATGGTGTCTTCGGCCAGAACCTTCTTGAATGCCGGATCGACCCACGCTTTCGCAACAAGCTTGGCGCCATTGAACGGGCCCATTTCAGTCGCGAAGATTGCCATGATCTTGTCGACAGTCTCGCGCGTGATGACTCCCTTCTCGATAAGCAGAGCCTCCAGCGCGCGGACGCGCGCCGCGTTCACCGTTTCTCGATCCGTGGAATACTCGAAACGTTGCATCATGTGGCTCCTCAGGATGCGATGGCCGGTTCGAGATAGGCCTCGAACAGGTCTGCGTAAAAGGTAAAATTCTGCTCGGTATTTCCTGGCCACAGAGTTTCGGGATCGAATTTGACGCAGTAGACGGGCATTGCTTTGCCGATCCCGTCCGGCCCGATCTCGCAAAGATAGGTGTAAGCGTCAGGATACACGCTATCGATAATGCCCGCCTTGTTCCGAAGATGCCCTGGCAAGCGAGTGTGATCGACCGATTTCGGATCGGCGACGCAAACCGCCTCGCCGGGCGCGAAGCGTGGTTGGGTCGAGCGCTCCCGTTTCGGATCGTCGCCGATCAGCAGATATTTCCGCACGCGAGCGTCCACAGCGGCGTCTCCGCCTTTCGGCATGACTGGGGCTGACGTCAAGAAGGTTTCGGTTCGCGCGTCGAGTTCCGTCTGAGTGATGTAACCCTTCGCGACCAAATACGCAGAGATTCCGCCCAGCCACTTCTCATAGTAGCGGAATTTGAAGTAATCGAACGGATTCATCGACTCTGCGCCCTTGCGCAGGTCGGCCCAGGTCCATTCGGTGTTGAATGTACTCGGTGTTGCTTCGAGATCGAGTTGCGAACTCAGTGCCATCATCGCCGTGTGGATGCCGAAGATCCTCTCCTCCCAAGCTTCCACGAACACCCGCGTTTCAAGCGAGATCGGATCGAGACCTTCGAGGCCTCCTAGATAGTGTTGCAACTTCATTGTTACAGCGCCCCTCTTCTGGCTTTGATCACGTGACCAGGCTGGTATCCGACGAGGTCAGATCCGAAATTTCATTTCGAATTCGCGTTGCGTCGAGCCCTCTTCCGATGAAGACGATCGCGCTGGCGCGGTGCTCATTCGAGGCCCAGGCCCTGCCTGGTCGACCTTCGAGCGTCATATGGACTCCATGGAAAACCCAACGCCGGGCCTCGCCCGCCAGCGACAGGACACCCTTGCAGCGTAGAAGGGTCTCACCATTCTCCAGGACGAACACATTGAGCCACCGGAAGAATCGAGGCCCGTCGAGGGCGCGTTCTGCGCGTACTTCGACGCTGACCACTGAGGGATCATGCTCGTGCTCGAGCTCAGAGAGCAGCAGCGGTTCAATGGACAAGCAGTTTTTCAGATCGAAGGCCTTGACGTCGACGATTGAGGCGACGTCTATCCGACTGTCGATCGCTCCGACCATCGGAGCCATGGGATTTATGGTCCGAATAGTCGCCTCGCATCTGGCGCGTGCGTCTTGGTCGACAAGATCCAGCTTGCTTATCACCAGGACGTCGGCGAAGGCGATCTGCTCGGCCGCGACGTTTTCGCCGGAGCCCTGATCGGCGAGCCACCGGTCTATATTGATGGCGTCGACCACGGTCACGACTGCATCGAGCGCCGTGACCTCAGAAAGCACCTCGTCGACAATAAAGCTTTGAATAATGGGGGCTGGATCGGCCAACCCTGTGGTCTCGATGAGGATGCGGCGGATGGGCCTTGTTCCTGAGAGAAGATTGGTGATCGTCGAAACAAGATCCGAGCGGACCGTACAGCAGATGCAGCCGTTGTTGATCTGGAGAATCTCCTCGTCAACGCCGACGACCAGCTCGGCGTCGATGCTGATGGCTCCGAACTCATTCACGATGACCGCTGACTCGGCCATCAAGTCGCTTTCGAGCAATTGATTCAGCAGCGTCGTCTTGCCGGATCCGAGGAAGCCCGTGAGGATAGTGACCGGAATTTTTTGTGATGTTGCCATTGTTGCCGCCAGATTGTTCCACGCCTGTCGCATGTCTGATGCAGTGGGATGCGCCGCTCGAGTGGCGCATCCCAACGAAGACCTGCGACGGCGAAACTCGGCGCCGCAGGTATGCGATCGCGCTATTGCCCGCGGATATCGCGACCACGGGTTTCCGGCAGAAAGAGTGCTCCGATGATCGCGGTCAAACCGGCAAACGCGATCGTGTACCAAAGCCCGCCGAAGATGTCGCCGCTCGCGATGACGACTGTCGTTGCGACGAATGGAGCAAAACCGCCGATCCAGCCGTTACCGAGCTGCAGTGCGACGGACACGCCGCTGTAGCGGATATGGACAGGAAAGAGCTCGACCAGAAGAGCGCCAAGCGGCCCGTAAACCATGGTCGCCAGGAAGACCAAAGCGAACAAGATGGCGATCACCATCGGACCGTTGGGTTGAGCCGGCGCCTTCGCCGATGGGAGGCCTCGTTCGGTCAGCTCCTTTAGAAGCTTGGCTCCATCGAAGGCGGTCGCCGGATCGTCGTTGATCTGGACGCTAAGGGAAGCAGTATCGGCCTTCACGACGTATGGAACGGCATTCGCAGTCAGGAATGCCTTCGCGCGCGTACATTCCTTCGTCGCTTGCGGGCGGAATAGCTGGCCAATCCATGACTGATCCTCGCTGCAATCGTCGCCGTGCACGACCACCGAAGTCTTGGCGCGGAATTCTGCAAGCGCAGGATTGCCGTAAGTCGCCAGACTCTGGAATAACGGCATGATCAGCAGGGCTGATAGCGCGCATCCCGTGACGACGATCCACTTGCGCCCCACCTTGTCGGAGAGCCAGCCGAAGAACAGGAAGAACGGTGTGCCGAGAATGAGCGCGACCAGAAGGTAGAAATTGGCCTGATCCTGGCTCATCTTCAGTGCGGTGGTCATGAAATAGAGGCTGTAGAAATGCCCCGTGTACCAAATCACCGCCTGCCCCGCTACGACTCCAAAGATGGCCACGAGCACCAAACGCAGATTGCGCCTGTCACCAAATGTGTCAGCGATAGGATTTTTCGAGCCTTTGCCCTCGGCCTTCATCTGCTGGAACACCGGCGACTCGTGCAGCTTCAGCCGAATGTACAAAGAGAGGATCAGAAGCGCGATCGATCCGATGAATGGAATTCGCCAGCCCCAGCTCGAGAAGCTCTCCGCCGACATCGAAGAACGGCAAAGAATGATCACTGCCAGCGAGAGAAACAGCCCAAGCGTCGCCGTGATCTGGATCCAGCTTGTCGTGAAGCCTCGCTTGTCCGGATCGGAGTGCTCGGCAACGTAGGTCACCGCACCCCCGAATTCGCCGCCAACGGCGAGCCCTTGCAGCAGGCGCAATCCGACCAAGATGGTCGGCGCCCACCAGCCGAAAGTCTCGAATGAGGGCAGCAGGCCGACCGCCGCGGTAGCGAGGCCCATCACCAGCATGGTTACGAGGAATGTCTTTTTGCGGCCTACGAGATCGCCGAGGCGTCCGAACACGATGGCGCCGAGTGGGCGTAGAACGAAGCCCGCGCCGAAGGTCGCCAATGCTGCGAGCAATGCCGCGGTGTCATTTCCGTTCGGAAAAAACAGCGTGCTGAAAAACGCTGCCAACGAGCCGTAGACAAAAAAATCGTACCACTCGAAAACGGTGCCCAGGGCGGCCGCGAAGACAATGCGCTTGGTATCGCGATCGAGGCCGTTGGACGCGAGGATGGTTTCTGATTCGATAGCTTGAATGGACATTCGATCCTCCAGCATCAAACGGCTTGGTGTGTGTAAGACGACGCGTCTTCGGTCGGGCGTGGCGGCACGTCCTGCTGCGCTAGAAATTCGTTCAGCAAGCGATTGAAAGTATCTGGTTGCTCAAGCATCGGGAAATGGCCCGCCGATGGTATGATGTGAAGGCGACTATTCGGAATGCCGTCCGCCAAGGTTTGCGATTCTCTCGGTGGGGTGATGACGTCCTCCTCGCCGACGAGGACCAGCGTTGGCACGCAGATCTCGCCAAGCTTCGCGCGGCTATCCGAGGCGTTGAGCGAGGCAATCGCCTGGCGCGCGACAAAGGCCGGCGTCCGCGTGACCTCGTTCCTGGCAAAGTCGATGAGCTCGGTGCTCGCGGCGGAGCCGAAGGATCGTTCGATCACCTTCTGGCTCGCCGTCGCCGCACCCAGTTCGTCAATGGCTTTGCGTACGTTGTCGACATTGACATCTGCGCCCAATCCATGAGGCGTGGCTCCCACCAGCACCAACGCCCGCACGTACTTCGGGTGGGCAAGCGTGAGGCTCTGGGCCACAGTTCCGCCCATCGAAAGGCCGACGAGAATGGCCGACTCGATGGACAATGCGCGGTACACTCCGAGCACGTCCTCGACAAAGGCGGCGATCGTATATTTTCGATCTACGGGGCGTGGTGAGCGACCGTGACCGGGCAGGTTGATGCGAATCATCTGGTAACCGGTCGAGAACGGCTCGACCTGCTCACGCCAGAATTCCGCTGTTGTCGTAAAGCCGTGCACGAACACCATCGGCATTCCTGCTCCGGACACCTGCACGACGGTATCGCCGACTGCGATGGTTCTTGTGGTCGTCATTTCGCTCCCTCCCGAGGTCGATTCCATCACAGTAAGATCGCAAGCGCCGTGCCATGTCCGCGCCCCGCTGCACGGGGGCAGCTAATGAATTGTTCTCGTTGCCAAAACGCGTGCGGCGGGGAGCGGCCCTTACGGTTTGACGCTTTCCGAACGTGACGCTAGTGTCGCGTTTGCGAGACAGTATGTCGCGCAACCGTAACGTTTGCTGATCTGAGGTTTCCGTAAATGGTTCTGTCCCAGTGGATCGCCGGGTCGTCCGAGGAAGCGAGCTTCCTGAAGCTTGTCCTCGATCATGTCTCGGACTGCTTGGTCGCGGTTGATACGTCAGGCACAATCGTATTGATCAACCAGCCGTATTGCAGATTGCTAGAAGGCCAGGCGGACGACTTCATTGGGCGACATATTACCGATGTCGTTGGTCCACAAACCAAGCTCCATCTCGTGGCGCGCGGCGAAGGCAGCCATATCGGTTATCCCCTGAAAGTGCGTGGACACCAACTCATTACGCGACAGGTCCCAGTGCTTCAGGATGGCCGCATTATTGGCGCGGTCGGTCTGGCCCTGTTCTCGAATCTCGGTGCTTTGAAGAGGACGTTTCGCCGGGTCGCGCAAGCCGAACTGGCACTGCCGCAGGCGAACAAGCAATGGCGCTCCCGCTTCAGCATGCGCGACATCGTTGGCCAAGGCGGGCTCATGGACGCGTACCGGCACTCGCTCGAGGTCGTCGCCGGCCACGACCTTCCCGTGTTGATCTCGGGAGAGACCGGTTCCGGCAAGGAGCTGGCCGCCCACGCGATTCACACGAATTCGAGCCGATCCGAGGGCCCCTTTGTCTGGATTAATTGTGCTTCAATCCCGGGCGAACTGATTGAAGCTGAATTGTTTGGTTATGAAGGGGGCGCGTTCACGGGCGCCCGAAGCCGGGGAAAGCCGGGGAAGTTCGAGCTTGCCTCCGGGGGCACCCTGTTGTTGGACGAAATCGGAGATATGCCGCTGCATCTGCAGGGCAGTTTGCTGCGGGTGCTTCAGACGAATGAGATGGTGCGGGTAGGCGGCACAACTCCGGTTGGGGTCAATGTCCGAATTGTTTGCGCAACCAATCAATCACTTCCGGAACTGGCCCAGGTCGGCCGCTTTCGGCAGGATCTCTATTACCGCCTGAGCGTGTTGCCGATCAACGTGCCGTCGCTCCGTGACCGGGACGATATGGAATTTCTCGCCCGACAATTGCTCACCCGGATTGGAGAGCGGTTGGGCAGCGAGACCAGGGATCTATCGCGAAAACAGTTAGCGTCCCTAGGCGCGCATGGGTGGCCTGGAAATGTGCGGGAGCTGGAAAACGTGCTCACTCGCTTCATCGTGACCGGTCAATTGCCGGTGCTCACCGCACATGCTCTGCCAAAGCCGGAAGCGGAGAATGTGTCCGGATTGTTGAAGGAACGCATCCGGTCCCAAACCGCAGCGGAAATTCGGGCCGCGTTGGAGAGATCCGGCGGTAACAAGCGCCAAGCAGCAGGGCTGCTCGGCATCAGTCGCGGGCATTTGTATCGGCTTATGAAAGAGCAAGCCTCTGATCCAAATCAAGCGCGGGATTAACTCGGTAGCGGATTTGGCGATGGAGCGAATCTCTGCCACCGCGCCGGGGGACTCACACCGCCATATTGAGGGCAAACAGCAATTTGTCCTGTCGAGGGTGCGTATGATTCCCTCCTGGGCACCATTTTCGCCCTCCACGGGCAACACTTCCCCAGCGCCAAGCCTTGAGCGCCAAGCCTTGACCAGCGGGCTCGCGCAGCACTCCGTTCCGGAACCAGATCGCGCCGCCCATAGCTGGCACTCTGCTTGCTCAGCCAGGACCAAAGTCTGGCCTTGGTAGCGAGGCCGTTTCAGGTTGAGGCAAGTGATGCAGGAAGTGTCCCGTTCTGGTGCTGCTGGCGAACTCCGGCTCGATGCGTTGGTCGCCGATTTGTGGTGGCGCGTTCGGCTCATGAACACAGACATTCTCGAGGAAGAGGCGAGAGCAGGGGTGTTTGACGTGCTGCAGCCGACATACCCGCTGCTTGCGCTTAATCTTCGCGCGCGACGTGACAATTTGGTCTCGACGATCGGCCTGCTCGAGCAGCGTGCGCGATCAACGTCGGAAGCTGCCTGAGGGTTCGTTCACACCGGAAACGTCAGCGACGTCAGCTTCGGCGCGCGAATACAAGCTGTCGGACGTCGATCTTTTCGGCCCTGAAACCTGCCTCGCAGTAGCAGAGGTAATATTCCCACAGCCGCCGGAACGGCTCGTCGAACCCGAGTGAGGTCAGGTCCGTCCAGGCATGGCCGAAACTCGCTCGCCAGACCGCGATCGTCTTGGCGTAGTCCTGTCCAAAGACCCGCTCGCGGATCAGAGGCATCTGCACGCGTTCGCCGAGCGAGCGCAGGACATTCGGCGAAGGCAGCATCCCGCCCGGAAAAATGTATCTCTGGATGAAGTCCACGCGGCGCCGGTAGCTGTCAAAGAGCTCGTCTCGGACGGTGATCGCCTGGATGCCGGCAAGACCGCCCGGCTTGAGCCGTTGATGCAGTTGATTGAAGTATGTCGGCCAGAACGGCTCGCCGACAGCCTCAATCATCTCGATCGAGGCAATGCGGTCGAACTGCCCGTCCTGATCGCGATAATCCTGCAACCGGACCTCGACGTTCTCGCTGAGCCCGGCTTCGTGGATGCGCCGGCTGGCGAATGCGTGCTGCTCCTTGCTGATGGTGAGCGCCAAGACCTTGGCGCCGCAAGCTTTGGCGGCATATTCGGCAAAGCCGCCCCAGCCGCAGCCGATCTCGAGCAGGGTATGGCCGGGCCGCAGTTCGATCGCTTTCGCCAGTTGTTCGTATTTGTGCCGTTGAGCAGCGAGCAGGTCGGTCGCCTCGGGCGAGAACAATGCCGACGAGTACGTCATGCTCGGATCGAGCCAGGCCGCAAAGAACGCGTTGCCGAGATCGTAATGGGCGTGGATATTCAGCCGCGATCCCAGCCGCGTGTTTCGGCGCAGCCGATGCAGCGCGCGCCGGCAAAGCCGGACCAATGCATTGCCGGCGAAGGCGCTATCGACCAGGTCGTCGTTGAGACAGAACACGTAAAGCAGCTGGGAGAGATCCGGTGTGCTCCAATCGCCTCGAACGTAAGCCTCGGCCATGCCGATATCGCCGCCCAGGACCAGGCTTCGCGCGAAGGCGTAACTGTTGAGCTCGATGGTCGCGGACGGACCCGGATGCGTTCCCCGCAACACCACCGTTCTGCCGTCGGGAAGGCGAACATCCACGGTGCCGAGCTTGAGCCGCGAGGCAAGCCGCAGCGCGAGCCGCGCGAGCAAGGGAACGTCATCGAAGCGAGCAGTCTGGTGAGTGGCTGCGAGGTCCATGGCTTCACATTCAGCGTTGGTTCGGACGGGGAACGTAAGGAACATTTTTCAGCCAAAGCCGGATCGCTTCCCAATGGATGGCCGCGACGACCTTGAAGGTGAGAAGTGGCAGCGTGACGAGCGTCGCCAACAGTGAGCGGCTGGTCAGCGGGCGACGTTGCCCGAAGAATGCGGCCGTAAATATAGCACCGTGCTCATCGGTCTGCACGATTCTGACCCTCACTTGCTGATCGGGCGGGGCAATGCTGAAACGATACTTCGTTTGCATCTCCATGAATGGCGAGACGTAGAACTCCTTCGTATGGCATTGTCGTATGGCACCGCCGCCAGCAGCGTCCTCGACCGGAAGGACGTAGGAATGGATTTCGCCAAAAGTGTTGCGGACTTCGTAGATCAGCAGCGCAAGATTGCCGCAGCTGCCATAGCAGAAGTAGATCGAAAGCGGATTGAACACGTAGCCGAAGAGCCGCGGATAGCACAAAAGGAGGATCCGCCCTCCCGACAGATCGATATCGCGTTGCTCGGCCAGGCGTCGCACATGGCTGCTCAAGGATGCGCCGCTACGCTTGCCGTGATCGGATTCGTGAAAGCTGAAGACTGCCGCGCGATTGACGCCGAACAGGCGAGACTGGCGATCCGCTTCATCAAGCCGGTCGAGGTCGATGAGCAGGTTCATCACCCGGTAAGTGAACCTGTGGTGCACGGGCCGCATGCGTGCGTGCATCACCCTGCCCAGATAGAGCGCGGCTGCAGATGACGTCGCTGTTCGTTCTGGAGCGCCCGGTTGCAACATCTTCTACTCGGCAGCCTGGGCCAGCAACGCGCCGGACTGTCGCCACGGCATCGAACTGCCAAGTGCCTCGGCGACGGCGATGCCGGAGCGCAGGCCATCCTCGTGGAATCCGTAGCCGGTCCACGCGCCGCAAAACCAGGTGCGGCGGCGTCCCTGGATTTGCGGGAGGTTCCTCTGCGCGGCAAACGCGCCCGCGTCATATTGTGGATGCGCGAATGTGAACTTGCCGAAAGTGAGATGAGGCGCCGGCTCAAAAGGGGGATTGAGGCTGACGAATAGCGGCTTGCTGTCGTCGATGCCCTGCAGCCGGTTCATCCAGTAGGTCACCGCGACATCGTTCTGGGCAGGCGTTTCGCGTCGCCATCGCAAGAAGTTCCAGGATGCCCATGCATTGCGGCGTTTCGGCATGAGGTTGAGGTCGCGGTGCAGATAGGCCGTGTTTGGAGCGTAGCGGATCGCGCCGAGAATGGATCTCTCGCGTGGGTCGGCATCCGACAACATCGCCAGGGCCTGATCGCTGTGACAGGCCATCACGACAGCGTCGTAGGAGTCCTGATTGCCGTGACTGTCGCCGATCGTCACCCCGTGCTCGGTGCGATGGATCGACGTCACAGCGCAGCCGAGCCGGATGCTGGACTTGAACCTGGCCGTGAGCTTCTCGACATAGCGCCGGCTGCCTCCCTGGACGGTCCGCCAGAGCGGCCGATCCAGATGCAGCAGCCGGTGATTGTCGAAAAACGCGATGAAGTTTTCCGCGGGAAAGGCGAGGATCTCGGCTGAGGGCGACGACCAGATGGCGGCTCCCATCGGTCCCAGATAATCGCTGAACAGGCGCGGGCTGAACGCTCCCTGGCGCAGATATTCGCCGAGTGTCAGGTTCTGGAGCCGGCCAGCCCGCAAGTCGGAGACGCTTTCCTTGTTGAAGCGTCGGACCTCGGCCAGCATGCGAAAATACGACGGGGAGAAGAGGTTGCGCGGCTGGGCAAACAGGCCGGAGGCGACCTGCAGGAAGGTCTCGCCGCCACCCCGCCATTCAAATCGGCCATGGTCGGCCGACATCGCGAAGCTCATGCATGTCTCCTCGGTCTTCACACCCAGGTGCGCGAACAGAGACGTCAATTCCGGGTAGTTCGGCTCGTTGAACACGATGAAGCCGATGTCGACGTCGATCTCTTCGCCATCGTAGTCAACCCGTACTGTATGACTGTGTCCACCCGGCCGCAATTCGCGCTCGTAGACGGTCACGGCATGACGTTCGGACAGGAGCCATGCGGCGGCATTGCCGGCAATTCCCGTCCCGATCACCGCCAAACGCATGCTTTGTCGCCCCCCAATACCACCAGCGACGGCCGGAACATCCGGTTTCGGGCCAATGTCGTTCGTCGCCGGCTCAGGACAGCTCTCATAGCTGACCCGTCCACACACGCCTGAGGAAACGTTCCAGCGGACAGCGTGGATCACCCGTGAAACCGGGGCCTGGGGCGGACGTAAGGATCCGAGTTTGCGTATGGTGAGGCATGGATTTCCTGCAAATACTGATCGTCGCCGGCATCGCTCTCGCGCTTTCGCTGTTGATGGGGCTGGCCTGGATCGTTCAGCAGCGAACCGGCAATTCCGGGTGGGTCGATACGATCTGGACCTACTCCGTCGGCCTCGTTGGGGCGGTGGCGGCCCTTTTGCCGTTTGGCGAGGCGCTGCCGATGCGCCAGATGCTCGCGGGCGGGCTCGTGCTGCTTTGGTCGGTGAGGCTCGGGACGCATATCGCCCGGCGCGCCGCGGCGGGTATCGACGATCCGCGATATGCGAGCTATGCGCAGGAATGGGGCTCACAGGCGCCGCTTCGCATGTTCGCGTTCCTGCAGTCGCAGGCCTTCGCCTCGGTGCCGCTGCCATTCGCTGTCTTCCTGGCTGCACACGCGCCACGGGCTGCCCTGGGCGTTCAGGACTATGTTGGCGCCGCCATCATGCTTGCGGCCGTTGCAGGCGAGGCGATCGCCGACGAGCAATTGCGAGGCTTCAAACGCAACAAGGCAAATTCGGGCCTGGTCTGCGATGTCGGGCTTTGGCGCTGGTCGCGTCATCCGAATTACTTCTTCGAATGGCTCGGATGGCTGGCCTACCCGGTCATCGCACTGTCGCCGGGCTACGCATGGGGCTGGGCGAGCCTGATCGCGCCGGCGATCATGTACTGGATACTCGTGCACGTGACCGGAATTCCCCCGCTCGAAGCTCAGATGCTTCGATCCCGCGGCCGCCGGTATCGAGACTATCAGGCACGCACCAGCGCTTTCTTTCCACGAGCGCCCAAGAAGGCGCCGGAATGATCGGAACTCCCGCGCCGCACGATCTGGTTCAAGGGCCTGACAAGGTTGCGCGGCAAGGCGGAACGAGGGCGCAACGTGATCCAGCGAAGGGCTCACGTCGTTTCCAGGCGTTGCCTTTGCCATGCCGGTTGCGACACCACCGGAGAGGAGACCGGACATGAGCCTGCTCTTTACGTATCTGTCGGTCGCTGCGACCTTCGTCGCGCTCGACATGATCTGGCTCAAGACCATGGTTGAGAGGCTTTACCGGCCGGTGCTGGGCGACATGTTGCGCTCGGAGCCCGACCTCGCAGCCGCGGCAGTATTTTATCTGGCGTATCCCGTCGGCCTGATCTGGTTCGCGGTGCTGCCGTCTCAGCAGGATGGCGGCGCTCTGCGCGCCTTCACGTCCGGCGTGATGCTGGGCTGCTTCACTTATGCGACCTACGATCTGACCAACCAGGCAACGCTGAGGAATTGGTCGACGGGGCTCACTGTTGCGGACGTGTGCTGGGGATCCTTCCTCGCCGGTGTCAGCGCCTGGACCGGATTTCTCGTCGCTCAACGAATGGCGCATTGATCATGGATGGGACGCACAACGGAGCGCTGCGGCAAGATGGCGATCGTAAGGCTGGCAGGTGGTACCGATGCGCCGCTTTCCTGTTTCTGGTCCCTGCTGCGGGGATTCTGATCGGGGTTCTGAACCGTCCGGGAGCGTGGTACGCGGCGCTCAACAAGCCATCTTTCAATCCGCCGGATGCGGTCTTCGCGCCGGTCTGGACGGCTCTGTTCCTGATGATCGCCGTGGCGGGCTTCCGCACCTTCGAGGCGGAGCCGCGCGGAACGACGATGAGATTATGGGGCCTGCAGATGATCCTGAATTTTGCATGGTCTCCCATCTTCTTTTCGCTTCATCGCATGGACGTGGCGCTCGGCGTCATTGTTGCGCTGTTCGCCGCGATCCTTGCCTTTGTCTGGCGTCAATGGGCGAACGATCGGTTGGCAGCGACGCTTTTCATTCCCTACGCCGGCTGGGTGGGTTTTGCGACCTTGCTGAACATCTCGTTGCTCCGTCTCAATTAAGATCAGTCGCAGAGCTGATTTCATGGCGTCGAATGGGAGAGCGTCGCGCCGAATTCAGAGATCTGTCGCTCCATCGCACTCGTCAAAGGCGTCTCGGGTCACCGCGATCTTGTCGGAGAGCGACGTGAATGCGATCTGGACACTCCGCCTGGCATCGTCGTCAAGCACGAGGTGCGCAAGATCGACCAGACGATCGCCGAAGCGCTCCATGACAGCGAGCAAATGATCGAGACCTTCCGCGGACTGGTCCGCTGCCAGATGCTCGACCTCTCTCACCATCTGCTCGAGTCTCGCAACGGAGGACACCAGCGGGTCCTGGTGTCCTCGGTTGGGAAATTCGATGATCTCTGCGGGCACCCGCGGGTTCCTCGCCCGCGTCAGGCTGCAGCGGATGCGGCGAGGCAGTCCTTGCGTACCGCCAGAAGGGTTCGGTGCAGCCAGGTCTTGATGGTGCCGACCGGCACACCGAAGCGCCGCGACAAGCTCGCGCGGCTCTCACCCTCGAGATAGGCCAGCGCCACCAGCCTGCGGCGGTCTTCCGGCAAACGAGCCAGCACGCTGCGTGCGATCGGTTCGGCGCGGGCGTAGTCGAAATCGTCCATCGCCGGCTGATCAGCACTTGTCGGAATCAGAAGCGCCTCGTCCAGCTCGTGAGTCGGCAGTCTTCTGACCCGCAGATGGTCGATGGCGGTATTCCGGGCGATGGCTGACATCCAGGTCATCGCCGAAGCGCGGCCGCTGTCGAACCGACAAGCGTTGCGCCAGATCTTCAGATAGGTTTCCTGAAGAATGTCCTCGATGTCGTGGGGCGGAGTTCCGACGGCGAGCGCAGTCCTGCGCAGCCTGCTCCGTGTCAGCATATGCAGCGCTGCGAAGGCCCGGGTGTCGCCCGCCGAAACGCATGCCAGCAGTTCGGGCAATGTTTCGCTCTGCGCCTGTCGTGTCAGGCTTAAACCGGCCATGGCCTGTCTCCCCTTGCGTTTCCTTCGAAACGCTCCGGGCTCGCGTTCGGATCACCCGGCGGAAGGAGGAGGCGAACGGATCAAAGCCGCACGAATGGCCCGATCAGCCTGCCGAGCAGGCCGTTCATGCGCAGGTCGCCCGTCATTGCGACAAGGCAAACACATGGGCCCTCGTCGCCCACCACAGGCCGATGATCGACCTCGTCGTCGCCATAGTCGAAATCACCCGGACCAAACCGGCCGCCCTCGTGGCTGAAGCTGCCCTCGAGCACGAGGGTCAGTTCGGTGCCGGTGTGCGTGTGTTCGAGCATGCGGCTCCCCGGAGCGGAGCGAAGCAGAAAGGCCCGCGCCGTCCCCGAACCGGACAACTCGATCGGCCGCATGCTCAGACCCGGAGCGATGCGCCTGCGCTTGCCGATGCGGTAGTTTCGCAGCGCCGCCGGAACATCCTGCTCGTTGCCGCGAGCGACCTCGGCAGTCGGCGCCGCTCGTTTTTCAGGAGCCTCGTGAATGCGTGACATCACCTGCTCGAACGCATCCGATGCGACCGGCACCGGCTCGACATCTTCAAGCGCCAAGCCGCCAAGTTGCTCGATGGCCTGCACGAACCGGCCGCACCGTGCGCAACCGGCAACATGCACCCCCACCACCAATTGATGGGCTTCTTCCAACCTGCCGGCCGCAAAGTCGGCCAGAAGATCTTCCGGTGGATGATGGCTGATCGTCATGCTTCTTCGTCCAATATGTCTCTCAGGCGGTTCATCGCCAGCCTGATCCGCGACTTCACCGTTCCGAGCGGAATGCCGAGCAGGCTCGCGATTTCCGGGTGCGGCCTCTCCTCGATGAACGACAACCTCACCACCATGGATTGCTCCATCGAGAGCTGCTTGACGGCCGCATTGATCCGCGCGGCATCCTGCACCCGGGACATGACGGCATCCGCGGGCTCGGCGGGATCCGGCGTCTCGAGAAGCTCAGAGGTGCCCCGCAGGCGGTCTGCCCGCGTCCTGCTGCGGAACAAATCGATGCGCAAGTTGCGCGCGATGGTGAATATCCATGCCGCGGCCCCGGCCGTCGCAGGATCGAACTGGCCTGCCTTCCGCCAGACGGCGATCATGGTATTTTGAGCAATCTCCTCCGCCTCGTCCGAACTGCACCCGGCCTTCAGCATCAGTCCCTTGATGCGCGGCGCGAAATGCTCGAATAGGCGCTTGAAGGCCTCCCGGTCCCGGGTCGAGGCGACGCGTCCGATCAGATCAGCCCAATCCACCTTTGTGTTCGGCCCTTTGCTCGTGCCAGTCGACAGCCGCGCTTCAAGCCTCCGGGGAAAACCAGCCTTCGCCCGGATTGGCGCATCTAAAGCTCGGATAGCAGCGATCATAGCGCCTCGACAAGCGACCTGTGGGTCTGGGAACGAACGGAGACAGGTCCTGGATCACCGTGGAATGATCATTGCGACAGGTTCCGGGGCCGTCCGCACGCAGGTCTGGCCGACCGTGGGCCTTGCAGTCATGGCCAGCAATTCCTTATTGACGCTGGATCGTCTCTGTCGGGAGTAGGGCATGCCCCTCTGGACCTGCGAAACCTGCGGCGCGCAATTCCCGGATGGCAAAAATCCCCCCGCGTCCTGTCCGATCTGCGAGGACGAACGGCAATTCGTCGGCTGGAAGGGGCAGACTTTCCTCACGCGCGAGGCGCTCTCGAAACGTCACCGCATCGTCTGGCGCGACGATCTCGGCCTGACTGGGATCGCACTCGAGCCAAGCTTTGCCATCGGTCAGCGGGCGCTGCTGGTGCCGCTCGCGGACGGCTGCCTGATGTGGGACTGCGTACCGCTGGCGACGCCGGAGGCGATCGCGCATGTGCGGTCACGCGGTGGCCTGAAGGCGATTGCGATCTCGCATCCGCATTACTATGGCGCGCTCGCCGACTGGAGCGAGGCGTTCGGCGGGGTGCCGGTCTATTTGCACGCCGATGATCGCCAATGGGTGACGCGTCCGTATGCGTCCATCGTGCACTGGACCGCCGCAAGCCATCGCATCTCCGACGATTTGCTGCTGTTGCGCACCGGCGGTCATTTCCCCGGCGCCACCATACTGCACTATGCGCGCGGTGCGGACAGCAGGGGTGCGCTGCTCGCCGGCGATATCGCGCAGGTGACGATGGATCGCCGCTTCGTCAGTTTCATGTACTCCTATCCGAACTACATGCCGCTCAATGCCGCCGCGGTGCGACGGATTGCGGCGGCCGTCGAGCCGCTGGCGTTCGACCGCATCTACGGTGCCTGGTGGGGTCGCGACATCGCAGCAGGCGCCAAGGCCGCATTCGCGGCCTCTGTCGCGCGCTATCTGGCCGCCATCGCCTGAGCCGGCTTGCGACCGGATTTATCTTGCTGATTCACAATAAATGGACTATAAGTACAGTTATTAAGCGTGACGCAATGATGCGTCTGCGGGACCGGCATGATCGATGCATCGCTGTTTCCGCGGCGCGCTTGTCGCGTGAGCGGGAGTTCGGTCCATGACGGCAGGGCGCGACTACGAGATCTTCGAGGCCGGCGACGTCACGCTCCGGTCCGGGGCCGTCGTCCCTTCGCTCAAGCTCGCCTACAAGACCTACGGCACGCTCAGTCCGGACAAGGACAACGTCATTCTCTACCCGACCTCGTTCAGCGCGCAGCACACCGACACCGAGTGGCTGATCGGCCCCGACGGCGTGCTCGACCCCACACGCTACTTCATCGTGATCCCGAACCTGTTCGGTAACGGCCTGTCGTCCTCGCCGTCGAATAGCGCCGCGCCATTCCCGATCCCGACCTATCACGATGCCATTGCGGTCCAGCATCGGTTGCTTGCCGAGCAGTTCGGCATCTCGAAGCTTGCCCTGGTCTATGGCTGGTCGATGGGCGGCATGCAGGCCTATCACTGGGCGGCGCTGCATCCCGATATGGTCGAGCGGGCGGCCGTCGTCTGCGGCAGTGCCCGTTGCGCGCCCTATAATTACGTCTTCCTGGAAAGCGTGAAGGCCGCGCTGACGGCAGATCCGGCCTTCCGCGACGGCCGCTTCGTCGAGAAGCCCGTCGCAGGCTATCGCGCCATGGGGCGCGTCTACGCGGGTTGGGCGATGTCGCACGGCTTCTATCGCGACGAGATCTGGCGCGAAGCAGGCTTCACCTCGCTGGACGACTATCTCGTCCGCACCTGGGACGCGGCGTTTGCCCGGCGCGATGCCAACGATCTCCTGGCGCAGATCGGCATCTGGCAGAATGGCGATATCAGTCGCTGCACGACCTTCGACGGCGATTTCGATCGCGCGCTCGGTGCGATCAAGGGGCACATGCTGCTGATGCCGGGCGCGACCGATCGCTATTTCGACGTTCGCGACAACGAGGACGAACTCGGCCGGCTGGTCAACGCGCGTTCTGCGGTGCTGCATCCGATCCCGTCGCTGCATGGCCATCGCGCCGGCAACCCCGTCAACAATCCGCGCGATCGGGCTTTCATCAAGGCCGAGATCGCAGAGCTTCTCGGCAAGTAGGGCAGACATCCGATCATGAGCGACGCAACGATTTCAGAGTCCAGCCATCGCTTGAAGCCGCTGACGCCGGCGATGCTGCGCGAATTGTCGGTGCGCTCCAATCTCAGGGGTGCCGCGCAAAGCCTCAGCCATTACGGCCTGGTTGTACTGGTCGGCGCGCTGATCTGTAGGGTCTCTTCGACCTGGGGTGTCTTTTGGGCGTTGCCGCTGATGGCGGTGCAGGGCTATCTCGTCGCCTTCCTGTTCATGGCCGTGCACGAGACCGCGCACAAGACCGCGTTCAAAAGCCGCGGCCTCAATCTCGTGGTTGGCTATCTCTCGGGTTTCGTCATCGGATTGCCTTACGAATATTACTGCCTGTTTCACTGGGACCATCATCGCTACACCCAGGATCCGGACAAGGACCCCGAGCTGGTCGTCGGCGTCAAACCGAAATCCGACACCCAGCTCGCGCTCGCCTATAGCGGCGTGCTGCAGGTCGCCGGCCGTCTCTGGCTGATGCTCGGCCATGCCATCAGTGGTAAGGTCACCGTGCCCTGGATCCCGGAAAACAAGCGTGCGGTCATCGTGACCGAGGCGCGCGTCTATGCCGGATTCTATGTCGCGCTGCTCGTGCTGTCGTTGTGGTTCTCGTCGGCGCTGCTGCTCTGGGTCTGGATCGTGCCACTGATCATTGGGCAGTTCTTCTTGCGGCCCTATCTCTATGCGGAGCACACCGGCTGCGAGCGCACCCGCAGCGCGTTCCAGAACACTCGCACCACCTACACCGGCGCAATCGTCAAATGGATCGCGTGGAACATGCCCTACCATGTCGAGCACCACGCTTATCCCTCGATCCCGTTCCACGCGCTGCCGAAGCTGAACGGGATCGTCGACGGCGAAATCGTCCATCGTGGCCGCGGCTACATCAGGACGACGCGTGAGACCTGGGCCTGGTTTCGGCGGCATAGACAGGCCGGCTAGTGGAAAAAATTTGACGCGCAAAGGCCCCGATCGCGGTGCGATCGGGGCTTTGTCGTGAATGCGAGATATCAGTAGATCCCGTACGCGCAGACGTTCACGACGCGGACGCGCAGGCCGTGGCGGGTCTGGACGACGCGCTCCTGATAGCAATTGTTGACGCCGCTGTTGACATAGACGCCGCCAAAGCCCCAGCCGTGACCCCAGTGATGGTGGAAGCCGTGGGCCGACGCGGCGGTCGGGGCGAGAGCGGCAACGCCGAGCGAACCGGCGGCGATCAGACCAAGTGCAAGCTTACGAAACATCTTCATTCTCCAGTGTGGCGCAGGGGCCGTTGTTGTGTCCCTGCATCTCGGTCGAGCCGAAACGCGGATGCGTTCACGCGGCGCGGGGAGAATCGTGTTTCAGGAGTGTTTCGTCGCTCGCGGCGGATTGCGCCGCCGTCCTGTTTTCCGCGCCGCGTGATAGCGCACGGCCATCGCCTCCGTCAGCTCGGCCATCTTCTCGCGCAGATCGGCCGGCTCCAGCACTTCGGCCTCTGGCCCGAGCCGCAACAATTCGGCCGCGGCATGCCATGACGTCTTGCCGGTCGGCACTCTGGCAATGCGCCAGCTGTCTGCATCTGCGGTCTCTTCGAACTGCGTCCGCGCCCTGACGTAAGGCTGGCTCAGTGCATCGAGCAGTTTCACGCCGAAGGGCGACAGCCGAACGATCGCGACATTGGGATGCATCTCCGCCTCGAGACGCAGCGTTGCGTCCCGCCAATAGCCGGCGAGATCGAAGCCGGCGGGCCGCTCACAGCGATCGTCGAGCGCGGTGCAGTCGAGCACGCGCGCGACGCGATAGGTCCGCACGCTGCCGTCGACCAGACCTGCGAGATACCAGCTGCCACCTTTCAGCACGAGACCGAGCGGCGCGACGCGGCGCTGCCTCTCGGCGCGCCAGCTCTGGTAGCGGATCTTGATCAATGTCCCGCGCAGGGTCGCGCCGGCGATGGTGCGCAGGTGCCTTGGTTGTTCCGCCTCGCCGAACCAGCCCGGCGCGTCGAGGTGAAAACGCTCCTGCATCCGTCCGGCGTCTTCGCGCAAATTGGCGGGCAGCGCGGCCATCAGCTTGTTCTGTGCGGCGATCATCGCCGCATCCAGCCCGAACGCCGCCGCCGGGCCCGGCAATCCCGCCAGAAACAGCGCTTCCGCCTCGCTCTGCGACAGACCGTTCAGCCGCACGCGATAACCGTCGAGCAGGCGATAGCCGCCCTCCGCGCCGCGGTCGGCATAGACAGGCACGCCCGACGCCGCGAGCGCGTCGATGTCGCGGTAGATCGTGCGCACCGAGACTTCGCAGGCCTCCGCGAGTTCAGGCGCGGTGACCTGCCCCTTGGCCTGGAGGGTGGTGAGGATCGACAGCATCCGGCTCGCGCGCATGATCCTTTAAACCATACCTGACACAGGATGTCAGGTATGATCCGCTACAACGCCATCGCCAGCCGGCCAGATGGAGACCTGCCATGACCGATCCGAACCGCATCACGCTGTATTATTCGCCGCAAAGCCGCGCCACCGGCACGCGGGTGCTGCTGGAGGAGCTGGGGGCGCCCTATGATCTTCACGTCCTCAACATGAAGGCCGGCGAGCAGCGCCAGCCGGCCTACCTCGCCATCAACCCGCTCGGCAAGGTGCCGGCGATCCACCACCGCGGGCAGCTCGTGACCGAGCAGGTCGCGATCACCATCTATCTCGCCGATTTGTTTCCGGAGGCCGGGCTGACGCCCGCGCTGAACGATCCGTTGCGCGGCCCTTATCTGCGCTGGATCGCCTATTACGGTGCTTCGTTCGAACCGGCCCTGATCGACAAGTTCATGCAGCGCGAGCCGGCACCGATTACGCAATCGCCCTATGCCGACTATGACACCATGCTCGGTGCGCTCGAGGCGCAGCTGTCGAAGGGGCCGTATCTGCTCGGCGAGCGCATGACGGCCGCAGATGTGTTGTGGGGCGTCGCGTTCAGCTGGACGATGATGTTCGGTATTGTGCCGAAGAAGGACGTGTTCGTCCGCTATGCCGAACGCATGACGGTGCGGCCCGCATTCCAACGCATCAACGCGGCGGATGATGAGATGGCGGCGCAGCATGCTGCGGCGGCTGGTGGGTAAGGCGCACTAGGACCGACACCGAGGGTGTGGCGCGCTGTTGCGCAATAATGTCCATCTCCCTCAAAACCGCGGCGGCCGCTTTTCCGCGAACGCCTGGATGCCTTCCTTGATTTCGTCGCCGCGCATGCTGTCGCGGTGACGCTGGTCGGCGGCTTGCTCGTCGAGTTCGCCGCGGGCGAATTCATTGATGGCGCGCTTCATGCCGCGCATCGCCTGCGGCGCGTTGCCGGCGAGGATGTTGGCGAGCTTATCGACCTCCTCGTCCAGAAACTCGACCGCCACCATATCGGTGAGATAGCCGATCCGCAGCATCTCCGGCGCGCTGATCTTTTGCGCGGTCAGGAACAGCTTCTTCGCATTGTCGACGCCGAGCCGCGTCACATAGCGTTTGATGCCGCTGCTGTAATAGTGCAGGCCGAGCCGGGCCGCAGGCATGAACATCTCGGCGGTGTCGACGCCGATGCGGAAATCGCAGGCGAGCGCGAGGTCGGTCGAGCCGCCATAGACGCCGCCGTTGAGCCGGCAGATCGTGGATACGCCGAGATCCTCCAGCCGGTTGACGACCACCTCGAAGGCCGAGCCCGCGCTCTGCTGCTCGCTCGCGCTGACCGCGCGCTCGGCAACGGAGTTGAGGTCATAGCCCGCGGAGAAGGCGCGCCCCGTGCCTGTCAGTACCAGCACGCGGATATCAGGATCGGCCTCGACCCGGTCGAACAGCTTGACCAGCTCGCCGAGATCCTCGGCCTGAAGCCGGTTGAGATGTTTGGGCCGGTTGAGGCGGATGGTGGCGCGTGCGCCAATGAGTTCGAGCACCGGGCCAGTGGCTGCGTCGGCTGAGTCCGACATTCGTGTCTCCATTTACTTGCTTGTCGCCATCATTTGTTTTCGAGCGTGCGCCGCTTCGCCTCGGCATCGATGGTTTCGGCGAGATCGGGATGCCGCGCCATCAGCACGCGAAAGTCGACGAGGTCGAGCACAAGAAGCCGCGACACCTTAGTGGTCGAGACATTGGCGCCGCGCAAATTGTTGCCGAGCAAGGCCATCTCGCCGAAGAACGCGCCATCGCCGAGCCGCACCTTCTTGCCGGGCAGGTCGACCTCGACCTCGCCGGCGGCGATGAAATACATGCAGTCGCCCTGCGCACCCTTGCGGATGATCATGGTGCGCGCCGGCAGCTCCATGGTGCGCAGCATGTGGGTGACGTCGGCGATGGCCGCCGGTCCGAGCGCCGCGAAGAACGGCACCTTGCTGACGGATTCCCAGGTCTTGAGGAAATTGTCGCGCCGGGTCTCCGCGGCAAAGCCGGTCGCCAAAATACCGGTCCAGAGGCCGAACACACCGAGGCCGGAGATCATCACCAGCGCCGCCACCATGCGGCCCAGCGGCGTCACCGGCACGACGTCGCCATAGCCCGTCGTCGTCAGGGTAGCGACGGCCCACCACAGCGCGGCCGGGACGCTGCCAAACGTCTGCGGCTGCACGTCCCGTTCCAGGAAATATTCGGCGACCGAGGCCAGGAAGACCACCATCAGGAAGATCACGAGCACGCTGAGCAGCGGCCCCGATTCCAGCACCAGCACCCGGCGGAGCTGCCGCAGGCCGGGAATCCCCGGCACCACCTTCAGGACCCAGAGCACACTGAGCAGCCACGCCGTCCTCGGCTCGATCCCCAGAATCAGCGCGGCCGGCACGGCCAACGCTCCGACCGCGTCGACCAGCCCGGCGGAGGACGACATGTAGAGTGCAAGGCGCCCCTGTCGCGCCATATGGCGCAGCCGGACCACCCATTCGAACACGAAGTAGACGAGGCAGGTCCAAAGCAGGGCATCGACCCAGCGATGCGCCGTCTCATAGGCCGGATTGACCGTCAGGAGCATCATGCCGAGCACGCCGACGCCGACTGCCACATAGGCCGCCCTGGTCATGTTGCGGCCGGCCGTGGCGGCCGCGAACTGGGCCAGAGCGGAGATCAGCGGCTTGGACATGCGGGACGGCGGCTCGGTTTTGTCTTTGCGGTCCCCGGCTGGAACCTCGGTGCCAAAGTGCCTGCCCGGGCCGAGGCCGTCAACGACAGGCGCGGCCACGGGCCACGCGCCGCTACTTGAAATGCGGCGGTTCGTCGTAGCCGCGACGGCTGCTGAAGAACAGCAGCACCATCAAGCCGATGCCGACAAGAACGGAAAATCCGGCTCCCAGCGCCAGCGCCACATAGCCTTCCGTCGGGATCGGCTCGCCGTCGACCGCCATCGCGGAATAGGCGAAATAGCCTACCGCCGCCAGCATGCCCAGCAGGAAGATGATGAGGAGTGCACGCATCGCGCGGTCTCCGGTTGTACCCGGGAGCAAACGGTTGTGGACGAGCACGGTTCCCGGACTAAAGCCCGGTCGCCCGCGGACGTGCCGGCAAGGCGTCGCCGCAGACCCTCAAACCGACAGGTCAGGCACTCTGAGCTGTCTTCACCACCACGACATTGCTCTCGTCGTGCTGGGGAGGGGCCACATCGTGAGCGGCCTTCCCGCTCTCGCCCGCATGGCGCTTGAGGTAGTCGCGGCGCATGCCGATCTCGTCGCGGACGAATTCGTAGCCGAGCTTGAATGTGTCGAGCCCGTCGCTACTGATCGTGCCGTCTCGCAAGCCGATGACGGCGCCACGCAAGATGCCTTCCAGCTCGTCCTGGAGACATTCGAGCTGGTCCAGCGAATGAGCGTGTTCGATCCGCTCGCCGACGTCGAGGATCGCGGTGGCGAGCTCGCTGGCCTTCTCCGGCGCGATCCGGGTGATCTTGGCGTAGATCGCGGCGAAGATCGAGCCGATGACGCTGAGCGCGGCAGCGCCCAGATACATCAGGTCGCTGTACTTATCCATGAACGACTTGGTGTCGTCGTTGATGTAGTCGGCCGCCCCTTGATGCGCGATCACGAAGGCGTCCTTCTCGACGGACGCGGGCTCGATTCTGCTGGCAAAGCCGCCGTCGAGCCCGAGCGCGGACTTGTTCTCGTAGACGATGCGCGCGAGATCCCCGGCCGCCGTCGGCGACATCCTGGATTGGACGACCAGCAACCATTCGAGCCCGATCGTGTCGAGATCGTCGTCGGGAATTTCCGGTGATGCGGACAGCATGCCCGCCGTCAGTGTCTCGCTGGAAATGCCGGGGATCTTGCGCGCCAGCACTTTCGCCTCGTCGATCGCGTTCAGTGTGAAGCCGCCGCGCCTGGCGACCTGCTCATACGCCTTGTCCCGCACCGCCCGCGAGGCGTGGACGATGGCGACGACCGCGCCAAAGCCGCTTGCCGGCGCGAACAGCTTGTCGAGCGTTGCGCCCTGCGGCGCCATCTGGATCTTCGCCGCGTCCGCACCGTCGGGAATGTCGAGGATGCCGCGGACGAAGGCGAGCGAGGATTCGTTGTCGGCGAGGACGGCGACCTTCTTCTTCTTCAGCTCGGCGAGCGACTTGATCTTCTTGTTTCCGGGCCCGAGCAGCAGCACGAGATCGTGCTCGAGGATCGCGAGCGTGCGTGCCCGCAACGGCACCTTGGCGTCGGTGCGAAGCACCGCGAGGTCGGCCTGTTTGCGATCGAACTGGGCGATCGCCTTGGCGTTGTCGGCGTTGTTGACGATCTTGATCCGAAAGCGCGAGGCGTTGTTCTTCAGGACCGCGGCGAGCTTGGCTGCGAACAGCGCCTCGTCGCTGTTGGGGGCGCCGACGGCAAAGGTCAGCGTCTCCGAATTGTGCACCAGCATGCGGCCGCCCCAGACGGTGGCAAGCGACAACAGCAGGGTCAGCACGACGTAGAGGAAGACCTGCTGCTGGTTGGTCTTGATCACCTTGGGTCGCCGGGGCGGTGGCTCGATCGGCGATGAGGTAGGGCCCTCAGTACTCATGGCAGCACTCTGGCCTTATGATTCCGGTGGCGGGCGGCATCGCGGATGTGATCGCTGCGGTCGCCCTGTAATTCGTAAACGTCTGAAAAAAGAAAGATATTCTCTACCGGCAATGATAGCGCGCAGGCTGCGGAAAGCAAATTCCGAGCCGAAGGTAACCTTACTCAGCTCGGCCGTGGCGATTGGTCATCCTATCACCGGTTAGCCACAGTTGGCGATTTTCCGGTTCCCCCCGGCTGCATTCCGTCGCGGGAGATGTCATAAATCGCACGTCCCGGCGATTTGACCGGTCCAGGAAGAGATTGCGCTGAACGCTCCAATTCTTCTTGTCACGTCAATGAGGGCGCCTTGTCGTTTCCACCCCTGTCATCGGCAGTTCCGGTCGAAGCCCTCATTGGTTGGATGTTGCTGCTCACGTTCAAGCACATCATCGCCGATTTCGTGCTCCAGACTGCCTGGATGGCGCACGGCAAGGACCAGAAGCACGGCTGGGCCCTGCCGCTCCTGGTGCACTGCCTGGTTCACCTTGCGGTTGCGCTTCCGCTGATCCTGATCGTGGCGCCGAAATTCTGGTTTGTGGCGTTGATCGACTTCGTGATCCACATCACGATCGACCGCGCCAAGGGCCTGGTCTCGGCCAATTTCGGTGTCGATCTTGCGCATCCCTGGTTCTGGACCCTGATCGGTGTCGACCAGGCCCTGCACCATCTGACCGGCTTCGGCCTCTCCATCTTCATGGCGGCGAACTGAAGGACGGCGGTCTCGGCGTAGGTAGTCGTCCATCGGCGTCCACAAGAGGTCGTCATGCCCGGGCTTGTCCCGCCTGCGCGGCCGAAGCCGCTTCGGCGAGGCGAAGGCCCGGGCATCCACGTTCTTTGCGCCTCTCGGCTTCCGTGGATGGCCGGGACAAGCCCGGCCATGACGCTGTGGAGGCATTTCCGGCCATTGATTCGCTGCCAGGGCGCAAGGACCCCGGGTGACTACCGGGCCGCGTGGTTAACCTTTCGTTAGAGAATTGCACTGCATCTTCCCACAAGAGGGAGAACTGCAATGTTTTCAAGCCGCGATACCTTTGAAGGCGATTCGTGCCCGGTCCGCGACGAACTCCTTGGCGAGATGTACCGCGCCAGCGAGAGTGGCCTGCCGAGGCTGGTTGAAAGTGTTTCCCCTGACGCGCGCGCCAGGCTGGCGCTGTTCTGCTATCGCCGCAGCCATCTGCACTCGCTGGCGGTCGCGATCGCTGGCAGCTGCAACGAGCGCGACCTGATCGAGAACGGCGGCCGTGTCGGTTCGACGCTCTACGCGCTTGCGCGCGAAGGCGCGGCGAAATCCTCGCCGTCGCTGTCCGGTGGCCGCAAGCCGATCACGCTGTCGACCAAGCCGCTCTCGGTGCTCGCGCCGCTGGACGACGAGATCGACGACGAGATCAGCGAAGCCGTCCCCGCCTAAACGCTCGCGATAATTGGCAGTCCGAATTTCCGCCGCGCCATGGCGCATTCGGCATCGCCCGGCATGCATGTGCGGCACACCTCCGGCCGCACTGCGTAGATGCCGCACGCGGTCGCTTGTCCGATCTCTCCCTGCAACGCCGAACAGCGATCGCCTTCACAGCGCATGCCGGATTGACGGTCGTTGACGAGCGCTTCGGGAATGCCGGCAAGCTCCTCGTCGCTCTCGATCGAGAAGCGCGGCCAGTTCGCCGAATAGCCGCAGCAGGCGCCGCAACTCTGGCAGCAGCTCGACAGGTCGATGGGGGCGTTCTCGTCCATCGTCACGTGTCCTTCAGGTATCCTTGGGCGGGCCCCAGACCAGGCTCTGCCGCCATTTCGCGCGCAGCACGTCGCGCCTTTCAGGATATCTCTCGTCGGGATAGCTCGCATCCACCACGCGGTCGGTGCGGAAGCTGCGGAAGTCGCCGCGCAGCTCGCACCAGGCCGCGAGCAGGCGCACGGCTTCGAGATAGCCGATCGAAATCGGCCAGATCATGCGCTCGCTGGCGCGGCCCTGTTCGTCGCGATAGCGCAGCATGATCTTCTTGCCTTCGTGGATCTGGGTGCGCGTGCGGGCCATGTCCAGGCGGTCCGGCTCCCTGTTCCAGCTCGGCCGGGCCCGGCTTGCCGGCTCCAGCACGAAGGGGCGCAGGCGCTCGGGGACAGTGTCGGCGATCTTGGCCATCAAGTCTTCAGCCGCGCGCGCCAGCGCGGGATCGGCATGGCCGGCGACCCATTGCGCGCCCAGCACCGCCGCCTCGATCTCGTCGGGTGTCAGCATCAAAGGCGGCAGGTCAAAACCCTTTTCCAGGATGTAGCCCATGCCGGCTTCACCGCGGATCGGCACGCGCTGGCCGATCAGCGTGGCGATGTCGCGATAGATCGTGCGCTTCGAGGTCTCGAGCTCGGCCGCGATGGCGTCCGCCGTCAGCGGCTTACGCGTGCGCCTCAGCACCTGGATGATTTGAAACAGCCGGTCGGCGCGTCTCATGACGGGTCTCTTGTCGGTGGTTTTTTCACAAGGCGGCGCGCGGCTGCTGACAGGATGTTGGCAGCAGGGGAGTTCTATACCGGGTCAACACGTCGACTGAAGAGGATTTGTCCATGATCATTCCAACTCATTTCGGCCCGGCCGCGGCGCTGTGGCGGACCCAGCCTTTAAGGGTCCAGCCTCTGCAAGTCCTGCGTTTGCAAGTCCTGCGTTTGCAAGTCCGAGCTTGGTACGCATGGGTGTGCGGCCGCCTCGTATCGCTTGATCTCATGGTCGTCGACCTCCGCCTTGCGCTCGCGACCGCGGTGGCCCGCTTCCTGGTCGAGGCCGCGGACGCGTTGGTCCATCATGTCATGGCCCGCGCCTGGCGGGGGGCCCGTTTCGCAGAAGATATCACGGCTGCTGCCACCATGGTGGCAGCAGCCCGCGGTTAAGTTCCCTCAACTCTTTCGGTCGTTTTCAGGAGAGCCTTCATGATCACGCTTTACGGCTTTGGCACCGGCTTCGGCCTGCCGGAAATCAGCCCCTTCGTCACCAAGACCGAGGTGCAGCTCAAGATGGCGGGATTGCCCTACCGTAAGGAGCGGGCGATGCCGCCCGCCTCTCCCAAGGGACAGCTGCCTTTCATCGACGATGGCGGTGAGGCGGTGGCCGATTCCACCTTCATCCGCGCCCATATCGAGCGCCGCTATGGCTTCGATTTCGACGCCGGCCTGTCGCTTGCCGAGCGCGCACAAGCTTGGGCATTCGAGCGTATGATCGAGCATCACGTTTATTTTGCGCTGGTCGGGGCGCGCTGGGTCGACCCGGTCAACTTCGCCAAGGGGCCTGCGCATTTCTTCGACGGCGCGCCGGAGCACAATCGCGAGAAGTTGCGCGAGGACGCGCAATTCCGTGTCGCCGAGAACTACCTGCTCTCCGGACTCGGACGGCACGCGCCCGATGACGACGTCGATCTCGCCGTGCGCTCGCTGTTTGCGCTCTCGGTGCAACTCGGCGACAAGTCCTATCTGATGGGCAACAAGCCCTGCGGCGTCGATGCCACCGCCTTCGGTGCACTCGCCGGCATCCTGACGCCGTTCTTCGAATCCGCACTGCGCCGTCGCGCCGAGGGATTTCCGAACCTCACCGCCTATGTCGACCGGATGATGGACAATTACTATCCGGAGTTCGCCTGGACCCCGCTGCGACAGGCGGCGTAGGAACGCGGCGTATTCTCTTCGTCATGCCCGGGCTCGTCCCGGGCATCCACGTTCTTCGCGCCGTATGGCAAGGCGTGGATGGCCGGGACGAGCCCGGCCATGACGATAATATGGCAATGCCATTCTAGGAGCCAAAAGAAAGAGCCGGCCCATCGGGCCGGCTCTCGTCGTCTCAATCCTGCCGCTGCGTCTATTTCACCAGCATGTACTTGCCGTTCTTCACCGTGAGCAAAATCCGCGAGCGCTCGTCGAGGCCGTAGCGGTCCTTTTCGGTGAAATTGTAGACGCCCTGGCTCGCCGCAAGCTCCTTCTCCGACAGCAGCGCCTGGCGGATCGCTTCGCGGAATTCCGGCGTGCCGGGCTTCGCCGTCTTGAGTGCCGTCGGGATAATGCGTTTGAGAATCTCGAACGCATCGTAAGAGTGACCGGCGAACTGGCTGCGGCTGTTCGGGCCGTACTTGGCTTCATAGGCCGAGTTGAGCGCGAGGCCCGGCTTCTTGGTGGCGGCTTCGTCCGGCTGATCCTCGGGATCCATGACGGGACCAGAGGCCATCAGCACGCCTTCCGCCGCTTTGCCGGCGATGCGGATGAAGTCCATGCTGGCGGCGCCGTGGGTCTGGTAGATCAGGCCCTGATAGCCGCGCTCGCGCAGCTCGGTCTGCGGCAGCGCGGCCGCGGTACCGGAAGCGCCGACCAGAATGGCGTCGGGATTCGCAGCCACGAGCTTCAGCACCTGTCCGGTCACCGACGTGTCGGGACGAGCGAAGCGCTCCTCGTCGGCGATGGTCATGCCCATCGGCACGCCCTGCGCCTTCAAATCGTTGAACCAGAGGTCGCCATAGGAGTCGGAATAGCCGATATAGCCGACCGTCTTCACGCCCTTGGCCTTCATGTGGTCGTACAGCACCTTGCCCACGATCGGGATCGGCTGCGGCATCGCCACCGACCACTTCATGCGCTCCGGCGTGATCGGGAACGGCGCCAGGCCGAAATGCGGAATGCCGGCTTCGTTGGCGACGTTGGACACCGCGATGGTCGGCGGCGTCAGCGCCGAGCCCATGATGATATCGGCCTTGGATTCGGTCACGAAGCGGCGGGCGTTGGTGGTCGCGGTGGTGGGATCGCCGCCGTCGTCGAGCACGATCACCTTCAGCGGCACGCCGCCGATCTCCTTCGGCACGAACTCCAGCGCATTGCGCTCGGGAATCCCCAGCGCTGCGCCCGGGCCGGTCGTGGTGGTGGTGATGCCGATGGTGACCTCGGCGGTCTGGGCCAGCGCGGGCACGGCCGGCAGCGCAAGCGCGGCCGCGGTGACGGCGGCGGTCAGGTAAAAGCGTTTCATCTATTCCTCCCTTTATGTGTTTCTTTGAAAGCAGAAATCGGGGGGTAATTCAGCCCCCTCTTTTGGTGATGTGGCGATTTAGCTCCGGGCATCGCTCCCCGTGAATTTGGCTACCATTTCCGCAGGAAACGGTGCCGATTTCAGTTTGTCGGGGTTAACGGGGTCGCGGCCGACCAGGACGCGGGTCTCGAAACCCTCGAGCGCCAGCGCCTCGCCCTTGTAGACGCTGTGCTTCACCTCGAAACTCGAGCGCTTGATGCTCTCGACCTTGGTTTCGATGGTGATCCAGTCGCCATAAGTCGAGGGGATGTAGAACTTGGCGCGGGTGTCGACCATGGGAATGCCCACCAAGCCGTATTTGCGGACCAGGTCCTGCTTGGAGAACCCGGCGACTTCGAACAGGGTCGACGTCGAATCGTCGAACATCGCGAAATAGCGCGGGTAATAGACGATGTTGGCGGGGTCACAGTCACCCCACTGGATCTGGACGTCGCGCCGGTTCACGAACATAGGCCGCGTCCTATTTCGGCGCCATGCGCAGCGAGCCGTCGAGGCGCACCACTTCGCCGTTCAGGTACGAATTCTCGACCATGTGCAGGGCGAGCGCCGCGAACTCGTCGGCGTGGCCGAGCCGGCGCGGGAACGGGATCGCGGCGGCGAGCGAGTCCTGGGCTTCCTGCGGCAGGTTGGCGAGCAGCGGCGTGAGGAACAGGCCGGGCGCGATCGTCAGCACGCGGACGCCGAACTGCGCCAGCTCGCGCGCGATCGGCAGCGTCATGCCAACGATGCCGCCCTTTGAGGCCGAATAGGCCGATTGCCCGATCTGGCCGTCATAAGCGGCAACGGAAGCCGTGTTGATGATGACGCCGCGCTCGCCGGTCGCCTGCGGCTCGAGCTTGGACATCTCGTTTGCGGCAAGGCGCAGCATGTTGAAGGTCCCGATCAGATTGACCTTGATCACCTTGTCGAAATCGGCGAGCGCCATCGGGCCGTCGCGGCCGACGACGCGCTTGGCTACGCCGATGCCGGCGCAATTGACCAGCACGCGCGCGGGTCCATGGGCCTTGGTCGCCTGCGCGATCGCAGCTTCCGCCGAAGCGGCATCGGAGACGTCGCAAGCCACCGCGACGCCCTTGATCTCGGCGGCAACAGTCTCGGCGAGCTTGGCATTGAGATCGAACACCGCGACCTTGGCGCCTTGCGCCGCCAGCTTTCGCGCAGTCGCCGCACCAAGTCCCGACGCGCCGCCGGTGACGATGACAGCCTGATCCTTCAACAACATGGCGTTCTCCCTGGTGCGATATTTCTTACCCGACCGATATCACACGGTCCGATGGATTGGCAGCGTAGAGCTCCTCGATCAGCAGGCTGCGATGCTCGAGCACCGCGCGCTGGTTGATCGAGCCCTTGTCGGTTACCTCGCCCTTGTCGATCGAGAGCGGCGTGTCCATGAGGATCGCGCGCGTGATCCGCGTCGAGGATCCCGTGGCCGCGCCGAGAAAGCGGGTCAGCCGTTCGCGAAATGCCTCGCGCACCAGCCGGTCGCGGGTCGCGACGACGAGGTCGTCGGTCGGCAGCGTCGGGTTGATCAGCCGGCAGCCGTCGAGATCGAGCACGACGAGCGCGGAGACCTCGTCACGGTTGATGCCGGCGATGACGACGTCGCGCACCAGCGGTGCGCAGGCCGCAACGAAGCGCGCGCGCAACGGGCCGACGCTGACCCAGGTGCCGCTGCCGAGCTTGAAATCCTCACCGATGCGGCCGTCGAAATCGAAGCCGGCGTTGAGATCGTCGGGATCGACAGGCTTGAGCGCATCGCCCAGCTTGTAGAAGCCTTCTTCGTCGAACGATTGTGCGGTGATGTCGGGCTGGCGCCAGTAGCCGGGCATCACGTTCGGCCCCTTGCAACGAACTTCCATTTTGCCGTTGTTCGGCACCAGCTTGGCATCGTTGCCGGATACGGGAAGCCCGACATGGCCGGAGCGGCTGGTGCGCGGGTTGACCGACATGAAGAACGGCGCGGTCTCGGTTGCGCCAAGGCCTGTCAGCATCGGCACGCGGTAGCCTTTTTCCTTCACCGCGAGCTCGTCGAGGCTGTTCCAGACGAACGGCGACAGAGCCGCGCCCGAGAAGAACATCGCGTGCAGCCGGTCGAAGAATTTCGCGCGCAGGCCCTGGTCGTCGCGCAGATAAGGCAGCAGCGACTCGTAGCCCTTGGGCACGTTGAAATAAACTGTCGGCGATATCTCCTGGAGATTGCGCACCGTTTCCTCGATGCCTCCAGGCACCGGCTTGCCGGCATCGAGATACATCGAGCCGCCATTGTAGAGCGTCAGCCCGATATTGTGGTTGCCGCCAAAAGTGTGATTCCAGGGCAGCCAGTCGATAATGACGGGCGGCTCGTCCTTGAGGAAGGCGAGCGTCTCGCGCAGCATCACCTGGTTGGCGCAGATCATGCGCTGGGTATTGATGACCGCCTTCGGGTTGCCGGTCGAGCCCGAGGTCAGCAGGAATTTCGCGACGGTATCGGGGCCGATCTTGCCGTGGACCTCGTCCAGATCGCCGCGGATCGGCGTCGCCATGAGGTCGGCGAGCAAGGTGACGTCGCGGCCCGGCACGCGCCCGTAGGATGCGGCGATCTCGGTGCCGAGCGAGACGTTGGCGGCGAGCGCATCGGCGAATTTGTCGGCATCTTCGGCGAAGACGAGGCCGGGCGTCAGCAGCTTCATCAGATAGGAGAGCTTGCCGTAATCCTTCGATACCAGCGAATAAGCCGGCGACACCGGGCAGAACGGAATGCCGGCATAGAACGCTCCGAACGCCAGCAATGCGTGGTCGATCGAATTGCCGGAGAGGATGACGACCGGCCGCTCCGCCGACAATCCGCGCGCAATGAGCCCTGAGGCGATGTGCCGGCTCGCGGCGAGCAGCTCGGCGTAGCTGATCTTGCGCCAGAAGCGGCCACCTTCGCGCTCGGCCATGAAGACGCGATCCGGCGTCGCGCTCGCCCAGTGATGCAGGCGGTCGGTGATGCGGGTCGGATAATCGCCGAGCGGCTGTTTGGGCCGCAGATAAATCGTGCCGTCGTCGCGCCGCTCGATGTTGACGACGGGATCGCCGAACGAAATGGGCCGCAGCGGGGAAGTGCTCGCGCCGCGCTCCATGCTGGAAGAGGACGACGGCTGCGCGCTCATGATTTCGGCTTTACCTTTGCGGTCTTGTGCTCGAGGAACTCGCGGATCCTGCGTTTTGCTTCCTTGTCGCTCTGCGCCACCGTCGCCATCAGCGATTCCATCAACAGGCCGGTCTGCGGATTGGCCTCCGCGATCATCGGCAGGGCTTGGAGCACGGCGAAATTCGTCAGCGGCGCGTTGGAGGCGACCTTGGTCGCAAGCTCCATCGCCTTGCCGAGTCCGTTGCCGGCTTCCGTGACATATTGCGCAAAGCCGTAGGAGGTGCCTTCGGTCGCGGAATAGACGCGGCCGGTCAGCATCATGTCCATCATCCTGGCGACACCGATCAGCCGCGGCAGGCGCACCGAACCGCCGCCACCGACGAAGATGCCGCGCTGCCCCTCCGGCAGCGCGAAATAGGTCGAGGGTTCTGCGACGCGGATATGTGCCGCACAGGCGAGCTCCAGCCCGCCGCCGATCACGGCGCCCCTCAGCGCCGCGATCACGGGCACCCGGCTGTACTGGATGCGGTCGAACACCCGGTGCCACATCTGCGAATGCAGCAGGCCGCCGGTGGCATCATGGTCGGTCAGTTCGGAGAGGTCGAGACCGCTGGAAAAATGGTCGCCGATGCCATGGATGACGACCGCGCCGATATCCTCGGGCAGTGACGCAAAACACTCGCCGATTTCCAGGATGATGCCGTCGTTGAGTGCATTGCGCTTGGCCGGCCGATTCAGACCGACGGTCAAAACCCGGTCCGCCCGCTCGATCCTCAAAAGCCCGGAGGCGCCCGCGTCAGCGGTCTCGGCGTTTCCCTGTGTCATTTGCGTCCTTGTCAGAATAGTTATGTTGTATAACGAATTCAGGGGGAGTCAAGGAGGGAAGGGCAGTTCAGGGTCGGTAGAGCCTTGCTCCAAGATACTATGTCGTCCCGGCGAAGGCCGGGACCCATAATCCACCGGGAGAAGTTTGGCGACGACAGTCGTTAAGTGCTCAGACCATCCGCAATCGATGGATTCCGCGGTATGGGTCCCGGCCTTCGCCGGGACGACGAGCGGAGTATGTGGCGCCGACTTGACCCTAAGGCCTGTGTTCTCACATCACCTGATGCACGTCGATCACGACGCGATCCGCATGCCGCGCTGCTGAGCCCACAAAAATGTGCTCCATCAGCCAGCGGTACTTCTCGTGCCCGGTCTCGAACCTCGGCACGGTGCGGAAATAGATTTGCTTCGGGTCGACCGGCTCGCCGCGTTTGAGCTTTTGCAACAGCTCGACCGGGCCGAAGCGCATGCCCTTGTTCTCGACATAGACGATGGCGCCGTCGTCGGTTTCGAACGCGTACTTCGCTTCGAGATCTATCAGCTCGTTCGGGCGGATGGTCTGGAAGTCGGCGCCGAACGGCAGCACCTTGCCGGTGATCGCGCCCGTCACCTCGCCGCCGATGATCGGGATGATGCGGCGAATGCCGATGCCGGTCTCGCCGGCGGTGACGACGTCGCCGATGCGTGCGGTGACGGTCAAGACGTATTTAGTTTCCAGTACGGGTATGGTCATCGCTTGCCTCTCAATGCGCCATCATCCGCGTCGGCAGCCAAGTCGCCAGCAACGGGAAGGCGATCAGGATCACCAGGCGCACGAGGTCTGTCGCCACGAACGGAATCACGCCCTTGAAAATTGTGGAGAAGGAGACGTCCTTCACCACGCTCTTGATGACAAAGACGTTCATGCCGACCGGCGGATGGATCAGTCCGAGCTCGACCGTCATGACGATGATGACGCCGAACCAGATCGGGTCGAAACCGAGATGCATGATCACGGGGAAAATGATCGGCACGGTGAGGATGATCATCGCCATGGCGTCCATCAGGCAGCCGAGCACGAGATACATCACCATGATCAGCGCCAGCACGCCGTAGGGGCCGAGACCGAGGCCGGTGAGGAATTCCGTCACCTTCTGCGGGGTCTGCGTCACCGTGAGGAAATAGCCGAAGATCAGGGCGCCGATCAGCACGGTGAACACGGCGGCCGCGGTGCGCGTCGCCTGGAGCAGCGAGGCAAGTATCTTCTCGCGGTCGAGGCGGCCGGTCGCCACGCCGATGATGAAGGCGCCGGCAGCGCCGACGCCGCCGGCTTCCGTCGGCGTGAAGCGCGGCAGATAGGGCAGGCCGTAGAGGCCGCCGATCACGAACACGAACAGCAGCACCGGCGCCCAGATGTCCTTCAGGCCGGCGAAGCGCTCGCGCCACGGCGTCACCTTGCCCTTGGGCAGGAAGTCGGGCCGGAAATAGCCGATCAGGAAGATCGTGATCATGTACATGGTCATCGCCAGGATGCCCGGGATGATGCCGGCGATGAACAGCTTGCCGATGTCCTGCTCGGTGATGATGCCGTAGACGGCGAGCACCGTGGAAGGCGGCAGCATCGCGCCCAGCGTGCCGCCGGCCGCGATCACGCCGGTGGCAAACGATTGCGGATAGCCGAAGCGGCGCATCTCGGGATAAGCGACTGCGGAGAAGGTCGCTGCGGTCGCGACCGAGGAGCCGCAGATCGCGGCAAAGCCGCCGCAGGCACCGACGGTGGCGATGCCGAGTCCGCCGCGCAAATGGCCCACAAAGCCGTTGGCGGCGCGGAACAGCTCGCGGCTCATGCCGGAATTGCTGACGAAGGAGCCCATCAGCAAAAACATCGGAATGACGCCGAAGGTGTAGTCGGTCACCGTGCGCATCGAGGTCTGGCCGACCAGCTTCAGCGCCGGCGTGGCGCCGACGAGATAGGAGAAGCCGGAGACGCCGACGAGGCCCATGGCCATGCCGACGGGCACGCGCAGCAGCATCAGGGCGAACAGGGAAACAAAGCCGATAACGGCGACGGCATCGGTGCTCATGATTACTCCGTCGCCTTCAGCTTGGGGTCGTGCATCTCTTCGGGATGGAAGATCAACCGGTAGGTGCGGATCGCGATCAGCAGCACGGCGGAGACGTCGCCGATCCATGCGATCGCGAAGAAAGGCCAGGTCGGCATGTGCATGTCGAAGGTCTGGACGTTGTCGTTGTAAGTGCCGCGGACCTTGTCGAACAGCGTCCAGGTCTGGACGGTCACGACGAACAGCAGCACCAGAGTCGCGAACACGTCGATCCAGCGCTGGTAGCGCGGCCCGACATTGCCCCAGACCAGGTCGACCGTGATGTGGGTGCCACGATAGGAGGTTGCGGCGATACCCCAGAAGATAAGGATGCCGAGCAGCATGCGGCCGATGTCGAAGCTATCCGGAATCGCATAGTTCAGCGTGTTGCGCAGCAGCACCGACAGGAAGATGTCGAGCGCGACGATGCCGACGAAAGCCGCGGCAATCCATTCGATCGAATCGATAATGCGATCCATCCAGGCGCGCTTCATGGGAGCTTCCTAAGAGATGCCATCCTCGGGCGGGAGAGGGAGAGTACGCGCAATGCGTTCCTCGCGTCTCGACCCGCTTGCAGAACAACGGCGGCGAGATGCATCCCGCCGCCGCATGTGTTTCGACGAAGAGCTACTCCGCCAGCGCGTTGTACTTCTTCAGCGAGGCCTTCAGCTCGCTAAGCGCCGCGTCCGGATCCGCGCCGGTCTTCTTCGCGCCGTCACTCCAGGTCTTCACCAGCGGCTCGGCGGCCTTCTTCCAGGCGGCGGTCTGCTCAGGCGTCAGCTTGTAGACCTCGTGGCTGGTCTCCGCCTTGACCTTGTCGATGCCGGCATCCTCGAACTTGCCCCAGTGCTCGCCGACGACGCCTGCCATCTCGACCGTGCAATTCTTGTCGATCGCGGCCTTCTGCTTGTCGGACATCGCATTGTACTTGTCCTTGTTCATCACGAACACGAACGTCGTGGTGTAGAGCGGCGCCTCCATGTCGTACTTGGTCACCTTGTCGATGCCGAACAGCACCAGCGATCCCCAGGGGAAGGTGACGCCGTCGGCGACGCCGCGCTCGATGATGTCGCGCACTTCGGGCGCGGAGGACTGCACATTGGTGCCGCCGAGCGAGGTGACGAAATTCGCCATGGTGGCGTGAGCGGGGCGGATCTTCAGGCCCTTCACGTCCTCCGGCATCACGATCTTCTTGGTCTTGGAATGGAAGGAGGAGGGCGAGTGGACGAAGGCGAGGCAGTATTTGACGTCCTTCATCTCCTTCTCGGCGTATTTGCGATACCAGGCGTCCAGCCCCATCGAGCCGCCCTTGGCATCCGAGATCAGGAACGGCAGCTCGCCGGCGCCGATGATCGGGAAGCGGCCGGGCTGGTAGCCGGGATTGACATAGGTGACGTCGGCGATGCCGTCGCGCGCCATGTCGTAATGATCGAACGCCTTGCCCATCTGCTGGGCCGGAAACACCTTGCCCTTGATGGTGCCGCCGGAATCCTTCTCGACCGCGGCGGCCCAGTCCTCGAGCGATTTCTGCAGCGGATGCGAGGCCGGCACCCAGTGGGAGATCTTCAAATCGAAGGTCTTGTCCTGCGCGAACGCAGGGCTCACGCTTGCTGCCAGCAGCAACGCCAGACAGGCTTTCCTCATCACGCGTCTCTCCCTCTTTTGACGGCGGGCTTCGATGGCCCGGTCTCGTTAATTAACATGTTATCTAATTGGCCGGCGCGTTCAAGCCGGAACTGGCGCGACGTGCCGCCGCGCACTCCCTTTTGCCCAACCGTTATATGATATAATTATCGTGCGCGGACGGCTGCGACAAGCGAGCCGCGACGAAAGCCTACAGGATCGGGAGGAGCAAGTATTGCGGACAAAAGTCGCAATCATCGGGGCAGGGCCGGCTGGATTGTTGCTTGGGCAACTGCTGCACCGTTACGGCATCGACAATGTCATTCTGGAGCGGCAGAGCCCCGATTATGTGCTCGGCCGCATCCGTGCCGGGCTGCTGGAGGAGGGAACCGTTGCGCTGCTCGACCAGATCGGCGCCGGCGCGCGGGCGCATGCCGAAGGGCTGGTGCATGAAGGGATCGAGCTCGCCTTCTCGGGGCGCCGGCACCGCATCGACATGAAGGCTGCGACCGGCAAGACGGTCATGATCTACGGCCAGACCGAGGTCACGCTGGATCTGATGAATGCGCGCAACGCCGCCGGCCTCACCTCGGTCTACGAGGCCAGGGACGTGCAGCCGCATGATTTCGACGGCAGTCACCCGCGCGTAACCTACGTGAAGGATGGCGTCACCCACACCATCGATTGCGATTTCATCGCCGGCTGCGACGGCTTTCACGGCATCAGCCGCGCCAGCGTTCCGGCTTCGGCGATCGAGGAGTTCGAGCGCATCTACCCGTTCGGCTGGCTCGGCATCCTCTCGGATACGCCGCCGGTCAGCCATGAGCTGATCTATTCCAACCACGCCCGCGGCTTTGCGCTCTGCACCATGCGTTCGACCAAACGCAGCCGGTACTATGTGCAGTGCGCGCTGGACGACCATGTCGACCAATGGCCGGACGACCGTTTCTGGGACGAGCTCAGGCGCCGGCTCGACCAGGACGCCGCCGACAGCCTGATCACGGGCCCCTCGATCGAGAAGAGCATTGCGCCCTTGCGCAGCTTCGTCGCCGAGCCGATGCGCTTCGGCAAAATGTTCCTGTGCGGCGACGCCGCCCATATCGTGCCGCCGACCGGCGCCAAGGGGCTGAACCTGGCGGCCAGCGACGCGCATTATCTGTCGAGCGCATTCCGCGAGTTCTACGACGAAAAATCCAGCGCCGGCATCGACGCCTATTCGGCGAAGGCATTGGCGCGGGTCTGGAAAGCCGTGCGCTTCTCCTGGTGGATGACCTCGATGCTGCACAAATTCCCCGACACCGGCACGATCGGCGCGCGCATCCAGCTCGCCGAACTCGACTACGTCACGCAGTCGCAGGCAGCGATGACATCGCTGTCGGAGAACTATGTGGGGCTGCCGTTTTAGGGCGCGGCCCGTACCGCATACCCCCGTCATTGCGAGCGTAGCGAAGCAATCCAGAATCCCTCCGCAGTGGGAGACTGGATTGCTTCGTCGCTACGCTCCTCGCAATGACAGGGGGGAGACCATTTCAAACACCCGCGCAAATTCCGTTTAAAATTTTGTAGGTGATGCAACCGTCACGTCCCTCGCGTTCAATGGCGGCAGCCACCAACGCGAGACAGACATGACCAGCACCGACATTCCCGCCGGCTTCGAGCCGCATTTTCGCAAGGCCCCACTCACCGACCCCTGGGAGCCGCTTTACTCCAGGAAGACCGACAACGGCGTCACCGTGGGATTGCGGCTGGCAAAGCCGCACACCAATGCACGCGGGCTGATCCATGGCGGCCTGATCGCCGCGTTGGCCGATGCCGCCATGGGTTACAGCTGCGCGCAGGCGACGGGCTGGGCGACCTCGTTGGTCACGATCTCGCTGTCGGTCGACTATGTCGGCGCCGGCGAGATCGGCCAATGGCTCGCGGTCGAGGGTGAGGCGATCAAGACCGGCAGCACGATCTGTTTCGCGCAGTGCCTCGCGAAGGCCGACGACGCCGTGATCGCGCGCGCCAGCGGCACCTTTCGCGTCGTGCCGAAGAAAGGATAGTTGTCATTCCGGGGCTCGCGAAGCGAGAACCCGGAATCTCGAGATTCCGGGTTCGGTCCTGCGGACCGCCCCGGAATGACAGTTGTCACCCAAACCTCCACTCCGCGGTCTCCACCACGAGATCGACGAAGGCGCGCACCTTGGCGGAGAGCAGGCGCGAGGTCGGGTAGACGATGTGAATCGGCAGCGCCGGCTGCTCGTATTTCGCCAACACGATTCTGAGCCGCCCGCGCCGCAAGCCCTCGGCGGCCTGATAGGCCAGCACCCGGGTCACGCCGCCGCCGGCCTCGGCATATTGCAGGGCGGCGTCGGCGCTGTTGCTGGCGAAGCGTGGATTCGGCGCCACCTCGATGTCGCGGCCGTCCTGCACGAAGCGCCAGCTGGCGGATGGACCGAAAGCGATGGTCTGGTGCGCGAGCAGTGCCTCCGGCGTCTTCGGCTCGCCATGGCGCTTCAGATAGCCTGGCGTCGCCACCACGATCCGCCGCATCTCGCCGACCTGGCGCGCGACGAGGGAGGAGTCGGCGAGATGGCCGATCCGCACCGCGACATCGACGGCGTCTTCCACCAGATTGACGAGGTTGTCCGACAGCCGCAATTCGCAGGCGACCTCGGGATAGCGCTTGAGGTAGGCGATCATGACAGGTCCGACATGGAGCCGGCCGAAGCCGACCGGGGCCGACACCACCAGCCGCCCGCTCGGCCGGTTGCGCTCCTCCCGTGCCGAGCCGTCGGCCTCCTCGACATCGGCCAGGATCCGACGCGCGCGCTCCAGATAGCGCGTGCCGACGTCGGTCAGGGTCACTTGTCGGGTGGTCCGCTGCAACAGCCGCGCGCCGAGATGCTCCTCCAGCGCTGCGATCAGCCGCGTCACCGCGGAGGGCGACAGCCGCAGCTTTCGTGCCGCCGGCGCGAAGCCGCGCAGGTCGGCGACGGTGACGAAAACATGCATGGCTTCAAGGCGGTCCATGGCATTATTGCATATGCCGCAATGATGAAGTGTCAAGCGGCCTGATTGTTTTAGTCGCCGGGAGGTCCATTTTAGATCGCGAAGACGCAGGGATGCGCCGGGATTTCAGGAGATGGTCCGATGACGGCAACTCACACCTATGCCAGCGACGTGGCATTCACGCCGGCGGTGAAGTCGATCCAGACCCGAAAAGGATCACGCGAAGGCTATGCCCATGCCGAGCAGCGCGGCTGGCGCACCGAGGTCGATGAAAACCTCGCGGCGTTCCTGGCCGACGCCAACAGCTTTTATCTTGCCACCGCCTCGGCCAATGGCCAGCCCTACATCCAGCATCGCGGCGGCCCGAAGGGCTTTTTGAAGGTGCTGGACAAGCAGACGCTGGCTTTCACGGACTACGCCGGCAATCGGCAATACATCACCCAGGGAAACCTGTCCGAAAATCCCAAGGCCTACATCTTCGTGATGGACTACGCCCATCGCCGCCGGGTGAAGATCTGGGGCGAGGCGCGCGTGGTCGAGGACGACGAGGCGCTGACGGCATCGCTGATGCCGAAAGGCTATCGTGCCCGGCCGGAGCAGGTGATCCTGTTCAAGATCGAAGCGTGGGACACGAACTGCCCGCAGCACATCCCGCAGAAGTTCGACGCGACGGATGTGGCAGCGGCGCTGGCGGCAAGGGATGCGAGGATTGCGGAGCTGGAGGCGGAGGTGGCGGCGATGAAGGGGGAGAAGGGGAAAAGTTGAGCTTACCTGTCAACGAAGCTGGAGCGGCTTGCACGGTGCACCCTCTCCCCTTGCGGGAGAGGGTGGCTCGTCGCGGAGCGACGAGACGGGTGAGGGGTCTCTCTCCGCAGGCGATGGTCCCACATCGTCATTCGCGGAGAGAACCCCTCATCCGGCGCTTCGCGCCACCTTCTCCCGCAAGGGGAGAAGGGAAGAAGGGAAGAAGACCGAGTGTGCGGCGCCAACAATTCCCGAACTTACAGCCCGCTCGCGCCTTCGTGCTGGAAGCCGAGATAGCTGGCGGCGACGCGCTCGTTCGCCGCGATGTCGCTGGCCTTGCCGCTGAGCACGAACTCGCCGAGCTCCATGACATAGGCCTGATCTGCGATTTTGAGCGCGGCCTGGGCGTTCTGTTCGACCAGCAGCACGGAGACGCCGGCAGCGCGCAGTTCGGTGACGATGCGGAAAATGTCGGCGACGATGATCGGGGCGAGGCCGAGGCTCGGCTCGTCCAGCATCAGGAGCTTTGGCTCACCCATCAGTGCGCGGCCCATCGCGAGCATCTGCTGCTCGCCGCCGGAGAGCGTGCCGGCGAGCTGCTTGCGCCGCTCCTTGAGCCGTGGAAACAGCGTGTAGACCCGCTCCATCGAGGCTTTCGCCTTGCTTCTCTCGATGCGGAAGGCCCCCAGCTCGAGATTGTCCTCGACATTCATGGTCACGAACAATTCGCGATGCTCGGGAACGAGGCCAAGCCCCATGGCGACGCGGTCCTCGATGTCGAGCCGCGACAGATCCTGACCTGCGAATGAAACGCGCCCCTTAAGCGGCAAGATGCCAATGATGGCGGAGAGCAGCGTGGTCTTGCCGGCGCCGTTGGCGCCGACGATGGTGACGATCTGGTTTTGGCCGACTTCGAGCGAGACTGAGCGCACGGCCTCGACCTTGCCATAGGCGACATGGGCGTCGGCGACGGACAACAGTGCGCTCATGCCGCCACTCCGAGATAGGCCTTGATCACTTCGGGATTGGTCTTGATCGTGGCCGGCGTTCCTTCCGCGATCTTGGTGCCGAAATCGAGCACCACGATGCGGTCGGCGAGGTTCATGACGAAGCCCATGTCGTGCTCGACCAGCAGGACGCTCATGCCGCCGTCGCGCAGCTCCCGCAGCAGCGTCGCGAGCTGCTGCTTTTCCATGTGGCGCAGGCCGGCCGCCGGCTCGTCGAGCAGCAGCAGCATCGGATCGACGCACAACGCACGGGCGATCTCGACGATCCGTTGCTGTCCCAGCGACAGCGAGCCTGCGAGCTGATGCATCTGCTCGCCAAGTCCGACCCGCTCGATCTGGCGGGCGGCTTCGGCGAGCAGCTTTGCCTCGTCGGCGCGGTCGAGCCGCAGCATCGAGGAGATCGGCCCCGAATGGCCGCGCAGATGGGCGCCGATCGCGACGTTCTCCAGCACGGTCATATCAGGCACCAGCTTGACGTGCTGGAAGGTGCGGGAGATGCCGAGCTTGACGATCTCCTGCGGCGGCGCCCTGTCGACCTTGTTGCCGAGCACGGAGATCGAGCCCGAGCTGGCCGACAGTACGCCGGTGATCAGGTTGAAGGTGGTGCTCTTGCCGGCGCCGTTGGGGCCGATCAACGCGACGATCTCGCGGGCCTGAACGTCGAAGGAGACGTTGTTCACCGCGACCACGCCGCCGAATTGCTTCCGCGCCTTCTCGACCTGGAGCAGGACGCTGGATTGGCCGGGTGAGCGGGTGCGCTGCTCCAGTTTCAGCGAGGTGTCCGGCTTTTTGCCACTGGTACGCTGAGGCAGGAACGACATCAGCCAGGGCCAGACGCCGCCGGGTGCGAGCTGGAGCAGCGCCACCAGCATGATGCCGAACACGATGGTTTCGACCTGGCCGGAGCCGGGCAGGATCAGCGGCAGATAGCTCTGCAGCACTTCCTTCAGGACCACGACGAGCGCCGCGCCCAGGACGCCGCCCCAGACATAGCCGGCGCCGCCGACCACGGCGATGAAGAGATATTCGATGCCGGCCTGCGCGCCGAACGGCGTCGGGTTCACCGCGCGTTGAAGATGGGCGTAGAGCCAGCCGGAGAGACCGGCGAGCACGGCGGCGTGGATGAACACCAGCATTTTCGCCCGCGGCGTGTGCACGCCGAACGCCTCGGCCGCGATATGGCCGCGCCGGAGCGCGCGGATGGCGCGGCCGGTGCGGGAGTCCAGCAGGTTCATCGTGAGCAGCGCCGAGAGGATCACGGCAACCCAGATCGCGTAGTAGATCGAGCCGGGCGAGAGCATCTTGAACGAGCCGATCGACAGCGGCGGGATCGCCGAGATGCCGTCGTTTCTTCCCAAAAATTCCAGCTTGCTGAAGAGATAGAACAAGCCGAGCCCCCAGGCGAGCGTGCCGAGCGGCAGATAGTGGCCGGACAGACGGACCGTGACGAGGCCGAGCAGCACCGCCAACAATCCGCTGACCACCAGCGACAACGGCAGTGTCAGCCAGGGCGACATGCCGTAGGCCGTCGACAGCACCGCGGTGGTGTAGGCGCCGAAACCGACGAAGGCCGCTTGTCCAAACGAGGTCAGGCCGCCGACGCCGGTCAGCAGCACGAGGCCCATCGCGACGAGGGCCGCGAGGCCGATATTGTCGAGCAGCACGATCCAGAACGGGGGCATGCCCGGAACAAACGGGATCGCCGCCATGATCAGCGCGAAGATGAGGATGGGGAGCCGGCTCTGCATCTTGGCGTCAGTCCTTTTCTTCCTCGACCGCAGGCGCCGCGAGCGAGCGCAACAGCAGCACGGGAATCAAGAGCATGAAAACGATCACCTCCTTGTAGTTGGAGGCATAGAAGGACGAGAACGCCTCGACGATGCCGACGACCAGCGCCGCGACCGCCGTGAGGGGATAGCTGACAAGCCCGCCAATGATGGCAGCGACAAAGCCCTTCAGGCCGATCAGGAAGCCCGAGTCGTAATAGAGCGTCGTGATCGGCACGATCATGATGCCCGACAGCGCACCGATGACGGACGCCAGCAGGAAGGCGATCTGCCCGGACAGCGTCGTGCGGATCCCGACGAGCCGGGCACCCAGCCGGTTCACGGCGGTCGCGCGTAGCGCCTTGCCGTAGAGCGTGAGCCCGAAGAACAGCCACAGCCCGACGATGAAGGCGATGGTGATGCCATAGACCGTAATGCTCTGGCCAGTGAAGCGCAGCGCGCCGGCGGTGAAAGATCCCGACAGCACGGCAGGTCCGCGCTGGCCCTCGGCGCCGAAGAACAAAAGGCCTAGTCCCTGAAGCGCGAGATGGACGCCCACCGACGCGATCAGCAGCACCAGCACCGAGGTGTGCGCCAGCGGCTGGAATGCGATGCGGTAGAGAAACAGGCCGATCATCGCCACGATCACCAGCGACAGCGCGATGCAGACCGCAACCGGCGGCTTCTGAGCGGCAAAATAGACGGTCAGCGCCAGCACGATGGCCGGCAGTACGATATTGGTGACGGTGCTGCGCAGGATCAGGCGCCCGTGCAGCGCCTTGCGCGCCGCGAACAAGTCGAAGGCGAAGGCGCCGATGCCCAGGGCGAGCGCGAGTTTTGCCGTGCCCGGCATCTGGCCCGCGGCCAGCGAGGCATAGGTCAGCGCGCCATAGGTGACGAATTCGCCTTGCGGAATGAGGATGACGCGGGTGACGGCGAACACCAGCACCAGCGCCAGGCCGAGCAGCGCATAGATCGCGCCATTGGTGATGCCGTCCTGCAGCAGGAACAGCATGATGGTGGTATTCAAGACCGGACGCCCCCCCTCAAAGATTCAGGACCGGTCCCCTGATTGTGGTGGACGGTCCGCTCACAGCCATTGAACAGCGCTGACGATATTTGATATGGTCCATAACAATTATCAAATATAACATCAAGTGTGGCGAACGATCCTCCCGAACTTAACGGGATTGCGAGCATGAGGCGATGACCGTTTCCAAAACCGCTGAAAAATCCGCCGACACAGCCAAGGGCCGCAAGGACGCGGCCGAAGGGCCCGGCGAAGCCCTCCAGCTCGGCGAGCTCTCGGAGCAGCTCGGCTATGTCCTGAAGCGGGCACAGCTCAAGGTGTTCGAGAATTTCCTGCGCTGCATGGCCTCGCTCCAGCTCACGCCGGCGCAGTTCTCCGTGCTGCTGCTGGTCGAGAAAAACCCGGGCCGTAACCAGACCGAGATCGCCTCCACCCTCGGCATCCTGCGCCCGAACTTCGTGGCCATGCTCGACAATCTCGAGAGCCGCGATCTTTGCGCGCGGATCCGCTCCACCAACGACCGCCGCTCGCACATCCTGGTGCTGACCGATAAGGGCAAGGCCGTGCTGGCCCGTGCCAAGAAGCTCGTCGCCACCAAGCACGAGGCCCGGCTGAACGAGCTGCTCGGGCCGTCCAACCGCGAAGCCCTGCTCGGAATGCTCTCGAAGATCGCCAACGAGTTTTGACGGATTCGTTGCGCCGGCGACGGAGCATCGAACCCGCGGGCGGGCTGGCGGCGGTTAGGCTGCAGCGAACCGGTCGGGCATGGCAGGTGCGTCCGCGGACAGGAAGCGGCGCTCGATTTCCACGGCGGGCAAGGGAGGGCTGAACAGATAGCCCTGCATTTCGGTGCAGCCCTCCGCTGCGATCCGGTCCCTTTGCTCCTCGGTCTCCACGCCCTCCGCCGTCGTCGTCATGCCCATTCCGCGCGCCAGCGCCGCCACCGCTCGCACGATGCTGAGGGATGCCGCATTGTTTTCCACGCCGCTGACGAAAGACCGATCGATCTTGATCTTGTCGAAGGGAAAGCATTGCAGATAGGTCAGTGACGAATAGCCGGTGCCGAAATCGTCCATGGCGACCTTGATGCCCAGTGCGCGGAGCTGGTGCAGCGTCGTCAGCGTCCCATGCCTGTCCTGCAGCAGAACGCTTTCCGTGATCTCGATCTCCAGCCGCCGCGGATCGAGGGCGGAGGCCGCCAGCGCGCCGACGATCACCTCCGTCAGGCCCGGCTGACGGAATTGCACCGCCGAGATATTGACGGCGACGTGCAGATGGTCCGGCCACCGGCTTGCAGTGGCACAGGCCTGCCGGATCACCCATTCGCCGATCGGCACGATCAGGCCGATCTCTTCCGCAAGCGGGATAAAGCTGTTCGGCGCGACCAGTCCGCGCCGTGGATGTCGCCAACGGATCAAGGCTTCGAAGCCGCTGATCTCGCCGCCGTCGGTCTTCACGACCGGCTGGTAGTGCAGCTCGAACTCGCCGGCGGCAAGGCCGTTGCGCAGGTCCTGCTCCAGCGCGCGACGGCTTTGCGCCTCTTCGCCCATGGCCGGTTCGAAGAAGCAGTGCATGCCGCGGCCGCCGCTTTTTGCGCGATACAGGGCCAGATCGGCATTGTGCAGGAGTTGTTCGGGCGTCGAGCCGTCGCCGGGCGCAATGGCGATCCCGATGCTCGCGCCCGCAATGGTCTGGTGTCCGTCGAGCCCGAACGGAGCACTCAGCGTGCTGACAACATCACGCGCCAGCGCGTCCGCTTCGCTCGAATTGGAAATCGGGGTCTGGAGGATCACGAATTCATCGCCACCCATGCGCGCGATCGTATCGCTGTCGCGCGCGAGCTGCTTGAGGCGGCGGCTGGCATCCTGCAGCAGGATGTCGCCGGCCTGATGGCCCAGGGTGTCGTTGACGGCCTTGAACTTGTCGAGATCGATGTGGTGGATCGCGAACATCCCACTCTGTTCGAGCGCCTGCTTGAGGCGCTGACCGAGCAGGGCGCGATTGGCGAGGTCCGTCAGCGCGTCGTGGTGCGCCATATGCGCGATCTTCAATTCCGCCTTGCGCTGCTCGGTGATGTCTTCGTGGGTCGCGACCCATCCGAGATCGGGCATCGGTCGATGCCTGATCTTGAAGGTTCGCCCGTTCCGCATCTCGACGACGCTGTCCATGGCCTCGGCTGATGTGGCGACATCGGTCCGCCATCTAGCATATTCCTCCCGCGTCATGGCCGGCACGCTGCCGGCTTCGAAGCGCATGTCGAGGATCTCCTGGAGCGGCGTGCCCGGACGAACGCGGTCGGGCGGCAGGCCGTACATTTCGATATAGTGCGTGTTGCAGACCAGCAGCCGATGGTCGGCGCTGAAGAAGCAAAGTCCCTGCGACATGTTGTTGATCGCAATGTCGAACTGAAAATTGCGTTCCTGTAGCCGCGCACTGAGCTCTTCGCGCTCTGTAATGTCCTCGTGCGTCGCCATGCCGCCGCCGTCGGGCAGGGGATGGATGGTGTAGGCGATGATTCGTCCGTCGGCGAACTGCTGGACCGTCTGCTCGCTGACGACCGAACCCTCCGTGCGGGCGCGGACATAGGCGCCGGCTTCTCCGCGGATGTTCAGGCCCAGTTCGAGCCGATGCTGGATCAGGTCCTTGATCGGCGTACCCGGGTGCACCTGCTCGGGCGAGAGCGCGTACATTTCGCGGTAACGCGGATTGCAGAAAATGACCCTGCGGTCGCTCCCAAAGAGGATGATGCCGAGCCACAGATTATTGGCGGCGCACTTGAGCAGCTCGCCGAGCACGAGCGGATCAATGCTTGCGACCTCCTGATCACTCTGCGCCATGCGCGTTGCCCCCGGGACGACGCGATTAGAGCAGGCGGTGGTGAATGAGCCCAATGATTCGCCCGATTTCAGGGCGCATTCCTGAAACTGCAGCGAACGCGAGGTTAAAAGCGGCAATGGCGGCCCCTGGAAAAGAGGACGCCGACGAGAACTCAGAGATCATTAACCATGCTGTCCCGCCGAACCGCGCGCTGAGCCGGCGGGATAGCGATGCCGCTGGGTCAGTCGATCAGGATTACCCTGATGTCGTTCACGTTGGTCAGCGTGGGACCCGGCAGCAACAGGTCGCCCGTCGCCTCGAAGAACGTCGTCGCGTCGTTGTTGTCGAGATAGGTCTGCGCATGCAGCCGCTGCGCCGTCATCTTCGCGAACGTCGCCGCGTCGATCAGCGCGCCGGCGGGGTCGGTGGGATTTCCGGCACCGCCATCGGCGCCGTCGGTGTCGCCGGCGAGCGCGGAGATGTCAGGCGTGTCCTTCAAGAGGCCCGCGAGCGCCAGCGCGTATTCCTGGTTCGGGCCGCCGCGGCCATTGCCGCGCACGGTGACCGTGAGCTCGCCGCCGGAGAGGATCGCGACGCGCTTGCCCTGCGCGCGGGCCTGAAGCGCCAGCTTGGCGTGATCGGCGGCAACGTCGCGGGCCTCGCCTTCGAGGTCGGCGCCGAGATCGATTGTCTCGTAACCGGCTTCATGCGCGAGTTTCACCGCAGCGTCGAGCGATTGCTTCGGACGCGCGATCAATTCGAAATGCGCGCGCGCGAACGCGGCGTCGCCGGGCTTGCAGCTCTCGTTGGCGGGGTCGTCCAGCGCGCGGCGGACGGCATCGTCGATGTCGAGCTTGTATTTGGCGACGATGGCGCGCGCATCATTGAGCGTGGTCGGATCGGGCACGGTCGGACCGGAGGCGATCGCGGAGGGGTCGTCATGCGGCACGTCGGAGATCGCAAGCGTCACGATCTCGGCGGCATTTCTGCCTGCGCGCGCCAGCCGGCCGCCCTTGATCCGCGACAGGTGCTTGCGCACGACATTCATCTCGCCGATAGGCGCGCCGGAGCGGAGCAGCGCCTTGTTGACCGCCTGCTTCTGCGCGAAGCTGATGCCGTTGACGGGCGCGATCCAGTTCGCCGAGCCGCCGCCGGTCAGCAGCACCAGAAGCAAATCGTCGGGCCCGGCCTCGGCCGCGAGCGCGAGCGTATCGGCCGCGCCCTTCAGGCCGGCTTCGTCAGGCAAGGGATGACCGGCCTCGACCACGCGGATGCGGCGGGTCGGTACGCCGTAGCCGTGGCGCGTGGTGGCGATGCCGACGAGGCGTTCCGGTGCGAGCCCGAGCGTGTCGAGATAATGCCGCTCGGCGGCGGCGGCCATCGCGGCCGCGCCCTTGCCGGCGGCGAGGCAGATCACGCGTCCCCTCGGTGCGGGCCGCAGGTGTGGCGCCAGAATCGTGCTCGGATGAGCGGCGGCAACGGCGGCGTCGTAGAGCGCGCGGAGCAGGGGGCGTCGGTCGGTCATGACGAAAGGCCTTGGCGGACAGGAAAGACTGGCGGCAAACGCGCCGCTCACCTGCCTACCGCATCATGCGCCAAAGCGTAAGCCGGCTTCGCCATCATTCGATTGTGCAATCGCGTGATCATAATCGGCACAGCAAAGCCCCTGCGATCATCTCGCAGGGGGCTCTCGTCGTCGTATGGTCGAGCCGGCTAGCCGCCCACGTCGGCGCTGATCACGTCGCCGAACAGTTCCCACTTCTCGCCCTTGAACTTCTCGAGCTGGAGCTGGCTGATCGGCGCGAAATCGGTCGGGGAGGTGTTGATCTTCACGCCCGGCAGCAGCGCCTCGGTGCGGAAGTCCTTCAGACTCGCCGCCTGCTTCATGATGTTCGCGCGCGTGAGATCGTCGCCGCACTGCTTCAAGACCTGAACGAGCGTCTGGGCCACGGCATAGCCGACGATGGTGCCCTTATCGAGCTTGTCGCCCTCGGGGAAGTATTTGGTCATGAACGCCAAGAAGTCCTTCATGCCGGGATCGCTGGTCCAAGCGGGATCCGATACGTCCTTGAGATAATCGGCCGAGATGATGTCCTGGCCGTTCTCGAAGCCGGCGGGCTTCATCACGCTGCCGACGGAGGCCGAGACGTTGTTGAGGAAGTGCAGCGGCTTCCAGCCGATCTCGGCGTTCTTCTTGATCGCCTGCGCGGCGAATTTCGGCGTCGTGATGTTCATGAAGACGTCGGCGCCGGTCGACTTCAGCTTGACGATGTGATTGTCGATGGTCGGCTCGGATGTCTCGTAGCTCTCCTCCATGACGATCATTGACGCGGCCTTGGCGCCGAGGCCGTCCTTCAGGCCCTTCAGATAGTCCTTGCCGTAATCGTCGTTCTGGTAAAGCACGGCGATCTTGGCGTCCGGCTTGTTCTTCAAGAGCCACTTCGCATAGATCTGCGTCTCGCTCTGGTAGTTGGGCTGCCAGCCCATGGTCCACGGGAAGTTTTGCGGATCGTTCCACTTGGTGGCGCCGGTGGCGACGAAGAGCTGCGGCACCTTCTTCGAGTTCATGTATTTGTGGATCGCCGAGTTCGGCGGCGTGCCGAGCGAGTTGAAGATGAACAGCACCTCGTCGCTCTCGACCAGCTTGCGCGCCTGCTCCACCGTCTTCGGCGGCGAGTAGGCGTCGTCGTAGCTGATGTAGTTGATCTTGCGGCCGTTGATGCCGCCTTCGTCGTTGATCTTCTTGAAATAGGCGGCTTCCGTCCGCCCGATGATGCCGTAGGCGGAGGCCGGGCCGCTGTAGGGCATGATGTTGCCGATCCTGATCTCGGTATCGGTCGCGCCGGTATCGTATTTCTTCTGGGCCGATGCAGTGGAGGCCGAGGCCGCAATGAGCGCGAGCGCAAGTGACGCGGCCGCAAGTTTGCCGGTGACAGCGGGCATTCCTATCTCCCTATTTTCTTGGTGTGTGTGCGTCCCTTTTCTTGTGTTGCTCGTTTTTGGTGACGCAGCCGCAATTCAATACGATTTACCTGATGCCTACAACAGAAAGCCCCTGCGGCGGGGTCGCAGGAGCTGCTTCTTTAGTAGTCAGGGCGCCCGCGCGCTGGTGTGCGACTGCGAGAAGGTGCATCCGTCTGAGTTGATCAACCGATCAGGAGCGAGTTTGAGTTGCGCGGCTTCAGTGGCCGAGCTCGCTCGAGATGATGTCCCCGAACAGCTCCCATTTCCGGCCCTTGAACCTCATCATCTGGAGCTGCTCGATCGGGGCGAAATTATCGGCTGCGGTGTTGATCTTGATGCCGGGCAACAGGGTGTCGGGTTCGAAATCCTTCAGGCTGGCGGCCTGCTTCATGACGTTGTCGCGGGTGAGGTCGTCGCCGCACATTTGCAGCACCTTCACCATGGTCTGCGCGGCGGCATAGCCGAACACTACGCCGGCATCGAGCTTGTTAGCCTTGGGATCGTATTTGGCGAGGAAGTTGTAGAACTTCTTCATGCCGTCGTCGGCATTCCATTGCGGGTCGGAGCCGTCCTTGGTGTAGCTCGCCGACAGGACGCCTTGCGAGACCTCGAGCCCGGCCGGCTCGAGCACGCCGCCGACCGAGGCCGAGACGTTGGAGATGATGTGGACCGGATGCCAGCCGATCTCGGCCGCCTTCTTGATCGCTTGCGCTGCAAATTTCGGTGTGGTGATGCTGACGAAGATGTCGGCGCCGGAGGCCTTCAATTTCACGACGTGCTCGTCGATTGCCGGCTCCGAAGTGTCGTAACCGTCTTCCAGCACGATCATCGAGGCCTTAGGGCCTAGGCCTTCCTTCAGCCCCTTGAGATAGTCCTTGCCGAAATCGTCGTTCTGGTAGAGCACGCCGATCTTGCCGTCCGGCTTCTCCTTCATGATGTACTTGGCGTAGATGCGCGCCTCGCTCGCGTAGCTCGGCTGCCAGCCCATGGTCCAGGGATATTGCTTCGGATCGTTCCACTTCGAAGCGCCGCTCGCCACGAACAATTGCGGAACCTTCTTCTCGTTCATGTATTTGCGGATCGCGCCGTTGGTGGAGGTGCCGAGCGAGCCGAAGATCAGCAGCACCCCGTCGCTCTCGACCAGCTTGCGGGCCTGCTCCACCGTCTTCGGCGGCGAATAGCCGTCATCGTAGGAGATGAACTTGATCTTGCGGCCGCCGATGCCGCCCTCGGCATTGATCTTGTTGAAATAGGCTTCCTCGGCCTTGCCGATCGCCGCATAGGCGGACGCCGGGCCGCTATAGGGCATGATGTTGCCGATCTTGATCTCGGTATCGGAAGCGCCGGCGTCGTATTTCTTCTGGGCCAGTGCCGGGCCGCTCATCGCAGTGCACAACGCGAATGCAGCCAGAACGGCCGCAACCTGAAATCGAACGGCAGTCATCTTTCTCCACCCGGAACGGATCGTCGCCGCATTGAACAAGATTGATGCAAGACGTCAACAAAAAGCCCCCGCGATGACTCGCGGGGGCTTCTTGAAGCGTTGGACTATAGCGTCAGGGTGTCACTCGGTGGCGATGTCGCCGCTGATGATCTCGCCGAAGAGTTCCCACTTCTCGCCCTTGAAGCGCTGCATCTGAAGCTGCGCGATCGGGGCAAAGTCGGTCGGGCCGGTGTTGATCTTGACGCCGGGCAGCAGGGTGTCCGGTGCAAAATCCTTCAACGAAGCCGCCTGCTTCATGATGTTGGCCCGGGTCAGATCGTCGCCGCACATCTCCAGGACCTTGGCCAGCGTCGACGCCGCGCCGTAGCCATAGACCATGCTGGTGTCGGACTTGTCGGCACCCGGCATGTACTTGTCGACGAACTCGTTCCACTTCTTCATGCCGGGGTCGTTGGCCCACTGCGGGTCCGTGGAGTCCTTGGCATAGGCCGCCGACAGCACGCCCTGCGCAGCCTCGAAGCCGGCCGGCTTCATCACGCTGCCGACCGAGATCGACACGTTGGTGAGGATCTGCAGCGGCTTCCAGCTCAGCTCGGCGGTCTTCTTGATGGTTTGGGCCGCGAATTTCGGCGTCGTGTAGATCAGCAGGACGTCGGGATTGGCGGCCTTGATCTTGACGATGTGACCATCGATCGACGGCTCCGACACCTCGTAGCTCTCTTCCATGACGATCATGGACGCGCCCTTGGCGCCCAGGCCGTCCTTGGTGCCCTTGAGGTAGTCTTTGCCGAAATCGTCGTTCTGATAGAGGATCGCGATCTTGGCGTCCGGCTTCTCCTTCAAGAGCCATTTCGCGTAGATCTGCGCTTCGCTCTGGTAGGAGGGCTGCCAGCCCATGGTCCAGGGGAAGTTCTTCGGGTCGTTCCACTTGGTGGCGCCGGTGGCGACGAACAGCTGCGGGATCTTCTTGGCGTTCAAATACTTCTGGATCGCGCTGTTCGAGGGCGTGCCGAGCGGGTTGAACACGACGATTACTTCGTCGCTCTCGACCAGCTTGCGGACCTGCTCCACGGCCTTCGGCGGCGAATAGCCGTCATCATAGGTGACGAAGTTGATCTTGCGGCCGTTGATGCCGCCCTTGTCGTTGATCATCTTGAAATAGGCTTCTTCGGTCTTGCCGATGATGCCATAGGCGGACGCCGGACCGCTGTACGGCATGATGTTGCCGATCTTGATCTCGGTATCGGACGCGCCAGTGTCATATTTTTTCTGGGCGAATGCGGCGCCTGAGGTGAGAGTGATGACCGCCGTTGCCGTGACCAGCGCAGCGGTTCGCAGTGTTCTTTCAAAAAGCAATTCGGGTCTCCTTGGCTTAATTAACGGACTTTCAGTTCTTCCTGAGCCGGCCGACGAGTTGCTGGCCCATGATCGCGATCTGCCTGGCGCCGTGCGGCACGAGGTAGATGACGGCGAACAGGAGTACGCCGAACACCGCGCCGGAGAGGCCCTTGGAGATGCCCTCCGCCATGTTCGGCACGAAGATGATGAAGGCTGCGCCGACGAACGAGCCTGGCAGCCAGCCGACGCCACCGACGACCATGCCGAGGAACAACGAGATCGCCAGCGTGATCGTATAGCTGTCGGGCGCGACGAACTGCACGGCGATGGCGCCAAGCGAGCCGGCAACGCCGGTGATGCCAGCGGACACGCCGAAGGCCAGCGTCTTGTACAGTGCGACGTTGACGCCCATCGAGGAGGCCGCGATCTCGTTGTCGCGGATCGCCATGAAGGCACGGCCCGACCGGGAGCGCAGCAGGTTTACCGAGAAGATGTAGATCGCGAGCACGACGGCGAGCGAGAAGTAGTAGAGCCACGTGTCCTGTGACATCGGCAGCCCGAACGGCGCGTCGGGCTTGGTGACGACGAGGCCCTGCACGCCGCCCGTCCAGTGCTCGAGGAAGTTCAGCTTCAGCAGCTGCGGCATCGCGGTGGCAAGGGCAAAGGTCGCGAGCGCGAGATAGACGCCCGACAGCCGCAGCGCCGGCTTGCCGAACAGGTAGCCGAATCCGAAGCAGACCACCGCGGAAATCGGAATTGTCAGCGCATAGTTGACGTTGAAGTACTCCATCAGCACCGCCGACGTATAAGCACCCACGGCGTAGAAGGCGCTCTGGCCTAGCGAGAACTGGCCGGAGCTGCCCGTCAGGATGTTCAAGGCCAGCACCGCGAGCCCGTAGATCAGGAGCATCGTCATCTGGAAGATGATGAAGTTCTTGACGAACATCGGCACGATCAACAGCACCGCCAGCACCAACAGGGAAGTGCCCGTGCCCAGCGTCATCGCCCGCTTCGGAACGGCCTCGACCGCTTGATGACCTTCTGCAACGACTTCTTCTGCAGCGCTCATGATCAAACTCGCTTGACGATTTGCCGGCCGAACAGGCCAGCGGGTTTGACGACCAGGACGGAAATGATCAGCGCGAGCGCGATCGGAAGCTTCAGCTCGTTGCCGACGCCGGGAATGTAGGTGCCGGCGAGGTTTTCGAAGACACCGACCAGGAAGCCGCCGACCACGGCGCCGAACGGGCTGGTCAGTCCGCCGAGCACCGCCGCGGCGAAGCCGTAGATCAGCACGCCGCCCATCATATTGGGCTCGAGGAACACGACCGGTGCGATCAGCATGCCGGCGATCGCACCGATCGCGGATGCCATGCCCCAGCCCAGCGCGATCATCCAGCTCGTGTTGATGCCGACCAGCCGGGCCGATTCAGGCACGGAGGCGGCCGCGCGCATGGCGAGGCCGATCTTGGTGTACTGGAAGAAGAAGTAGAGGCCGAGCAGCAGCAGCACGGTGACGCCGATCATGCCGGCCTGGTGGGTCGAGATCAGCTGGCTGCCGAGGAACGGTGAGGAGCCGAACGGGGTCGGATACTGCTTGATGGTGAAGTCCCAGATCAGGCCGGCCGAGGAGTTGATGATCGCGAACAGCGCGATGAAGCCGGCGACATTGGTCAGCACCGGCGCCTTGGCGAGCGGCTTGAACAGGATGCGCTCGATCGCGATGCCGCCGACGAAGGACAACGCCAGCGTGATCACGAAGGCGGCCCAATAGGGGATGCCCCATTGCATCAGCTGCCAGGAGATGAAGGTCGAGAACATCGCCATCTCGCCCTGCGCGAAGTTGAGATGATCGATCGCCTGGTAAATCATGACCACGGCGAGCGCCATGCAGGCGTAGATCGCGCCCGTGGCGATGCCGGCCAGCACTTGGTTGGTGAACAGCTCCATCGTGCCGGCTCCTCAGTAACCCAGATAGGATTTGCGGATTTCTTCGTTGTTCGCGATGTCCTTGGCGTTGCCCGACATCACGATGCGTCCGGTCTCGATCACATAGGCCTGGTCGGCGAGCTCAAGAGCGAGCTGGGCGTTCTGCTCGACCACCAGGATCGACACCTTGTCCTCGCGATTGATCTTGCCGAGGATGCCGAACAGGTCGCGCACGACGAGCGGCGCCAGGCCGAACGAAGGCTCGTCCAGCAGCATCAGCCGCGGCCGCAGCATCAGGGCGCGGGCGACCGCGAGCATCTGCTGCTCGCCGCCCGAAAGCGTGCCGGCCTGCTGGGTATGCCGCTGCTTGAGCACCGGGAAATGCGCATACATGCGCTCGATGTCGGAGATGATGCCGGCGCTGTCCTTGCGGGTGATGGCGCCGAGCTGGAGGTTTTCCTCCACCGTCATGGTGGTGAAGGTGCCGCGGCCCTGCGGCACATGGGCGATGCCGAACCGCACGATGCTCTCGGTGGAGCGGTTGTTCAGCGGCTTGCCGTCGAACTCGATGCCGCCGGTCGAGCGCACCATGTTGCAGATCGCGCGCAGCGTAGTGGTCTTGCCGGCGCCGTTGGCTCCCAGCAGCGTGGTCAGCGATCCCTCGCTGAGCGAGAAGGACAGGCCGTGGAGCGCCTGGACCTGGCCGTAATAGGCGCGCAGGTCCTTGACGTTGAGCAGCGTCGTCATTGGTCCTTGCTCCCGAGATAGGCCTTGATGACTTCGGGATCCGCCTGCACCTGGGCCGGCGTGCCTTCCGCGAGCTTCTTGCCGAAATTCAGTGCGACGACGTGGTCGGCGATCGACATCACGAGACCCATGTGATGCTCGACCAGGAGCACGGTCATGTGGCGGTCGTCGCGGATACGGCGGATGAGATCGCCGAGCGCGTAGACTTCCTCGTGGTTGAGACCGCCGGCGGGCTCGTCGAGCAGCAGGATCTTCGGATCGGCAGCGAGCGCGCGCGCCAGCTCGACGCGCTTCTGCGTGCCGAACGGCAGGCCGGACACGACGGTGTGGGCGACGTCCTCGAGGTCGAGATAGGCGAGGATCTCGTGCACCTTCTTGTTGACCTCGCTCTCGCTGCGGCGAATCCAGGCCAGACGCAGCGAGTCGCTGATGATGTCGCTGGAGGTGCGGGCATGGGTGCCGACGCGGACATTGTCCATCACGGAGAGGTTCGGAAACAGCGCCACGTTCTGGAAGGTGCGGCCGATGCCGATCTCAGCGATCCGGTGCGGCGGGCGCGTCAGGATGCTCGCGCCCTCCATCAGGATGTTGCCGGACGACGGCTGGTACAGCCGCGAGAGGCAGTTGAAGAGCGTAGTCTTGCCGGCGCCGTTGGGGCCGATCAAACCGAGGATCTGGCCCTTGTGCATGTCAAAGGACACACCGTTGAGCGCGACGATGCCGCCGAACACGACGCTGACGTCGCGAACCGCGAGCAGGGGCGATGTCCCCTGCGCGAGCTGTGCCTGCGTCATCTCGTCTCGCCCACTCTGTTCGGTGAGCGAAGGGGCGATGTGAACCGCTCCCGATGACGACAAAGGCTATCTGATCCCCTCGGCCACACGCGCAACTTTCCCTCCTGATTTCAGCTTTTTGCTGACGTCTTTTTTGGAATGCGGCATCAGACCCCCAAGTGCCGCTTCGATGTTCCTTACCATCGCAAGCAGACGCGGTCCAATGTCGTTGATCAATCGCTCTTCCGTGAAGCGGAATGCGGGCGCGCCGCAATTGAATGCGTAAGGACCGGTTCCGTCGTTGAGCCTGAGCGCGACGCCGGCGGCGCCGATGTCGTCGTGCCAGTCGCCGACCGAAATCGCAAATCCGTATTTCGCGACCGTCTCGCCGGAACGTTCCAGCCCGTCGCGCATCTTGGGCCAGCGGCTGCCGTAATGTTCGCGCAAGACACGAGACAGTTCCGCCCGATCGTTTTCCTCGAGCGCCCAGAAATAGGCGCGGCCCATCGCGCTGGTTGCAATCGGCACGCGGGAGCCGACGTCAAGTTGAACGCCGACCGTCTCGCTGCCGCGGCTTTGCCCGAAATAGATCATGCTGTGACGGTCGCGGCCGCCGACGGCAACGGCCCCTCCGGTGGCGCGCATCATTTCCTCGCGGAATGGTTCGGACAAATGCCGAACGCCGAGATTGGACAACGCGGCGTAGCCGAGCGCCATCGCGGCCGGCGCAAGCTGATATTTCTCGAAGCGGGGAACCGGCGTCAGATAGCCGAGCTTGGTCAACGTATAGGTCAGCCGCGAAACGGTCGGTTTGGGCAAATTGGTGCGGGCCGCGATTTCCTGATTGCCAAGAAGTCCGTCGCTGGGCTGGAATGCGCGCAATACGTCTAGTCCGCGGGAAAGCGCGACGACGAAATTCCGATCGGTCGCTGGCTTCTTTCCTGTACGCTTCATCCCTGATCTGCTTCTTGCGCGGAGTCGTTGACAAGCCACGTGCTTCAAAATAACCCTGCCGTCAAGATGCGGAATTAAATTCCGCAGTGCGAAATTGAACAAAAGTTACCCCACCAAGGAGGAACACCGTGAGCGAAGTGGTCAAGCTTGAGCGTCATGACGAAGTCGGGATCGTCACGGTCGACAGCCCTCCGGTGAATGCACTGAGCGCGGCGGTTCGCGGCGGAATTCTGGAGTGCATCAAGGCCGCGGTCGCCGATCCCGCAATTAAGGGCATCGTGCTGACCTGTGCCGGCCGCACCTTCATCGCGGGCGCCGACATCACCGAATTCGGCAAGCCGCCGAAGCCGCCCGCCCTCAACGACGTGCTTTCCGAGATCGAGAATTCGCCGAAGCCGGTCGTGGCCGCGATCCACGGCACCGCGCTCGGCGGCGGCCTCGAGGTCGCGCTCGCCTGTCATTTCCGCGTTGCAGTAAAGGAAGCCAAGCTCGGCCTGCCCGAGGTGAAGCTCGGCCTGTTGCCGGGCGCCGGCGGCACCCAGCGCCTTCCGCGCGCGGTCGGACCGGAGCTTGCGGTCAAGATGATCGTCGGCGGTGATCCGATCGGCGCGGCGGAAGCGCTGAAGAACGGTCTGATCGAGGAGATCGTCGAGGGCCCGGCCGCCGGAGGCGAAGCCTTCGTGCGAAAGCTGCTGGCTGAAAAGCGTCCGCTGCGCCGTCTGCGCGACGATGATTCCAAGATCGCGGCGGCCAAGGCCGACCGCTCGATCTTCACCAATGCGGTTGCCGCCATGACCAAGAAGTCGCGCGGCCTGGAAGCGCCGTTCGCGGCGGCCGACGCGGTCGGCTACGCCATCGACCTGCCGTTCGACGAAGGTCTGAAGAAGGAGCGCGAAGGCTTTCTGAAGCTCGTCGCCAGCGATCAGTCCAAGGCGCAGCGTTATGCCTTCTTCGCCGAGCGCGAGGCCAGCAAGATCGCCGGCGTTCCCGAAGGGACCAAGCCGCGGCCCGTGAACCGCGTCGCCATCCTCGGCGCCGGCACGATGGGCGGCGGCATCGCGATGTCCTTTGCCAATGCCGGCGTTCCCGTCACCCTGATCGAGACCGGCGAGGAGCAGCTCAAGCGCGGCATGGGCATCATGCAGAAGAACTGGGAAGCGACCGCGGCGCGCGGCGGTATCCCGGCGGATGCGCCCGCCAAGCGCATGGCGCTGATCAACGGCGTCGTGGGCATCGAGAACGTCGGCGATGCCGACCTCGTCATCGAAGCCGTGTTCGAGACCATGGCGGTGAAGAAGGAAGTGTTCGGCAAGCTCGACCAGTACGTCAAGCCGGGTGCCGTGCTCGCTTCCAACACCTCGTACCTGAACATCGACGAGATCGCGAAGTCGACCAAACGCCCGCAGGACGTGCTCGGCATGCACTTCTTCTCGCCCGCCAACGTCATGAAATTGTGCGAGATCGTGCGCGCCGACAAGACCGCGCCGGATGCCCTTGTGACGGCGGTCTCGATCGCGCGCAAGATCGCAAAGGTGCCGGCCGTGGTCGGCGTCTGCGACGGCTTTGTCGGCAACCGCATGCTGGCCCAGCGCGGCAAGCAGTCCGAAAAGCTGCTGTTCGAAGGCGCCTTGCCGCAGCAGGTCGATGCCGTGGTCACGAAATTCGGCATGCCGATGGGGCCGTTCGCGATGGGCGACCTCGCCGGCCTCGACATCGGCTGGCGCTCGCGCAAGGACCGCGGCATCAAGTCGGAGATCGCGGACGCGCTCTGCGAAGCCGGTCGCTTTGGCCAGAAGACCGGCAAGGGCTATTACAAATACGAAGCCGGCTCCCGCGCGGCGCTGCCCGATCCCGAGGTCGAGAAGCTGATCGACGAGACGCTGCTGCGCCTCGGCCGCAAGAAGCGAATCGTCAGCGACGACGAGATCCTCGAACGCATGATGTATCCGATGATCAACGAGGGCGCGAAGATCCTGGAAGAAGGCATTGCCGCGCGCCCGTCCGATATCGACGTGGTCTGGCTCTATGGCTATGGCTGGCCGATCTACCGCGGCGGCCCGATGTTCTGGGCCGACACCGTCGGCCTCAAGCACATCGCCGATCGTCTCTCCTACTATGCCAAGGAGACCAACGACCCCAGCCTCGAGCCCGCGCCACTGCTGAAGAAGCTGGCGGCAGAAGGCAAGACCTTCGCGTCACTCGCGGCGGGCTCGAAAGCAGCGTGATTGGATTGGGCTCGGTGACTGCGAACACCTTTGCCAAGGCAACGCTCTCTCCTTTCCCTCCCCCCTTGTGGGGGAGGGTCAGGGAGGGGGGTGGCCCCAGGCGAGGTCCAAGTTCGTGGCACCCCCTTCCCCAACCCTTCCCCACAAGGGGGAAGGGAGCCCGTCTGTCTATGCCCGCTTTACGTTTGCAGAGCATTGATCGTTAATGACCCATCCCGGCGAACAGTTTTATCCCGAGGGCGTGCGCTGGGACGACACCATCGTCCAGGGTTCGTTGCCTGACCTGCTGGCAAAAGCCGCGACCGAGTACGGCCCGCGCACCGCGCTGGAATTCCGCGATCGTCCGATCACCTACACCGAACTCGCCGCGATGGCGGAGCGTGCGGCGGCTGCATTCCTCCGCGCCGGCTGCAGCAAGAACAGCTCGGTGGCGCTGTTCCTCGGCAACACGCCCGATCATCCCGTCAATTTTTTCGGCGCGCTGAAGGCCGGCGCCCGCGTCGCGCATCTATCACCGCTCGACGGCGAGATCGCGCTGACCCACAAGGTCTCCGATTCCGGTTCGCGCCTGCTCGTCACCTCCAACCTCGCGGCACTGCTGCCGACCGCGCTGAAATTCCTGGAGAAGGGCCTGATCGACCGCCTGGTCGTCTGCGAGGACGACAATTGGGGCAAGGTCGGCACGCCGCAGGCCGCGGTCCCCAATGATCCCCGCATCGTCACCTTCAAGACCTTCGTCGAGGGCGCTACCGCGCCGGCACAGTGGCCGTCGGTGACGGCGGACGACGTCGCGCTGCTGCAATATACCGGTGGCACCACCGGGCTGCCCAAGGGCGCGATGCTGACCCATGGCAATCTCACCTCGGCCGTGTCGATCTACGACGTCTGGGGCAAGCCGTCGCGCGCGACGCGCGGCGACGTCGTCGAGCGCGTGATCTGCGTGCTGCCGCTGTTCCACATCTATGCGCTCACCGTCGTGCTGCTGTCCTCGCTCAGGCGTGGCAATCTGATCTCGCTGCATCAGCGTTTTGACGTCGAAGCGGTGATGCGCGACATCGAAATCAAGCGCGCGACTTATTTTCCCGGCGTGCCGACGATGTGGATTGCGATCGCAGCCCTTCCCGATCTCGACAAGCGCGATTTCTCCTCGCTGGCGACGATCGGCTCCGGGGGCGCGCCGCTGCCCGTGGAGATCGCGAATTTCTTCGAGCGCAAGGTGGGCAAGAAGCTCCGCAGCGGCTGGGGCATGACCGAGACCTGTTCGCCTGGCACCGGCCATCCGCCCACAGGTCCCGAGAAGCCTGGCTCGATCGGACTGATGCTGCCCGGCATCGAACTCGACGTCGTTGCCCTGGACGATCCCACGAAGGTGCTGCCGCCGGGTGAAGTTGGCGAGATCCGCATCAAGGGCCCGAACGTCACCAAAGGCTACTGGAACAAGCCCGAGGGATCGGCCGAGGCCTTTGTCGACGGCCGCTTTCTCACCGGCGACATCGGCTATGTCGACACCGACGGCTATTTCTTCCTGGTCGACCGCAAGAAGGACATGATCATCTCCGGCGGCTTCAACGTCTATCCGCAGATGATCGAGCAGGCGATCTACACCATACCAGGCGTGCACGAGGTGATCGTGCTCGGCATCCCCGACCAGTACCGCGGGGAGGCCGCCAAAGCCTTCATCAAGCTGAAGCCGGATGCAAAGCCGTTCTCGCTTGACGAGCTGCGCGCGCAGCTCGCCGGCAAGCTCGGCAAGCACGAATTGCCGGCGGAGGTCGAATTCGTCGACGATCTGCCGCGCACGCCGGTCGGAAAGCTGTCGCGCCATGAGTTGCGTCAGCAGCAGAAACCATCACAATCCGCCCAACTTGCCACCCGACTTGCATCAGGAGATCGCTCTTGACCGACGCCGTCATCGTTTCCACAGCCCGCACCCCGATCGGGAAGGCCTATCGCGGCGCGCTCAACGCCACCGAGGGCGCAACCCTGCTCGGCCACGCCATCGGCGAGGCCGTCGCGCGCGCCAAGATCGACCCCAAGGAGGTCGAGGACGTGGTGATGGGCGCAGCGCTGCAGCAGGGCGCGACCGGCGGCAACATCGCGCGCAAGGCGCTGCTCCGTGCTGGTCTCCCCGTCACCGTTGCCGGCACCACCATCGACCGGCAATGCGCCTCCGGCCTGCAGGCGATCGCACTCGCCGCGCGTTCGGTGATCTTCGACGGCGTCGAGATCGCGGTCGGCGGCGGCGGAGAGTCCATCTCGCTGGTGCAGAACGACAAGATGAACGGCTTCCACGCGCAGGATCCGGCGCTGCTCGAGATCAAGGGCGAGGTCTACATGCCCATGATCGACACCGCCGAAATCGTCGCCAAGCGCTACGGCATCTCGCGCGAGAAGCAGGACGAATATTCGCTGGAAAGCCAGCGCCGCACGGCCGCGGCCCAGCAGGGCGGCAAGTTCAAGGACGAGCTCGCACCGATCACCACCAAAATGGCGGTGACCGACAAGGCGACCGGTGCAGTCTCGTTCAAGGACGTCACGCTCTCTCAGGACGAGGGCCCGCGCCCCGAGACCACCGCTGAAGGTCTTGCCGGCCTCAAGGCCGTGCGCGGCGAGGGATTTTCGGTCACCGCCGGCAATGCCAGCCAGCTTTCGGACGGGGCCAGCGCAAGCGTGATCATGAGCGACAAGGAAGCGGCCAAGCGCGGGCTGAACCCGCTCGGCATCTTCCGCGGCTTCGTCTCCGCCGGCTGCGAGCCGGACGAGATGGGCATCGGCCCGGTGTTCGCCGTGCCGCGCCTGCTCAAGCGTCATGGCCTCACCGTCGACGATATCGGCCTGTGGGAGCTGAACGAAGCCTTCGCGGTGCAGGTGCTGTATTGCCGCGACAAGCTCGGCATCGACCCCGACAAGATCAACGTCGACGGCGGCGCGATTGCGGTCGGCCATCCCTACGGCATGTCGGGCGCGCGCCTCACCGGCCACGCTCTTATCGAAGGCCGCCGCCGCAAGGCGAAGTACGCGGTCGTCACCATGTGCGTCGGCGGCGGCATGGGCGCGGCGGGGCTTTTTGAGGTGTTGCAGTAGTTGCGTCGTCCCGGCGAAAGCCGGGACCCATACTCCGCAGCCGGAGTGTGGTGCTCAGACAGCAGTTGCCTTCGCACAACGAAGGCGGGTGGTAATGGGTCCTGGCTTTCGCCAGGACGACGAGGAAACAGGAGGATCCGATGGATCTCGCATTCACGAAAGAAGAGCAGGCGTTTCGCGAGCAAGTGCGGTCATTCTTCCGCGACAACGTGCCGCCGGATACGCGGCGCAAGCTGGTCGAGGGCCGCCACCTCTCGAAGGACGAGATGGTGACGTGGTGGCGCATCCTCAACAAGAAGGGGTGGGGCGTCAGCCACTGGCCCAAGCAATATGGTGGCACCGGCTGGACCTCCGTGCAGCACTACATCTTCAACGAGGAGCTGCAGTCCTATCCGGCGCCGCAGCCGCTCGCCTTCGGCGTCAGCATGGTCGGTCCTGTCATCTACACCTTCGGCAATGAAGAGCAGAAGAAGCAATATCTGCCCCGCATCGCCAATGTCGACGATTGGTGGTGCCAGGGCTTCTCCGAGCCCGGCTCCGGCTCCGACCTCGCCTCGCTGAAGACCAAGGCCGAGCGCAAGGGCGACAAGTGGATCATCAACGGCCAGAAGACCTGGACGACGCTCGCCCAGCACGCCGACATGATCTTCTGCCTGTGCCGCACCGATGCGACCGCCAAGAAGCAGATGGGCATCTCCTTCATCGTGTTCTCGATGAAGTCCAAGGGCGTCACCGTGCGTCCGATCCAGACCATCGACGGGGGCGTCGAGGTCAACGAGGTCTTCTTCGACGACGTCGAGGTGCCCATCGAGAACCTGATCGGCGAGGAGAACAAGGGCTGGGACTACGCGAAATTCCTGCTCGGCAATGAGCGCACCGGCATCGCCCGCGTCGGCGTCTCCAAGGAGCGGCTGCGCCGCATCCGCGATCTCGCCTCCAAGGTCGAATCCGGCGGCAAGCCGATCATTCAGGACGCGGCCTTCCGCGACAAGCTGGCGGCCTGCGAGATCGAGCTCAAGGCGCTCGAGCTCACGCAGCTCCGCGTCGTCGCCGACGAAGGCAAACACGGCAAGGGCAAGCCCAATCCGGCTTCCTCGGTGCTGAAGATCAAGGGCTCCGAGATCCAGCAGACCACCACCGAGCTGCTGATGGAAGTGATCGGCCCGTTCGCAGCACCCTATGACGTGCACGGCGACGACGGCTCGAACGAAGCCATGGACTGGACCGCCCAGATCGCGCCGAGCTACTTCAACAACCGCAAGGTCTCGATCTACGGCGGCTCCAACGAGATCCAGCGCAACATCATCGCCAAGGCGGTGCTGGGGCTGTGATCCTACACTATCAACACGCACTCACCGTCATGGCCGGGCTTGACCCGGCCATCCACGCCTAGCGCTGCGAAGAACGTGGATGCCCGGCACAAGGCCGGGCATGACGAAATCGATACCGGAGAGCAAAGAACATGGATTTTGATCTGAACGAGGAGCAACGGCTTCTCAAGGAAAGCATCGACGGCCTCTTGACCGATTCCTACGATTTCGAGAGTCGCAAGAAGTACATGAAGGAGAAGGGCGGCTGGAGCAAAACCGTGTGGGGCAAGCTCGCCGAGCAAGGCCTGCTCGGTCTGCCCTTCGCGGAGGCCGATGGCGGCTTCGGCGGCGGCGGCGTCGAGACCATGATCGTGATGGAAGCGCTCGGCAAGGCGCTGGTGCTCGAGCCTTATCTCGCCACCGTCGTGATCGGCGGCGGCTTCCTGCGCCATGCGGGCAGCGATGCGCAGAAGGCCGCGCATGTGCCCGGCATCGTCGACGGCAGCAAGACGCTCGCCTTTGCCCAGCTCGAGAAGAACTCGCGCTACGATCTCTTCGACGTCACGACGACGGCGAAGAAGAAGGGCGACGGTTGGGTCATCGACGGCGAGAAGTTCGTCGTGCTCAACGGCGAGAACGCAGACACCCTCATCGTGACCGCGCGCACCAAGGGCGAGCGCCGCGACAAGAGCGGCATCGGCGTGTTCCTGGTGCCGGCCGATGCCAAGGGCGTCGCCAAGAAGTCGTACCCGACCCAGGACGGCCTGCACGCCGCCGACATCACCTTCACCGGTGTCGAGGTCGGTGCCGATGCGGCGCTCGGCAATCCCGACGATTCGCTCGCGCTGATCGAGCGTGTGGTCGACGAAGCCCGCATCGCGCTCTGCGCCGAAGCGGTCGGCCTGATGGACGAGTCGCTGAAGACCACGGTCGAGTACATCAAGACGCGCAAGCAGTTCGGTGTCGCGATCGGCTCGTTCCAGTCGCTGCAGCACCGCGCCTCCGACATGTTCGTCGCCGCCGAGCAGGCGCGATCGATGTCGATGTTCGCGACCATGGCTGCCGATTTCGAGGACGCCAAGGAGCGCAGCAACGCCGTTGCCGCGGCCAAGGTGCAGATCGGCAAGTCGCTAAAGTTCGTGGGACAGCAGGCGATCCAGCTCCACGGCGGCATCGGCATGACCATGGAGGCGAAGATCGGCCATTACTTCAAGCGCCTGACCATGATCGAGAACTCGTTCGGCGACACCGACTACCACCAGCGCCGCGTGGCGGACGGTGGCGGGTTGATCTAGTGCCGGATCGCGAGGCGGCAGCCGCATAAAGATCGTCATGCCCGGGCTTGTCCCGGGCATCCACGGCTTGGCGGCGAGACAAAGGCGTGGATGGCCGGGACAAGCCCGGCCATGACGATGAAGCAAGCGAGCTGAATCAGAAGAGGGAGCAACAACAATGAAAAACACCCCGTTCGATCTCACCGGCAAGGTCGCCGTGGTCACCGGCTCCAGCCGCGGCATCGGCCGCTCCTCCGCCGAACTGCTCGCAAAGCTCGGCGCCAAAGTGGTGGTCTCCTCGCGCAAGGCGGACGCCTGCCAGGAGGTCGCCGACGGCATCAAGGCGGCCGGTGGCGAGGCCGCCGTCATCCCCTGCAACATCGCGCGCAAGCAAGAGGTCGAGGCGCTGATCGCGGGTGCGACCAAGCACTATGGCAAGATCGACATCCTCGTCTGCAACGCCGCGGTGAACCCGTATTACGGCCCGCTGCTCGACATCACCGACGAGGCCTTCGACAAGATCATGGGCAGCAACGTCAAGAGCAACATCTGGCTCTCCGCGCTGGCGATCCCGCAAATGGCCGAGCGCGGCAACGGCTCCGTCGTCATCATCTCCTCGATCGGCGGCCTGCGCGGCTCGACCGTGATAGGCGCCTACGGCATTTCGAAAGCCGCCGACTTCGCATTGTGCCGTTCGCTCGCCGGCGAATGGGGCCCGAAAGGCGTCCGCGTCAATTGCATCGCGCCCGGCCTCGTCAAGACCGATTTCGCCCGTGCGCTGTGGGAAGACGAAGCGAATCTGAAACGCCGCACCGCCACCACCCCGCTCCGCCGCATCGGCGAGCCCGACGAAATCGCAGGCGCAGTCGCCTACCTCGCCTCCGATGCGTCGAGCTTCATGACCGGACAGACCATCGTCATCGACGGCGGCGTGACGACGGCGGCGCCGTAGTCGCCGGTCCTCTGCTACGGGCGGCGCTCGGCCAAGGTGCGTTCGATGGCGCTTTCGATGGCGCGTACGACGATCAGGGCCGAACGTTCGTCGAGGTGCACGCCGTCGTCCCAACGCAGCTCGCGTCGCGGCGGATCGATCGGCAGCCAAAGCGCGCGATCCGGGAAAGCTTCGTCGACGATCTCGTTGGTGATCCGGACCATGCGGGAGCCTTCGATTTCCGGCGCAAAGGGAACATGGATCAGAAACGCGCGGGTGCCGCGCCGCTGGAGCTCGTCAATGAGCTGCCTGATGCGAACCACATTCGCGCGTACCGGCACGGTCGGGTCAGCTTCGTTCATCTGCTCCAGCGCACGGTCGAGATAGACCTTGTTGTCGAACGTGCCCGGCGGCTGGCTGAGCAGGCGATCCCGCTCGGCGCGCGCCCGGGCGGGATCAGGTTCACCGTGTTTCCACGTCTCATAGCCCGCGATCGCTGTTCGCACCGGGCGCAACAGCAGCGCTTCCGTGCGCGCGCCGCCGGAAAATTTCTCGATCAGCGCGCTGTCCGACTCGCGCGTCAGGACATTCGTCTCGATCAGCACAATCTTCGGCGGGTTCGGCCGGTTCGCGACGATCTCGAGACCTGTCACCGGCGAGCCGCCCGCCAACGAAAGATTGCGGACGCGCGGCGGCGAGAAATACTCCTCCTTGAGACGCCAGGCGACCGAACTGCCGACCAGCACGACTTCAGGCGTGGGATCCTGCACATAGCGGTTCAGGCTGACGAGGCTGCCGCCGCGGGTCGTGACCGCCGGCTGCTGCAGGGCCGAGCCGAAGCGCGCCGTGGTGAAGGCGCAGGCCAGCAGCAGCGCGGTTGCAGCAGCAGCGCACTTGACCAGCCATGAAAGCGTCACATCCTGCGGCATGTCAGAACTGGAAGTAGATGAAAGTGCTGTCGGGCCCCGCTTCGAGACAGGCAAGCGCTGCGAGCGCGCCATAGAGATAGGGCTCCCATCGCCGCAACCGGCCTTCGATCAGCGCGCCGATGCCCGCATGCTGGATGATAACAGGCAAGGCATAGAGCAAAGCCAGATTGGTGAACAGTTTTGGCGGATTGGGCGCGTCCGTCGCCATGAACATTCCCTTGAGATAGCTGAGCGCGTGGTCGAAGTTCGGCAGCTTGAAGAAGATCCAGAGCATCGTGACGCAGAAGAAGACGATGCCCATCCGGATCACCCGCACCGCGGGGCTTCCATCGCCCATGAGTTTCAGGAACGGTCGTTCGATCACGAGCAAGATCCCGTGCGCCATGCCCCACAGAGCGTAGCTCAGGCTGGCACCATGCCAGAGTCCGCCAAGCGTCATCACGATCATCAGGTTGAGACAGGTTCGTCCCGGTCCATGACGGTTGCCGCCGAGCGGAATGTACAAATAGGTCCTGAGCCAGCTCGACAACGAGATGTGCCAACGCGTCCAGAACTCAGAGAATGAGGTCGAGATGTAGGGCAGGTTGAAGTTCACGGGCAGGCGATAGCCGAACAGCAGGCCGAGGCCGAGCGCAATCGCCGAGTAGCCGAAGAAATCGGCGTAGATCTGGTAGCTGTAGAGAAACACCAGCAGCCAGCGATCCTGCGTGCGCAGCGTCTCGTAGAGCGGGAAGTCCATGTAGGACGTCATCTCGTTGAGATTGTTCGCCACATACAGCTTGAAAAAATAGCCGACCAGGATCCACTTCGCGGCCTCGACGAAGGCGACGTCACCAAGCCGCTTGGGAATGATCTGCGGCATGAACTGGGCCGCGCGCGTGATCGGGCCGGACACGAGCTGCGGGAAGAAGATGATGTAGAGGAACACCTCGCGCAAGCGGACGGTGCGTTTCTCGCGCGTCAGGTCGACCAACAGGCTGATGTTGTGGAACGCGAAGAACGAGATGCCGATCGGCAGCGGCAGCCGCAGCAGGAAGTCGATCGGCCCGACGCTGGTGAGATGGGCCGCGGCGGCGTCAACGAACAGGAACTTGTATTTGAAGAACGCCAGCAGGCCGAGATTGAAAACGATGCCGGCCGGCATCCAGAAAGTTCGGTTATCAAACGCAAGCACGAGGCAGAGATAGGTGCCGAGGACCGCGACGAGCAGCAGCGGCAGCAGCTCGGGCTGACCGAAGCCATAGAAGAACACGCTTGCGAGGACGAGCAGCGGGACCTGGAAACCGCGCAGTGAAGGCAGGTAATAGACGCCGAACACGATCGCGACGAAGATGCCGAACTGAAAAGACGTGAAGGTCATGCCGCCCCATTTGCCCGCCCGGCATGTAGCATTTTCGCATTCTCTGTCCTAGCCCCTCCGCACGCGCCGCTTGGCCCGACGAGCGCGGTGGGCTTGACCTTCCGCCTCCAATCCGCTCCTTTTTGGGCCGACACAATGATCCCCTCACGGGACAACGTCAAAGACAACGCCAAAGAAAACATCAAGGTTCGCCGCCATGTCTTTCGTCCTCGCCATCGACCAGGGCACCACCTCCTCGCGCGCGATCGTGTTTCGCGGCGACATTTCCATTGCCGCGAAGGCGCAGGCCGAGTTTCCGCAGCATTTCCCCGCCTCGGGCTGGGTCGAGCACGAGCCGGAGGACATCTGGATCTCGACCGTGACGGTCTGCCGCGACGCGATCGCGCAGGCCGGCATCAGCGCAAAGGACATTGCCGCGATCGGCATCACCAACCAGCGCGAGACCACCGTGGTGTGGGACCGCGCCACCGGGCAGGCCGTGCATCGCGCCATCGTCTGGCAGGACCGCCGCACCGCCGACATCTGCGCGAAACTGAAAGCTGACGGCCGCGAGCCGGTGATCTCGCAGAAGACCGGCCTGATCATCGATCCCTATTTCTCCGGCACCAAGGTCGCCTGGATTCTCGACCACGTCCCCGGCGCGCGTGCGCGTGCCGCGCGCGGCGAATTGATGTTCGGCACCGTCGATTGCTATCTGCTGTGGCGCCTCACCGGCGGCAAGGTGCATGCCACCGACGCCACCAACGCCTCGCGCACGCTGCTGTTCAACATCCACACCGGCCAGTGGGACGACGAGCTCTTGGAGATCATCGGGGTGCCGCGCTCGATGCTGCCCGAGGTGAAGGATTCCTCCGCCCGTTTCGGCGAGAGCACGCCGGACCTGTTCGGCGGCGCGATTGCGATCTCCGGCATCGCCGGCGACCAGCAGGCCGCGACCATCGGCCAGGCCTGCTTCCGTCCGGGCATGATGAAGTCGACTTACGGCACCGGCTGCTTCGCCCTGCTCAACACCGGCACTACGCCCGTGGCTTCGAAGAACAAGCTGCTCACCACCATCGCCTACCAGCTCGGTGGCAAACGCACCTACGCGCTCGAAGGCTCGATCTTCGTCGCGGGCTCCGCGGTGCAGTGGCTGCGCGACGGCCTCGGCATCATCAAGCACGCGGCCGAGACCGGACCTCTTGCCGATCAGTCGGACTCCATGCAGAGCGTCTATCTCGTCCCGGCCTTCGTCGGCATGGGCGCGCCGTACTGGAATCCGCGCGTGCGCGGCGCGCTGTTCGGCCTCACCCGCAACACCGGCCCGGCCGAGCTTGCCCACGCCGCGCTCGAAAGCGTCTGCTACCAGACGTTTGATCTCTGGGCCGCGATGCGCGCCGACTGGCCGAGCTCGGAGGTGGCCAGCGTCGTGCTCCGCGTCGACGGCGGCATGACCGCGTCCGACTGGACCATGCAGCGCCTCGCCGACCTGCTCGACGCGCCGGTCGATCGCCCCGTGATCCAGGAGACGACGGCACTGGGCGCCGCCTATCTCGCCGGCCTCCAGGCCGGCGTCTATCCCGAACCGACCAAGTTCGCCGACAACTGGCGCCTCGAGCACCGCTTCAAGCCGAACATGAGCCAGGCGACGCGCGAGCGGAAGCTGGCGGGCTGGGCGAGGGCGGTGAAGGGCGTGCTCGCGAGCGATGAGGGCGAGGGGTAGCTTAGTCGTCCCGGCCTAGTGCGCAATTGCGCACGGGGGGCCGGGACCCATACCGCGAGGTCTATCGATTGCGGCTGGTGCCAATCCCGAACGACCAATCTTCGCCAAACCACTCCCTGTGGTTATGGGTCCCGGCCTTCGCCGGGACGACATAGAATGCGTAAGTCGCACTCCGCGCTACAGGAACGCAATGATCCTCCCCGACGGTTATTCCGACATTTCCCCCGGCAAGATCGCTGCCGTCGTCACCCATCTCGAGATGACCACGCCCCCTCCGCGCCGTGACGATTCGCCCGGCGCCTGGATCCTGCGCAAGGTCGATACCCACGCGCTTCATTGGTATCGCGACCTCCATCGCCGCGTCGGCGAGGAGTGGTTGTGGTTTTCGCGGACGCGCATGCACGACGCCGAGCTCGCCGCAATCATCCACGCACCGGGCGTCGAGGTCTATGCGCTTGTCTTGGACGGCCGCGATGAAGGCCTGCTGGAGCTGGACTTTCGCGAAGCCGGCCAGTGCGAGCTCGTGTATTTCGGTGTCACCGCAAAACTGATCGGGAGCGGTGCCGCCCGCTTTATGATGAACCGTGCACTTGAAATCGCGTGGTCACGCGACCTGTCCCGCGTCTGGGTGCACACCTGCACCTTCGATCATCCGTCCGCCGTTGCATTCTACCAGCGCTCCGGCTTCCGCCCGTTCCGCCGCCAGATCGAGATTGCCGACGATCCGCGCCTCGATGGCGCCGCTCCGCGAACGGCGGCGAAGCATGTGCCGATCATCGGCTAGTGCGCAGCTGCCTCCCCACCGTCATTGCGAGGAGCCCTTGCGACGAAGCAATCCAGACTGTTTCCGTGGAAAGATACTGGATGCTTCGCTGCGCTCGCAATGACGGAGCGCCGGCACCGCGAAGCTCGCTAGCTGTTGAAATTGACTGCCGTGGTGTTGGCGCCGCAGATCAGCACCGCGACCCGCTCGCCGGGTGAGGGACGATAGCGACCGGAGAGCAAGGCGGCAAATGCGGCCGCGCCACCAGGCTCGGCCACCAGGCGCAGGCTCGACCACAATGCCGCCTGCGCCTGCCTGATCGCATCGTCGGTGACCAGCACGACCTTTTCGACGTGGGCCCGCGCAATCGGAAACATCAATTGTCCGACACGTCGCGGGGCGAGACTATCGGCGGCGATGCCACCCGCGGGCGCATCGATCGGCGCGCCCGCCGCGAAGGCGGCGTGAAGCGTTGGCGATTGCTCCGGCTCGACCGCGACGATGCGCGTCCTGCCGGCACTCCAGGCTGCCATACCACCGATCAGGCCGCCGCCGCCGACTGCCACCAGCACCGTGTCGATGCCCGCTGCATCCTGCTCCAGCTCCATGCCGACGCTGCCCTGGCCGAGCAAGGTCTCGACCTGGTCGTAGGCATGCACGGCCATGGCGCCGGTCTGCGCGACGTGGGTTTCGCTTGCGGCGAGCGCGTCGGCATAACGGCTGCCCGCAATCACGAGTTTCGCGCCATAGCCTTTGATGCGCTCGGCCTTGGCCGGCGAGGTGATGTCGGGCACGAAGATCGTGACGGGAACGCCGAGCCGCTGCGCCGCATAAGCCACCGCCGCGCCGTGATTGCCGCCCGATGCGGCGACGACACCGGCCTCCGGCAACTGGCGCAACAGCAGGTTGGCGAAGGCGCCGCGCGCCTTGAACGATCCGGAATGCTGCAGCATCTCGAGCTTGAAAATGACGGGTGAAGCCGGCAGGCCAAAATCGGCGAGATCGGCCTGGAGGAGTGGCGTGCGCCGGATGTGCGGGCGGATGACGGCCTCGGTCACCGCGATCCGCTCCCGATTAATGTCCATTGTTGCTGTCATGATGCCGTCCTTGATAGCGCATCCGGGAGACGCTGTCGCGGCGCCGTTGCATCCGGCGCAATGCTCCACTTCCATGATTTTGCTTGCGCTACTGCGGCCTTGCCGTGGAAACTGATCGGCCCTGCCTCGTCCAAAGCCAGAAGAGCGCATAACCATGTTCCTGATCGGCCAATATGATTCCCCCTTCGTCCGCCGCGTCGCGATCGCGCTGCGGCTTTACGGGCTCGCCTTCGAGCACCGGCCGTGGTCGACCTTCGGCGACGCCGACAAGATCGCGCCCTATAATCCGCTGCGACGCGTGCCGACGCTGGTGCTCGACGACGGCGAGGCGCTGATCGAGAGCACGGTCATCCTGGACTATCTCGACGAATTGGTAGGGCCGGAGAAGGCGATGCTGCCGCGCTCCGGCGCCGAGCGCCGGCGCCATTTGCGGATCTGCGCGCTCGCTTCCGGCCTCGGTGACAAGGCGGTCAGTCTGCTCTACGAGCGCGTGTTGCGGAAGGAGCAGCTTGCGCTGTGGGTCGAGCGTTGCCAGGCGCAGATCGCGGACGTGCTGAAAGCGCTGGAGGCCGAGCGCGCCAAGGTGGGCACGCCGTACTGGTTGGGTGATCGCATCGGTCACGCCGACATCGCGGTGGCCTGCGTCGTCCGCTTCACCCGCGAGGCGCACCCGCTTCTGTTCGAACCGTCGCGCTATCCGGCGCTGTCGGCGCACGCCGACGCTTGCGAGGCGCTGGCGCCGTTCCGGGAGATCGTGCAACCGCTGGCACCGCCGAAAGGGTGAATCCGCTTGCATGCGGGCGGCGGCGCCGACCGAATGGAAAGCTTGCGCCCCAAGCTCGTCATGCGAGGAGCGAAGCGACGAAGCAATCCAGTCTGTCGACAGCTGAGAGAGTCTGGATTGCTTCGCTTTGCTCGCAATGACGGAGAGTGTGGCGCCGCCTTTGCACTCGATCGACAGACGACGCGTCGCGGCGCCGCTACGCGAACCCGACCTTGATCAGGATCATCAGGAACAGGCCGCCGACGACCGCGCAGACCGCGGCACCGATCAGCGGCCCCAGCGCGCCTTTCCGGCTTGCGGGCTCCAGCACGGCCTGCCCCGGCCGGTCCGGATCGTAATAGACCTTAACGCTCTTCCCGGGCCGGTATTTCGCCGCGCCCTCTTCGGCGACCTCGCGCAGGCCGGAGATCATGGTGCCGTTCCAATCGACTTCGGTGCCGATGAAGTCGCGCTTGCCGACCCTGTAGGCGTAGCGCAGGTCGACCTGATAGCGGGGGACGAGCTTTGACGTCGTCGGTCGATTGTCGTGCTCGGTCTTCTCTTCGACGATTTCCTCGATCACGTCGCAATGGATGACCCTGCCCGACGCGGTCGGCCAGCGCAGGCTGGCGCTCGCCAGCCGGCGCGTCCGGACATAATCGGCGGCGAGGAACACCCCGCCCACGAGCACGATGATCGGCACCGCGAACGCGAATAGCGGGACGCCCTTGTCGGCGTAGAGCACGTGGCCTGCGAACGAATGCGCGGTCAGGGTGGCGGCGATGATGCCGAACACCATTGTGAACGCCACCAGTGCCGCGACGTTCTGCGCGGCGGCGGGCTCCAGCAGCGCCTCGGTCGGTTGCTTCGGATCGACATGGACGTCGACATGGGCACCGACCGGATATCGTCCGGTCAGTTTTGCGGCCAGGACCCTTGTCGTGATGACGGTGCCGCCGACAAAGACCTTGTCGCCTTCCAGCTCCTGGCCGCCGGCCTGATAGCGATAGCGGATGATGGGCTTGGCGTCATTCCGATCGTCCGAGCCGTGTGCCGCCGGCTGGTCAACCCGGGAAACCGTGATGATGCCCTCCACTCTGTCCCAGCTCCGCACCGCGACCATCCGGCCCCACATGCGGACCAGATTGAACAGCGTCAATCCAAACAGCAGCACGGCGACGCCGGCGGCAATCTGGGTCCACATCAATTGTTGGGCGTTCAGCATCCGATTCCCCTGCGCTTCGGCGGCGACCGCCATTGGTCGCAGCCAGCGCGCGTTGCGTTCATGGCAGGGGGACGGCGCGGATTTTATCTCCTCGTGCAGGGCTTGATCTCGCCCGAGGCAGAGTGCATCACGATCGGATTTGGCGACAGTCTGATGCCAAAGAACAATTGGGAGCCGGAGACCTTGTCGTTCGCCCCCTCATGGACGTCAAGATCGAGCTTCGTCGCGATCTCGGATGTCAGTTTGGCCCGCTCCTCCATCGAAATCGTATTCTGATATTTGATCTCGTAGACGACGTCGGCCTCCAGCACGGACCGCGTCTGGCACACGACGGCGCCGCTCGAAACGTTCTGGGTGACCGCGTCCTCACACTCGGCCTTGAGCAAGGCGTTGCGGGCAGAGATCAGCGACTCGTCCGATATCAGCAGAATGTTGGCGTTCTCGAGCTTGAGGTTGACGGCCTCGACCTGCTGCATTCCGGCGACAGCCGACAGCTTGTCCCTGACCTGGGCCGACACGTCGAGCTTTTTCTCAAGCGACTGCTTCAGGTCCCGGTCGACGGTCCGCGATTTCTGGATCTTGCCGGTCAGCAGCGTTGGATCGACCTCGCAAGTCGGATGCAGCTCCAGCCGGCCGTTGCTGAGATACTCGATCGTGTTGATCGTGCCGGGGCCGCCGAACGTGCTTGGCGGCACCACCTCGAAATATCCGGTCTCGGAGAGGATGGCCGTGATGGTTTGCTTCTTTCGCGGGAAGCCGACAAAGACCGCGACCATCACGAGGCCGATCGCGACAAAGACCCCGCTACCGAGCCAAAGCCATTTGCGGCTTGCTACTTTCCCGGGCAGCACAACTGATTTTTCTCGCCGCATGGCACATAGCCTTTCGGACAGTCCGCCGCGGCAATCGTGGGCAGCACGACGAGAGCGATCGCGGCGACGAACGGTGCAATGAACTGCTTCATATGTTCGATCCCAAGCAAATCGTCGGTTGAAGGTAGTAGGCCGAGAGAGTAGCGAACCAAGGTTGAGCGGACAAGTGAACGAGTTCACACGCGTCCGATTCTTGCGAGGGCGCATCTGCAGCTGTTCGATGTGTTGCGTCGTTCCGGTACAGGTTGAGCATTTGCTGCACCGTCGTCCTGGCGAAAGCCGGGACCCATTACCACCGGGTCACTTGGCGAAGATTGGTCGTTCGGTATTGCCAGCGATCGTCATCGATGAATCACGCGGTATGGGTCTTGGCCTTCGCCAGGACGACACCGAACGGACGACACCGAACGTGTGGCACGCGCCCATGATCGCGACGGACGAGGCAGCGAGTGTCAAACGGGCGCGGTCGGCGATCATGCATTCATACAGGTGTTTTGCCCGACGCCGCAAGCCATTTCGGCAAGACCGAAAATGATTGAGCCTTTTCAACCTCATGTCTACTGTGCATGGGGTTGATTTTCGCTTTTTGTTTGGAGGCGCCTAACCCGCGCCCGCGCGCTTCTTCTGCCAGACCAAATGCACCGCGCAGGTGCAGCCCGGCGGATGCGAGGCAAGCTCCTTCGACGTCTCGTCGTTCGCAGGCGTTGCCGCGAATGCCGCCTTGTCGCTCGCGCCCTCTCGCACCGGGATGTAGTTCAGGATCGGCGCGAGCCAGCGCTCGGCCTCGGCGACGCTCATGCCCTTGCGCGCGGCATAATCCTCGACCTGGTCGCGCTCGATCTTGCCGACGCCGAAATAATAGCTCTCGGGACTGGCGAGATAGAGCCCCGACACGGAAGAGCCCGGCCACATCGCAAAGCTCTCGGTCAGCTTCACGCCTGCGGTTTTCTCGGCGTCGAGCAGTTCGAACAGCGTGGCCTTCTCGGTGTGATCGGGCTGCGCGGGATAGCCGGGGGCGGGACGGATGCCCTGGTACTTTTCTAGGATCAACTCGTCGGTCGAGAGCGCCTCGTCCGGCGCATAGGCCCAGAACTCGCGGCGGACGCGGGCATGCATGCGCTCGGCGAAGGCCTCCGCAAGGCGGTCGGCCAGCGCCTTGCACAGGATCGAGGAGTAGTCGTCATTGGCCATCTTGAATCGATCGGCCACCACATCCTCGCCGATGCCGGCGGTGACGACGAAGCCGCCGACATAATCGGGCACGCCGGTGGTGGCAGGCGCGACGAAGTCGGACAGCGCGGCGTTGAAACGGCCCTCGCGCTTCTCGAGCTGCTGGCGCAGCGTGTGCAGCGTCGCGATCGTCCTGGTCCGGCTCTCGTCGGCATAGAGCACGATGTCGTCGCCCTCGGCGTTCGCCGGCCAGAAGCCGACGGTGGCCCGCGCCCGGAACCATTTTTCCTCGACGATCAGGTCGAGCATCTTGCGCGCGTCGTCGTAGAGCGAGCGCGCGACCTCGCCGACCTTGGCATCGTCGAGGATGGCGGGGAAGCGCCCGGCGAGCTCCCAGGTCTGGAAGAACGGCGTCCAGTCAATATAGGGCACGAGCTCGGCGAGATCGTAGTCGTCAAAGCTCCTGGTGCCGAGGAAGGTCGGCTTCACCGGCTTGTTCGCGGCAAAGTCGACCGGCACGCGGTTGGCGCGGGCGGTCGCCAGCTTCAGCCGCTTCTTGTCGGCCTGGGCGCGCATATGCGCATCCGAGATCTTTGCGTATTCGGCGCGGACTTCGGCGGCGTAGGCCTCGCGCCTCTCGGGCGACAGCAGAGCAGACGCAACACCAACCGCGCGGCTGGCGTCGTTGACATGCACCACGGGGCCGGCGCGATAGCTCGGGTCGATCTTCACGGCCGTATGCACGCGGCTCGTCGTCGCGCCGCCGATCAACAGCGGCAGCTTGAGGCCTTCGCGCTGCAATTCGCCGGCGAAGAACGCCATCTCGTCGAGCGATGGCGTGATCAGGCCTGACAGCCCGACGATGTCGGCCTTCTCCGCCTTCACGGTCTCGACGATCTTGGCCGCCGGCACCATCACGCCGAGGTCGATGACCTCGTAATTGTTGCACTGGAGCACGATGCCGACGATGTTCTTGCCGATGTCGTGGACGTCGCCCTTGACGGTCGCGAGCACGATCTTGCCGGCGGACGAGGAGCCTTCCGTGCCGATGCCGTTGGCGAGATTGCGCGCCTTCTCCTCTTCCATGAACGGCATCAGCCAGGCGACGGCCTGCTTCATCACGCGGGCCGACTTCACCACCTGCGGCAGGAACATCTTGCCGTCACCGAAGAGATCGCCGACCACGTTCATGCCGGCCATCAACGGTCCCTCGATCACGTCGAGCGGGCGCTTCGAAGCCTTGCGGGCCTCTTCGGTATCCTGCTCGATGAACTCGGTGATGCCGTGCACCAGCGAATGCGACAGCCGCTTCGCCACCGGCCATTCGCGCCAAGCGAGATCGGCTTCCTTGGTCTGGGTCTTGTTGCCGCGGAATCGTTCCGCGAGCGCCAGCAGACGCTCGGACGCACCGGGGTCGCGGTTGAGAATGACGTCTTCGCAGACCTGGCGCAATTCCGGATCGATGTCGTCATAGACGATCATCTGCCCGGCATTGACGATGCCCATGTCCATGCCGGCCTTAATGGCGTGATACAGGAACACCGAGTGCATCGCCTCGCGCACCGGCTCGTTGCCGCGGAACGAGAACGACAGATTGGACACGCCGCCAGAAATGTGCGCGCCCGGCAGGTTCTTGCGGATCCAGCGCGTCGCCTCGATGAAGTCGACCCCGTAATTGTTGTGCTCCTCGATGCCGGTCGCGATCGCGAAAATATTCGGATCGAAGATGATGTCTTCCGGCGGGAAGCCGACGCGGTTCACCAGGATGTCGTAGGCGCGCTTGCAGATCTCGGTCTTGCGGGCGAACGTGTCGGCCTGGCCGACCTCGTCGAACGCCATCACCACGACGGCCGCGCCGTGACGGCGGGCGATCCTGGCCTCGTGAATGAATTTGTCCTCGCCTTCCTTCATCGAGATCGAGTTGACGACCGGCTTGCCCTGCACGCATTTCAGGCCGGCCTCGATCACAGAGAATTTCGAGCTGTCGACCATGACGGGGACGCGGGCGATGTCGGGCTCGGCGGCGACGAGGTTGAGGAAGGTCACCATCGCGGCTTCCGAGTCCAGGAGACCCTCGTCCATGTTGACGTCGATGATCTGCGCGCCGTTCTCGACCTGGTCGCGCGCGACCTGCAGCGCGGCGGTGTAGTCGCCGGCGGTGACCAGCTTGCGGAAGCGGGCGGAACCGGTGACGTTGGTGCGCTCGCCGACGTTCACGAAAGGAATGGCGTCGGTCAGGATGAACGGCTCGAGGCCGGAGAGCCGCAAGCGAGGTCCGATCTCCGGCACGATGCGCGGCTTGTGCGGCGCGACCGCAGCGGCAATCGCAGCGATATGGTCCGGCGTGGTGCCGCAGCAGCCGCCGACGATGTTGACCAAACCATCACGCGCGAACTCGCCGACCAGGCGGGCCATGTATTCCGGGGTCTCGTCATACTGGCCGAACTCGTTGGGCAGGCCGGCATTGGGATAAGCACAAACGAGCGTGTCGGCGACGCGGCCGATATCGGCGATATGCGCGCGCAGATCTTCCGCACCGAGCGCGCAGTTGAAGCCGATGGTGACGGGCTTGGCGTGCTGTACCGAATGCCAGAACGCTTCCGGCAGCTGGCCGGATAGCAGGCGGCCGGACTTGTCGGTGATGGTGCCCGACACCATCACCGGCATGTCGATGCCGCGTTCTTCCGTGATCTCGGCAATGGCGTAAAGCGCCGCCTTGGCGTTCAGCGTGTCGAAGATGGTCTCGACCAGCAGCAGATCGACGCCGCCGTCGAGCATGCCGTTGATCTGCTCGCCATAGGATTTGCGCAGATCGTCGAACGTGACGGCGCGGTAGCCGGGATTGGAAACGTCGGGCGAGATCGACGCGGTGCGGTTGGTCGGTCCGATGGCGCCGGCGACGAAGCGCGGCTTGCCGTCCTCGGCTTCGACGCGGCGCGCGGCGTTGCCGGCGAGGCGGGCGCCTTCGCGCGCCATCTCGTAGACGATGTCGCCGAGATCGTAATCGGCCTGCGCAATCGAGGTCGTGGAGAAGGTGTTGGTGGCGACGATGTCGGCGCCGGCACGCAGATAGGCGGCGTGGATGTCCTCGATCGCCTGCGGCTGGGTCAGGATCAAGAGGTCGTTGTTGCCGCGCAAATCGCGATGGAAGGTCTTGAAGCGCTCGCCGCGAAAGGCAACCTCGTCGAACTGGAGATTCTGGATCATCGTGCCCATGGCGCCGTCGAGCACGAGAATGCGCTCGCGCGCGGCGTTGAGCAGGGCGGTTCGCTTGGGAGAGGTGGATACGGTCATGGTGTCTTAAGCCGCCTTCTGCGCGCTCTTGGCGCGAATGCCGAGCAAATGGCTGATCGCGAACACGAGATCGGCGCGGTTCATGGTGTAGAAATGGAAGGTGTCGACGCCGTGCTTCGCGAGCTTCTGCACCTGGCCGGCGGCGACGGTGGCCGCCACCAGCTTGCGGGTCTCGGCGTCCTCGTCGAGCCCCTCGAACTTCGCGGCGAACCAGTCCGGCACGGAGGTGCCGGCGCGGGTGACGAAGGCTCGCGCCTGCTTGAAATTATGCATGGGCATGATGCCCGGCACGATCGGGATGTTGATCCCGCGCGCGCGCACGCGGTCGAGATAACGGAAATAGAGCTCGTTATCGAAGAACACCTGCGTGATCGCGCGGGTCGCGCCCGCATCGACCTTGGCCTGCAGGGTGTCGATGTCATCGTCGAAGTCGCGCGCCTCGGGGTGCTTCTCAGGGTATGCCGAGACCGACACCTCGATATCGCCGTGCCGCTTCTTGATGCCGGCGACGAGGTCGGCGGAGCTCTGGTAGCCGTCGGGATGGCTGGAATAGGCCGTGCCGATGCCGCCCGCGGGATCGCCGCGCAGGCCGACGATGTGGCGGACGCCGACCTCGTGATAGCGGTCGACGATCTCGTCGATCTCCCCGCGCGAGGCGCCGACGCAGGTCAGATGCGCCGCCGGCAGCAGCGCAGTCTCCTTGAGGATGCGCGAGATGGTCGCGTGGGTGCGCTCACGGGTCGAGCCGCCGGCGCCATAGGTCACCGAGACGAATTTCGGGTCGAGCGGGGCCAGCCGGTTGATGGTGTCCCAGAGATTGCGCTCCATATCTTCCGTCTTGGGCGGAAAGAACTCGAACGAAATCGCAGGCCGCTTCAGGTGCCCGTCTTGCCCGTCGGTATGGGCAGGCATCGTCGCGTCAGTCATGGGCACCACTCACTCCAAGGGCTCGCAGGGTCGTTGGCGGCCGGCGGTCAGGTCTAGATTGGGAGAGGTCAAGATAAGCCAAAGCGGTCGCACTCGACAGCCCATCAGGGATGGGAAATTGCCCACTTTCATTTAGACAATAGAAAATTACCTGCAGATTCAGATAGAGGTGGGATGAGAGCAGTCAGTTGAAACTATAGATATATCAGATGTATAATGGTGATGTGGGGCTACTTGACACGAGATCGTGAGGTGGGCAGTATGAAAATTGCGATATCAGCGTGACCTCTGTCCCAACGCCGCGGCGAAGTCGCGCGAGCCCCTGGCCTGCACGTCAGACCTGCGCGCCCTGCCATTGCCGCTGCGCCGCCCTCCGCTACCTTAGCGCGCGATGATCCCGCTCTCAGTCCTCGACCTCTCCGTCGTCACAACAAGCACAATGCCCGCCGCGGCGCTGCGCAACAGCATCGACCTGGCGCGCCATGTCGACGGGCTCGGCTATGTCCGCTACTGGCTCGCCGAGCATCACAACCTCGCCTCGGTCGCGAGTCCAGCGCCCGACGTGATGATCGGGCAGATCGCGGCGGTGACGAAGCACATCCGCGTCGGCTCCGGCGGCGTGATGCTGCCCAATCACGCGCCGCTGGTCGTGGCCGAGCGCTTCAAGATGCTGGAGGCGTTGTTTCCCGGCCGCATCGATCTCGGCCTCGGTCGCGCCCCCGGCACCGACGGTGCCACGGCCTATGCGCTGCGCAGCCGGCTCGACCGTCGCGAAGGCGACGATTTCCTGGAGCGGCTGCACGAATTGATCCTGTGGCAGACCCGGGAATTCCCCTCGGGCCATCCCTACCACAACGTCGTCGCGATGCCCGACGATACGCCGTTGCCGCCGATCTGGCTGCTCGGCTCGAGCGATTATTCGTCGGAGCTCGCCGCGCAGGTCGGCATGGGCTTCGCATTCGCGCATCATTTTGCGTCCCACGATGCGATCGATGCGATGGTGCATTATCGCAATCGTTTTCAGCCCTCGGCCTGGAGCGCGAGCCCGCGCGCGATCCTCGCGGTCGCCGTCATCACGGCCGACACGGATGAGGAAGCCGAAAAGCTCGCCGCGTCTTTCGACCTCAACCGCCTGCGCCGCGATCGCGGCCAGTATCTTCCGTTGCCGAGCGTCGAAGAAGCGCTGGCCTATCCCTATACCGACTCGGAGCGCACCTCGATGCGGCGCAACCGTTCCCGTCTGTTCGTCGGCAGCCCGGCAACCGTGCGGACAACGCTCCAGCCGTTGATCGATGCGAGCAAGCCGGACGAGTTGATGGTGATCACCGCCGTGTATGATCACGAGGCGCGAAAGAAATCCTATTCGCTGCTGGCGGAGGCGTTCGGGCTTAAGGCGGTCGGATAAGGCACTCGTGCCCCTGCGCCTCGCAGCCTCTGGGTCCCGGCTTGCGCTTCGCGCGTCCGGGACACGAAACTATTCCATCGTCGCGCGGAACGGGTGACCCGGATACACGCCGACGATGCGGAATTCGCGCGAGAAGAATTTCAGCTCCTCGATCGCGAAAGCGAGGCCCTTGTCCTCGGGGTGGCCGTCGACGTCGGCGTAAAACTGGGTGGCGAAGAAATTGCCGTCGACCATGTAGCTCTCGAGTTTGGTCATGTTCACGCCGTTGGTGGCAAAGCCCCCGAGCGCCTTGTAGAGCGCGGCCGGCAAATTGCGCACCCGAAACACAAAAGTCGTGACTAGCGGACCGGAGCCCTGTGCGGCCCATTTCGGTTCGCGCGCCAGCACCACGAAGCGTGTGGTGTTGTGGGCCTCGTCCTCGATGTCCTCAGCCAAAATGTCGAGGCCGTAGATCTGCGCGGCGAGGCGCGAGGCGATCGCGGCGACGGACTTATCGTTACGCTCGGAAATGTCGCGGGCGCTGCCGGCGGTGTCGGCGTGCACGATGGGCTTGATGCCGAGCTTGCGAATGATGCGCCGGCATTGGCCGAGCGCGTGCACATGGCTCTCGACGCTCTTGATGTCTTCGAGCCTGGTCCCCTTCACCGCCATCAGCTGATGCCGGACCGGCAGAAACCATTCACCGATGATGAAGAGGCCGGAGGCCGGGAGCAAATGATGGATGTCGGCGACGCGGCCTGCGACCGAATTCTCGATCGGGATCATGCCGAGATCGGCCTCGCCCGACGAGATCGCCGACAAGGCGTCCTCGAAGGTGGCGCAGGGCATCGGCTCGGCGTCGGGATAGGCCTCGACGATGGCGATGTGGGAATTGGCGCCAGGCTCGCCCTGGAATGCGATTTTCAGCTTGCTCATGCTCGGCCTTGTAACAGCGGCTCAGGATTTGGAAAGGATGCTGCGGGCGGTTTCCAGGTCCGCCGGCGTGTCGACCCCGCGGGGCACGGTATCGACAATGGTGAAGTCGATGCGCATTCCGGCCTCGAGCGCCCGGAGCTGCTCGAGCTTCTCCTGCAGTTCCAGCGGCGAAGGCGGCAGTGAGACGTAGCGCTCCAGCGCGGCGCGGCGATAGGCGTAGAGGCCGATATGGTGGTAACGCGGCCCGTCGCCGGTCGGCGCGGTTGCGCGGGTGAAATAAAGTGCGCGCATGCGTCTGCCCCCGAGCGAGGTCCCGATCGCCTTCACGACGTTCGGCGCGAGATCCTCCTCCTCGGTGTGGATTTGCGAAGCCAGCGTTGCGATATCCACGGCGGGGTCTTGCAGCGGCGGCAGTACCTCGCGGATATTGTCGATCGTGATGGTCGGGAAATCGCCCTGGAGATTGACCACGATCTCGGCCTTGCCGTCCGGATCGAGCTTCTGCATGGCCTCGTGGATGCGGTCGGAGCCGGAGGGGTGCTCCGGGCGGGTCATCACGGCCTCGCCGCCATGGGCGGTCACGACGGACGCGATCTCCGCGGTGTCGGTTGCGACCGCGACCCGGCCTATCCCGGCGGCCTCGGCGCGGCGCATCACGTGCACGATCATCGGCTGCCCCGCGATATCGGCGAGCGGCTTGCCGGGCAGGCGGGTCGCGGCCATGCGGGCCGGGATCAGCACCAGGATGCGAGGATCGGTCATCGGGTCAAGGGCCTGGAAACGGGGCGTTTTCCGCGCCGGGAAATGGGGTGGGGACGGGCGTGAAGCCCGCTCGCTTATACGGGTTGCCAGACCCCGGGCAAACCGATATCTCAATGGCAAAACTCGGGGAAACAATTAAGGAACGTTGATTCTTCGAGGCTCGTCCTGGCGGCCGCTTTGGGCCGCTCGATCCTTCTTGCGGTGTGGGGCCTGGCCGGAAATGGACTCTTTCGAACTGAACAAGATTCTCGGTGCCGTGCTCGGCACCTGTCTCCTTCTGCTGGTGACGAGCTTCACCGCGAATGCGCTGTTCTCGCCCAAGATGCCGGAAAAGCCGGGCTTCGAGATCGCCGCGAAGGAAGACGCCGGCCACGGCAAGGAAGGCGGCGCTGCCGCCGCGGCTGCCGAGCCGATCGAAAAGCTGCTCCAGACCGCCTCGGTCGAGAAGGGCGCCTCCGCCGCCAAAAAGTGCGGCGCCTGCCACACCTTCGAGAAGGGCGGCCCGAATCGTGTCGGTCCTAATCTCTATGGCGTCGTCGGCGAGAAGCGGGGCGAGGGCCGTGGCGGCTTCAACTTCTCGGCTGCCATGAAGGCCAAGGGCGGCACCTGGACGTTTGACGATCTCAACAAGTTCATCGCCAGCCCGAAGGGCTTCATCCCCGGCACCGCAATGGGCTTCGCCGGCATTCCCAAGGATTCCGAGCGTGCCGACGTCATTGCCTATCTGAATTCGCTCTCGGAGCATCCGCAGCCGCTGCCGACGGCCTCAAAGTAAAAGCCTCGAAACCCCATCTTGGACTATGCGGCCGGGCTGAAAAGCCTGGCCGTTTTTATATCCGGGCCGCGCGGTGACGTTATCAGGGCGTTTGGCCGCACCGGATGGAGCGGCCGGGCTTCCAAGATGAGGAAAAAGCAACATATTCCGTCGAAACCTCGCCTATATTGGGAACTTAAAGGAGTAGCCTCCTTCAAGACAGGAATGTGGATTTGGCCATTACCCGACGCGATCTCCTGCTCACCGGCACCGCTGCCGCAGCGCTCCCCGTCCTTGGTTCCGTAGGGGGCCTTCCCGTCGTCGGCGCGGCACACGCGCAATCCGCCAGTGAGCTGACCTGGCGACACGCGCTGTCGCTGTTCGGACAGGTCAAATACCCCGCCGACTTCAAGCGCTTCGACTACGTCAATCCGGAAGCGCCCAAAGGCGGCGTCGCACGCCAGATCGCCGTCGGCACATTCGACAATTTCAACATCGTCGTCTCCGGTGTGAAGGGGCAAGTCGCCGGTGCCGTGGCATTCATCTACGAATCCCTCACGACGGCCTCGCTCGACGAAGTCTCGACCGAATACGGCGCGCTGGCCGAGGCCGTCAGCCATCCGGATGATTTCTCCTCCGTGACTTACCGCTTGCGGCCGCAAGCCAAATGGCATGACGGCAAGCCTGTTACCGTGGACGACGTGATCTTCTCGCTCGATTCGTTCAAGAAGCACCACCCGATGTACTCGGCCTATTATAGCCATGTGGTGAAGGCCGAGAAGGTCGGTGAGCGCGAGGTGAAATTCGTGTTCGACGCACCGGGCAATCGCGAGCTGCCGCAGATTGTCGGGCAGCTCACGGTCCTGCCGAAGCATTGGTGGGAAGGAACGGACCCGCAGGGCCGGAAGCGCGATGTCTCCGCCACCACGCTCGAAGTGCCGCTGGGGTCGGGCCCCTACCGGGTCAAGGAATTCGTTGCCGGACGGTCGATCGCGCTGGAGCGCGTGAAGGATTATTGGGGGCGCGACCTCGCGGCCAATGTGGGCCGAAATAATTTCGACGAGCTGCGCTATGAGTATTTCCGCGACGCCACCGTGGCGATCGAGGCCTTCAAGGCCGATCAGGTCGATTGGCGCACCGAGAACAGCGCGAAGAACTGGGCGACGGCCTACGACTTCCCGGCCGTCACCGAAAAGCGCGTGATCCTCGAGGAGTTCGCCAATCGCAGCTCGGGCGTCATGCAGGCCTTCGTGCCGAACCTGCGCCGCGCCAAGTTCAAAGATGCGCGCGTGCGACGCGCGCTTAATTACGCGTTCGACTTCGAGGAGATGAACAAGCAGATCTTCTACGGCCAATACAAGCGCATCAGCAGTTATTTCGACGGCATCGATGAGCTGATGGCGACCGGGTTGCCGCAGGGCAAGGAGCTCGAGATCCTCCAGACGGTCCGCGCCGAGGTCCCGCCCGAAGTCTTCACGACGGCCTATACCAATCCAGTCGGCGGCAGTCCGGAAGCCGTGCGCGACAATCTGCGCGAGGCACTGCGCTTGTTCAAGGAAGCCGGCTACGAGGTGCGCGACCGCAAGCTGATCGACGTCAAGACCGGCGCTCAGTTCTCGCTTGAGCTGCTGAACTCGGATCCGAGCTTTGAGCGGATCACGCTGTTCTACAAGCCGTCGCTGGAACGGCTCGGCATTGCCGTCAGCGTGCGGACAGTGGATCCCACCCAGTATGAGAACAGGACGCGCGAGTGGGATTTCGACATCGTCACCAACTCCTGGGGCGAGTCGCAGTCGCCGGGCAACGAGCAGCGCGAATTCTGGTCATCGAAGACGGCCGACATCGCCGGTTCACGCAATATTACCGGCATCAAGAATCCGGCGGTCGACAAGCTGATTGAGCGGGTGATCTACGCCAAGGGTCGCGACGATCTCGTCGCGGCAACCAAGGCACTCGACCGCGTGCTGCTGTGGAATCACTACGTCGTGCCGCAGTGGACTTATACGAAGGTGCGCACCGCGCGCTGGGATCGCTTCGGTCGGCCGGCGGAATTGCCCAAATACGGTCAGTCCGGCTTTCCGTTCATCTGGTGGTACGACGCGGACAAGGCGGCGCGGATCGCAAAGAAGTCGTGAGGGGCATTTCTCGCATGACGCAGCTTTCACGCCGGCATGTGCTGGCCCTGGGTGTCGGTGGCGCGTTCAGCGCCGCCCGGCTGCGGGGCGCGACAGCGTCCGAGATGCCCGCCGAGGCCCACGGCATGTCGGCCTTCGGCGACCTCAAATATCCCGCCGATTTCCATCACTTCGACTACGTCAATGTCGACGCGCCGAAGGGCGGCACTTTTTCGCTGATCCCGTCGGTGCGCGCCTACAACCAGTCCTACCAGACCTTCAACTCGCTCAATGCCTTCATCCTCAAAGGCGACGGCGCGCAGGGCATGGATATGACCTTTGTGCCGCTGATGGTGCGAGCCAACGACGAACCGGACGGGATGTACGGGCTTGCCGCGAAATCTGTAAATATATCGGCGGACAGGCTGGTCTACCGCTTCACGATACGGCCCGAGGCGAAATTCCATGACGGCACCAAGCTCACCGCTCACGACGCGGCGTTTTCGCTGACGTCGCTGAAGGCCAAGGGGCACCCACTGATCATCGTGCAGATGCGCGACATGGTCCGCGCGGAAGCCGTCGACGAGGCGACGCTTGTCGTCACTTTTGCTAAGGGACGCGCGCGTGACGTGCCGCTCTATGTGGCGAGCCTGCCGATCTTCTCGAAAGCCTACTATGCCTCCCGTCCGTTCGACGAAACGTCTCTGGAGATCCCGTTGGGTTCGGGCCCGTACAAGGTCGGCAAGTTCGAGGTCAACCGCTACATCGAATACGAGCGCGTCAAGGATTGGTGGGCTGCCGATCTGCCCCCCTGTCGCGGTAGCTACAATTTCGACGTTGTACGCTACGAATTCTACCGGGACCGCGATGTCGCCTTCGAAGGTTTCACCGGCAAGAACTATCTCTACCGCGAGGAGTTCACCTCCCGTCTCTGGGCGACGCGCTACGACTTCCCTGCGGTGAAGGACGGTCGCGTCAAGATGGAGGTCGTACCCGACGACACGCCGTCCGGTGCACAAGGATGGTTCATCAACACGCGGCGCGACAAGTTCAGGGATCCTCGGGTACGAGAGGCACTGATCGACGCCTTCGACTTCGAGTGGACCAACAAGACCATCATGTACGGTGCTTATGCCCGCACGGTGTCGCCATTTCAGAACTCGGACCTCATGGCCAGCGGCGGGCCTCCGCCGCCGGAAGAGTTGAAGCTGCTCGAGCCGTTTCGCGGCCAGATTCCCGACGAGGTGTTCGCCGCGCCGTTCACGCCGCCGGTCTCGGACGGCTCCGGGCAGGACCGCAGCCTGCTGCGCAAGGCGCAGCAATTGCTCAGCGACGCCGGCCTGCCGATCAAGGACGGCAAGCGGGTGCTGCCGAACGGCGAGATATTCAGGATCGAATTTCTGTTGGACGAGCCTTCATTCCAGCCGCACCATGGGCCCTACATCAAGAATCTCGCGACGCTCGGCATCGAAGCGAGCGTGCGCCTCGTCGATGCCGTACAACACAAGGCGCGCCAGGAAGATTTCGACTTCGATATGACGATTCAACGCTTCAGCATGTCGGCGACGCCGGGCGATGCCATGCGCTCGTTCTTCTCGTCGCAGGTCGCGGCAACGAAGGGTTCGTACAATCTCGCGGGCATCGCCAGTCCTGCCATCGATGCCATGATCGAGAAGATCATGGCGGCTGACTCCCGCGAGGAATTGACCGTCGCCTGCCGCGCCTTCGATCGCCTGTTCCGTGCCGGCCGTTATTGGGTGCCGCAATGGTATAACAAGACGCACCGGCTTGCTTATTGGGACCAGTTCGGCCGTCCGCAGAAGCTGCCGCGTTATGCCAACGGAGTCGGCGCCCCCGACATCTGGTGGCATGATGGCGGCAAGGCCGCCAAGCTCGAGCAGGCGAAACAGCCATGAGCGCCTATATCGCCCGCCGTATCCTGCTGATGATCCCGACCTTGCTCGGGATCCTCTTCGTCTCCTTCATCGTCGTGCAGTTCGCGCCGGGTGGCCCGGTCGAGCGCGTGATCGCGCAGCTCTCGGGTGCCGACACCGGCGGTACCTCGCGCATTTCGGGCGGCAGCGACTTTGCGCAGCGCGCCCCGGGGCAACTGGGCGCGGGCGGCGATGCCATCAATTCGAAATATCGCGGCGCGCAAGGCCTCGATCCCGATTTCATCAAAAAGCTGGAGGTGCAGTTCGGCTTCGACAAGCCGGCGCCGGAGCGCTTCGCGCTGATGGTCTGGAACTTCGCCCGCTTCGATTTCGGCAAGAGCTATTTCCGCGACGTCAGCGTGCTGCAGCTCGTCAAGGAGAAGTTGCCGGTCTCGATCTCGCTCGGCATCTGGCTGACGCTGCTCACCTACCTGATCTCGATTCCGCTCGGCATCCGCAAGGCGGTCAGGGACGGGACGCGCTTCGACACCTGGACCTCGAGCGTGCTCGTGCTCGGCTATGCCATTCCCGGCTTCCTGTTCGCGATCCTGCTGATCATCCTGTTTGCCGGCGGTTCGTTCTTCAACTGGTTCCCGCTGCGCGGACTGACGTCAGACGGCTGGTCGCAGTTTCCGTGGTACTGGAAGATCATCGATTACTTCTGGCATTTGACGCTGCCGCTGATCGCCATGGGGCTCGGTGCGTTCACCACCATGACGTTCCTGACCAAGAACTCGTTTCTGGACGAGATCCGCAAGCAATACGTGATGACCGCGCGCGCGAAAGGCTGCAGCGAGAATCGGGTGCTCTATGGTCACGTCTTCCGCAACGCGATGCTCATCGTCATCGCCGGCTTTCCCAGCACCTTCATTCACGCCTTCTTCTCGGGCTCGCTTCTGATCGAGACCATCTTCTCGCTGGACGGGCTGGGACTGCTCAGTTTCGAGAGCGTTCTCAACCGCGACTACCCCGTCGTGTTCGGTACGCTCTTCATCTTTTCGCTCGTCGGCCTCGTGATCAACCTGATCTCTGACCTGACCTATATGTGGATCGATCCGCGGATCGATTTCGAGGCGCGGGAGGTCTGATGACACTGGCCGCCCCTACCACGCCGATCGAAACCACTGCGAAATCGCCGCTCGGCGACGCCGTGCCGATGACGCGCAAACCGTTCGTGCCATCGCCGCTCAACAGGCGCCGCTGGCAGAATTTTAAGGCGAACTGGCGCGGCTATTGGTCGTTCTGGATCTTCCTGATCCTGTTTGTGGTATCGCTGTTCGCTGAGTTGATCGCCAATGATCGGCCGTTCCTGATCAAATATGATGGCCACCTCTATTGGCCGTCCGTCGTCACCTATTCGGAAACCACTTTCGGCGGCGACTTCGAAACGGCAGCCGACTATCGCGATCCCTATTTGCAGAAGTTGATCAAGGACAAGGGTGGCAGCATCGTCTGGCCGCTGATCCGCTATTCCTACGACACCCACAATCTCGATCTGCCGACGCCCGCGCCGTCGCGGCCGACCTGGATGTTGACGGAAGCGCAGTGCAAGCCTGTGGTCGAGAAGAAAGGCCTCAAGAGCTGCCGCGATCTCGAATACAACTGGCTCGGCACCGACGATCAGGGCCGCGACGTGGTCGCGCGGCTGATCTACGGCTTCCGCATTTCGGTGCTGTTCGGCCTCTGCCTGACCATCGTCTCCTCCGTCGTCGGCATCGCGGCCGGCGCGGTACAGGGTTATTTCGGCGGCTGGATCGACCTGTTGTTTCAGCGTTTCATCGAGATATGGACTGCGATCCCTTCGCTCTATCTGTTGCTAATCCTGTCGTCGGTGCTCGTACCCGGTTTCTTCGTGCTTCTCGGCATCCTGCTGTTGTTTTCCTGGGTGTCGCTGGTCGGACTCGTCCGCGCGGAATTCCTGCGCGGGCGCAATTTCGAGTACATCCAGGCGGCGCGCGCGCTCGGCGTGTCGAACAAGGTCATCATGTTCCGGCATCTGTTGCCGAACGCGATGGTCGCGACCATGACGTTCCTGCCTTTCATCGTGTCGAGTTCGGTGATGACGCTGACGGCGCTCGATTTCCTCGGGTTCGGATTGCCGCCCGGCTCGCCGTCGCTCGGCGAGTTGCTGTCGCAGGGCAAGTCCAACGTGCAGGCGCCCTGGCTCGGTTTCTCCGGCTTCTTCTCGGTTGCGATCATGCTGTCGCTCTTGATCTTCATCGGCGAGGCCGTGCGCGACGCCTTCGATCCGCGCAAGACGTTCAGGTAGGCCAATGGACGCGATCAATCAGCCTTTGCTCAGCGTGCGCGAGCTCTCGGTTGCCTTCCACCAGGGCGGCGCCACCACGCTCGCGGTCGACAAGGTCTCGTTCCAGATCAGGCGCGGCGAGTGCGTGGCGCTGGTCGGCGAGTCCGGCTCCGGCAAGTCGGTCAGCGCGCTTTCGATCCTCAAACTCTTGCCCTATCCGAACGCCTCGCATCCCTCGGGCAGCATCCGCTTCAAGGGACAGGAACTGATCGACCGGTCGGAGCAGGAGATGCGGGAGATTCGCGGCAGCGACATCTCGATCATCTTCCAGGAGCCGATGACCTCGCTCAATCCACTGCACACGATCGAGGCGCAGATCGGCGAGATCATCCAGCTGCACAATCCGACCAGCAATGCCGAGGCGCGCAGGCGGACGCTGGAATTGCTGACGCAGGTCGGCATTCCCGAGCCCGAAACGCGGCTGAAGAGCTATCCGCACCAGCTCTCCGGCGGCCAGCGCCAGCGCGTGATGATCGCGATGGCGCTCGCCAACGAGCCGGACCTCCTGATCGCGGACGAGCCGACCACGGCGCTCGACGTCACCGTGCAGGCGCAGATCCTGACGCTGCTCGCAGAGATTCGCAGCCGGCTCGGCATGAGCCTGCTCTTCATCACCCACGATCTCGGCATCGTGCGCCGCATCGCCGACCAGGTCTGCGTCATGAAGGGCGGCGAGATCGTCGAGCAGGGGCCGGTTGAGCAGGTCTTCAAGAGCCCGAAGCATCCCTATACGCGCGACTTGCTCGCCGCGGAACCGAAGCCGGATCCGGCGCCGCCGCAGCCGGATGCGCCGGTGGTGATGTCGGCCGATGACCTCAAGGTCTGGTTTCCGATCAAGCGCGGGTTGATGCGCAAGACGGTCGGTCACATCAAAGCGGTCGACGGCGTCAGCATCGCCGTGCGCAAGGGCGAGACGCTTGGCGTCGTCGGCGAGTCCGGCTCGGGCAAGACCACGCTGGGGCTCGCATTGCTGCGGCTGATCTCCTCGAACGGACGCATTGTGTTCCTGGGAAAGGATATCCAGGGTCTCCGCTTCAAGGAGATGCGGCCGTTCCGACGCGACATGCAGATCGTGTTCCAGGATCCGTTCGGCTCGCTCAGCCCGCGCATGTCGGTCGCCGACATCGTCGCCGAAGGCCTCACCGTGCATCAGCCGCAGCTCTCGCGCGGCGAGCGTGAGGAGCGCGTCGTCAAGGCGCTCGAGGACGTCGGATTGAAGCCGGATACCCGCAACCGTTATCCGCATGAATTCTCCGGCGGCCAGCGCCAGCGCATCAGCATCGCGCGGGCGGTGGTGCTGGAGCCGGATTTCGTCGTGCTGGACGAGCCGACCAGTGCGCTCGACATGCTGATTCAGGCGCAGATGGTCGATCTGCTGCGTGAATTGCAGCGCCGTCGCGATCTCACTTACATGTTCATCTCGCACGATCTGCGCGTCGTTGCCTCGCTCGCCAGCCATCTGATCGTGATGCGCGGCGGCAAGGTGGTCGAGGAAGGCCAGGCCGCCGAGCTCTTCAAGAATCCGAAGACGGATTACACGCGCGCGCTGTTTGCGGCGGCGTTCCGGCTGGAGACGGCGGGGAACGGATCGGCGGCGACTTAGCGCCGTCAGAGCCGCTTGATCGCGATGACCTCGCTGCCGGCTTGCTTGATCCGTGCGATGGCCGGCTCGATTGGTTCGATCACCGTTGCCATGTGATACGCATTGGCGTGAACCATCGTGCCGGCGTCGCTGACGATGGCGACGTGGCCCTTCCAGAAAATGAGATCGCCGCGCAGCAAGCTCATCTGCTCATGCGGCTCCAGCGCGCGGCCGAGCCCGGCCTGCTGCATGTCGCTGTCACGCGGGCAGCCGATCCCCGCCGATGTCAGCGAGACCTGGACGAGGCCGGAGCAATCGACGCCAAGGCTACTCTTTCCACCCCAGAGATAGGGCGTGCCGACGAAACGCTCGGCGACTCCGACGAAATCCGGCTCGCGATGACCGAGCGGGACGAGATGAGCCTTCGGCAGATATTGTCCGTCGCGCGTCACGGCGAAGCTGCCGTCCTCGCGTGCAACCGCGATCTTCGATCCGATCACCAGCGTGTCTGCCGGCGGCAGCTTGATCGAGGGACCGGGGAAGGCAAGGGTTCGCAGCGCAACGACCATATGGGTCGGGGCAGCCGAGGGCTTCATCAGCGCTGCGTCCGGCAGCCACCCGACATAGCCGTCACCGGAAAGTTGACCCCACGCCCAGCCTTCGCCGTTGCGGTCGTAGACCGTGACACGCTCGCCGCGCAACGCTTGTGTCATCAGCATCGCGTTCGGCGACGGCTGCTCGCGCACGGGCGCGATCGCCTCGATTATCTCGAATTCCTCGCCCGTGACGAAGCGCTCCGCCTGCACCTTGCCTTCGAGATACTTTGCGGCGAGGTCGCCGCGCGCGGGTGTCAGCCTTGGATCGTGGCTTGGATCGTATTTTGGATCGAGTCCTGGATCACGCATAGCGCTCGCTCAGCAATGCGTAGATCGCGCGCGCGGCCTGGCACTCGCCGCCCTCGGGGCGTGCGGGCTTCGCCGACGGCGTCCAGCCGTAGATGTCGACATGCAGCCAGCTCTTGGCCTGTTCGACGAAGCGCTGCAGGAACAGCGCACAGATGATCGAGCCGGCAAAGCCGCCGGACGGTGCGTTGGTGATGGTGGCCGTCTTAGAGTCCAGCCACGCATCGTAAGGCGGCCACAGCGGCATGCGCCACAACGGATCGTTCTCCTTCACCGCGCATCGTGCGACGTCGGCGGCAAGCGTCTCATCATTGGTGTAAAAGGGCGGTAAATCCGGCCCCAGCGCGACGCGTGCCGCTCCCGTCAGCGTGCCGAGATCGATTAGCAGGTCCGGCCTTTCCTCGTCCGCAAGCGCCAGCGCGTCGGCGAGCACCAGCCGCCCCTCCGCGTCCGTATTGCCGATCTCGACAGTGATGCCCTTGCGCGAGGTGAAGATGTCGAGCGGGCGGAAGGCATTCCCCGCCACCGCGTTCTCCACGGCCGGGATCAGCACGCGCAGCCGCACCTTCAGCTTCGCATCCATCACCATGCGCGCCAGAGCCAGCACGTTGGCGGCGCCCCCCATGTCCTTCTTCATGATCAGCATGCCGCTCGACGGCTTCAGGTCGAGCCCGCCGGTGTCGAAGCAGACGCCCTTGCCGACCAGCGTCACCTTGGGATGAGCCGGGTCGCCCCAACCGATGTCGATCAGCCGCGGCGCGCGGTCCGAGGCCATGCCGACGGCGTGGATCAGCGGAAAATTCGTCTTCAAGTCGTCACCGATGGTGCAGGCAAAGCTTGCGCCGAATTCGGCGGCGAGATCTTGCGCGGCTGCGGCCAGCTCCTCCGGCCCCATGTCGTTGGCCGGCGTGTTGATGAGGTCGCGCGCCAGCATTGCGGCGTCCGCCATGCGGTTGATCTCGGTCGCGTCGACGCCGTCGGGTGGCACGAGGCGGACCTCGGGGCGATCGGCCTTGCGGTACCGGGCGAAGCGGTAGCTGCCAAGCGCGAAGGCGAGCGCGGCGAGCCGTGCATCGTGCGGCGCATTGGCGAAGCGATAAATGCCTGGTGGCAGCAGGCCGGGCAGGGCGCCCGGTCGGAACAGGTCGCGCGATCTTGCACCTTCGTCCTCGAGCCCGAACAGCACTTGCGCGATCGCGCCATCGGGCGCGGGCAGCGCGAGATAGCCACCCGGCTTTGCGGTAAACGCGCTCGCAGTGGCAAACTGGCGTTGCGCCGCCGGTAGCCCCTCGGCGACCTGATCCCAGCTCGATTTGGTGACGAAGGTGATCGGGATGGCGGTAGGCGACGTCTCGAAGACAGAAGGCATTGGCGGGTCCGGATCGTCAGATCGAGCGGGTCATACGAGCGGACGAGATTTCGCAGAGTTTCGTCGCCGCCGCAATCAGCTTTGCTGCCATCGTTCAGCGATTCGCTACTCGCAGTAAGGGGGCCATGCTAGGTTCCGGCAACGGCCGTCGGGTGCGGAGATCTCCGGCGGCCGACGACAAAGCCGGCCGGGAGGAAATGCAATGGAATTTGTGTGGAGCGCGGTCACATTCATCGGCCAGGCGGTCGAGGCGATTTTTGGCTATGTCGAGCATCATCATTGGATATTCGCGTTCCTTGCCGGTGGTTACGTCTTCTATCTCCACGACCGCTCCGTTCACGCGCGGTTCGATGCGCTCGACAAGCGCATTGACGAAATCCGCAAGCGGCTCGCCATCGAATATTGAGCTGATGAGCGAAACCATCATCGGGCGGAACCCGTATCTCATGCGGTTCACGCGAGCTGCCGCAGGGCTTTACTAGCGCTGGGGTTGTGGCATTATTGGCCGATATTTTAGATTGTATCGTGCGGTTGTGCACGCAACGTGAGTCAATTCTTACCCTGGCTCATCACGACCCGGGTTGAGACTGGAGAGAACCTTATCCTCGAAGGCATTTCTCTTATCGTTTGGGCGGCGCGGCATTTGCAAACAAGCGGCGCAAAATGGATAGATCGTTCGTCATCGTACAGATTTCCGACCTGCATCTGGACGGGTCGGGTCGGCTGCTTGCGACGATCGAGACGCTCAATGCCGCCCTTCGCGAGAGGATGGCGGACTTCGCGGACATTCCTGATCGCATCCTGCTGATCACCGGCGATATCGTGGACGACCCGACGCCACCCGCGCTCGACGAAGCGCTCGCCGTCATTGCGTCCTTCCGACAGACCGGGCTGTTCACCGATATCCAGGCAATCGCCGGCAATCACGACGTCAAGCGACCGAGCCAGCGTGCAGGCCGCCACGACGTCTATGATTACCTGCACTTGCCGCGGACCTCGAAGAGCGTCTACTACCGTCAGGCCGGCCTCGATCTGGTGCTGCTGGATTCCAACCGCGCGAGCCTCACAACGCTCGCGAGCGGGAACGTCGACCAGAGAGCCTATAATGCCATAGTTTCGGCGTCCGCGCGGCTGAGCGTCGAACTCGCGGGGAGCCTCGGGTCGGGCGGCCGCGCCGATTATGCCGAGCCGGTGGAAAACCTCGTGCGCGTGCTGGCGCTGCACCATCATCCACTGCCGCAGGCGACCGGAGAAGGAAAGCGGTTTCTCGGCGTGCCCGACGAGCCGCTGATGTATCTCGCTGCGCCCGCGACCTTCCTCGAAGCGGCGACATCGCTCAACGTCGATCTGGTTCTGCACGGACACCGACATGTCGAAGGACTGACGCGCTATTCGATTCCCGATCCGCGCGCCACGAGCGAGAGCGATGAAGCATTCTGGCGCACGATCTACGTCTTGTCCTGTCCGTCATCGACGGGGCAGGCCGGTGACGACGCCGGCTTCAATGTCATCCATTTCGGCCCGATGTCCCACCCGATGTCCCATGGCGGCCGCATCGAGTACCGCTTTGCGATCGCCCGCTACTCACGTCCGCGCAAGGATGGTGCCTTCAGGCCGCTCGATTCCAACCTGCCGCACGGCGTCGTCAGGCTGCCGGCCGGGCGGGATTTTTCCCGAGATCCGGCCGTCCAGTCGGGCATCGAGATCGACGCATGCACGACGCTGAAGAGGGATCAGGTCGCAGCATTCGCCCGCCGGCTCCTGCTGCGCCGCGCCTTCTATGCCGACGGCGAGGTGGATTGGGCCGATTTGCTTCACGTCTATCTCGTCACCTCTCACGTCTGGGCCGATCTCGAAAGCAAGTTCTCGAGATCCGCACGCAAGCATGACGTCGACGCCGTGGCCGTGGTGACATCGCTGCTGCGTCGGTTGATCGAGCAATCCGCAAATGTGCTCGGCATCGACGATTTTCAGCTCGACGAGCTCCGCGCGAGGCGTCTGATCAATCGTGACGATCTTCGGCGCGAATTGCCGTGGGTGGCGCGCCCGGGCATCGATGTGGAGATCGAGACGCGGCAACGTCTGCAATTGCTGCGGGACCTGAACGAGCAGGCGAAGGCGCTCGGCCTCGATGCGGATCTTGGCGGCGAGATGCCGCCGCAGGCGCCGCAGTGATGGGCGCGGGGCGGGGGCATTAACCGGCCGTTAGGGTTAACAGTCTATTGCTGGCGCGTTCGGCTCGATCAATCGGCTCGAGAGTCAAAGCGTCATGCGTCAACGGTTCAGTCTTGACCGGTTCAGTCTTGGACGGCTCAGTCTTGCCCGGCTTCTTGCGTCCACCTCGCTGGTCGCGGCGTTGGCCATGGGCCTCGGCGGCTGCACGGCGATGTCGAAACTCTCCGACGTCACGGGCTCGGTCGGGCCGCGGGCGGAAGCCGCTCCTACCGATGCCGCGCGCGCTGCCGAAGTCTATGGCGAGCGCTATCGTGCCAATCCCAAGGACGCCGACGCGGCGCTCGCCTACGGCCAAGCCCTGCGCGCCAACGGCCAGCGCGCCCAGGCCGCCGCCGTGCTCGAGCAGGCGACCATCGCCAATCCCGGCAACAAGGCGCTGATGGCGCAATACGGCCGCGCGCTCTCCGACAACGGCAATTTTCAGCAAGCCTTCGACGTGCTGACGAAGGCGCATTCGCCCGACAATCCGGATTGGCGCCTGCTCTCGGTGCAGGGGACCGCGCTCGATCAGATGGGCCGTCACGAGGAAGCGCGTTCCTATTATGCGAGCGCGCTCAAGATCGCGCCTGGCGATCCCGGCGTGCTCTCCAATCTCGGCCTGTCCTACATGCTGTCGAGAGACCTGCCGAAGGCCGAAGATGCGCTGCGGCAGGCCTATGCCTCACCGCACGCAAGCGCGCGAGTGCGGCAGAATCTCGGTCTGGTCGTCGGTCTCCAGGGCCGCTTCGCCGAAGCCGAGACCATCGTGAAGTCGGACCTGCCGCCGGACCAGGCTGCGGCCAATGTCGCCTATCTCAAGGAAATGCTGACCCGCAGCGACGTCAGGCGGGGTGCGCCGAAGCGGACTCCGGTCGCCTCGCTGGGCCAGCCCGACTGATCAGACGTGATCTTCCAATCTTGATCGTTCAATCTTGAAGGCAGCCGCGGACCGTGCGCGGTCCGCGTCTAACGTCATTGCATCTCGGTGACCTTGATGCCGGTCGGTCCGAGAATGACGACGAACAGCACCGGCAGGAAGAACAGGATCATCGGCACCGTCAGCTTCGGCGGCAGTGCTGCGGCCTTTTTCTCGGCTTCGTTCATGCGCATGTCGCGGTTTTCCTGCGCCATCACCCGCAGGGAGTGGCCGAGCGGGGTGCCGTAACGCTCCGCCTGCTGGAGCGCTAGACATACCGACTTGACGCCCTCGAGTCCGGTGCGCCGCGCGAGGTTCTCGTAGGCGACCTTGCGGTCCTGCAAATAGGACAGCTCGGCCGTGGTCAGGGTGAACTCCTCCGACAGCGCGATCGACTGGCCCACGATTTCGACCGCGACCTTCCGGAATGCCATCTCGACCGACATGCCGGACTCGATGCAGATCAGGAGCAAGTCGAGCGCATCGGGAAAGGCACGCTTGATCGAGAGTTGACGCTTGGAGATCGCGTTCCTGAGGAACAGCATCGGTGCCTGAAGTCCGAGATAGGCCGCACCCACGCAGATGCCGATCTTGATCGGCATCGACTGCTGCATATGCGCGATCAGGAACACGTAGACGATCGAACCGACGAACAGCACGATCGGGGCAACCAGGCGGGCAAACAGGAAGGTGATGTAGGGCGCCTGGCCTCGATAACCCGCCATGATGAGCTTGTCCCGCGCAGCTTCCTGCGCGAGCCATTTGGTCAGGTTGAAGTCGTCGACGACCTTCGAGACGAGCTGCTTCGGCGTTTGGCGCAGCGAGACCTTTTCACTCTTGTGGAGGCGCTCGCGCTCGCGCTGCCGGATGCGCTCACGTTCGTTCGCCACCGCCTTCATGCGCTTGGAAAGGCCTTCGCCGGCGAACAGCGGCATCACCAGTGTATAGACGGTGGCGCTGGCGGCAATGGCCGCCAGCAGCATCGTCATGAAGTGGACGTCGTGAAGTTTCGCAACGAGGAACTCTACCATAAGGCACCATCAGAAGTCGAAATTGATCATCTTCTTCATCACCATGATGCCAATCGACATCCAGACGACGCAGCCGACCAGCATGAGCTGGCCGGTGGGATGAGTCCAAAGAATCGAGATGTATCCCGGCGTCGTGAGGTAGACGAGGAACATCACGATCGGCGGCAGCGAGCCGATGATGCCGGCCGAGGCCTTGGCTTCCATCGACATCGCCTGGATCTTCTCCTTCATCTTCTTGCGGTCGCGCAGCACCCTGGAGAGGTTACCGAGTGCTTCGGAGAGATTGCCGCCCGATTTCTGCTGGATCGAGATGACGATGCCGAAGAAATTTGCCTCCGGCAGCGGCATGCGATCATAGAGTCGCGTGCAGGCCTCGCCGAGCGGCATGCCGATCGCCTGCGTTTCGATGATGGACAGAAACTCGGAGCGCAGCGGCTCCGGCGCGTCGGCGGCGACGACCTTGATTGATTCGAACAGCGGCAGGCCCGCCTTGATGCCGCGGACGATGACGTCGACTGCGTCGGGCAGCGCCTTCAGGAATTTGGCTTCGCGGCGCTTCTTCAGGAAGCTCAGCGCCCAGCGGGGCAGACCGAAGCCGCCGGCAAAAGCGAGGCCGGCGGCACCGAGCAGGCCGCCCCCAATGAACAAGGCGACTGCGAACAGCACGCCCGCCACGACGGCGGACACGATCCAGAATTTCTGCGGCGCCCAGTCGAGGCCGGCCTGCGACAGGCGAACACTGAGCGGTACGCTCTTCTCCTGCTGGCGCCGCGCCTCGAGATCCTTGAGCGAGGTCTCGACCTGCTCGCGGCGCGAGCGCTGCGTCTTCTCGGCCGCGCGGGCCGTGGGCGCCTCGGCGCGCGAGATCGAGGCGCGGCGGCTCTCGGCCTTCCGTTCCCCGGACAGCATCGGATAAAGGAAGACCCAGGCGAGGCCGCCGACAGCGGCGGTGGCAAGGAAGGCGAGGGCAAGGACTTGCATGTTCATGGCTGCGCTGACCTGCTCACGTCGTGGGCGCCACTTCCGCGGCATCGAGCGCCGCGGCAAGGCGCTTCTCTTCGCCGTAATAGCGGGCGCGTTCCCAGAACTTCGGGCGGCCGATTCCGGTAGACCGGTGCCGGCCGATGATCTTGCCGTTGGCGTCCTCGCCGACCATGTCGTAGAGGAAGACGTCCTGGGTGATGATGGTGTCGCCTTCCATGCCCATCACTTCGGTGATGTGGGTGATGCGGCGCGAACCGTCGCGCAGGCGCGCGGCCTGGACGATGACGTCGATCGAGGCGCAGATCATCTCGCGGATGGTGCGTGAAGGCAGGGAGAAGCCGCCCATCGTGATCATGGATTCGCAGCGCGATAGCGCCTCGCGCGGATTGTTGGCGTGCAGCGTGCCCATCGAGCCGTCATGGCCGGTGTTCATGGCCTGGAGCAGGTCGAACGCCTCGGGTCCGCGGACTTCGCCGACGATGATGCGCTCGGGACGCATACGCAAGCAGTTGCGCACCAGCTCGCGCATGGTGACCTGGCCCTCGCCCTCGATGTTGGGCGGGCGGGTCTCCAGTCGCACCACGTGCGGCTGCTGGAGCTGGAGTTCGGCGGCGTCTTCGCAGGTGATGACGCGCTCGTCGTGCTCGATGTAGTTGGTCAGGCAGTTGAGCAACGTGGTTTTGCCCGAGCCCGTACCGCCGGAGATCAGCACGTTGCAGCGGACGCGGCCGATGATCTGTAGGATTTCCGCGCCCTCCGGCGAGATTGCGCCGAACTTGACGAGCTGATCGAGCGTCAGCTTGTCCTTCTTGAATTTGCGGATGGTGAGCGTGGGGCCGTCGATCGACAGCGGGGGCACGATGGCGTTGACGCGGGACCCGTCGGCCAGGCGCGCGTCGCAGATCGGCGAGGATTCGTCGACGCGCCGGCCGACCTGGCTGACGATACGCTGGCAGATGTTGAGGAGCTGCTGATTGTCGCGGAAGCGGATACCGGTGCGTTGGATCTTGCCGGCGACCTCGATGTAAACGGTGTCGGCGCCGTTGACCATGATGTCGGCGATGTCGTCGCGCGACAACAGCGGCTCCAGCGGACCGTAGCCGAGGACGTCATTGCAGATGTCGTCGAGCAGCTCTTCCTGCTCGGCGATCGACATCACGATGTTCTTGATCGCGATGATCTCGTTGACGATGTCCCGGATTTCCTCGCGCGCGGACTCCGAATCGAGTTTGGCGAGCTGGGCGAGGTCGATGGCCTCGATCAGCGCGCCGAAGATGGTCGCCTTGACCTCGTAATAATTGTCCGAGCGGCGGGCTTCCATGGTCGGCGCAGGCTTCGCCGGGGCAAGGGGCGGCGAGGAGACTGCCGGCGGCGGCGGCACGCGCGACACTGTCGGCGCCGAAGCCTGGGCAGGCTCTGGCGACACGGCACCGGGCTTTGGGGCCCGAGGGTCGGTGTCTGTTCCGCTACGCTTACCGAACACTTAAGAACTCCATGCGGCGACCTATTTTCCCCGCAACTTCTCAATCAGGGGTGAAAGCAGGGACGACTTTTGCTTCTTCGTTTCGCTTCGGCCGGTCAGGCGCTGGGCGATCTGAAGGAACATCTCGATCGACTTATGGTTGGCCGAGATCTCTGCGATCATCTGGCCGTTATTGGCCGCCGAGCCGAAGATCTGCGGCTCGAACGGGATCGAGACGACCGGCTGGCTCTCGATCGCCTTGGCGAACTCCGCCGCGGCGATTTCGGGTCGTTTCGGCACGCCGACCTGGTTCAGGCAGTAGAGCGGCGGACGGTCGTTTGGGCGCGCGGCCTTCAGGAGATCGAATAGGTTCTTGGTGTTGCGCAAATTGGCGAGGTCGGGCGCCGCCACGATCAGGATGTCGTCGGCTCCGATCAGCGCGCGTTTGGTCCAGCCGGACCATTGGTGTGGAACGTCGAGCACGATGCAGGGCATGGTGGAGCGCAGCGTGTCGAACACGGCATCGAAGGCGTCGACGCCGAAATCATAGACCCGGTCGAGCGTCGCCGGCGCCGCCAGCAGGCTGAGGTGGTCAGTGCATTTCGACAGCAGGCGGTCGATGAAGGCGGTATCGACGCGATCGGGCGAGAACACGGCGTCGGCAATACCCTGCGGCGGATCCTGGTTATAGTCGAGCCCGGCAGTGCCGAAGGCGAGGTCGAGGTCGGCGACGACCGCGTCCATCGCGAGATCGCGGGCGATCGCCCAGGCGACGTTGTGGGAGATGGTTGACGCGCCGACGCCGCCCTTGGCGCCGACCACGGCGATGATGCGGCCGACGGCCTTGGCTTCCGGCGCCGAGAACAGGTTGCAGATCGAGCGCACGACGTCGATCGCGCCGACCGGCGCAAGCACGTAATCGCTGACGCCGCGGCGGACCAACTCGCGGTAGAGCATGACGTCGTTGATGCGGCCGATCACGACCACGCGGGTGCCGGCGTCGCAGACGGTCGCGAGATGGTCGAGGCCGCCCAGGAGGTCGTTGCGGCCGTCGCTTTCGAGCACGATCACGTTCGGCGTGGGTGCCGAGCGATAGGCTTCGACCGCAGCCGCCATACCGCCCATTTGGATCTTCAGATGGGCCTTGCCGAGACGGCGGTCTTCGCCGGCCGACTGCACGGCGGCCGCCGTTTCCACGGTCTCGCAGAAAGCCTGGACGGAAACGCGCGGCGCAGGCGCAATATGCTCCTCGACCGGCGGGAGCGATGCCTCGGACTGCTCTTCTTGGGGCTGGCGAGCGTAGCTGATCATCTGCCGGTGTCGCTGAGTTTGGCCTTGTCGGCCTCAGGATAGGCGACCGCCGTCGGCATTCCCTTGCGATATTTCTCGAACGCGGCGGTGCGTCGCGCCGTGTAGGACGGCGTTTCAGGCCGCGGCTGCTCGAGATCCGAAGGATTGTCGACCATCGCCGCGAGGTTGCGCTGATAGGCGCAGCCGTAATTGTAATAGTCCTTGTTCTCGAACCAGCGTTTGTTCTTCATCGAAGGTCCGATGTCTTCCGGCCACAGGCCGCAGGGACCCGCGACCGCGGCGATCTTGGAATAGGTGAGCCGGATCGGCGGCAGGAAGCGCCTGTCTTCCGGCTGGTAAGAGCGGGCGAGGACGCCGCGCGGCGGAACGCCCGCCGCCGACAGCATTGCCTGGATTTCGCGCATCGTGTCCGCGACTGGACGCGCGTTGGGCGTGCCGGACGGCACGTCGATCCGGATCGCGCCGGTGCCTTCGTGCATCCAAGCCGACGCGACGCCCATCACGTCGGCGCGCTGGGCGGCGGTCAAGCCGCCGCGGGCATGGCCGACGAAGACGACGATGGAGCGATTCTGCTCCTCGATCGCGATCGGATGGCGCTGCTTGTAGTCGTCCGGAATGGAGGCCGTGACCGCTTCGTCATGCTGGCAGCCGCCAAGGGCGAGCGCCATGCCGACGAGCGCACCGCCGAGGTGGATGGCGCGTCTGCGAATCTGGGGTGGTCTAGTGATCGTCATGAAGTCCCCGTTCCGCCTCAGTCGGTGATGAAGCCGTAGGTGCCGCGATAGTTCTTGGCCGGTTCGGTCCGGCCGGGCACGCCGTAGATGCGGTTGATGTTGCCGAGCAGCTCGGCCTGCGGATCCGCAGGCGCGGAGAAGCCATCATCCGGCCGCGACAGATCCTTTTGCGCAACTGCGCGAACGATGTAGGGCGTCACGATCACGACCAGCTCGGTCGCGTTGTTGACGAAGTCGCGGCTGCGGAACAGCGTGCCGAGGACCGGGAGCTGCATCAGACCCGGCAGTCCGCTGACCGCTTGCTTGGTCTGCTGTTGGATCAGGCCGGCCATCGCCATCGCGCCGCCGGAGGGAATTTCCAGCGAGGTTTCTGCGCGGCGGGTCTTGATCGAGGGCACGGTGAGCGAGTTGACCGAGGTCGAGGTCACGGCCTGGGACAGCGTGATCGCGTTTTCGTTCGAGAGCTCGGACACCTCGGTCATCACCCGCAGGCTGATTTTGCCCTCGGTGAGAACGACGGGGGTGAAGTTGAGCGAGATGCCGAACTTCTTGAAGCTGATCTGGGTGGTACAAACGTGCGTGGTGGGGTCGCACGCATAGCCCGCAGGCACCGGAAATTCACCGCCGGCGATGAACGTTGCCGATTCACCGGAGATCGCGGTCAGGTTCGGTTCGGCCAGCGTTCGGATCACGCCCGCAGTCTCCATCGCACGCAGCGTGGCCTGCACCGACGGGGCCCCGCCGAACTTGGTGGTCAGGTTGTTGCCGTCGACGAGGTTGTGGCCGAGAGCCGTGAACGGATTGGAGTTGCTGAAGCTGACGACCGAGGTGCCGTAGCTGAGGTTGGCGGTGAGGTCGATTCCGAGCTGCTTGATGATGCTGCGCTGCACTTCGGCGACGGTCACCTTGAGCATGACCTGGTCGCGGCCGCGGACCACGATCGAGTTCACGACCTTCTCGGGGCCGCCGGCGAGGCGCGCAGCGAGGTCGTTGGCCTGCTGGGCTTCGACTGGATTCGCGGCCGAACCGGTCAGGATGATGCCGTCCCCCAGGCCGTCGATCTGGATGTCTGAATTCGGCAGGACCTGCTTCAGTGCGGCCCGCACGCCGTTGAGGTCGCGCTTGACCGCGATGTCATAGGCCGCAATCTGCTGGCCGGCGGAATCAAAGAACACGATGTTGGTCTGGCCGATCGAGGCGCCGATGATGTAGGCGCGCTGCGCCGAGCGGACGACCGCATTGGCGATCTTGGGATCGGCGACAAGCACGTCCTTGATGTCGCGCGGAAGGTCGATCACGATCGACTTGCCGACGCCGAGCGAGAGAAATCGCGCGTTCATCTGGCCGTCGGCCGCAGCCTGCGCCACAGGGCGATAGTCGGCGGCGACCGCTGGCGTCAGCACCGGGTTGAGCGCGAGCGCGACGGCGGCCGAAAACGACAGGGCGCGGACCACAGGGGTTCGCATCGTCGCCAACTTCGCCCTGCATTTCATATCGACAGTCCTCATCGTGCCTTCGCCGTCGAGCTTGGGATACCGTACCGAATGATCGAAACGCCCTCGCGCTTCTGCGCGGAATCGTCGAGCGTGATCTCGCTCAGCTTGACGTCGACGATGCTGCGCAGCGCCAGCGAGAGCGTGCCGCTCTGGCGTGCGGAGGAGAGCGTCGCGGTCTGCGCAGGATTGAGCTCGAGGGTGACGGTCTTGCCGACCACCGCGTTCTGCCCGTCCTTCTCCTTCGGCGCCTGGTCGATGGCCAGGACGCGGATATTGGCCAGGATGATCTCGGTCGTGATCACATCAGGAGCGCCGCTGGTCTGGTCAGGGTTCTTGAGACGGCGCGTCAGAAGCACGTCGACGCGGTCGTTGGGCAGGATGAAGCCGCCTGCGCCGGTCTCGGGCGAGATCTCTGTCGAAATCGCCCGCATGCCGGTGGGCAGGATTGCCGCCATGAAGCCGGAGCCTTCGGCCTTGACCAGCTTCTGGTCGCGGATCGGCTCACCCTGGATGAACGGGGATCGTGCGATCGAGCCGGTGACCTGGGTTACCCCCTCGGGGCGCTCGTTGCGGCGGATGAAGGTGGCGCTGGCGGTCGCGGATGGCCATGTCTGCCATTGCACGTCTTCCGGCTTGACGGTCTGGCCGAGGCCGATGTCGTTCTTCGCAACCAGGACGTCGACGGTGGGAAGCTGCGCGACCGGAGCCGGAGGCGGTGCAGAATTGTCCGAGCCGCTCGCCAGATACGCGGCGACACCGCCGGCGCAGATGGCGACCGTCAGGACGACAATGCGTGCCCTATTCATACGCTTCACTTTCCAACAAACGCTGCGACGCTGACGCCGCCGTAATCGGCAGTTGACCAGCTATTCGTCAAAGCATGGTTAATGAGGCGTATCTAAATCGCCTTAACGCCGGGTTACCCGATGCGTTCAGCGCAATGCGAGGTGAGCGAGGTCGATCGCCTTCACCCACTCGGTCTCCGGGTAGACCATCAGCGCGCTCAGTGCGAGCGCGATGCCGTAGGGAATGCCGCTCTCCTTGGCGTGCAGCCGCGCGAGCCAGGCTTGGCCCGCGAGCCCGTATGGCAGCGGCCACTGCCGGAACTGGAGCAGGAGTAGCGTCAGCGCCCCGCCGAACAGCGAGGCGTAGAGCACGAAATTCATCAGCTGCGCGAACCCGAACCAGAGTGCGACCGAGGCCGCGACCTTGGCATCGCCGCCGCCGACCCAGCCCATCGCAAAACAGGTGAAGGCCACGACCAGGACAAGCGCGCCGGCGCCGACATGGCTCAGCATCTCGTAAGGTGCCATGCCACCGGCGAGAGCGAGCGCGAAAAAGCCAGCGACCAGCGCCAGCGATACGCGGTTAGAGATCGTCATCGTGAAGAGATCGCTCGCGGCGGCAAACGCCATCAGGGCAGGGAAGAGCAGAAGGCGCGCAAGGTCGAGGATCATGGGCTGCGTCTTGAGGCCTGGGTTTGCCGCGGAGCTGGCGTCGCCAGATTGTAGCCGGCAGTGCTAAACAAACCGAAAACGGCGGCGGTCTCGAGGAGCGAAACCCGCCGAAAGCGTGCTCACCAGAGGAGGGCGATGCGTGCGGCGAGCGCGACCGTCGCAAGCAGCAGGGCAAGGCAGACCCAGTAAGCCGGCGAGCCGGTCTGCGCCGCCTCCGCCACGTTGGCCGCGACCGCGGCATCGGTTCTGTACTTGCTCAACGCCACTGGAACTCGCCGTCTGAAAAACAAAGGCCCCGGAAGTCCGGGGCTTTTGCAGTCGTTCGTCGATCGCTTACTTCAGCGAGGTGCTGATCGAGGTGAACTTGGCGTTCAGCGTGGTGCCGAGATTGTTGACGACGGTGATGATGGCCAGCGCGATGCCGGCGGCGATCAGACCGTATTCGATGGCGGTGGCGCCGGATTCATCTTTCGCGAAACGCGCAATCAGGTTCTTCATGAACAAAACTCCATCTGGGGTGGGATCGCCTCGTTCGGCGTTGTGCTTGACGCAATAACCATGAGATCCGAGCTCTTTCGGGAGAGTTAATTCGATCGGGCAAACCCGCCTGCCGCTGGCCAGAGTGAATTTCGCCTTAAGGTGCGAGCTGCGATTCATTCCGGTTCCGGATGTGCAGCAAGCGCAGCACCGGCTTCACCGTCCCTTAAATTTGGGGGAGTACGCGTAGGCGGGACCTGCAATTCGCAAGAGAGGCGACAATGTCGAGCCTGCCCATGGAAATCGCCCTGATGCTCGGCGAGACCATCGCGAAGGTGATCCCCACGACCTTCGCGCTCGCGGTGGTCTTCACCGTGCTCGAGCATGTCTGGGCCTGCAATCCCGGTGTGCCCTGGTGGCGTAAGCGGGAGATCGTCACGGACATCTGCTACTGGTTTGTCGTTCCGGTGTTCGCGCGCGTCATGCGGATCAGCCTTCTGATCGTCGGCGCGAGCTTCGTCTTCAACATCCATGATGCCGACGGGCTCATCGCCTTCTACGACAATGGCCACGGCCCGCTGTCGCTATTGCCGCTCTGGGTTCAGGCCGTGCTGTTCCTGGTGCTGTCCGATTTCATGCTGTACTGGCTGCACCGGCTGTTTCACGGCGGAGGGTTCTGGAAGTACCACGCGATCCATCACTCCTCGGAGGAGATCAGCTGGATTTCTGCGGCCCGCTTCCATCCCGTCAATCTCGTGCTCGGTACGATCGCGGTCGATGTCGTGCTGCTGATGGCCGGCATTTCGCCGAACGCCATGGTCTGGCTCGCCCCGTTCACGACCTTCCATTCGGCCTTCGTGCACGCCAACCTGAACTGGACCTTCGGGCCGCTCAAATATGTGCTGGCGACGCCGGTGTTCCACCGCTGGCACCACACCTCGCTCGCAGAGGGCGGCGACACCAATTTTGCCGGCACGTTCCCGATCTGGGACGTGCTGTTCGGCACTTTCCGCATGCCCGAGGGGCAACTGCCGCAGGATTACGGCAAGGATGAAGCCACCATGCCGAAGGAAATCGGAGGGCAGCTTGCCTATCCGTTCCGTCGCTAGGTTCTCAAGGGCCGCGAAACGCCAGTCCGTTCAAACAATAGTCGGCGAATTTGCGGAACGTTCACGAATTGAGGGCAGGTTAGCCGGGTCGGGCACCGGCTCGGCTGTTATCTGATCGCTTCTGCCGGTTTGTCACGTCCCGGGGGTAAGAGTATGCGTAAACAACTTCTGCGCCGTCATGCGCGCGTCTGTCTTCTGGTTGCGGCCGCGGTGCTGGCGTCGCCGGCTACCGTCGTTGCCGAGTCCGCCGATACCATCGCCGTCAATGTCGACCAGGCCAAGCTGGTGCGGCTGCCTGGCAAGGTGGCAACCATCGTGGTCGGCAATCCCCTGATCGCCGACGTCACGCTCCAGCCCGGCGGCATGATCGTCGTCACCGGAAAGGGCTATGGCGCCACCAATTTCATCGCGCTCGACCGGGGCGGCGAGATCCTGGTCGACCGCCAGATCCAGGTCGAAGGTCCGAGCGATCGGCTCGTGACCGTCTATCGCGGGATCGACCGGGAGTCCTACAGCTGCGCGCCGCTTTGCCAGCGCCGCGTGACGCTCGGCGACAGCGACACCTACTTCAACAGCGCGATGAGCCAGGCCGGTTCGTTAAGCGGCTCGGCCAGCGGCAGTGCCGGTGCGGGCGCCAAGGCCAACTAAATAAGGCCAACTAAGTAAAACCAACCAGCGAGTTTGACTGACGGATTTGCCGGGGCAAGGATCGTCCCCGCCCGACGCTCGCGCGCGAGTTTCTCTCTCCGTGTCCTCGTCTCCGTGTCCTCGTCTCCATGCCCTGGGTCTTTCGCGGTTAACCGGCCCTTAACGGCCCGGGCCGCCCCGTGCGGATCGCCTGAAACACTTAAACAATCAGTTTCCGCTACTGAACATGGCAGATCATTGCTGCTGCCGCTGAGGAATTTGATGCCTTCGCCTGCACCTACGAGGTTTACGCTCCTCGCCACGCTGCGCCGGTTTCGCGGCAGCCGCCGCGGCTCCGCAGCCGTCGAGTTCGCGCTGGTCGCACCGATGTTCTTCGCACTGCTGTTCGCCGTCATCGAGACGGCGCTGATGTTCTTGGCGAGCCAGGTGCTCGAGAGTGTCTCGCAGAATTCTGCGCGCGCGTTGCTGACCGGGCAGGCGCAGGCGCAATCCGGCTCGCTGGCGGCCTGCGCGGTGTCCGGCGTGAGCAAACCCTGCACGCAAACGACGTTCAAGGCTTACGTCTGCAGCCAGATCCCGGCGCTGTTTGATTGCACCAAACTCTATGTCGACGTCGTGAGTACAAATTCCTTCGGCGCGCTAAGCCTCACCAACTATGGCAATTCCTGCAGCTTCAACCCGACCGGCGTGCAGTACGTTGCCGGGAGCGGCGGCCAGGTCGTCGTGGTGCGGCTGTTCTATCAGTGGCCGCTCTTCGTCACTGGCCTTGGCTTCAACATGGGCTGCAGCAACAAGCGGCTGCTGGTGGCGACCGCGGCCTTCAAGAATGAACCCTTTTGAGACAGATGGATCCGAGCGCACCGATGCAGGCGATTGCGAATATCTGGAGGAATGCCCGTAGCTCCGTGCGCGACTTCGTCGCCGACAGGCGTGCGATCGCGGCGACCGAGTTCGCGGTCATCGTGCCGCTGATGCTGGTGATGTTCTTCGGCACCGTCGAATTTTCGTCGGCCGTGGCGATCAATCGCAAAGTCACAATGATTGCACGGACTCTGTCCGATTTGACGTCGCAGTCAACGTCGGTCGACAATAGCGACATGCAGGACACGTTCACGGCAAGCATATCGATGATCATGCCTTACGACGCTACGCTTGTGAACGGCACGGTGGTTCAGATCAAAATCGATTCAAGCAGTGTCGCCAAGATTCAATGGAGCAAGTCCGCCACCATTGCGAACGGTGCGACGCAGGCCACGCTGACGGCTCCGCCCCCGGCTCTGGCTCAGGGTACCACGGTCACCTCGATGATTCCGCCGACGCTCTTGATCCCGTCGACCTACCTCATTTTCAGCCAGGCGAGCTACGTCTACACACCTTCTGTCAAGTTCGTCCTGAAGTCGGGCATCACGCTGAGCGATGTCTCCTACACGCGGCCGCGCCAGGTCACCTGCGTTCCTTACACCGGTGTAGTGTCGCCGTGCTGAAATACGAGAGCAGATCCTGATTGAAAAAAGGCCGGGCGTCGCGCCCGGCCCTTTCCTTGATTTGTTCGCTCGAGCCGATCGGGGCCCGTAAGCGGTAGGCTCAACCGGCGGAGCGGAGATTGTCCGCTGCCGACTTGCCGGAACGGCGGTCGGCCACGATCTCGTAGGAGATCTTCTGACCTTCGCGCAGCGTGCCGAGGCCTGCACGCTCCACAGCGCTGATGTGGACGAACACGTCCTGGCCGCCATCGTCGGGCTGGATGAAGCCGAAGCCTTTGGTCGCGTTAAACCACTTCACGGTTCCCATGCTCATGGGGGTAGTCCCTTCTCAGATAACACAATGTCAGAGCCCGCTTGCGCGGACAGGTTAGATCGAATTTTTGGAAGGGTCGTCAGCGTGTCTGAACCGGCTGTACCGGTGGATGCTAATGTCGTCCGGCCGAAAATCGATTAATTCATTTTATTGGAAACAGAGCCCCAAAACAATGCTGACGTGCACGATTTTTTGATCCGCCGTGATGGTCACGGCGGATCAGCATACAGGTCGGAATTTCAGGTCCGCGCTCGCGCGCTGGGCCCCGACTAGCGTCGGCGGAACTGGCCGCCGCGCTGTCCGGGACGCGGAGGTCCGCCCATCCCGCTCGGACGTTCGTCCTTGTGGCGGAAAATCAGCCGGCCCTTTTCGAGGTCATAGGGCGACATCTCCACCGTCACGCGGTCGCCCGCCAGAGTCTTGATGCGGTTCTTCTTCATCTTGCCGGCGGTGTAGGCGACGATCTCGTGTCCGGCGTCGAGTTGCACGCGGTAGCGCGCGTCGGGGAGGATTTCGGTGACCAGTCCTTCGAACTGGATCAGCTCTTCCTTAGCCATGAATTTCTCCAGGTCGTGGACGGCTAGTGCGAATGGGGTTTGCGGTTCGGTTGGCCGTTCGGCCGACTCTCGCGGCGCAAAAAGGCAACGCCTTGTATCCCATCAGACGCCCCGGCGCTATGCGCGGAACGCTGTTCCGGACGGCCGTTTGGCGAAGAATGCGCCTTGCCGCCGGCGTGGTCGCGACGAGGAGCCTTCGAAGCCTTCGGGCCACTCCCGGGCCGTGCGTCAGCACGCCTGGCGTCGCCATGCCGTCCCTCGCCGGGCCTTCCGTCGCCCTGCTTGGCGGCACTGTGGTGTCGCCCGTCCGCATGCCTTTCGTCGGCACGGCGACCGTCACCGTGGCGTCCCTCACCATGCCTTGCGCCTTGCGGACGCTGGCCCGGGCGGCCCGGCCGACCCTGTCGTTGCTGCTGCGGGGGAGGGCCCGCATCGCGGCGGCCGGCGTCGGTGCGGCGATCCTCACGCGGCAGCGCCACCTTGATCAGCCGCTCGATGTCGCGGAGATAGCTGAGCTCCTCGCCGCCTGCGACCAGCGAGATCGCGGTGCCCTCGGCACCCGCGCGCGCGGTGCGGCCGATGCGATGCACATAGGTCTCCGGCACGTTGGGCAGGTCGAAATTGATGACGTGGGTGATGCCGTCGACATCGATGCCGCGGGCGGCGATATCGGTGGCGACGAGCGTGCGGATCTCGCCGGTGCGGAACAGCGCGAGTGTCCGTTCGCGGTGGTTCTGCGACTTGTTGCCATGGATGGCGCTGGCGGGAATGCCGGCCTTCTCGAGCGTCTTCACCACCTTATCCGCGCCGTGCTTGGTGCGGGTGAAAACCAGTGCGCGGTTGACCTGCTCCTGTTTCAACAGCTGGGCGAGGAACGCCGGCTTCGCGGAGAAGTCGACCTGGATGATGCGCTGCTGGATGCGCTCCACGGTCGAGGAGACCGGGGTCACCGCGACGCGGGCGGGGTCGCGCAGCATGGCGTCGGCCAGCTCGGCGATATCCTTCGGCATGGTGGCCGAGAAGAACAGCGTTTGCCGCTTGATCGGCAGCTTGGCGACGATTTTCCGGATGTCGTTGATGAAGCCCATGTCGAGCATGCGGTCGGCCTCGTCGAGCACGAGGAACTCGATGCTTCCAAGCTTCAGTCCGTTGCTCTGCACGAGGTCGAGCAAACGGCCGGGGGTGGCGACCAGCACCTCGACGCCCTGCATCAGCGAGCGGACCTGACGACCCATCGGCACGCCGCCGATGGCGAGCGTCGAGGACAAGCGGATGTGGCGGCCATAGGCGTTGAAACTGTCGAGGATCTGGCCGGACAGTTCGCGGGTCGGCGACAGCACCAGGACGCGGGCCGTCTTCGGCTGCGGCTTGATGCGATTCTCAAGCAGGCGGTGCAGGATCGGCAGCGCGAAGGACGCAGTCTTGCCGGTTCCGGTCTGGGCGATGCCGACGACGTCGCGGCCGGTCAGCGCGGTCGGAATCGTCTGGGCCTGGATGGGGGTGGGGGTGACGTAGTTCTCTTCGGTGAGAGCACGCGCGATGGGTTCGGCGAGGCCGAAATCCTGAAACGAAGTCAAAAGATGGGTTCTTTCCATGTCAAAAGCGGGCGCCCGGCGCATTCAGCGCGGCGCGCGCAAAAGGGTGTCGAGAGGGACACCTGCGTGTTTGGGGTGTCGGATGGCTTGATGGGATGGGGCAAGCCAGACGCCCGCAAGGGCTTAAGAACACGCGGCTCGCAACGGTCTCCTGGTTCGCAGGAGGCCTCGGCTTCCATATGGAACATTGAGGCGGCGCTTTCAAGGCACACCCCACACAAACGGCGATCGCGGTGCAGAAATAGTTATGCCGGAAATTTAGCCAGGGCGAGAAATTTGCTTAGAAATTAACCTGCCTGCCGCATTCGCATACATTTGAATTGCTCAATGTTTAGGCGGACTGGCCATGGCGGCCCTTCTTTTTATCTCAATTTTTTAAGCGAAATCAACGCGTTAATAGGTGTCTAATCCATGGCACGGTTCTTGCGAATCCGTTAATCGCAGGCGGCCGTTGGGGCCGTTTCGCAGCGTTTTTCACGTCTGCGTCAGGGAGATGAGACACTCATGCAAAGCAAATCCACTCACGATATAGCGGCGGCGCCATTTAGCCGCCGTGGCGTTCTCGCCGCGACCGCCGGACTGATGCTTGGTCTGGCTTCCATTTCTGGTGCGAAAGCCGCGGACGACACCATCAAGGTCGGCGTGCTTCATTCCCTCTCCGGCACCATGGCCATCAGCGAAACTACGCTGAAGGACACCATCCTGTTCCTGATCGACGAGCAGAACAAGAAGGGCGGCGTCAACGGCAAGAAGCTCGAAGCCGTCGTGGTCGATCCCGCTTCGAATTGGCCGCTGTTCGCCGAGAAGGCGCGCGAGCTGATCACCAAGGACAAGGTCTCGGTCGTGTTCGGCTGCTGGACCTCGGTGTCGCGCAAGTCGGTGCTCCCGGTCTTCAAGGAGCTGAACAGCATCCTGTTCTACCCCGTGCAGTACGAGGGCGAGGAGAGCGAGCGCAACGTGTTCTACACCGGTGCCGCGCCGAACCAGCAGGCGATCCCCGCCGTCGACTATCTGATGAAGGACGAGAAGGTGAAGCGCTGGGTGCTCGCGGGCACCGACTACGTCTATCCGCGCACCACCAACAAGATCCTGGAAGCCTATTTGAAGTCCAAGGGTGTCGCCCAGGAAGACATCATGATCAACTACACGCCGTTCGGTCATTCCGACTGGCAGACGATCGTGGCCGACATCAAGAAGTTCGGCTCGGCCGGCAAGAAGACCGCGGTGGTCTCGACCATCAACGGCGACGCCAACGTTCCCTTCTACAAGGAGCTCGGCAACCAGGGCATCAAGGCGAAGGACATCCCGGTCGTCGCGTTCTCGGTGGGTGAGGAAGAACTCGCCGGCATCGACACCAAGCCGCTGCTCGGCCATCTCGCCGCCTGGAACTACTTCCAGTCGATCAAGTCGCCGGAGAACGAGAAGTTCATCAAGGCGTGGCAGACCTACACTAAGAATCCGAAGCGCGTGACCAACGATCCGATGGAAGCGCACGTGATCGGCTTCGACATGTGGGTCAAGGCGGTCGAGAAGGTGAAGTCGACCGATCCGGACAAGGTGATCGATGCGCTCCCGGGCATCGAAGCCAAGAACCTCACCGGCGGCACCTCCAAGATGCTTCCCAACCATCACATCACCAAGCCGGTGTTCATTGGCGAAATCAAAGCCAACGGCCAGTTCGACGTGGTGTGGAAGACCCCGGGTCTTGTCGCGGGCGATGCCTGGTCGAAGGAACTCGACGGCTCCAAGGACCTGGTCGGCGACTGGGTTGGCAAGAAGTGCGGTAACTTCAACACCAAGACGAACAAGTGTCTCGGTTCGGGCTCCTGATCCGGATCTGACGCTCCATTGCAAGATCGGAGAAGGCGGCGATCCCGCCGCCTTCTCCACCCTTTTCTGCCGGGGTCTTTCACAGTGCCAGCCAATTTGTCCGCCCGCGTCTGTTCGCTCCTGCTCTCGTTGTTCCTGATCGCGTTCGCACTGCCGGCCTTCGCCGGCCCGTTCGAGGATGCGGTCGCCAAATTCGCCAACGACGATTATTCCGACACGGAAGAAGCGATCGGCGTCGTCGCGAGCAGCGGCAATACGCTGGCCTTTCCGATCATCAGCGCGCTCCAGGACGGCCGGCTCATGGCCGATCCCGATAGCAAGAAGGTTTACGTCACCGGCGCGGACGGCAAGTCGATTGATGCCGCGACTGGTCAGGCCGTGGCCAGCGTACCCGACAGTGCAAGCGCGGTCCGCCTCAACAACCGCCTGCGCCGCAGCGTCGATGCCGCGATCGGCAGCCTGACGCTGCAGTCACCGGACATCGGAGCGCGGCTCCAGGCCGCGCAATCCGTCTTCAAGTCGCATGAGGAGACGTCGCTCGAAGCCGTCGATGGCGCGCTCGCCAAGGAAACCAACCGATCCGTCAAGGCTGCGCTCGGCGACGCCCGTGCGGCGATCTTGTTGTTCAAGCCTGACGCCACCGAGGTGGAGAAGCTCGAAGCTGTTGCCACCATCAAGGCGCGCGGCGACCAGGAGGCGATGGCGCTGCTCACCGGCATGGGCGACCAGCCGGCCTCGGTGACCAAGGCTGCCGCGAGCGCAATCGGCTCGATCCAGAGTTCGCTCGCGGTCTGGTCGATGGTGCAGAATGCCTGGTACGGCCTCTCGCTCGGTTCGGTGCTGCTGCTTGCCGCGATCGGGCTGGCCATCACGTTCGGCGTGATGGGCGTCATCAACATGGCCCATGGCGAGATGGTGATGATCGGGGCCTACACCACCTTCGTGGTGCAGGAGGTGATCCGCACGCGCTATCCCGGCCTGTTCGACTACTCGCTGCTAATCGCGGTGCCGCTCGCCTTCCTGGTGGCGGGTGCGCTCGGCGTCGTGATCGAGCGCAGCATCATCCGCTTTCTCTATGGCCGTCCGCTGGAGACGCTGCTGGCGACGTGGGGCCTGTCGCTCGTGTTGCAGCAGGCGGTGCGCACCATGTTCGGTCCGACCAACCGCGAGGTCGGCAACCCCTCCTGGATGAGCGGTGCGTTCGAGCTCGGCCAGATCACCATCACCTATAATCGGCTCTGGATCCTGGTCTTCACGCTCGCGGTGTTCGCGATCCTGCTCGCGATGCTGCGCTACACGGCGCTCGGGCTCGAGATGCGCGCGGTGACGCAGAACCGCCGCATGGCGGCCTCGATGGGCATCGCCACCTCGCGCGTCGATGCGCTCACCTTCGGCCTCGGCTCGGGCATTGCCGGCATCGCCGGCGTGGCGCTGTCGCAGATCGACAATGTCAGCCCCAATCTCGGCCAGAGCTACATCATCGACAGCTTCATGGTCGTGGTGTTCGGCGGCGTTGGCAATCTCTGGGGCACGCTGGTCGGCGCCTTCACGCTCGGCATCGCCAATAAATTCCTGGAGCCGGTCGCCGGCGCCGTGCTCGGCAAGATCGCCATCCTCGTTCTCATCATCCTGTTCATTCAAAAGCGGCCGCGCGGTCTGTTCGCGCTCAAGGGCCGTGCGGTGGAAGCATGACCCCTCACATGCTGACGCGATCGCTGGACCGCGGCGCGACGATCTTCCTTGCCGTCGTCGTGGCCTGCGGCATCCTCATCCCGCTCTCCAACCTGCTGCTGCCCGCGGGCTCATTCCTGCAAGTGCCGACCTATCTCGTCGCGCTCTGGGGCAAATATGTCTGCTACGCCATCCTGGCGCTCTCGATCGACCTGATCTGGGGCTATTGCGGCATCCTCTCGCTCGGCCACGGCGCCTTCTTCGCGCTCGGCGGCTACGCGATGGGCATGTACCTGATGCGGCAGATCGGCAGCCGCGGCGTCTACGGCAACCCGATCCTGCCGGACTTCATGGTGTTCCTGAACTATTCGAAGCTGCCCTGGTACTGGTACGGCTTCGACATGTTCTGGTTTGCCGCGCTGATGGTGCTGATCGTGCCGGGTCTACTGGCCTTTTGCTTCGGCTGGCTCGCCTTCCGCTCCCGCGTCACGGGCGTGTATCTGTCGATCATCACGCAGGCGATGACCTATGCACTGCTGCTCGCCTTCTTCCGCAATGATTTCGGCTTCGGCGGCAACAACGGCATGACCGACTTCAAGGACATTTTGGGCTTCAACGTGCAGGCCGAGGGCACGCGTGCTGCGCTGTTCGCGCTGAGCTGCCTGGCGCTGATCGCCGGTTTCCTGATCTGCCGCGCCATCGTCTCGTCCAAGCTCGGCAAGGTGCTGATCGCCGTGCGCGATGCGGAATCGCGCACGCGCTTCCTCGGCTACCGCGTCGAATCCTACAAGCTGTTCGTGTTCACGGTATCGGCCTGCATGGCCGGCGTCGCCGGCGCGCTCTATGTGCCGCAGGTCGGCATCATCAACCCGAGCGAATTCGCGCCGGGCAATTCGATCGAGGCAGTGATCTGGGTGGCGGTCGGCGGCCGCGGTACGCTGGTCGGCGCTGCGCTCGGTGCCGTCGTCGTCAACTACGCAAAGACGTTCTTCACCTCCGGCATGCTCGCGCCCTACTGGCTGTTCATGCTGGGTGCCATGTTCATCCTGGTAACGCTGCTGCTGCCCAAGGGCATCGTCGGCACTTTCAACGCCTGGTGGGACTCGTCGAAGGAAAGGCGCGACGCCGCGACCATTGCGAGCGCCGCGGCCGAAGACGGCGTCACCGAACCCAAAATGGCGGAGGAGGCGCAATGAACGTCATGGACACCCGCGCTACCTCCGCAATGCTGTATCTCGACGGCGTGCACGTCTCGTTCGACGGCTTCCACGCCATCAACAACCTCTCGCTGACGCTCGAGCCCGGCGAGATGCGCGCCATCATCGGCCCGAACGGCGCCGGCAAGACCACGATGATGGACATCATCACCGGCAAGACGAAGCCCGACGAAGGCACCGTGCTGTTCGACGGCGTCACCGATCTGACGCGGCTGGACGAGACCCGCATCGCCGAGCTTGGTATCGGCCGCAAATTCCAGAAGCCGACCGTGTTCGAGAGCCAGACCGTGCAGGACAATTTGCTGCTCGCGCTCAATGTCGACCACAGCGTCAAGGGCACGCTGTTCTGGCGCGGCAGCCGGGCGGAATCCGAACAGATCGACAAGGTGCTGGAGACGATCCGCCTCACAGATGCCCGCAGCCGTCTCGCCGGCAGCCTCAGCCACGGCCAGAAGCAGTGGCTCGAGATCGGAATGCTGCTGGCCCAGGATCCGAAACTGCTTCTCGTTGACGAGCCCGTCGCTGGGATGACCGACGTCGAGACGCATCTCACCGCCGAGCTGCTCAAGCAAATCAACAAGACCCACACCGTGATGGTGGTCGAACACGACATGACGTTCGTGCGCGAGCTCGGCGTCAAGGTCACTTGCCTGCACGAGGGTACCGTGCTCGCGGAAGGCACCATCGACCAGGTCTCGTCCAACGAGCGGGTCATCGAAGTCTATCTGGGGCGCTGAGCGATGCTTGAGGTCAAGGACATCAACCTGTTCTACGGCGCGGCGCAGGCGCTGCGCGGCGTCTCGATCGCGGCCGAGCCCGGCAAGGTCACCTGCGTGCTCGGGCGCAACGGCGTCGGCAAGACCTCACTCCTGCGCGCCATGGTCGGGCAGTACCCGATCTCGTCGGGCGCGATCGTGCTCGACGGCAGCGATATCACGGGCCTGAAGCCCTATGAGCGTGCGCGCAAGGGCATCGGCTTCGTGCCGCAGGGGCGCGAGATCTTTCCGCTTCTGACAGTCGAGGAGAATCTCAAGACCGGCTTCGGCCCGCTCAGGCGCGAGGACAAGCACATTCCGGACGACGTGTATTCGTTGTTCCCGGTGCTGCAATCCATGCTCGGACGACGCGGCGGCGATCTCTCCGGCGGCCAGCAGCAACAGCTCGCGATCGGGCGCGCGCTGGTGATGCGGCCAAAGCTGCTGCTGCTCGACGAGCCGACCGAGGGCATCCAGCCCTCGATCATAAAGGACATCGGCCGTGCCATCTCGTACCTGCGCAACCTCGGCAACATCGCCATCGTGCTGGTCGAACAATATCTCGACTTTGCCTGCGAACTCGGCGACAGTTTTGCGGTGATGGATCGCGGCGCGGTGAAGTTCACCTGCGACCGCTCCAATCTGGACGCGAGCGAAATCAGCCGCCAGATGGCGCTGTAGGCCATTCTGCCGCGACCGGCTGGGGAGGCGGATGCGCAGCGACGTTCTAGCGACATCTTCGGTGTTCGACGCCAACCGGGCCCGCGGCGCGGTGCGCTTCGACGTTCACGCGCGCGACGGTGTGACGCGGCGCGGGATCTTGCATGAGTCCGGCTCCCTGCGCGTGCGCTTCCCTTCGCCGGAGGACGAGGGTCTCTCCGGCGTGTTCGTCAACACGGCCGGCGGTGTCGCCGGCGGCGACCGCTTCGACATCGAGATCGCGGCCGCAGATAGCTCGAAGCTGACGCTGACGACGGCGGCCGCGGAAAAGGTCTACCGCGCGCCAGGGCAGGCGGCGGAGCTCAATATAGCGCTGAAGGTTGCCGCAGGCGCACATCTCGGCTGGCTGCCGCAGGAGACGATCCTGTTCGACCGGGCGCGCGTGCGGCGTCGATTCGACATAGACCTCGATGCGACTGCCTCGCTCCTGCTGTGCGAGATCGTGGTGTTCGGCCGTACCGCGATGGGTGAACGGATGGAGCAGGGCGAGTTCGTCGACCGCTGGCGGCTGCGTCGCGGCGGCAAGCTGGTGTTCGCCGAGACGGTCAGGCTGGACGGCAATATCGGCGCCAAGCTTGCGCGATCGGCGGTGGCCAAGGGCGGCGCTGCGATCGGCACGGCGCTGATCGTGCCCGGCGACGAGGCCCTGATCGAGCGTCTCCGCGAGGCCTCGGAATCCTTCGCCGGCGAGGTCGGGATATCCGCCTGGAATGGCTTTGCAATGGCGCGGTTCTGTGCCCAAGATGCGGCGCGCTTGCGCGGTGACATGATGGCCGTATTGGCGCGCACCGGCGCGGCGCTACCGCGACTCTGGTTGAATTGACGAAGTGAACGGAAGAGATTTCGCATGAACCTGTCTCCCCGCGAAAAGGACAAGCTTCTGATCTCGATGGCGGCGATCGTAGCCCGCCGCCGGCTGGATCGCGGCGTCAAGCTCAACCATCCCGAGGCGATCGCGCTCATCTCCGATTTCATCCTCGAGGGCGCGCGGGACGGTCGCACCGTCGCCGAGTTGATGCAGGCGGGCGCGCAGGTCCTCAACCGCGACCAGGTGATGCCGGGCATTCCCGAGATGATCCACGACATCCAGGTAGAGGCGACCTTTCCGGACGGCACCAAGCTCGTCACCGTGCACGAACCGATTAGGTAGTTTTGAATTCGTCATTCCGGGGCGCCTGAAGGGCGAACCCGGAATCCAGCAATTGTTGATCGAGATTCCGGGTTCTCGTTGCGCGAGCCGCGGAATGACGAGGAGGATAGAATGATCCCCGGCGAACTCTTCATCCAGGACGGCGAGATCGAGCTCAACGCGGGCCGCAAGACCGTGACGCTGACGGTTGCCAACACCGGCGACCGTCCGATCCAGGTCGGCTCGCATTACCATTTCTTCGAGACCAACCCGGCCCTGAAGTTCGACCGCAAGAAGGCCCGCGGCATGCGCCTCGACATCGCCGCCGGCACCGCCGTTCGCTTCGAGCCGGGCCAGACCCGCGACGTTCAGCTCGTCGCGGTGGCCGGGAAGAAGACGATCTACGGATTCCGCGGCGACGTGATGGGGAAGCTGTGAATTCCACAGGAACGAGCGTGGCGCGGCACGGTTGAGGCGAAAACGGAGGACTTTGCCATGCTGTCACCTGTCCGCCTCGTCTCCGAAGCCGCCGAACTCGCCGCGCGTCGCCACAACGGGATGGCGCGCAAGGGCCGCGGTCATGAGCCTTACATCAACCACCTCGCCGAAGTCGCGAACCTGCTAGCCACCGCGACCGACGGCGCCGACGCCGAACTCGTTGCAGCCGGCTGGCTGCATGATGCGATCGAGGACACCGACACCACGCGCGAGGAGCTCGCGCAAAAATTCTCCGACCGTGTCGCGTCGCTTGTCGAGGAATGCACCGACGATATGAGCCTGCCTAAGCCGGAGCGGCGGCGGCGTCAGGTGCTCGACGCACCGAAAAAATCGGCTGGCGCCAGGCTGATCAAGATCGCCGACAAGATCAGTAATATCGGCGCGCGCGTACATTCCGATCCGACGGCCGAGGAACGTGACGACCTCGTCGATTACACCGACTGGGCCGAGCAGGTTGTCGCCGGTTGCCGCGGCGACAACTCTTGGATCGATACGACATTCGACGACATGGTGCTTACAGCGAGGACCTCGCTGTGAGCGCCGATCCAACATTCAAACGCAAACGGGGCTTGTGATGTCCGTCAAAATAAAGCGTTCCGTCTATGCCGACATGTTCGGCCCGACCACCGGCGACAAGGTGCGGCTGGCCGACACCGACCTCATCATCGAGGTCGAGAAGGATTTCACCACCTACGGCGAGGAAGTGAAGTTCGGCGGCGGCAAGGTGATCCGCGACGGCATGGGCCAGTCGCAGGTCACCAACAAGCAGGGCGCGGCGGACACCGTCATCACCAATGCGCTGATCGTCGATCACTGGGGCATCGTGAAGGCCGACGTCGCGGTCAAGGATGGCATGATCGCCGGCATCGGCAAGGCCGGCAATCCCGACATTCAGCCGGGAGTCACCATCATCATCGGCCCCGGCACGGACGTGATCGCGGGCGAAGGTAAGATCCTCACCGCCGGCGGCTTCGACAGCCACATCCATTTCATCTGCCCGCAGCAGATCGAGCACGCGCTGATGTCCGGCGTCACCTCGATGCTGGGCGGCGGCACCGGTCCCTCGCATGGCACCTTCGCTACCACCTGTACGCCGGGTCCGTGGCACATGGGGCGGATGATCCAGTCGTTCGACGCCTTCCCGGTCAATATCGGCATCTCCGGCAAGGGTAACGCCTCGCGGCCCGCCGCGCTGGTCGAGATGATCAAGGCCGGCGCCTGTGCGCTGAAGCTGCACGAGGACTGGGGCACGACGCCGGCCGCGATCGACACCTGCCTGTCGGTGGCCGACGACTACGACATCCAGGTGATGATCCACACCGACACGCTCAACGAATCAGGCTTCGTCGAGGATACGATCAAGGCGTTCAAGGGCCGCACCATCCACGCCTTCCACACCGAGGGCGCTGGCGGCGGTCACGCCCCCGATATCATCAAGGTCGCGGGACTGAAGAACGTGCTGCCGTCCTCGACCAATCCGACGCGGCCCTTTACGCGCAACACCATCGACGAGCATCTGGACATGCTGATGGTGTGCCACCACCTCGATCCCTCGATCGCGGAAGATCTCGCGTTCGCCGAAAGCCGCATCCGCAAGGAGACCATCGCGGCCGAGGACATCCTGCATGATCTCGGCGCGCTTTCGATGATCTCCTCGGACTCCCAGGCCATGGGCCGCCTCGGCGAGGTCATCATCCGGACCTGGCAGACCGCCGACAAGATGAAGAAGCAGCGCGGCTCGCTGCCGCAGGACAAGGGCAAGGACAACGACAATTTCCGGGTCAAGCGCTACATCGCCAAATACACCATTAATCCCGCGATCGCCCATGGCGTTTCGAAGCTGATCGGCTCGGTGGAGAAGGGCAAGCTCGCCGATCTCGTGCTGTGGTCGCCGGCCTTCTTCGGCGTCAAGCCGGATTGTGTCGTCAAGGGCGGCATGATCGTCGCCGCTCCCATGGGCGATCCCAACGCCTCGATTCCGACCCCGCAACCGGTGCATTACCAGCCGATGTTCGGCGCCTTCGGCAAGGCGGTGACCGCGTCCTCCGTGGTGTTCACCTCGAAGGCCGCCATCACCGGCGGCCTCGCGCGCAAGCTCGGCATCGACAAGAAGCTCTATGCGGTCCAGAACACCCGCGGCAGGATCTCGAAGAAGAGCATGATCCACAACGACGCCACCCCCAATATCGAGGTCGATCCGGAGACCTATGAGGTCCGCGCCGACGGCGAGCTTTTGACCTGCGCCCCCGCCGAGGTGCTGCCGATGGCGCAGCGATATTTCATGTACTGAAATAGCGCCTCAACGCATGTCTCCGGACCATGTCTTGGTCGCATATCCGGGGGCGGCTTTTCCGGGTTTTGCGTTCGATCCCGCCTGGTCTAAGGTCCCGCCCGGTATCTGAAGCCCAGAAGAAAAGCCGGGAGGATTTCTCGTGATCTACGTCGTCGCCACCTTGACCATCAAGCCTGAAACGCGCGCCGAATTCATTGCAGCCGCCATCGCCTGCATCAAGGAGACCCGGAAAGAGCCCGGCAATATCGCCTATGATCTGCATGAGAGCGTCACCGATCCCGCCAAGATGGTGTTCGTCGAGCAGTGGGAGAATGCCGAGGCGCTGGTGCCGCATCGCGCCATGGAGCACATGAAGACGTTCGGCCGCGTCGCGGTGAAGTGTTTTACGGCGCCGCCAAAAATCGAAGTGATCACGCCCGAGAAGGTCGAGACACGGTAACGGGGTAAAAGCGCATGATCCGGGCGACGCAGGTCAGGGGACAACACCGATTCGCGGAAGCGCCGGCGGATACGGTCGTGCTCGATTTCGACGATCGACACCGCCGCCGCATGGCGATGACGGGGACGCGGGGGCTCGAGTTCCTGCTCGACCTGGAGAATGCCGTCGCGCTGCGCGGCGGCGATGCGCTGGTGTTGGAGGACGGTCGGCTGATCGAGGTGGTCGCCGCTGCCGAACCGCTGCTTGAGATCCGCGGCCACGATCCGCACCACCTCATTCGCGTCGGCTGGCATCTCGGCAATCGCCATCTGCCGACGCAGATCATGGCCAAGGGCCTGCGCATCCGCCGCGACCACGTCATCGAAGCCATGGTGAAGGGCCTCGGCGCGCGCGTGATCGAGATCGAGGCGCCGTTCGATCCCGAGGGCGGCGCCTATGCCGATGCCGGTCATGCGCATGGACACGACGACCACGCGCATCACGATCATGGCGACGATGATCATCACGGTCATGATCACCACCATGGTCATGCCGCACATGGCGACGGTCACGCTCACCATCACCACCACGACGAGCATTGCGATCACCCCGACCATGACCACGGCCACAAGCATGCTCATGACCACAAATGAGCCGGTCGCGGCCCGCGACCTCGCGGAGCGCGAGGCGGCGGCGCTGTACCGGCTGATGACCTGGCTGTCGCCCGCGTTTCCCGTCGGGGGCTTTTCCTACTCCAGCGGCATCGAATGGGCGGTCGAGGCCGGCGACATCACCGACACCGCGTCGCTGGCGGACTGGCTCGATGCGATGCTTCGCGATGGCTCGGGCTTCTGCGATGCGACTTTTCTGGTCCACGCCTATCGCGCCACTGAAGCGGGCGAGGGCGACACCTTGAGCGATATCGCCGAGCTCGCCGCGGCCTTCGTGCCGTCGCGCGAGCGGCAGCTGGAGACGACATCGCAGGGCCGTGCTTTCATCGAGATCGCCCGCGCCGCGTGGGATGCCGACGGGCTGGATGCCATGCTTGCGTCGTGCCGCACGCCATTGGTCTATCCCGTTGCTGTTGGCGTGGTCGCCGCGATGCACGGCGTGCCGCTGGCGCCGACGCTGCACGCCTTCCTGCATGCGCTGGTCTCGAACTGGATTTCCGCGGCCAGCCGGCTCATTCCGCTCGGCCAGACCGACAGCCAACGCGTGCTGGTGAGGCTGGAAGCCGCGGTTGCCGGGACTGCAAATCGTGCGCTGAATGCGACGCTGGACGATCTCGGCGGCGCGACGTTTCGCGCCGACCTCGCCAGCCTGCGGCACGAGACGCAATATACGCGGCTGTTTCGGTCATGAGCGGGGTGCGCAGCTTTCCATCGTCGTCCTGGCGAAAGCCAAGACCCATAACCACGAGTGCGCGTGGCTATGCACAGATGTGGCTCCAGCGTGCCGTGACAATCGGGTTCAGTGGTAATGGGTCCTGGCTTTCGCCAGGACGACAATAGGAAACACTCAATGCCTACTTCCCACGGCCCCTTGCGTGTCGGTGTCGGCGGTCCGGTCGGATCGGGCAAGACCGCGCTGATGGACCTGCTCTGCAAGACCATGCGTGAGCGCTACGACATCGCCGCGATCACCAACGACATCTACACCAAATGGGATGCGGAATTCCTGGTACGCTCGGGCTCGCTGACGCCGGATCGTATTGCAGGGGTCGAGACCGGCGGCTGCCCGCACACCGCGATCCGCGAGGATGCCTCGATGAATCTCGCCGCGGTGGCGGATATGCGCGCCAAGTTTCCCGGGCTCGATCTCGTGCTGATCGAATCCGGCGGTGATAACCTCGCTGCCACTTTTTCCCCGGAGCTTGCCGATCTCACCATTTACGTCATCGACGTGGCGGCCGGCGACAAGATCCCGTCCAAGGGCGGCCCCGGCATCACCCGGTCCGACCTCCTTGTCATCAACAAGATCGACTTGGCGCCCTATGTCGGCGCTTCCCTGGAAAAGATGGAGACGGACGCCAGGCGCATGCGCGGCGAGCGGCCGTTCGTCATGACCAACCTGAAGAAGAGCCAGGGGCTGGACCGCATCATCGGCTTCATTGAGGCCAAAGGCGGCTTGAAACGGGCCGGCTGACCGGCGCGACGACCTAACGCAGGCGTTTCCCCGTTAACGCGTTGGGCAGAGCCGTGTCCGCGGAACAAATTTCGGTCACGGCGATTGATTACCTCCGGTGCCCGGAGCAAATCCGCCCCGGCCGGACCATCGGCTGGGCGGATTTGGGCTTTTCAGGCGACCCAAGTTGCGTATCGATGCCTCCTCCTCCATTATCTCGGCCATTGGGGTTCACCCTGTTTCGGCACGTGCCCGTTCGAGCGGCGTCCATATGCTCCGTGTTTATTGCCGACCTCCTGCTTTCGCCTGAGTAGTCGCGTGGTCAGGCTGGGTTTCATCATCGGCTTCATTGCTCTTCTCGGAGCCCTGCTCTCCGGGCTTGCGGCTTATCGCGTCCACGACCAGGAGCTGGCGCTGGACCGGATCGCGCTGGCGCGCGCGATCGACGTCCATGCCAGCCTGGTCCAGGACCGGCTCACCGAGCGCGAACTGCTCGCGCGGGTTGCCTCCGGCCTGTTCCGGGCGCCGTCGGTGCTCAAGCCCAACATGCTCGAGCCGTTGCGCTCGGCCATCTACGCCTTCAAGACCGATTTCGTGGTGGCGGGCTGGGTCGCCCGCCTGAAGCCGAACGAACTTGCCGCAGCGCAGACCGCCATCGCGAGCGCCGGCTTCCCCAATCCGCGAATCCGCACCTATGACGACAAGCCGATCGATCCGGCAGGTGTCACCCAGCCGATCGACGTGCTGCTGGATCTCGAGCCGCGCAGCAACGAGACCAAGGGGCTGCCCGGCCGCAGTTACGACCAGGATCAGGTGCGCAGCGCCATGCTGACGCGCGCCAGAGTGGAGAAGAGATCGGTTGCCTCAGAACCGGTTGCCCTCCTGCGAGGCGACGGGCCGATCGGCATCATTGTGGCCGCTCCCGTCATCCCCGAGGGCGCAACGGAGCCGGCGGGCTTCATCACATTTTCCTACGAGCTCTCTTCCCTGATGCTGACCAACGACGACATGTCGTTGTTCGCGGTCGCGCTGAAGGATCCGCGCCGGGAGGGTGGCGAACTCGTCGCCAACGATCAAGGCGTGGTCTCGGCCCGAACGACGGCAGCCGATGGGGCGGCGCCGTCGGCGACGCGCACGGTGAGCTTCGGTGGTCGCGACTGGCAGCTCGGCTATTACGCCAAGACCAATTCGGCGCGCCGCGCCGAGCAGACTGCGATCATCGTGGCGGCGATCGGCTTTGCGATCACCGCGATGGTGTGCGGCCTGTTCGGCTATGTCGCCTACAACAATTTGCGGCTCAGCCGGGAAATCCAGGTCAGAATCGGCTTCGAGCGCCGGCTGACGGCCGTCATCGACGAGCTCAACCATCGGGTCAAAAACATCCTGGCGGTGATCCAGTCGATCGTGACCCGTACGCTGCGCCATGGCTCCGACATCGATGTCGCGCGCGAGCTCCTGATCGGCCGCATCCACGCCATGTCCAATGTCGTCTCACTGCTCAGCGAGAGCCAATGGCAGGGCGTCAAGCTGAAGGGCCTGTTCGAGGCGCGCGCCATTCCGCATGCCGACCGCATCGCCGTTACCGGTCCTGATATCGCAGTCAGCGCGCGCGCGGCGCAGAGCCTGTCGCTGCTGTTCTTCGAGCTCGCCTCGCATTCCGACGAGGGCCTGTCGCTGGTCGGCAAGCATCCGCACATCACTGCCAATTGGACGGTGACGAACGAGGGGACCGGCGAGGTCTTCTATTTCCGCTGGGAGGAGTTCAACACCAGCGAAGCGACGCGCCGCCCCGATTCCGATTTCGGCCTGATCCTGCTCGACCGCGTCGCGCCCGAGGCGCTCGGCGGCACCGCCAAGCGCTATTTCACCGATGTCTCCTATGTCTACGAGCTGACCGCGCCGATGGAGACGGTCGAGGACATGACCGAGCGCGACCGCACCGACAAGCTGTCAGCACCGATCCGGCCGCCGCGGAAAGCGCCCTAGATCTTCGGCCGCAGCACGAGGTCAACCAGAGTCCGCGCGTAGGCCGGCGTGATCGGCGCGATGCCGAAGACGTAGCGGTAGAATAGGCCGCCATAGATGGCGTCGTAGAGATCCTGGGGCGGTGCTTCCGCCAGAATGCTGCCGTCGCTCTGGCCCGCGGCGATCATCTCGATCAGCACGTCGCGCCGGAATTGCAGATAGCGGGCGTAGAACAGCTCCGCCGAGCCGGTCTTGGAGATGCATTCGGAGATGACGGCGAGCTGGACCTTGCCGAACTCGCCCTGGAGCGCTTCGGCATAGGCCGCGGCATGGCGGCGTGCGCGCGCGGCGGGGCTGCCCGAGCTTGCAGGCGGCAGCGGCAGCATCTGCGCGGCATGGTGAAGGAAGGCGTCGATCAGCAAGGCTTCGCGGGACGGCCACCATTTGTAGATCGTCATCTTGGAGACGCTGGAGTGGCGCGCGATCGCGTCGATGGTGGTGGCGGCAAGGCCGGTGGTGGCCATCAGCGCATAGGCGCTTTGGAGAATGGCGTTGGCGGTCTCGATCGACCTTGGCCGGCCGCGCCGGGGCGCGGTCTCGGCTCCCTCACCCCCGCCATTCGCCATCACCACGCCCGGTCTCCTCGCGCAATCCGCTGCCGCTCCGCATAGCCCAGCCGTGATGGCCGGCCTAGCGGAATCGGAGGGTGCCGGGTTAGGCCTGCTGCCGCAAGGCCGCGGGCAGGTCCTGCCGCTTCGACCAGGCGATGTAATATGCGACCGCGGCCATCGCCGCGAAGCCGGCCAGACTCACGGCGATCTGCATCACCACCAGATTGGCGCCGGTGATCAGGATGAGATGGCCGGCTAAGGACAGGAATACGCCGACGCAGAACACAGCGAGCCATTCCTCGCCGCATCTGATGACCGCCCGTAGCGATCTCCATTGCAGGCCGGGATGATCGGCCGGGACGAGATGTGTCGCGAGGAAAGCGAGCGCGAGGAAGTGGACCACGCGATAGGGTGCGAGGTTTTCCTTGTCGGTCGGCGTGATGTTGTTGAGCACGATGTCCGGTAGGTAGGCGGCAAGCGCCGGCGAGTGGCGCATCAGCGTGATCGCCATCGCGAATACGAGATAGGCGCCTGCGAGCACGCGCAGCCAGGACAGGCCGTGCAGCGCGCGGCCCGACGCACCGGTCACGGCGAACCAGCCGCCCAGCACCATCAGCATCTGCCAGCAGAACGGGTTGAAGGTCCACTCCTGGTCCGGATAGACCCGGAAATTCCAGTCGAACCAGCGTGCCGCAACGTACAGCGCGACCGATGCCGCAAGCGTCAGGTTCGGCCGCCGCAACAGCCCCCACAGCGCGAACGGAAAGAAGGCCATCAGCGGTATCATCAGCTGTAACAGGTCGAGATTCAGCGGCTCCTCCTGGAGCACGAGGCCGCGCACCAGGATACGCAGCGGGTGCTCGAGAATTCCCGATATGTTGTATTCGTGGATGATCTCGGGCGCCTTGGATTGCGAGGCGACATAGGCGATGGTGTCGATATAGATCACGAATAGCACGACATAGGCGGCATACAGCCGCCAGACGCGGCGAAAGATGCGCGTCGCCGCGACGACGTAGCCGCGCTCCAGTGCTATCCTGCCGTGAATGATCGCGACGCCATAGCCCACCACGAACACGAACAAGTCTGCGGCGCCGCTGAAGCCGAAGTTGCGCAGCGTCAGCAAATTGACGACGTTGTTCGGGATGTGGTCGACGAAAACCGACCAGTTGGCGATGCCGAGCGTCAAATAGAGCCGGGGGTCGTGATGGAATGCGGCGAGGTTCGCCTGGACGGACGGTTTCATCGAAAAAATTGCTTTTGGAATCAGGGGCGCTGCTTTTAACGGCAACCGCCTGCCTATCCGAGTAGCGTTTGCGTGATGGCGCAGGCAAACGGCGCCGGGCGGCGCCAAACTTGGCGCAGGGCCGCCGGTGCCTATTCAATAGATGCGTTCGCGGGACTTGTGACGAAATTTTCTACCTCGCGGTAGCTGCTACTCGGCAGGTTCAGCCGAGGTCTCGTCGGGTAGGCCGGCGCGGCTCGCCATGATTCCGAGGGCGACGCCGCCGATCGCCAGGATCGGCAACAGCCGCTTGATCCCGATGGCGCGAACGATCTGGAGTCCGGTGGCGAGCAGCATGGGGTCCGCGAGCATGCTCGAGGCCGCCGACTTCGAGGCGCGCTCGGCCGCGATATGAGCTTGCTTGCGCAGCTGCCGTTTGTAGACCCAATAGCTTACCGCCGCGGTCAGAGTCAGCAGAAAGAAGATGCCTGCACCGGCGAGGCAGGCCTGCACCGGACCATATTTGTTGAGCACCGAAATGAACGCCGCCGCGCACAGGAAGCACGTGGTGATGAACAGCGCGAACGCCGCGCCTGCTGCCAGCGAGGTCAGCCGCACAGTGGTGCCGGTGGATGCGCTGATCCCGTCAATGATGCGCTGAAACATGGCCTTGCTCCTCAGATCCCACAAGCCGGCACCGGCGGCGCCGCTGCGCCACCGTCTCGATACCCCCTTCGCGACCTCAGCGGCGCCAGGCCGCGCCGATCAGGAAGCCGATGCCGAGCGCGAGCCCCACGGTCGCAAGCGGCCGCTGGCTGATCGCGTCCTCCAGCGTCTCCTCGATCGAGCCGTAGGCTTCCTGTGCCGCGCCCATCATCGCGCTGCCGCGCTCCGACATGTCGTCGATGGCGGAATCCACGTTCTCGCGCGCCTGGCGATAGCCGCGGCGGGCCTGCTTGCCGGATGAGTTGGCGAAAGTATTGAGCGCGTCGGTGATCTGATCGGTGAGGGCGGCGATATCGCTTTTCACGGCTGCTACATCCTTCTCGAGGCGTTCTCGGGTGGCTTTGTCGGTCCAGTCTCTCATCCCGGCTTCGGCATTGGTGGTTGACATCAGGGGCTCCGAGCTGCTGACGGTTGAGACAGCCGGGAAACGTTTCGTCGTCGGGTAAGTTCCGTTCACGGAAACCGTTAGTCCTGCGGGAGCTGCGGCGAATCCTCCGGCAACAGATGCTCCTTCAGGATCAGGGCTACGATCAGGAGCGGCGACGACAGGAACGCACCCATCGGGCCCCACAGCCAGGTCCAGAACGCCAGCGCCAGCAGCACCGCGAGCGCATTGAGCGCCAGCCGCCGGCCGATGATGGTCGGCGTGACGAAATGTCCCTCCAGGAAGGTGATGCCGCCAAAGGCGAGCGCCGCCATCAGGCCGCCGCTGACAGTCGGGAAGGTGACCAGTCCCACCACGACCAGAATGGCGAACATGGCCACCGGTCCGATGATCGGAATGAAATTGAGGGTGGCCGCGAGCGCGCCGAGGCCAGCCGGATTGGGCATTCCGGTGAGCGCGCAGACGATGCCGGCGGCGACGCCGACGCCGACATTGATGAGGGTCACGGTCAAGAGATAGTTGCCGAGATGGACCTCGATCTCATTGAGGATGCGAAGCGTGCGCAGCCGTGCGTCATGATCGCTGAAGGTCATGATCATCGCCCGTCGCAGGTCCCGCCAGCTGGCGATGAACAGGATCAGGGTGACGAAGAACAGCAGGAATTCGGTAAAGGTCGGTGACAGGAATTCGATCGTCGGCTGCACCCACTCGAATTTCGGCATCTGGAGGCTCGGCAATCCCTCCGAGCCGCCGAGCATCGTCTGCAGCTCTCGCCACAGCGCCAGCGGCCGGTCGAACACGTGGACCTTGTCTTTCAACTGCGCGCCGAGTTCGGGCAGGCGCGAGCTCCATTCCATCGCCGGCGAGGCAATCAGCGCGACGATGAAGCCGACTACGGCGGTCACCGCGAACACGATTAGCGCGGCGGCGAGACTCCGCGGCACTTTCTGTTTCTCCAGGAAGGTCGCTGCCGGCGAGAGCATCGTGCCGGTGACGAACGCCATCACCACAGGCAGAAAGAACGCCTTTCCGACATAGAGCACCGCGACGATTGCGATGAGGAGAAGTCCGGCAAGCGAGAAGGCGACGAGCTCGGTGCGGCGGATCACCGGCGGGAGTTCGCCGTGGCTCTCGGGAAGCGGAGTGCCTTCGCCGTTGCCGGAAGTCATACGTTCACTGGGAAGGACGCGCACAATACCTCTCCGGCACGGAGTCTTCGGTCCGCGCGCCCACGACCAGACAAGAACGTCCAAGCCTCCTGCGGGTTCCATCGCGGCTTCGTGAAGAGATGCTCGCTTGACTGTGACGTCGCTGCTGCATCGCGCCGCGGAACTTGTGCCGGTTCGACCGCGTTGATCGAACCAGCGCATCACCCTGATGCGGGCATCCAACGGGGCAGCACATGACGAAGTTCTCTGCAGTCCGACGCCGCTTATCGCCGCGCCGCATCACCGCCTTCGCCTTCGCAACCGCTTTGCTGGCAGTGCCGTTCGGCGCCGCAAGCGCACAAACACTGGGCTACACCTATCCGCAGGACCAGGCCTACCCTCAGGACCAGGGCTATTCGCAGGGTTATGCGAACCAAGTCTATGCGAACCAAGGCTATCCAAACCAAGGCTATGCAAGCCAGAGCGCGCAGGCGCCCGACGAGGATGCCGCGCTGCCCGATCGCCTGCGCAAGCAGATTGTCAGCTTCGATCGGAGCGAGCCGGCCGGTACCATCGTGATCGATACCAACAATACTTATCTTTACTACGTGCTCGGACAGGGCCGCGCCATCCGCTATGGCGTCGGTGTCGGGCGCGAGGGCTTCACCTGGTCGGGCGTGCAGAGCGTCAGCCGCAAGGCGGAATGGCCGGACTGGCATCCGCCTGCTGAGATGATTGCGCGCCAACCCTATCTGCCTCGCTTCGTCGCTGGCGGCCCCGGCAATCCGCTCGGCGCGCGTGCGATGTATCTCGGGTCGAGCGAATACCGCATTCACGGCACCAACGATCCCAGCACGATTGGCAAGTTCGTCTCGTCTGGCTGCATCCGCATGACAAATGAGGACGTCACCGACCTGTTCGGCCGCGTCAATGTCGGCGCCAAAGTCGTTGTGCTGCCGAAGAACGCGCCGCTGATGGCCAAAGGCGGGGATTCCGTGCGCAAGCGTCCGGCCGTGACGGCGCTGCCCTCGGGCCGGCAGGCGCTGAACATTTCGAATTCGGCCGTCAACTAAGCGTCGAGTGAGGTCACATGAAGAGACGTTCGATCGGCAAACTCGCCGGTGGCGCGGCGGCATTCGTCGCCGTTGCCTCCTTCGGCCTCGCGCTGACGCCATCGGCCCATGCGGAGGACTTTTTCTCGGCGCTGTTCGGCGGCTTCCGCGGGCGGCCGGCGCCCGAGATTCGCATGCCGTTCCAGACCGATGACTCGCCGCGCTACGACACGCCGCGCCAGCGGGCATCCTATGGCGGCGGCACGGCCTATTGCGTGCGCGGCTGCGACGGACGTTATTTCCCGGCGCAGGGAAATGATTCCGAGAGCAAGGCGCAATCCTGCAAGAGCTTCTGCCCGGCCTCGGAGACCTCGCTCGTCTATGGCGGCAACATCGACGACGCGACGACGGACAAGGGGAAATCCTATTCCGACTTGCCCAACGCGTTCCGCTATCGCAATGAGATTGTCGCAGGCTGCACCTGCAACGGCAAGGATCCGGTCGGGCTCGCTCAGGTCAAGGTCGACGACGATCCCACCTTGCGCAAGGGCGACATCGTCGCGGGCGCCGACGGTCTGGTGGTCGCCAGCCGCAATGCCAACGACCGCCGCGGCGTCGCAATGAATTTCTCTCCGCTGCCGGATTCGGTGCGCGCAAGATTCCGCCAAGTGCCGGTGGTGGCGAAGGAGTAGCCTCAACGTCGTCCTGGCGAAAGCCAGGACGACACCGAGGATGTGGGCGCGGCTCTCTTTAACGGCCCGTTCTACGCCGCGCGGATCTTGCCGAGGAAGTCGCTGACCTCATGGCCGAGCTGGCGGCTCTGGCTCTCCAGCATCTCGGAGGCGTGCTTCACGTTGTCGGCGGCGGCGGCAGCAGCGTCAGCATCGGATTTGACGCCGGTGATGTTGTCCGAGACGTTCTTGGTGCCCTGCGCCGCAAACTGGGTGCTGCGGGTGATCTCTTGCGTGGCCGCGCCCTGCTCCTGCACGGCGGCAGCGATTGCGGTCGCGACCTCATTCACTTCGCCGATGATGCCGCCGATGGTCTGGATCGCGCTGATGGCGTCGCCCGCGACCTTCTGGATGTCGGCGATCTGCTCGGAGATCTCCTCGGTTGCCTTGGCGGTCTGGCTCGCCAGCGACTTCACCTCGGAGGCGACCACGGCAAAGCCGCGCCCGGCTTCGCCGGCGCGGGCAGCCTCGATCGTGGCGTTGAGCGCGAGCAAATTGGTCTGCTGCGCAATGGTGTTGATCAGGCCGACGACCTCGCCGATGCGGCCGGCCGACTTCTGAAGTCCCTGCACCGTGCCGTCGGTGTCGCGCGCCTGGGTCACGGCGCGGCTGGCGATGCCTGCGGCATGCGCGGCCTGCTGGCTGATGTCGTTGATCGAGGCGCTGAGCTCTTCGGCTGCCGCGGCGACGCTGTCCACGCTCATGGAGGCGTCATTGGAGGCCTTGCCCGCGACCTGCACGCGGTCGTTGGTCTGCCGCGACACCGCAGAGAGATCGCCCGAGGTCTTGCGCATTTCGCCGGAGGCTTCGCTCAATTCGCCGAGCGTCTTGCGCACCGCGCCCTCGAACTCGCCGACATAGGTCTCGACCGCGCGTTGGCGCGCGGAGGCGCCCGCATTGCGTTCGCGCTCCTGCGCCTCGATCTTGAGCTTCTCGTTGGCCTGCTGCTTGAAGGTCTCCAGCGCGCCGGCAAGCGCGCCGATCTCATCGTTGCGATCGAGATAGCCGCTATCGACGGCAAGGTCGCCGCCGGCGACCTTCAGCATGGCGTCCCGGATGGTGTTGAGCGGAGTGATGACGCGGCGATTGACCAGCATGATCGCGCCGACGGCAAGCCCCACGGCGAGCGCCAGCAGCGTCAGCTGCACGATCAGTGCGCGCTCTGCGGCGCCGCGCTGCTCCTGCGTGTGGATCTTGGCAGCATCGAGCGCACCTTCTGCCACTGCGACCGCGCTCGCCATGCGGCCGACCGTGAGCGGGCTCCATTGGTTCGCCGTCATCTCGGGCTTCTCACCCTTGACCAGCGCGTCGGCGAGACGGTCGCGCAAGGCCAGATATTGCGGCTCGAAATAGGAGGTCTTGGCGGCCGCCATCGCGGAGGCGAGCCCAGCCGGCAACTGCATGCCGGACGTCGACAACTCCAGCGCCTTCCACATCGCGCTCGTGCCGCCGACATGTTGGGTATAAGCGTAGCGGCCTTCCGGCGTGATCTTGCCGGCGGCCAGTCCGGTCGAGACGATCAGCGACGCCTCGCCCGCGGTGTTGCGGAGCAGCCAGGCGTTCTGCTTGATCGACAGGAGCTGGTCGATCGCTGCGTCCAGGTGATTGACGGTGGTGGCCAAGGTGTTCGAGAGCTTGTCGAGCGTGTCGAGCAGGCCCTGCGTCGTCTCCATGTATTCCTTGGGCAGGCTGGCGCGGCGCTGGTCCTTCGGCTTGGCGACATCCTCCCAGAACTGCTTCTGCTCTTCGGTCAGCAATTTGAACAGACGCGCGAGCTCCGGTACCAGGGTGCCCGACTGCGGGAAGTCCATACTGGGCAGCAGCTGGAGCGCGCGCGCCATGGCGGGCATTTGGGCATCGCGCAGGGCGCGCAGATATTTCTCGATCTCGCCGTCCATCGGCTCGGTCGCGTTCAGGAGACGGACCGTGGTCGAGCGGTCGGTGCGTAGATTGTGCATCGCCTTGAACAGATCGGCGGACGTGTCGGCGATCTGCGAAATGCGGTTGGCGGTCTTCAGGCGATCCCAGGACTCGTAGGCGGTGAGCGAGAGTGCGATCACCACGCAGATCGATGTGATCGCGATCACCGCCTTCAGCAGCGCGGATACGGTCAGACGATTCAGCATCGAAGTCCCCCAATTCCCATTACAAAGTTCGTGAAATCGCCCCGGGCAACATCGGAAAAGAGGGGCACGCAAGACCAGGCAATCGCATGCCGTTTGTGGCTCAGGGGCCAAACGGTGTCTGCATCTGAAAGGAAAAGGGTAAAATTTTAGGCAGGCCGGCTGACGGTAGAAGTACGGAATTACTAGAAGTTGCAGAGGGTTGCCTCAATGGAACCGGCGCGGGAGTTGTGCGTTAAGAAGCGTCAGCAACTGGCCTAATGGGGGTCCTAACAATGTTGGTCGGCGTCCTCGTCACCTTTCTCGTCGTCATTCTCGTACTTTACCTCATCAACATGCTGCCGATGGACGGCCGCGCCAAGCAGATCGCGCGCGTGGTCGTCATCATTATCGGTATCGTGTCGCTGCTGAAATATCTGGCAGTGTTCTAGCGGGAGCGTAGCTGCCGCAACGAAAAAGCCCCGGCGCGAGCCGGGGCTTTTGGTGTTCTAGTCGGATCAGCAGGCCGCCTTGTCAGCCAAGGGCCTTTTCAGCCAGCCGCCTTGGCCTCGCGGCGGCGAGCGGTGAGGATGTATTCGGTGTAGCCGTTGGGCTGCTCGCGTCCTTTAAAGATGAGGTCGCTAGCCGCCTTGAAGGCTGTGCCGTCGAAGGCGGGCGCCATCGGCTTGTAGATGGGATCGCCCGCATTCTGCTTGTCGACGACGACCGCCATGCGCTTGAGCGATTCCATTACCTGGGCTTCGGTGATGACGCCCTGGTGCAGCCAGTTGGCGAGGTGCTGGCTGGAAATGCGCAGGGTGGCACGGTCTTCCATCAGGCCGACGTCGTGAATGTCAGGCACCTTGGAGCAGCCGACGCCCTGGTCGATCCAGCGCACGACATAGCCCAGGATGCCCTGGCAGTTGTTGTCGATCTCCTGCTTGACGTCATCGGGCGCCCAGTTCGACTTCGACACCGGGATGGTCAGGATGTCCTCGAGCTTTGCGCGCGGCCCGGCCTTTGCGAGCTCCTGCTGGCGCGCGGTGACGTTGACCTGGTGGTAGTGCAGCGCGTGCAGCGTCGCGGCGGTCGGCGAGGGCACCCAGGCGGTGGTGGCACCGGCCTGCGGATGGGCGAGCTTCTGGGCAAGCATGTCCGCCATCTTGTCCGGCGCCGCCCACATGCCCTTGCCGATCTGGGCATGGCCGGGCAGGCCACAGATCAGGCCCATATCGACGTTCCAGTCCTCATAGGACTTGATCCAGGCCTGCGCCTTCATCTCGTTCTTGCGGATCATCGGCCCCGCCTCCATCGAGGTGTGGATCTCGTCGCCGGTGCGGTCGAGGAAGCCGGTGTTGATGAACATGATGCGCTTGGAGGCGCGCTGGATGCAGGCCTTGAGGTTGACGGTGGTGCGCCGCTCCTCGTCCATGATGCCGACCTTGAGCGTGTTCTCTGGCAGCGACAGCATCTTCTCGACGCGGTCGAAGATTTCGCAGGTCAGCGACACCTCGTCGGGTCCGTGCATCTTCGGCTTGACGATATAGGCAGAGCCGGTGCGGCTGTTCTTGACCTTGGAGTTGCCCTTCAAATCATGCACGGCAAGAAGCCCGGAGACGGCGGCGTCGAGCAGGCCTTCCGGAATCTCCTCGCCCTTGTCGTCCAGCACCGCGTCGGTGAACATGTGGTGACCGCAATTGCGCATCAGGAGCAGGCTGCGGCCGTGCAGCTTGACCTCGCCCTTGCCGTCAGGCGTCTTGTAGCTGCGGTCGGCATTGAGCGAGCGCGTCAGCGTCTTGCCGCCCTTCTCGAAATCGGCCGACAGCGTGCCGTTCATCAGGCCGAGCGTGTTGCGATAGACCAGCACCTTGTCCTCGGCATCGACCGCCGCGACCGAGTCTTCCATGTCGAGAATGGTTGAGACCGCGGACTCCATGACCATGTCCGCGACGCCGGCCGGATCGTCCTTGCCGATCGCGCTGCTGCGGTCGATCTTCACCTCGACATGCAGGCCGTTGTTGGCGAGCAGCACCGCGCTCGGTGCGGCTGCGTCGCCCTGGAAGCCCGCGAATTGCGCGGCGTTCTTCAGCGCGGTGGCGTTGCCGCTCTTCAGCTTCACCGCGAGCTGGCCTGCGACCACGCTATAGGCGGTGACGTCGGTGTGACTGCCGGTCGCCAGCGGCACGGCGGCATCGAGGAAGGCTTTCGCTTTTGCGATCACCTTGTCGCCGCGCGCCTTGTTGTAGCCTTTGCCGCTCTCGGATGGATCGTGCGGAATCGCGTCGGTGCCGTAGAAGGCGTCATAGAGCGAGCCCCAGCGCGCATTCGCTGCGTTGAGTGCGTAGCGCGCATTGGTCAGGGGCACGACCAGCTGCGGGCCGCAGATCTTGCCGATCTCCTCGTCCACATTGGCGGTCTCGACCTTCTGCGTCGCCGGCTCCGGGACGAGATAGCCGATCTCCTTCAGGAACGCGGTATAGGCGTTGAGGTCGAACGCCTTGCCCTTGTTGGCGCGGTGCCAGTCGTCGATCTTGGCCTGCAGCGTGTCGCGCTCCGCCAGCAGCGCGCGGTTCTTCGGCCCCAGCTCCTTGATGATGGCGGCAAGCCCGGCCCAGAACGCATCCGGCGCGATTCCCGTCTTCGGGGCCGCTTCCTTGGCGATGAAATCGAACAGGATGGGAGCGATCTTCAATCCGTGGGCGTCGACGCGTTTCATGATGGGCTTTCTTGTTGGAAATGGCTGTTTTTGGCTGCTTTTGACCCGACCGCAGCAAAATGCGCTCCAAGGAGCGGCTTTCGGGGTCTTATTAGCCCCAAAATCGGGGCCGTGAGAAGGCCCCCAAAAGTTGTCAAAATGTCAAGGCGGGTGGGCGTACGCACGGTGTCATTCCCCGCGAAGGCGGGGAATCTAGTACGCCGCGGCCTCTCGGCTGAATCACGGCTGTCGGTGGAATACTGGGTCGCCCGGTCAAGCCGGGCGACGACAGCGGGGCAGCAGCCCGCCTTCAAATATTCGCGGCGAGGTCCACGACTTCGTCGAACAGCACGCCGGTCGTCTTGAGCATTTGTTCGATCTCGTCCGCGGCCTCGGCGACCGTGCGCGTCGAGGTGTCTATCACGAGCTCGGCGGCCTCAGGCCGCTCGTAGTCGTTGCCGATACCGGTGAACGACGCGAGCGCGCCGGCGCGGGCCTTCTTGTAGTGGCCCTTGGGGTCTCGCTCCTCGCAGATCCCGGCCGGCGTCGCGACGTGAATCTCGCGGAACGAAGTGTCGGCGATGCAGCGCGCGGTGGCGCGATCCTCGCGGGCGGGCGAGACCGCCGCGACGATGGCGATGTGGCCGTTGCGCGCGAGATGTGTCGCGACTTCGGCGAGACGGCGGATGTTCTCGCTGCGATCGGCGGCGGAGAAGCCGAGGTCGCTGTTGAGGCCGGCGCGCAGCGTATCGCCGTCGAGCAGGATCGGCGAGCCGCCATTGCTGAACAGCCGCCGCTCCAGTGCTTTTGCGAGAGTCGACTTGCCGGAGGCGGGGAGGCCGGTGAGCCAGACCACGGCGCCGTTGTGACGATAGCGCGCGGAGCGTTCGTCGGGCCGCAGCGCGGATTCCACCGGCACGATGTCGACGGGCAGGGCGCGCTGGCCGGCATCGACCGACAGCACGAGACCGCCGCCCGCGATGCGCCCGGACACCTCGATCACGAGCCGGCCGGTGCGCGGATTTTCCGTGTAGGGATCGGTGGCAATCGGATTCGAAAGGGAAATGTCGATCTCGCCGACATGGTTGCGGCCGATTGCCTTGTTCTCGACGCTCGACAACTCGCCGGGATCGACCGCCTTCTCGATCGCGACAACGGTGGCACGGCTTTCCTTTGGCCCGCAGCGAACCAGGAGCTGGTCGCCCTTGGCCAGCGGCTTGTCGTGCAGCCAGAAGATCCTCGCGCGCAGCCGTCGCGTCTCGCGCGGCGCGCTGTTCGTATGCGCTATGATATCGCCGCGTTCGAGGAACAGCTCGCGGTCGAGCGTGATGCCGACCGAGCGGCCTGCACCCTGTCGGCCCGCGACCGGCGTCACCGGCCAGCTCTCGACCGTCTTGATCCTGGCGATCTTGCCGGCCGGCATGATCACGATTTCGTCCCCGGCGATGAGGCTGCCGGATTCGATCCGGCCCGCAACGATACGGCGATCGTCGAATTTGTAGATCGCCTGCACCGGCAGCCGCAGCGCCAGCGCCTCCAGCGGGCGCGCCGGTTCGAGCCGGTCGAGTGCCTCCACGACGGTCGGGCCCTTGTACCAGCCGATCCGATCGGTGCGCTCGGCGACGCCGTCGCCGTCTCGGGCGGAAATCGGGATCACGGCCGTGGGCTTCACACCGAGGCCTTGCAGATGTGCCGAGATCTCGTCGCTTATCTCCTTGAAGCGCTCGGCGGCGAAGTCGACGCGGTCCATCTTGTTGACGACGACCGCAACCTGCTTCACGCCGAGCAGATGCAGGAGATAGCCGTGCCGCCTTGTCTGGTCGCGCACGCCTTCGAGCGCATCGATGATCAGCACCGCGCCGTCGGCCTGCGAGGCGCCGGTGATCATGTTGCGCAGGAATTCGGCGTGGCCGGGCGCGTCGATCAGCACGATGTCGCGCGAATTGGTGCGGAAGCGGATCTGCGTGGTGTCGATGGTGATGCCCTGGTCGCGCTCGGTCTGGAGCGCGTCGAGCAGGAACGACCATTCGAACGGCATGCCGCGCCGCGCGCTGACGGCTTTGAGCATCTCGAGCTTGCCGTCGGGCAGGCTGCCGGTCTCGTGCAGCAGGCGGCCGACCAAGGTCGACTTGCCATGGTCGACATGGCCGACGATGACGATGCGGACCTGCGGTCGCGTCGTGCCGTTCGGGGTGGCGGGCGAAGCGGGGGTGACGATCATGTTCATATCGCGCTCGCGTCCTTGATCAGAGATAGCCGGCGACACGCAGGCGCTCGAAAGCGTCCTCGGTCTCGTGGTCGAGCGCACGGCCGGAACGTTCCGGCACCTTGGTCTGCTCGAGTTCGATCAGGATCTCGTCGATGTTCGACGCGTTTGAGGCGACCGGATTGGTGATGTCCTGATCACCCAGCGAGCGATAGCGCTTGCCGTTTTGCGACAGATACAGCGGGATGATCGGGATGTTCTCGCGCTTCGTGTAGGCCCAGATATCGGACTCGGTCCAATGCAGGATCGGATGGATGCGCAAATGGGCGCCCTGCGGCGGCGACGCATTGAAATGATCCCAGAACTCCGGCGGCTGGTCGCGCACGTCCCAATTGCCTTCCAAGCCGCGTGGCGAGAACACGCGCTCCTTGGCACGCGTCGCCTCCTCGTCGCGGCGGATGCCGGCAATCAGGCCGTCGAAACCGTATTTGGCGAGCGCCATCTTGAGGCCCTCGGTCTTGCGCGCGGCGGAACGTGCGGCGGGCGGCAGCGTTGGGTCGACGGCATCAATCGGCGGGCAAGGCTCGACACGTAGATCGAGATCCCATTCCTTGCCGTAGTGATCGCGGAAGCGATACATTTCCGGAAACTTCTTGCCGGTGTCGACATGGAGGGCCGGGAACGGCAGGCGGCCGAAGAAGGCCTTGCGCGCCAGCCAGATCATGACGTTGGAGTCCTTGCCGAGCGACCACAGCAGGGCGATCTTCTTGAGGCGGCCAAAGGCTTCGCGGAAGATGTAGATGCTCTGGGCCTCGAGCTGGTCGAGATGGTCCATGCTCGGGGCAAGGTCAGCAGAAAATTCTTGCGTGCGCGCGCGCTCGGCGGCGGCCGGGCTGCCCAAGCCGACAGCAGTGGAATTGTCCTTGAGAAGATGCATCTCTGCCACTTTGCGTTTGAAGGCGAAAATTCTATAGTTGCGGCGCAAGAGAGAAGAAAAAATTTTCTCTTTGCGCGCTCGAAACGACACATATATAGAAAATAATTCCAGTCAACCCCGGATCTGGGGGGAGCGAGTATCGTATGCGGTTCTTGCCGGTGTTCCTCGATCTCAAGGCCGGTCCGGTGGTTCTCATCGGCGCGGGTGAGCTTCTGCGCGCCAAGCTGCGCGTGCTCGCAGCCGCCGGTGCGCGCATTCGCGTGCATGCGATCGACGGCAATCAGGACCTGGGTCTGGGCTCCGAGGACGCCGCGCGTATCGACGTCGCGGCCACCGATCCACTGACCGCCGATCTCTCGGGAATCATCGCCGTCGTTTGCGCCGGCGCAGGCGATGTCGGCGTGGCGATGTCGGTCCGCGCCAAGGCGCTCGGCCTGCCCGTCAACGTCATGGACGATCTCGAGCATTCGAGCTTCATCTTCCCGGCGATCGTCGATCGCGGCGATGTCGTGGTCGCCGTCGGCACCGGCGGCACGTCGCCGGTGGTGGCGCGGCGCGTGCGCGAAAAGATCGAGGCACTGCTGCCGGCGCGGATCGGCGAGTTGGCCGAGTTCATCGGCGGCTTCCGCAAATCCATCAACGAACGTATTGCCGAGTTTCCGCTGCGCCGCCGTTTCTGGGAGCGCGTCATCGACGGCCCGATCGGCGCATCCCTGCTTGCGGGCCGCAAGGGTGAGGCCGAAGCCGCCCTCAAGGCGATTTCCGATCCATCCGCGTTCGCGCGAGCCGACAAGCCGGAGGGCTCGGTCGCGCTGGTCGGCGCCGGTCCCGGCGATCCGGATTTGCTGACCATCAAGGCGCTGCGCGCGCTCCAGGATGCCGACATCGTCTTCCATGACGAGCTGGTCTCGCCTGAAATTCTCGACCGCATCCGCCGTGACACCAGCCGCGTGCCGGTCGGTCGCCGCGTCGGCAAGCCCGGCATCGGTCAGGACGCCATCAACAAGCGCATGATCGAGGCTGCGCAATCCGGCCAGCGCGTAGTGCGGCTGAAGGGCGGCGATCCTTTCGTGTTCGGCCGCGGCGGCGAAGAAGTCGAAGCGTTGCGTGCGGCCGGCGTTGCCTATTCGATCATTCCCGGCATCACTGCAGGCCTCGGCGGCGCCGCCGATTTCGAGGTGCCGCTTACCTATCGTCACGAAGCAACCCGCATCACCTTCCTCACCGCGCACAAGGCGCGCGACGCGGAAGTCGTGGACTGGTCGGCGCTGACCGACGCCAGGATGACCGTCGTGGTCTACATGGGCATGACGGCTGCGCCGGCCGTACGCGCCGGCCTCTTGGCCGCCGGCCGTTCGCCGGAGACGCCGGTCGGCGTGTTCGCCCGCGTCACGCGTCCCGATGCGCAAGGTGCGATCGGTACGCTGCGCGACCTGCCCGAACTGGTGCGACGGACAAATGGCGGCCCCGCCATTCTCATCATCGGCGATGTGGTCCGGCATGCCGGCTCGCTTCGCCGCCAAACCCCAAAGCAAATCATCTCTGACCTATTGGATGCAGCCGAATGACCTCCCCGCTTGAACAGAAGAAGATCAAAATCGCCGGTCCCTCGGTCGTGACCGCCAACCGCACCTGGGACGGCATCGTGGTTTACCGCACCGCCGCCAAGAGCTGGTCCGCGGAGCTGTCGGAAGCCGCGATCGTGCGCAACTCCGACGAGGCGAAAGCGTTGCTTGCGGAGTCCGTTGCCGATGACGTCGGCGCGATCGGTCCCTATATCGCGCCGGTACAGGTCGGTGCGGACGGCAGGATCGAACCCGGCAATCTGCGCGAACAGATCCGCCGCACCGGTGTGACCATCGGACAGCCGGTCCAGGTTTAAGGCATTCTCGCATGTACGCTTACGATGAAATCGACCGCACGCTCGTCAACGAGCGCGTCTCGGAATTCCGCGACCAGGTGAAGCGCCGCCTGTCCGGCGAGCTCACCGAGGACGAGTTCAAGATCCTGCGGCTGCAGAACGGCGTCTATCTGCAACTGCACGCCTACATGTTCCGGGTCGCGATCCCCTACGGGACGCTGGCGTCGAACCAGCTGCGCGCGCTCGCCCACGTCGCGCGCAAATACGACCGTGGCTACGGCCATTTCACGACGCGGCAGAACATCCAGTTCAACTGGATCAAGCTTGCCGAATTGCCGGACGCGCTGGCCGATCTTGCCGAAGTCGGCATCCATGCGATGCAGACCTCCGGCAACAACATGCGCAACGTCACTTCGGACCAGTGGGCCGGCGTGGCGCCCGGCGAGATCGAGGATCCCCGCATCTGGTCGGAGCTGATCCGCCAGCACACCACGCTGCATCCGGAATTCTCGTTCCTGCCGCGCAAGTTCAAGATCGCGATCACCGCGTCGGACCACGACCGCGCCGCGATCAAGATCCACGACATCGGGCTGAAGCTGATCAAGAACGAGAAGGGCGAGACCGGCTTCGAGGTGCTGGTCGGCGGCGGGCTCGGGCGCACGCCGTTCATCGGCAAGACCATCAAGCACTTCGTGCATGGCCGCGACATTCTCAGCTACATCGAGGCGATCCTACGGGTGTACAACCAGTACGGCCGCCGCGACAACATCTACAAGGCGCGCATCAAGATCCTGGTGCACGAGCTCGGCATCGAGAAGTTCTCGCGCGAAGTCGAGGAGGAGTGGCAGCACATCCGCAACTCCTCGCTCCAGATCGATGACGAGGTTGTCGAGGACATCCGTTCGCGCTTCAGCTATCCCGCCTACGAGAAGCTTCCGCACATGCCGGACGAACTGCGGCAGGCCGCGGCCGATCCCGATTTCGAGGCATGGCGCAAGAACTCGGTCGCCCCGCACAAGGTCCAGGGCTATTCCATCGTCACGATCTCGCTGAAGCCGATCGGCGCGCCTCCGGGCGATGCTACCGCCGAGCAGATGCATGCGCTCGCCGATCTCGCCGACAGATATTCGTTCGGTGAGATCCGCGTCGGACACGAGCAGAACCTCGCTTTGCCGCATGTCGCCAAGCGCGACCTGCCCGCGCTGTGGAAAGCGCTCGACAAGCTCGGGCTGGCAACGCCGAACGTCAATCTGATCACCGACATCATCGCCTGCCCGGGTCTCGACTATTGCTCGCTGGCCAATGCGCGCTCGATCCCGATCGCGCAGGAATTGACGCGGCGCTTCGCCAATCACGAGCTCGCCAATCTGATCGGCCGGTTGCACATCAACATCTCCGGCTGCATCAACGCCTGCGGCCATCATCATGTCGGCCACATCGGCATTCTCGGCGTCGAGAAGAACGGCGAGGAGGTCTACCAGATCACCATCGGCGGTCGCGCCGACGAGAGTGCCGCACTCGGCAATCTGATCGGCCCCGGCGTCAAGTTCGACGAGGTCGCCGACGTCGTCGAGGACATCGTGGAAGCCTATCTGGCGCTACGCGAGCGGCCTGAAGAGCTGTTCATGGACACCGTAAAGCGCCTCGGCGTCGAACCTTTCAAGGAGCGCGTTTATGCCACTCGTTAACGGCGGAAAGATCGCCGACGACGGCTTCGTCAAGCTCGCGGTCGACACGCCGCTGCCCGAGGGCGGCGACATCCTGGTGCCGGCGGAGCGCTTCGTCGGCGACGCCGACGCGTTGCTCAGGCGGACCGGCAAGGTCGGTGTGATCTGGCCGAACAATCGCGACATCGCCGAGCTGGTGCCGTACCTCGGCAAGATCGCGGTCGTCGCGCTGGTGTTCCCGACCTTCCGCGACGGACGTGCCTACAGCCAGGCGCGGCTGCTGCGCGAACGCTACAATTACCGCGGCGAATTGCGTGCGACGGGCCAGATCCTGCGGGACCAGTTCGTGTTCATGCTGCGCGCGGGCTTCGATTCCTTCGACGTCAAGAAGCAGGCTGACGCCGAAGCCTTCATGCAGACCGCGAAGCGCTACTCGGTATTCTACCAGCCCACCGGTGACGGCCGCATCACGGCGCTGCACCGGCGCATGCAACTGCGTCATTCCGAGGGTGTCGGCACGTGAACGTAGTCGCGCCTCAGGCTTCGACGTCCGTCACTGCGCTGCCTTCGGCGGAGGAGCTCGATCGCGCCTTGCGCGATGCCTCGCCCGCCGAAATCATCGCCGCTGCGCTGAAGACGGTCGGGCGCGACAAGCTCGCGCTGGTGTCGTCCTTCGGCACGGAATCGGCGACGCTGCTGAAGGTCATGGCCGATGTCGATCCGGCCATCCCGGTAATCTTCCTCGACACCGGCTGGCTGTTCGAGGAGACGCTGGCCTATCGCGACACGCTGATCGCGACGCTGGGCCTGAAGGACGTCCGCTCGATCAAGCCCGCCGAGGAGACGCTGTCGCGCGAAGATCCCGAACGCGACCTCTGGTTCTCCGATCCCGACGCCTGCTGCCGTATCCGAAAGGTCGAGCCGTTGGCGCGGGCGCTGAAACCGTTCGACGCTTGGCTCAACGGCCGCAAGCGCTTCCAGGGCAACTCGCGCGCCGACATCCCGGTGGTCGAGGACGATGGTGCGCGGTTGAAGTTCAATCCCTTTGCCAATGTTTCGCGCGAGGAACTCGAGGCGATCTTCGCCCGCGCCAAATTGCCGCGTCATCCTCTGATTGCGTCGGGATTCCTGTCGGTCGGGTGTATGCCTTGCACGAGCAGAACGGCCGAAGGTGAGGATGAGCGTGCCGGTCGCTGGCGCGGCCGGGCCAAGACGGAATGCGGCATCCACACGATGAAGACTTCGTAGCAAAGTTACGCTGCCCGGCTACGAACAAGAAAATCCGGTTCCGTTGACTTAAGCGCGTTTCGCCCCGAGTTATGCCTGCCATCGATGACGCCGCCGTCATTGATGTGAATGGAGATGGACATGATGCGTCGTATCGTTCCGCTCGCGGCAGGACTGCTCGTGACAGGCTTGTTGGCAAGCTCGGCTCTCGCCGCTGACATCAATCTGCTGAACGTATCGTACGATCCGACGCGCGAGCTCTATGTCGAGTTCAACAAGGCGTTCGCGAATTCCTACCAGAAGGAAACCGGCAAGAGCGTCGAGATCAAGCAGTCGCATGGCGGCAGCGGTTCGCAGGCGCGCGCCGTGATCGACGGATTGCAGGCCGATGTGGTGACGCTCGCGCTCGCCTACGACATCGACGCCATCGCGGGCAAAGGCCTCACGACGGCTGACTGGCAGAAGCGGTTGCCGCAAAATTCGTCGCCCTATACCTCGACCATCGTGTTTCTGGTCCGCAAGGGCAATCCGAAGGGCATCAAGGACTGGGGCGATCTGCTCAAGTCGGGCGTCGCCGTGATCACGCCGAACCCGAAGACGTCAGGCGGCGCGCGCTGGAATTATCTGGCGGCCTGGGGCTTTGCGCAGAAGAAGTACGGTTCGGCCGATAAGGCCAAGGACTTCATCGGCAAATTGTATCAGCAGGTGCCGGTGCTCGACACCGGTGCGCGCGGCGCGACCGTGACCTTCGTCGAGCGCGGCGTTGGCGACGTGCTGCTCGCCTGGGAGAACGAGGCGTACCTCGCGCTCAAGGAATTCGGTCCGGAAAAATTCGAGATCGTGGCGCCGCCGCTCTCGATCCTGGCCGAGCCGCCGGTGACGATCGTCGACAAGGTTGCCGATAAAAAAGGCACGCGCAACGCCGCCGACGCCTACCTGCAATATTGGTATACCAAGGAAGGTCAGGAAATCGCGGCGCGCAACTTCTATCGTCCGCGCGATCCCGAGATCGCTAAAAAACACGAAAGCTCCTTCGCGAAGGTCGAGCTGTTCACGATCGACGAACTTTTCGGCGGCTGGACCAAGGCGCAGAGGGAACATTTTGCCGACGGCGGCGTCTTCGATCAGATCTACAAGAACTGATCGGGCGCTGTCGACGGGGCTTAAACAGGGGGCCTGGTGAGCGCAATCGTAGCACGACGCCGGACATTGCCAGGCTTCGGTCTCACGATGGGACTGACGCTGTCCTGGCTGTCGATCATCATCCTGATTCCGCTCGCCGGCCTCTTCCTGAAATCCCTCGAGTTGAGCCCCGAGCAGTTCTGGAACATCCTCTCCAGCCGCCGCACCCTGAATGCCTTGCGCGTGTCCTTCGGGCTCGCCTTCGCGGCGGCCTGCGTCAATCTCGTGATGGGCAGCATCATCGTCTGGGCGCTGGTGCGCTACCGCTTTCCGGGAAGGCGGCTGTTCGATGCCATCGTCGACGTGCCCTTTGCGCTGCCGACGGCGGTCGCCGGCGTCGCGCTGACCGCGTTGTTCGCCGAGAAGGGCTGGCTCGGCGCGCCGCTCGCGGCGGCCGGTATCAAGGTGGCGTTCACGCCGGTCGGCATCTTCGTCGCCATGATCTTTATCGGTATCCCGTTCGTGGTGCGCACGGTGCAGCCGGTGCTCCAGGATCTGGATCCTGAGATCGAGGAAGCCGCGGGCAGCCTTGGCGCGAGCCGCTGGCAGACCATCATTCGCGTGATCCTGCCCTCACTCGGTCCGGCGCTGCTCACCGGGCTCGCGCTCGCCTTCGCACGCGCGGTCGGCGAATACGGCTCGGTGATCTTCATCGCCGGCAATCTGCCCAACGTCTCCGAGATCGCGCCGCTGCTGATCGTGATCCGCCTGTCCGAATTCCGCTATGCCGATGCGACCGCCATCGCGGTGGTCATGCTGGTCGTATCCTTCGTCATCATCTTCGCCGTCAACCGGCTCCAGCGCTGGGCGCAGAGCCGGATTCCGGTACGCTGAGGGCGGATCATGACGATGCAGATCGCAGATTCCGTCCAACTCTCGGCCCCCGACGCCAAGGCACGCGCTCATGCGGCGGCCGCGCGGGACAACCTGCGCACCGAACCGAGGGCGGTTCGCATCGTCATCATCGCGCTCGCGATGACCTTTCTCTCTGTCTTCGTCGTGCTGCCGCTGGTCGTGGTGTTCGCGCAGGCGTTCTCGAAGGGAGTCCTCGCTTATTTCGCCGCGCTGGCCGACCCGGAGGCGCTGTCCGCGATCAAGTTGACGCTGTTGGTTGCGGCAATTTCCGTCGGCCTCAATCTCGTCTTCGGCTTGGTCGCGGCCTGGGCGATTGCAAAATTCGAATTCTCGGGCAAGACCTTCCTGATCACGCTGATCGATTTGCCGTTCTCGGTCAGCCCCGTCATCTCGGGCCTCGTCTTCGTGCTGCTGTTCGGCGCTCAGGGCTATTTCGGCAGCTGGCTGCGCGATCATGACATCCAGATCCTGTTCGCGGTGCCCGGCATCGCGCTTGCGACCACCTTCGTGACCTTCCCCTTTGTGGCGCGTGCGTTGATCCCGCTGATGCAGGAGCAGGGCACGCAGGAGGAGGAGGCCGCGATTTCGCTCGGCGCCTCGGGCCTGCAAACCTTCTTCCGCGTCACGCTGCCCAACATCAAATGGGGCGTGCTCTACGGCGTCCTGCTCTGCAATGCGCGCGCGATGGGCGAGTTCGGCGCGGTCTCCGTCGTCTCCGGCCATATTCGCGGCGAGACCAACACGATGCCGCTCCTGGTCGAGATTCTCTACAACGAATACCAGTTCGTCGCGGCGTTCGCGATCGCCTCGCTGCTCGCGATGCTGGCGCTGATCACGCTGATCGCCAAGACCGTTCTCGAAAGTCACCTCGACGAAGGACATGACGCAAGTGAGCATTGAAGTCAGGAATCTCGTCAAGAAGTTCGGCAGCTTCGCGGCCCTCGACGGCGTCGACCTCAAGGTCAACGACGGCGAGCTGCTCGCGCTGCTCGGTCCATCAGGTTCCGGCAAGACCACGCTGCTGCGGATCATCGCCGGGCTCGACTGGCCCGATTCCGGTGAGGTGTCTTTCAACGGCGAGGACGCGCTGGCGCAGGGCGCGCGCGAGCGGCACGTCGGATTCGTATTTCAGCACTACGCGCTGTTCCGCCACATGACGGTGTTCGAGAACGTCGCCTTTGGGCTGCGCGTGCAACCGCGCGCGATCCGCAAGGACGAAGCGACCATCCGTGTGCGCGTCAAGGAACTGCTCGATCTCGTGCAGCTCGATTGGCTCGCCGACCGTTATCCGAGCCAGCTCTCCGGCGGTCAGCGCCAGCGCATCGCGCTGGCCCGCGCGCTCGCGATCGAGCCACGTATCCTGCTGCTCGACGAACCCTTCGGCGCGCTCGATGCCAAGGTGCGCAAGGAGCTGCGCAAATGGCTGCGTTCGCTGCACCACGAAATCAACGTCACCTCGATCTTCGTCACCCATGACCAGGAAGAGGCGCTCGAAGTCGCCAACCGCGTCGTGGTGATGGACAAGGGCAAGATCGAGCAGATCGGCTCGCCCGATGACGTCTATGAGAGCCCCGCGACCGCCTTCGTCCACGGCTTCATCGGCGAGTCCATCGAGCTTCCGGTCCTGATCGCCGACGGCGTCGTCACGCTCGGCGACCGGCCGCTTCGGCTCGCGGCCGACGGGCTTGCGCCTGGCGCGTCAAGACTGTTCGTGCGGCGACACGACATGCTGGTCGGCCCGCCCGGCAGCGGCGCCTTCGAGGGGGCCGTGCAGCATGTCCGGAATTTCGGTCCCGTGCAGCGGGCCGAGGTGGCACTGTCAGGCGGGCAAACGATCGAGATCGATGCGCCTCGTGGTCGGGAACTGCGCGCCGGCGACACGATTGGCCTCGAGCCCCGCCGCTACCGGATATTTGCGGGCTAGATCTCCGTCATTCCGGGATGGTCCGTAGGACCAGCCCCGGAATCTCGAGATTCTCAGGTGCGCAATTGCGCACCATAGTTCGATGCTTCGCATCGCCCCGGAACGACTTCGACGATTTTCTTCAATATTCACCTTTCAGCCACGGTTGGTATGCAACAACGGCCCCTGATTTGGGGGCTCCTGTTCATGCGCGCCGCGGCCGCAATACTCATCACTTTGCTGCTCGCAGGCTGCGCCGGCAACGAAGCGCCGGTCCAGCAGCCGTCCATGTATGCCGATATGTCCGTCCCGGGCGCCAAACTCGATGCGCAGGCGGCGGCGATCATGATCTCGCAATACCGCCAGAACAACGGGCTCGGCATCGTCGTGATCGACCCCGAACTGATGCGGCTTGCCGAATCCCAGTCCCAGGCCATGGCGGCGGCCAACAAGATGGATCATGACGTCCGCGCGCCGCTGGCCAAGCGCCTCAGCGCCGGCGGCTATCCGGCGACCGTTGCGGTCGAGAATGTCTCGGCCGGCTATCATACGCTGGCGGAAGCGTTTTCCGGCTGGCGCGACTCGCCCCCGCACCGCGCCAACATGCTCAAGAGCGGTGTCACAAAATTGGGCATCGCGGCGGGCTATGCTCCCGGCACCAAATACAAGGTGTTCTGGACCATGATCCTGGCCTCGACGGACTCTCGATAAGCCAGACTTGATCCTGGGATGCATTGACGCCGCGGCAGACTGTCGCCACGGTCGCTCGCCATCTGCTATTGTTTCCGCATGACTGATCATAGCCCAGACGTCGCAACAATCCCCGCGAACGCGCAACGTGTCCTGGTCCTCCAGGGCGGCGGCGCGCTCGGCTCTTATCAGGCCGGCGCCTATCAGTCGCTCTGCCATGCCGGCTTCGAGCCGGAATGGGTCGCCGGCATCTCGATCGGCGCGGTCAACGCCGCGATCATCGCCGGCAACGAAGGGCAGACGCGCGTCAAGCGGCTCAAGGAATTCTGGGAGATGGTCTCCGCGCCGGTGCCGTGGAAGCCGATCGGCAAGAGCGACCATAGCCGCGAGCTGTTCAACTCGACCAGCGCCGCATTGATCGCGACCTTCGGCGTGCCCGGCTTCTTCACGCCGCGCATCCCGCCCGCGCCGCTCTGGCCGCCCGGCAGCCCGCAGGCCGAGAGCTATTACGACACCGCGCCGCTGAAGAAGACGCTGGAGCGTCTGGTCGATTTCGACCGCATCAACGATCTGAAGACGCGGCTGTCGGTCGGCGCGGTCGGCGTCACCTCCGGCAACTTCAAATATTTCGACAATTTCGAGTTCAGGAAGCTTGGCAAGAAAATCGGCCCCGAGCACATCATGGCCTCCGGCGCGCTGCCGCCCGGCTTTCCGTCCGTCGTGATCGATGGCGAGCATTATTGGGACGGCGGCATCGCCTCCAACACGCCGCTCGACTATGTGCTGGACGCCGAGACGGACCGCGATCTCCTGATCTTCCAGATCGACCTGTTCAGCGCCCGCGGCGACCTGCCGACCTCGCTGCTCGAGGCGACCGAGCGCGAGAAGGACATCCGCTTCTCCAGCCGCACGCGGATGAACACCGACAAGAACAAACAGGTGCACAACGCCCGCAGGGCCGTGCGCGACCTGATTTCCAAATTGCCCGATTATCTCAAGAACGACCCTTCCGTGGAATTCTTGGCCAAGGTATCGCGCGAAAGCACCGTTACCGTGGTGCACCTGATCTACCGCAGCAAGAATTACGAATCCTCGTCCAAGGATTACGATTTCTCGCATGTCGCCATGGTCGAGCATTGGGAAGCCGGCGTGCGTGACGTGCATCTGTCGATGCGCCACAAGGACTGGCTCGAGCGGCCGCAATCCGGCGAGACCATGGTGACCTACGATCTCACGGGGGACGTCACTGCGCCCCCGGCAAAAAGGAGCGAGTAATATGGGTAGTTTGTCAGGCAAGAACGCCGTCGTGACCGGGTCGACCAGCGGCATCGGGCTCGCCTATGCGCGCGCCTTCGCCGCCGCCGGTGCCAATGTCGTCATCAACGGCTTCGGCTCGCCGGAGGACATCGAGAAGGAGCGCGCCAAGATCGAGTCCGATTTCGGCGTGAAGGCGGTCTATTCGCCGGCTGACATGACCAAGCCGGCCGAGATCGCCGGGATGATCGCGCTCGGCGAGAAGAGTTTTGGTTCGGTCGACATCCTCGTCAACAATGCCGGCATCCAGTTCGTCTCGCCGATCGAGGAATTCCCGCCGGAGAAATGGGACCAGATCATCGCGATCAACCTGTCCTCGGCCTTCCATGCCATTCGCGCCGCCGTGCCCGGCATGAAGAAGAAGGGCTGGGGCCGCATCATCAATACCGCTTCCGCGCACTCGCTGGTCGCCTCGCCCTTCAAGTCGGCCTATGTGTCGGCCAAGCACGGCATTGCCGGCCTGACCAAGACCGTGGCGCTGGAGGTCGCGACCCACAAGATCACCTGCAACTGCATCAGCCCCGGCTATGTCTGGACGCCGCTGGTGGAGAAGCAGATCCCCGACACCATGAAGGCGCGCAATCTCACGCGCGAGCAGGTCATCAACGACGTGCTGCTCGACGCGCAGCCGACCAAGGAGTTCGTCACCTCCGAGCAGGTCGCAGCCCTCGCGCTGTTCCTGTGCGGCGCCGATGCGGCGCAGATCACCGGCACCAACCTGTCGATCGACGGCGGCTGGACCGCGGAGTAGAGCGCGACCGCCGGCGAATGGCGGAGCCGAGCTCCGCCATTTCGTTCAGTGCGTCCACGCCAGCGCCGTCTCGAATGCCGAGGACAGGTGCAGCTCCGCGAACATGATCTTGCCGGCGACCACGAACAGCACGCTGGCAAGCGTCAGGCGCAGCACTGTCTCGGGCACGCGCGTTGCGCTGAAGCTGCCGACGACGATGCCGGGCAGTGAGCCCAACAGCAGCACGCCCATCAATGCCCAATCCACGTCGCCAAGCGCCCAGTGCCCCATTCCCGCGATCAGGGTCAGCGGGACCGCATGGGCGATGTCGGAGCCGACGATGGTCGCCATCGGCAGGCGCGGATAGAGCAGCAGCAGAACGGTGACGCCGACCGCGCCGGCGCCGACCGATGAAATCGAGACCAGCACACCGAGCACGATTCCGGTGACGACGGTCGCGATCGCCGTGGTGCGGTCATCGACCTGCTCCAGGCGCCGGCGATAGCGCTCCATGATCGATCTGCGGAAGATCAGCGAGGTCGCAGTCAGCAGCAGTGCGAAGCAGAGCACGAGGTTGACGAGATTGCGCTCGGAATCGCTCTTGAGGTCGAGCTTCCACAGCACCAGCAGCGTCAGCGCACTCGCCGGAAGACTGCCGCAGGCGAGCCGCAGCACCGCCGGCCAGTGCACGCTGCGCGACCAGCCATGCACCACGCTGCCGCCGGTCTTGGTGGCGGCGGCATAGAGCAGGTCGGTGCCGACCGCGGTCGATGGATGAATCCCGAACAGCAGGATCAGCAGCGGCGTCATCAGCGAACCGCCGCCGACGCCGGTCATCCCGACCAGCAGGCCGACGCCGAAACCGGAGGCGACGTAGAGTGGATCGATCATGTCCAGGGAATCTTAGGTTTATCTCGTCAGTTGGGCAATATGACGTAGAATAAACTTTCCCTGCGGCGCAACCATCTGGAAGCAATAAGAAAAATCTTGCTGTCCCTCCTGAACGGGCAGGAGTTTAGCCGCGCTCCTCGGCGTGCCGCGAAACGGTTGTTCCCCAGCGGAAGCGTGGAAGAGCCGGGGCGCTGGTCCTATTTCCCGAACGCCAGCACGTGCAGGCCGAGCCGCTGTCGCACGATCCAGAACAGCAGCACCGTCTCGAAGCTGAGCGAGATCGAGGTCGCGGCCGCAGCGCCGTGGCCGCCGAAGCGCGGCACCAACGCGATGCAGAGCACCAGGTTCATTGCAAAGGCCAGCGCATAGGCCAGCGCGCAGATCTTCTGCTGCCCGAGCATGTTGAGCAGCCGTTCGACCGGGCCGATCGCGGAGCGCACCACGAGGCCGATGGCGGCAACGAACATGATGTCGTAGCCGACCACGAATTGCGGCCCGAACAGCCAGAGCAGCGGCTTGCCGAGCGCGAGCAGCACCATGGTCGCCGCCAGCGACGGCCAGAACGTCCAGTTGATGGCATGCGCCACGTAAGCCGACAACCGCGCCTTGTCGCCGCTTGCGTTGTATTCGGCGAAGCGATGCGCTGTTGTCGCCGACATCGCGTAGTGGATGAACGAAACCAGCGCCAGCGTCTTCACCACGGCGAAATAGACCCCGACCTCGTCGGAGGGACGGAATTGCTGCAGCACCAGCACGTCGGTGTAGGACAGCAGCAGGTAGAAGCTTTCGACTAGCAGGATCGGCAGCGACACGGCGAGCCAACCGCCGATGTCGTAGGCCTTGGGGCCCGCCTCGATGTGACCGGCGAGCTTGCGGTTCAGCACCACCATCTGCCCGGTCATCGCGATCCACACCGCGCCGGCGCTCGCGATCATCGCGGCGACCGCGCCGAGATGATAGCCGAGCAGGAAGGCGCAGGCCGTGATGCCGATGATCAGCGCCTGGCGGATGATGAATTGCGGCATCAGGCCGAGCTGCATCCAGTCATGCGAGCGCGCGATGCCGTCCTGGGTATTGGCGACGACGAAGGCGGGCAGCGTCATGCAGCCAATATAGAGCGGCAGCTCTTCGGCCGGATCGATCCAGGGCGACAATAGTTTGACGAGACCGGCGAGGCCCAGCGACACCAGTGCGGAAACGGCAAAGGTCAGCCTGCGGCTGCCCGAGAGAAAGCCGCGCAACAGCGCATGCTCGCCACGGGCGCGGTATTCCGGAATGATCTTTTGCGCGGAGGCCGAGATGCCAAAATCCATCATGCTGCCGAGCAGCAGCACCCAAGTCCAGACATAGACATAGACGCCGTAGTCCGACGTCCCCATCCAGCGCGCGAGCAGGACCTGCGAGAAATAGGCAAGGCCCGCGCTGATCACGCGGATGACGAAGATGGTGCCGGCCAGCCGCCGCGTCAGCGATGCCTCGCTCGACCCGCCCGTCAATTTCTCGCGCAGCCGCGCGATGAGGCCGGCAGGTCCGGTCGTTGCGGGTTCTGCATCCATCACGGCCAATTCGAAGGGTCCCCAAGGCGCGCACGCGCATGCCGCGGCAGGCTTCTGCGCTAGCCTTGGGGATTAGCAACCATTCGTTAAGATTCGGTTGGGTGGAGTGTGTTGCAACCCCAAACGTCGTCCTGGCGAAAGCCAGGACCCATACCGCGTGATCTATCGGGAGGGATCGGGTAGCAGTTCCATACTAGGAATCTTCGCCAAACTACTCCCTGGGGTAATGGGTCCTGGCGTTCGCCAGGACGACAACTACTCCAGATTGGTGTTGAACTCGTACGACTTCTCCGGTCCGACCAGCGTGAACTTCAGCGCTGCGCCGTCGGGTTTGGCGCCGGGCGGCAGTCCGTCGAGTTCGAAAGAAAATCGCTTCACGCCCGGTGGGCTGGGCTCGACCGGTGCCGGGATGGGCAACGCCCAATCGGGCGTCGGGCCTTCCACGTACAGATTGACGGTGCGCGCATCCGGCGCGACCACGTCGACCACGACATTCTTGGGCCCGTCACGCTTGACGTCGCGGATGGTGAGCGGGTTGGGATCGCCGATGGTGGCAGGCTTCGGCACGGTGTCGAGCGCGGCACGCAGATTGGCGTCCTCGGTCGAGGCGACGCTGTTGAAGCCAAGCTCGGCGCGGGCCTCGACGGGGATGCACAGCTTTTCGCACACCGCATAATTGATCTCGGCGCGCAGCGTCACCGGCTTGTCGGCCGCCTTGGCGATGATACGCAAGGGCAGCACGATCTGGTCGTGATAGCCGATCGAATGGCCGCCCGCGCCGTCGTCGAATTTTTGTGGTGCCGGCCACATCACCGTCACCGCTTCGACATTGTCGGATTTCGAGAAATCGAAGCGCGGCGGAACGCCGGAATCGCCCGGCATGCGCCAATAGGTTTTCCAGCCGGGCTGGATCTGGAAGGCGATACCGCCGAGCAGGACGGCGCCGCTGCGCGATCCCGCAAGCAACCGCACCGCGGAATGTCCGTCGCGCTGCCACGGTGATGAATCGTCGGCATGGGCTGCAAGCGCCAGCGAAGACGCGAGCAGGGTTGTCGCGACGCCAATTGCCGCACGCAGGGGAACTCTTGTCAGCATGGTACGTCTTTACAGGGTCGCCCCGCGGCAAACCATTGAATTGCTTGTGATGGACGCACTTGAATCAAGTCCCTGAAAGCCTTGATTTGACAGCCGGCCGGCCCGACATCAGGATAGGAATTGAAACCGGAGTGCTTCACCGATGGCTCCCACAGGCAAGAGGACAGGCGAAGGCACCCGCAAGCCCGGCCCCGCGCTGCCCAGTTCGGCGGGCTACCTGGACGGCCAGTTGTTGATCGCCATGCCGGTAATGGGCGACGAGCGCTTCGAGCGTTCGGTGATTTATCTCTGCGCCCACTCCGCCGAAGGTGCGATGGGCATCATCGTCAACCACCCGGCCGGCAGCATCGATTTCCCGGAGCTGTTGCAGCAGCTCGGCATCATCAACAAGGGCGAGCACATCAAGCTGCCGGAGAATGCCGAAAGCATGAAGGTGCTGCGCGGCGGTCCGGTCGATACCGGCCGCGGCTTCGTGCTGCATTCCAGCGATTTCTACATCGAAAACGCGACGCTCCGCATTGACGACGGCGTCTGCCTCACCGCGACCGTCGACATCCTGCGCGCGATCGCCAACGGCTCCGGCCCCAAGCACGCCATCCTCGCGCTAGGCTATGCCGGCTGGGCGCCGGGCCAGCTCGAGACCGAAATCCAGAGCAATGGCTGGCTGCATTGCGACGCGGATTCGGATTTGATCTTCGGCGATGACGTCGACGAAAAATACGGACGCGCGCTGCGCAAGATCGGCATCGATCCCGGCATGCTCTCGAACGAGGCCGGGCACGCGTAGCGCCATTCTCGCTGTCGTGTATCACCCTCCGCTGTCATGCCCCGGCTTGACCGGGGCATCCAGTACGCCGGAGCGTATCGGCTCTATCACAACTGTCTCGGAATACTGGATCGCCCGGTCAAGCCGGGCGATGACACCGATTGCTGAGTAGCGCCTACTCCGCCGCCTGCTGCTGCACCGTCGGCTCCGTGCCCGCCACCGTCGCGCGGCGCATGTCGCGGGGCTGCGACTGGTCGTAGCGGCGGACGCGGTGCATGGTCTGGCGGTTGTCCCACATCACGAGATCATGCAGCGTCCATTTGTGGACGTAGACGAACTCGCTTTGTGTCGCGTGCTCGTTGAGATCGCGCAGCAGCAGCCGGCCCTCCGGGACGCTCATGCCGACGATCTTGCCGGCATGCGATGAGAGATAGAGCGACTTGCGGCGATGGACGGGGTGGGTGCGCACGAGGCGTTGCAGCACCGGCTTGAACATCTGCTTCTCGTCGTCGGTGTATTCGGTGAAGCCGAGCGATCCCCGCGAATACATCAGCGAGTGCTCGCAGACGAGGTCCTCGATCTCCGCCTTGGTCTCGTCGTCGAGCGCGTCATAGGCCGCGCGCATGTCGGCGAATTCGGTGTTGCCGCCCTTCGGGTTGAGCACGCGGGCGGACAGCAGCGAGAATTTTGCCGGGATGGGACGGAACGAGCTGTCGGAATGCCACAGACAGTTGCCGAGGTTGAACAGGTGCGCGCGACTGTCCTTTGCCAGCGGCTTGCCGTCCTTGCCGAGATTGGAGACGTCGTTCAGGCCCGATTGGAGCCGGTAGTCTTTTTCCTTTGTCACGGTGCCGCCGCGCGCGTCCTCGCGCTGGCCGAAATTCAGCGCAAAGGCCATCTGCTGTTCGTCGGTGATGTCCTGGTCGTGGAACACCAGCACCGCATATTTGTCCATGGCGGCTTCGATCTCGCGCGCCTCGGCCTCGGTGAGAGGTTGTCGCAGGTCGAGGCCAGAGACCTCGCCGACAAAATGTTTGTGAAGCTGCCGGATGGCGATCGTCATGACGTTTCTCCCGGAACCGCGAGCGGTTGGTCCCGCTCTGTTGAAGAAAAAAACTACTCCGGCGGCCGGCGATGTCAACGCTGGGCGCGCATGGCAGCCCGTAGCCCGGATGGAGCGAAGCGCAATCCGGGGCATCGTGCCGCGGAGAGACCTCCCCGGATTGCGCTGCGCTCCATCCGGGCTACAGCCGCTCAAGCATTGCGCGCCATCAGGCCGCCGTCGACAGGGATGACCGCGCCGGTGAGGAAGGACGCTGCCGGCAGGCACAGGCTCAGCGTCATGTGCGCGACCTCCTCGGGATCGCCGTAGCGGCCCAGCGCGGTGCGGCGTCTGGCGTAGATGGTCTTGTGCTCTTCCGAGATCCGGTCGGTGATGGCGGTGCGGATCGGCCCCGGGCAGATGCAGTTGACGGTGATGCCTTCGCGGCCGAGCTCCACCGCGAGCGAGCGGGTGAGGCTGGCGACGCCGCCCTTCGCCGCCGAATAGGGGCTGTGCAATGCGGTGGCGCCGAGCGCCTCGGTCGAGGCGATGTTAACGATGCGGGGGCTGTTCGACTTGCGCAAGTGAGGCAGCGCGGCGCGGATGATGCGCGGATGCGCCGTCAGCATCACCGCGATACCCCTAGCCCAGGCGTCCTCATAGGCCTCGTCGTCGATCGCGATGCGGACGGAGATGCCGGCATTGTTGACGATGATGTCGAGCCCGCCGAAATGCGCAGCGACGTCGCCGACCACGCGCTTGATCTCGCCGCCGTCGGCAACATCGAGCTTCCAGGCTTTCGCTCCTCCGCCGCTTGCCGCGATCTCCTTCGCCACGGCCAGCGCACCCTGCTCGTCATAGTCGGTGACGGCAACGTTGGCGCCCTCAGTGGCGAACACGCGTGCCGTCGCGCGTCCCATGCCGCTGGCGGCGCCGGTGACGAGAACAGTCAGGCCCTTCACGGACCGGCTGAGCTGTTTGAAATCGGACATGCTGTTTCCCTGTGCCATGCTTGTTCTTGTTGTGATTGACAAGGCTGTCATCGATCCGCAGACAGGTCAAACAAGCAAGACAATCGGGGAGGCCAGCGATGACGAACGAGCTCGATTTCTCAGGCAAGCAGGTGCTGGTTGTCGGCGGATCCAGCGGCATCGGCAACGGTATCGCGCAAGCCTTTCGCGTCAGGGGCGCGCAAGTTGCGGTTTGCGGCACGCGTGCTCACGCGAAGGAATATTCGCAAGAGGAAGGCTCGGATCTCACCGGTCTCTCCTACGCGCAACTCGACGTCGGCAATGCCGGAGCGGTCGAAGCGTTCAAGCCGTCGTTCGATCGGCTCGATATCCTGGTGCTCGCGCAGGGCGCGGTGCTCTATCGCCGCGGCGAGTTCGAGATGGCCGGCTTTCGCAAGGTCGTCGAGGTCAACCTGATGAGCCTGATGGCCTGCGCCACGCGCTTTCATTCCATGCTGCGGGACTCGCAGGGATCGCTGATCATGGTGTCCTCGACCGCGGCCTATCATTCCACCATGGGCAATCCCGCTTACAACGCGTCGAAGACCGGCGCGGTCGGATTGACACGGACGCTGGGCGAGGCTTGGGCCGAGGATGGCATCCGCGTCAACGGCATCGCGCCCGGTCTGGTCGACACCAAGATGACCAAGGTGACGACCGACAATCCCAAGCGGCTCGAAGGTGCACTTTCACGCATTCCGCTGCGGCGATTGGGCACCCCGGCTGACATGGCGGGCGCTGCGCTGTTCCTGGCATCGCCGCTGTCGTCCTACATCATCGGCCAGACATTGGTCGTCGACGGCGGGCTCATTCTCTGAGTCCAATTTCAAGTCAGATGGAACTGCGCCGCTCCTGATCGGTTACTTGGGCTGACCCCCGAGGAGGAGCATCATGGATAAAGATCGGATTGTCGGATCGGCCAAGGAATTCGCCGGACGCGCGGAAGGCGCTATCGGAGATATGGCCAGCGATACGCAGACACAGGCGTCCGGCAAGGCACGCGAAGCCGCCGGCACCGTGCAGAATCTCTACGGGCAGGCTAAGGATGCGGTACGTGACGCCACGGACACCGCGGCCAGCTATGCCAAGGACGCCTATGACAAGCCGGCCGAAACCTTGCGCGACGGTTCGCAGGCGATTGCCCAGAAGGTGCAGGACAACCCGATGGGTGCGCTGCTGGTCGCCGGCGGCATCGGCTTCGCGCTCGCGCTGCTGATGGCGCGGCCTTCGCGCCGCCCGCCGCCGCGCTGGCGCTATTACGGCTAAAGCCAACGCGCGATATACATCGGGCTCCGGACGCAGTGCGGCGTGTAACGCCGCGTTGCTGAGCCGGGGCCCATTCTTTTTGCGGCTGTCGGACACGCTGGGTCCCGGCTCTGCGCAGCTTTCACGCTGCAGCGTGTCCGGGACACGAGACCTCAGCTGAGAAAATTACCGGAACACTTCCGCCGATCGCCCGACGTTGCCAGGCGGCCGCGGGATCGCAGGGTTGGGATTCGGATTGCGCGGCGCCGGCGCCAATTGACGCGGCGGGGGCGGCGGCGAACCAAAGCCGAAGAAATCACGCATCGATGGCGCTGCCTGTGCCGGTTGCTGCGGCGCCGGTGGCTTCTTCGGCGCAAGCTTTGGCGGGGCGATCGCTGCGGCCGCACCCGGCGTACCACCATCGGGTGTCGTCGTGGCGACCGGCGTATCGCCCTTGGCCTGCTCGCGGCCGACTTCGCGGCGCGGCCAGGCATAATCGTCGGCGCGGCCGGCGGGCGCAGCCAAAGGCTCGCCCTTCACCATCGTCTTCGCAGCGAGCGCATCGACGGCGGCAGGACGTGAGCCCGGCCCACCCAGCAATTGATCGGTCGAGATCGAGGCCGCAACCAGTGGCACGATCGGGCCGGCCAGCGGCCGCGGCGCGGGCTTGCCGGGTTCGGCACTGGTGTCGGGGGTCGCCGGTTCGCTCGGCAGCGCGATCGGGCCGGAGCGCCCGGCGAGCAGGCGGGTGATCTCGCGTTCGACATAGTGGGCGAGCTTCCGCGCGCCGGGTTTGGTGAAATAGACGCCGTCACCGCTGCGGAGCTGACGGATCTGGCCTTCGAAGTCCGGGCCCTTCTGCAGGAAGCGGCCGGCCTCGTCGACAAAGCCGTCCCAGACGTCGACATAGGTGATGCCGGCCTTGGCCGCGCCTTCACGATAGAGCGAATCCAGGAACAGCATGTCCGCGGTGCCCTTGGGACCGCGGATCGCGGGCAGGCCGACCCAGAGCACCGGCACGCCCTTGGACTTGAGGACGTTGGCGAGTTCCTCGATCTTCTTGCCGTAGAGCTCGACCCAGCGCTCGTCGCGGAATTCGTAGAGGCCGTTCGGGTTGCGTGCGGTCTTCTCGGGCGCTGCGACCGCGGGTGCGTCGGCGTTGTCGGCATCATCCTGCGGCAGGTCGGCATCGGCCGGCTTGTCGTCCGGCTTCGCGGCGGTGTCGCCGGGCTTGGCATCGCCGGGCTTGGCCGGTGGTTTGCCGCGCGCGCCCTTGTCGTTCTTCTTGTCCTTGTCCGTTGCCTTATCCGATTTATCGGGCGCCGCCGCCTCGCGGATCGCGATGCGGTCGTTGAGGCCGAGCATCACCACGATCACGTCGGGCTTCTCGCTCTCGAGGATGCCCTTCGCAGCAGCCGTCCAGTCCGAGGGCTCACCCTTGGGCTGGTACTTGATCAGGCCGGACGTGGTCTTGTGCTTGCGTATCACCCCCATGTCGGGCTGCTCGGTGTAGGCGTCTTCGAGACCATAGGCGAGCCAGTCGGCCATGGCGTCGCCGATCACCAACACGTTCCTGTCGGGAATGGTGTCGCGCTTGGCCGGCGCCGGCGCGCGCGAAAAGTCCTGACGCGGTGCTTGCGGCTGTTGCTGCTGGAACGGCGCGAAGAAGTCGCCGCCGAACCATCCGCCGCCTCCACCTCCACCTCCGCCGTTCCGCGGCGGCGGCGGAGCCGCGCGCTGCGGCGGGCCGCCGAAGCCGGGGAAGTTGAAGAACTGCGCCGAGGCGGGTCCCGCGATCGAGACCAGAATCGCAAGCGCCGTCCCCAGCGCGATCAGCGGGCCGGTCTCGGTCAGCACCTTGAAAAAGGACTTCTTCGACATGCGATCTCGGCACGTGCAACGGGGATCGGGACAGGCTCGAATATAATAACGGAATCGGGCGCCAAACGGGCAGATTCTCTTTTCAGATTCTCTTCAGATACTGGGATCCTTGGCCCAAGATTATTGGCCCATACACGGTGAACCGCCGCCCCGGTCAAGGCTGCCGGCCAAAATCCCTGTTCAGGGTTACTTTCGGCGCGATTTTACCGCCCGCGCAGCCGGTCCAGCGCGTCGGAGGAGGCAAATCCATCCGCGGGGACCCCGATCGAGGCCTGGAAGTTGCGCAGGGCCTCCCGGGTCTGGCCGCCGAACTGGCCGTCGGGGGTGCCCTTGTAGAAGCCGCGCTGTGCCAGCAGTTGCTGGAGTTCCAGCCGCTCGGTCCGGGACAGCTCCCGTTCCTGCCGCGGCCAGGGCTGCACGAAGGGCTGGCCGCCGCGGAGGCGATCGGCGAAATGGCCGATCGCCAGCGCATAGGCCTCGGCCGGATTGTACTTCATGATGACCCGGAAGTTCTGCAGCATCAGGAAGCCCGGTCCCTGTGCGCCGGCCGGCGCCAGCAAATAGGCCTTCTCGGCCGGATGCGGGAAGGGCTGGTTGGTCGGGCGCTTGAGGCCGAGCTTCTCCCACTGCGCCACCGTCATCGCCTTGGCGCGGTCGGCCAGCATGTAGTTGAAGCCCTGGGGCACCACGACCTCGTAGCCCCAGGTCTGGCCGGCCTGCCAGCCGTCCTTCTTCAGATTGTTGGCGGTCGACGCAATCAGGTCGGAGGGATTATCGACGACGTCACGCCGGCCGTCACCGTCGCCGTCCACGGCAAAGCGCTTGAATGCGGTCGGCATGAACTGCGTCGGGCCGAAGGCGCCGGCCCAGGAGCCGCGCAATTGTTCGGGCCTGAGGTCGCCGCGGTTGACGATCTCCAGCGCGGAGAGGAATTCGTCCTTGAAGTAAGCCTGGCGGCGGCCGACGCAGGCGAGCGTCGCGGTCGATTGCAGCACGCTGCGGTCGCCCATCTGCGTCGAGTAGTTGGACTCGATGCCCCAGATCGAGGCGATGATGTAGCGGTCGACACCGGTGGCTTTTTCGGTGGCGTCGAACTGCGCCTTGTATTTGGCCAGAACCTCGCGGCCTTTGGCGAGGCGGTTCTCGTTCACGAGGATGTCGAGATAATCCCAGATCGACTTGGTGAACTCCGGCTGCGAGTCCATCAGGTCCATGATGCGCAGATCGGGCGCGAGCCCAGCCGTGAAGCGCTGGAAATTTTCCTGCGTGATGTTGCGCCGTGCGGCATCGGGCCACATGGCTGCGACGCAATTGTTGAAGTTACCGGCGGCCTCCCGGATCGCGGCGGCTGTCATCAGCGGATGGCCGGAGGCGCCGTCCTCGCCGGTCCAGGGTTGAACTCCCGTTTGAACGCCGCTGGGCCCGGGCGCTGCTTGCGAAGGCGCCGGGTTCGGGCCGGAGAAAATACCGCCGAACAGATTGGACAGTCCGTTCTGAGCCTGCGCGCCGGCGGGAAGCGGGAACAGCAGGGCGACCGCAATCATCGTCGCACCGGTCACGGACCCGCCCCGTTTTGCCAGCCCTGCCATTGATTGCATCATGTCCACACCTGTCCGGCCAAAATCCGCCCTCAGGAGGCCTGGCTACGGTTGCCAACAGCTTAACAAAGGTGAAATTTTGATGGTGGCCTTTTTCTTAACTCTGTGAGGATGAGGCCCCACATCCGCCTTTGTTGGCGGCTGCAAACAAGCTAGCAAGATGCCATTGCTCCCTTCACGTGTTCCTCAGGTATTCGATCAATCCCATGAAAATCCGCAAAGCCGTATTTCCCGTTGCCGGCCTCGGCACCCGCGTCCTGCCCGCCACCAAGGCGATGCCGAAGGAAATGCTGACGATCGTCGACAAGCCGCTGATCCAGTACGTCTATGACGAGGCCAGGGAAGCCGGCATCGAGCACTTCATCTTCGTCACCGGCCGCAACAAAAGTGTCATCGAAGATCATTTCGACCGGATGTTCGAGCTCGATGCGACGCTGGCCGCGCGCGGCAAGAAGACCGAGCAGGACGTTCTGGCGCAGAACCAGCCCGAAGCCGGCGCCGTCAGCTTCACCCGCCAGCAGGCGCCGCTCGGCCTCGGCCACGCGGTCTGGTGCGCGCGCGACATCGTCGGCAACGAACCGTTCGCGGTGGTGCTGCCCGACGAACTCGTGCTCAATTCGCCCGGCTGCCTGAAGCAGATGATCGACACCGCCAGCAAGCTCGGCGAAAAATCCAACGTCATCGCGGTCGAGCCGGTGCCCGACCATCTGACCCATCAATACGGCATCTGCGGCGTCGGCAAACGCACCGGCAAGATGTTCGAGGTCGACGGCATGGTCGAGAAGCCGGCCAAGGGCACCGCGCCCTCGAACCTTTCGATCACCGGCCGCTACATCCTGCAGCCGGAGATCTTCAAGATCCTGGAGACGCAGGAGCGCGGCGCCGGCGGCGAGATCCAGCTCACCGACGCCATGATCGGCCTCGCCAGATCGCAAAAATTCTACGGCGTCGAGTTCGAAGGCGAGCGCCACGATTGCGGCTCCAAGCCCGGCTTCCTCCGCGCCAACATCGCCTACGGCCTGAAGCGTCCCGAGTTGCGTGACGGGCTGATCGCGGAGATGAAGAAGTATCTGGGGCAGTAGTGATTGCAGTCGTCCCGGCGAAGGCCGGGACCCATACCGCGTGATCCATCGGTTGCGGCCGGTGGCAGTACCGAACGACGGGTCTTCGCTAAACTATGCCTTGTGGTTATGGGTCCCGGCCTTCGCCGGGACGACACCGAGGGCACAATCCCTCAAGCCACCAGCGAAAGCTTCGGCAGGCTCGCGACCACCGACTGATTGCGGCCGCCGGCTTTTGCTGCGTAGAGCGCCTTGTCGGCGGCGGCGACCAGCAGCGGCCAGTCCATGCCGGTGGTGGGAACGAGGCTCGCGATGCCGCAGGACACCGTCGAGCTCGTGTGGTCGTCGGACCATCCCTGCACCTTGGTGCGGATCTTCTCGGCGACATCGAGGGCGTCCGTGACCGAGGTGCCCGGCAGCAGCACGGCGAATTCCTCGCCGCCATAGCGCGCGGCGCAGTCGCCGGCGCGGCTCACCGAGTCGGAAATGCAGATGGCGATGCCGACCAGCACCTGATCGCCGGCCTGGTGGCCGAACGTGTCGTTGTAGGCCTTGAAGTGATCAGCATCGATCATCAAGAGCGCGATCGGCGTCTGCTGCCGCATCGCGCGGCGCCATTCGACGTCGATCACCTGGTCGAACTTGCGGCGGTTCTTCAGGCCGGTGAGCGCGTCGGTCGTCGCCATCTCCTCGAGCTTGCGCTCGGCCTCGGCGCGCCGGCCGATCTCGCGCGCGAGCACCAGCGTCCAGCATGAACAGGCTGAGCGCCAGGACCACGGCGCCGATGCGATAGGCTTCCCTCTGCCAGAGCTCGAACACGGCCTTCAGGGGCTTGCCTGCGACCACGAATAGCGGGCCGGTCCCACTGCTGCGGACATAGAGCCGCGGCGTGCCGTCGATCGGCCCCTGTCCGGCGAATGCGCCGCCGATCTTCAGATTTTCGGCCTTCCAGACCGGCCGGGCGGCCAGATTCGTGCCGATCACGTCGAGATCAAACGGCCGCCGCATCATGACGGTACGGTCGCGCTTGAGCACGGTGATGGTGTCGTCCGGATCGAGGCTCAGCCGCTCGAACAATTCGTGGAAATAGCTGAAGCGGATCGATCCGGCGACGACGCCGAGGAAGCCGCCGTCGGTGTCGCTGATGCGCCGGCTCAGCACGATCGAATAGGCGCCGCGGAACAGCATCGGCCGGCTGATGAAGAGCCCGGCTTGCGGATTGTCGCGATGGGCCTTGAAGTAATCCTCGTCGCTCCGGTTCTCGGCAACGGGATCAAGCGTCGAGGCGTCGATGGTCAGCCGGCCGTCGGCGTCGAACACCTGGATCGCGCCGAAATGCCTCGCCGTGGTCGCATGGTCGAACAGGATGAGGTGACGGATCGGCTTGGAGACCGTGGCGATTTCCGGCAGCAGCATGTTGCTGGCGACCGCCTTGAGGGCCAGATCGTAGATCTCGATGTTGCGGCTGACGTCGGACTCGATGGTCGTCGCCAGGTTTTCCAGCGTCTGGCGGGCGAGCGCCTCCTCGCCGCGGCGCATGTCCAGCATGACGTTGACGCAAATGGCGGAAAAGCCGATCACCGTCACCACGGACGAGATGATCAGCAGCTTCGCCGAAAGCCGCCATGGCCGGCGGGCCGTGACGTCGCGCCATCGAGACAACATCGTTTGCTCCCGACACCAGTGAATGCGCCCGAAAGCTTGAGTAGTGTTTAAGCCGGGACGGCGCTGCCGGAATGAGTTAAAAATTGGTTTCCGCGGCTCACGTTTTTGGGCAAAGCGGGCCTTCGACCAGCGAAGAGGACAGCGGTGAACGACTACGACGCGTTGCGCGATTATCTGATGCGGCAGAAGCAGGCGGAATTCGTGCTGACCTATGAACAGATCGAAGAGATCATCGGCGCGGCCCTGCCGCGCGCGGCCAATCGTGCCTCATGGTGGGACAGCCTGCGCAGCCCGGACATCCAGATGCCGCAGCGCGAAGCCTGCCTCGCCGCGGGTTTCAAGGCGATGCGGATGCCGGACGGTGCGAGCGTGCGGTTCACGAAGCTGAAGAGCGACCGGCGCAGGCCTGGGTGAGACGAAGGGGAAGTTAGCTCGCCGCTTCCAGACGGACTTCCGTGAGCAGGCGCATCGCGGCGTCGGCGTCCATGGGTTCGCCGAAGGCAAACCCTTGCGCGTACTCGCAGCCCATCTGGTAGAGCTCGACCGCGTCGGAATCGGTCTCGGCGCCTTCGGCGACCACGTCCATGCCGAGGTCGTGCGCGAGCGCGATGATGGACTTCAGGATCACCGGGCGGGTGCCGCGGTTGGTGGTGCGCACGAAGGACTGGTCGATCTTGATGGTGTCGAACGGGAAGCGCTGCAGATAGGCCAGCGACGAATGGCCGGTGCCGAAATCGTCGAGTGACAGCCCGGTGCCGAGTTCGCGGATCCGCGTCAGCATCTGCGCCGCGTGCTCCGGATTCTCCATCACCAGCGATTCCGTCAGTTCCAGCTTCAGCGTGCCGCGCGCGACCGACGAGCGCGACAGCACGGTGCGGATGTCGTGGATCAGATCATGGCGCAGCAATTGCCGCGAGGAGACGTTGACCGATGCGAAGATCGGCTCGCGCGAGCGCATCGCGCGCTGCCAGATCGAGAGCTGCTTGGCGGTCTGGTCGAGCACGAACATGCCGAGGTCGATGATCAGGCCGGTCTCTTCCGCGATGGTGATGAATTCCGACGGCGCCATGCGTCCGAGCTTGGGATGATCCCAGCGCACCAGCGCCTCGAAGCCGGCGACCGAACGGTCTTCGAGCCGCACGATCGGCTGATACAGGATCGTGAGCTCCTGCCGCTCGATGGCACGGCGCAGTTCGCTCTCCAGCGTCAGCCGGTCGGTTTTTCGCGCGCGCATCGCGGACTTGTAAACGTCGATGCGGTCGCCGCCGATGCGCTTGGAGTGATACATCGCAAGCTCGGCGTCCTTGATGATCTCGTCCGTGAGCTGAACTTGCGGATCGGACAAAGCGAGACCGATCGATGCCGTGAGAAAGATCTCGCGTTCGTTGAAGGCGATCGGCGCGCGGATGGTCTTGCGGATCGTCTCGGCGAAGGCGGTGATGCGGGCGGGGTCCTGCTCCGAGAGCAGGATCAGCCCGAACTGGTCGCCCGCAAGCCGCGCCAGCGTATCCTGCGGCTTCAGGATGCGGGTGAGGCGGCGGGCCAGCGTCAGCAGGATGGAATCGCCGACCGCGATGCCGACGGAATCGTTGACCTGCTTGAAGCGGTCGAGGTCGATCACCATCAGCGTCGGCCGCAGCGTCGGCATGGTCTTGGCGAAATGCGCGACGGCGCCGAGCCGGTCCATGAACAGCTTGCGGTTGGGCAGGCCGGTGAGATTGTCATGCACGGAATCGTGCAGCAGGCGCTCCTCGGCGTTGCGCAGCTCGGTGACGTCGGTGAGCGTGCCGACCACGCGCGAGACCTCGCCGTCGGAGCCGACCACCGGGCGCGCCTTCAGCGCGAACCACATGAAGTGACCGTCCGGCGTGCGCAGGCGGAAATCCTGCACCAGGCGGCCGCGGCGCTGGTCGAGCACGCTGTCGAGCGCGGCGCGGAAACGGTCCTGGTCGAGCGGGTGCAGCACTTCCAGCCAGGAGGCGGCCGGGCCTTCCAGCGTGCCGCGCTTGAGGCCGAGCAGGGCCTCGGTCTCGGGACTGGTGAAGACCTTGTCGGCGGAAACGTCCCAGTCCCAGATCAAATCGCCGGACCCGGCCAGCGCCAGCGCGCGGCGCTCGATGTCGGAGACGACGCCGGTGGTGGCGCCGCCGCCCGCGAACGCATGCTGCATCACCGTGAAGCCGATCAGCATCACGATCAGCACGAGGCCGCCGAGCAGGGCGGGGCCGACGATGTCGTTGGTGACGGAGCCTGCGACCGTCATGCCGGCCGCGACCACCCAGACCACCAGCAGGAACCAGGTCGGGATCAGCAGCACCGCGCGGTCGAAGCCGTGGGTGGAGAGATAGACGATCAGCGCGAAGCCGGCGAAGGCAATCAGCACCAGCGAGATGCGCGCGATGCCGGAGGCCACCGCGGGGTCGAACAGGGCCAGCGCAACGAGAGAACCCAGGAACGCGAGCCAGCCCACCGTGATGTGGGAATAGCGCACGTGCCATCGACTGAGATTGAGATAGGCGAACAGGAACACCAGCAGCGTCGCCGCCAGGATCGCCTCACCCGCCGCGCGCCAGATGCGCTCGGCGTTGTTCGACATGTCGAGCACCTTGCCCCAGAAGCCGAAATCGACGCCGATATAGACCAGCACCGCCCAGGCCAGCGCCGCGGCGGCCGGGAACATGATGCTGCCCTTGACCACGAACAGGATGGTCAGCACCAGCGCCAGCAAGCCGGAGATGCCGATCACGATGCCCTGGTACAGCGTGAACGAGTTGACCTTGTCCTTGTAGGATTCCGGCTCCCACAGATAGAGCTGCGGCAGCTTGTCTGTGCGCAGCTCCGCGACGAAGGTGACGACGGCGCCGGGATCGAGGGTGATGCGGAAGACGTCGGCGGTCGGACTCTCCTGCCGCTCCGGCCGGTCGCCGGTCGAGGGCGTGATGGTCGCGATGCGCGACAGCCCGAGGTCGGGCCACAGTAGCCCCGAGGAAACGATGCGGTAATGCGGGGCGACGATCAGGCGGTCGAGCTGGTCGTCGGTGTTGTTGGCGAGCGCGAACACCACCCAGTTCTGGCCGCCTTCGCGGGCGCGCACCTCGATGCGGCGGACGATGCCGTCGGTACCGGGCGCGGTGGAGACCTGGATGCGGTCGGCGTCGCTGCGCTGATGCTCGAGCACGCCGGTGAGGTCGATCGCGGGCGCGTCACCGCGGACGCTGACAGCGTCGAGTGCGCGCGCCGGGAACGCGCAGACGAGAATCATGAGGCCCAGCGCTATGGGCGCGAGGCACCTGATCAGACGCAAGGTCAGTTCTCCGCGTTCGACGCAAACTCTTCGGTGCAGCCTCTTCGGTGCACGGCGTTTTCCGAACGGAACAGGATGGTTCGGTGCGTCGCGATAGATGCCACGAAAGCAAGGAAAATCAAAGGGTTTCCGGCTTGCCCTGTGGGCCGTTGGCCTAGACCTCCAACACAATTTTGCCAATATGTGCCGAGGTTTCCATCCGCCGGTGCGCGTCGGATGCCTTTTCCAGCGGGAAAGTGCTGTCCATCAGCGGCTTGACCCGGCCTTCGCGCAAAAGCGGCATCACCTTCGCCTCGATCGCGGCCACCATCGCCGCCTTGTCCGCATTACTACGGGGGCGCAGCGTTGAGCCGGTATGGGTCAGGCGCTTCACCATCACCTTGGCGATGTTGACGGTGACCTTGGGCCCGTTGAGGGTCGCGATCTGCACAATGCGGCCGTCGAGTGCGGCGGCGTCATAGTTGCGATCGACATAGTCGCCGGCGACCATGTCGAGGATCAGATTGGCGCCGGCATTGTTCGTCTCCGCCTTGACCACGGCGACGAAGTCTTCGTCCTTGTAGTTGATGGCACGATCGGCGCCGAGCTTGAGGCAGGCATCGATCTTGTCCTGCGATCCCACGGTGACGATCACCTTGGCGCCGAACGCTTTTGCGAGCTGGATCGCCATGGTGCCGATGCCGGAAGAGCCGCCATGGATCAGCAGCGTCTCGCCGGACTTCAAGCCGCCGCGCTCGAACACATTGTGCCAAACCGTCATCAGCGTTTCCGGCAGTGCGCCGGCTTCCTTGATCGACAGCGACGGCGGCACGCTCATCGCCTGACCGTCCTGGGCGATGCAGTACTGCGCATAGCCGCCACCGGCGACCAGCGACATCACCTTGTCGCCGATCTTGTGCCGCTTGGCGTTGCTGCCGACGGCCACCACTTCGCCCGCGATCTCGAGGCCGGGCAGGTCGCTGGCGCCCTGCGGTGGCGGATAGGCGCCGGAGCGCTGCGCGACGTCGGGCCGGTTGACGCCGGCGGCCTGCACCTTGACCAGGATCTCGTCGGGACCGGGCTGCGGCAGCGCCCGTTGTTCCGGCACCAGCACTTCCGGTCCGCCGGGTTTTGAGATGGCGACCACGGTCATTTGCGCGGGCAGCTTGTCCATGATGTGTCCTTGAGCAAAGGTGCGGGATGGAACGAGGCCATTGCTTAGCCAGCGCAATGCAGGCTGGCAACCGCCTCAGCCGCTTGTGATGCGAACGCAGGAGGAACAAGGATGGCGATGGAAGACGACGACCGTCTGCGCAAGAAGATCAGCCATGACATCGGACAGGATCTCTCACTCTTGTCAGTGGAGGAACTGACCGATCGCATCGCGCTGCTCAAGGGCGAGATCGCAAGATTGGAAGAAGCCACAACAAAGAAGCGCGCCTCGCGCGATGCGGCCAACAGCGTGTTCAAGTCGTAGAGCCACACAATAGCTGTCGTCCCGGCGGAGGCCGGGACCCATACGCCGGGCGAGCAGTTTTACGAAGACTCGGAGTTGCCGGCTCGCGCGACGACCTTCCCTGTGGCTATGGGCCCCGGCCTTCGCCGGGGCGACGGAAGTTTGTTCGCGCACCCCACTCGGCCACTGACCGACATGGCTAACGAACCCTCAAAATAATCGCTCGTTTACTCCACATTAAGCTTTCGAGTTTATGACTGGGAACTGTCCTCGTTTGGACACCGAGTGGCTCCTGTCCACTCTGTTTGACGCCTCCCTGTTATCAACTTTCAAAGCCGCCGGTTTTCCGGCGGCTCTTTTTTTGCGCCCAGCTCTGCCTTTTTGCGTCTCGCCGCGGTTGAATTCCGAGCAAAGACCCGCGGAAACCATATCCGCGCTTGTCACTGGACTCGGCGTCCCGCCCGCGCAATGATTTGTTCATCATAAGCCGGCGCCAAAGCCGGGCAGTCAGACAGTTGCGTAAGGGGCGTTAACCATGGAACGTTTGCAAGCCGAAGGCGCTCTCGTTCAACTCAGCGAGCGGTTCACCAATTCTGCGGCGTTCGGCGTCCTGTTCCGCGAGGGCATGGACCTGGTCGAAGAGACCGCCGCCTATCTCGATGGCGCCGGCCGCACCGAAGCCAAGGCGCTCGATCGCGCCGTCAGCCTCACCTATGCGACCGAGAGCATGCGCCTGACCACCCGCCTGATGCAGCTCGCTTCGTGGCTGCTGTTGCACCGCGCGGTGAAGGAAGGCGAGATGACGCTCGGCCAAGCCAACCGCGAAAAAACCAAGGTCAAGCTCTCCGCCGCCGATCCCGGCTCGACCGACAGCATCGAGAAGCTGCCGTCGCAGCTCCAGGATTTGATCAATCGCTCGATGAGCCTCCAGACCCGCGTGCGCCGCCTTGACACCACCATCCACACCCCGCCGGTCGATCATTCCTCGATCGGCAACCCGCTGGTGCCGCATCTCAACGCACTGAAGGCGGCGTTCGAGCGGTAGCCCTTGTCATTGCGAGCGTAGCGAAGCAATCCAGAAATCCCTCCGCGGAGACAGTCTGGATTGCTTCGTCGCAAGAGCTCCTCGCAATGACGAGCATCCCCCAAAAACAAAAAACGCCCCCGGCTCTCCGGGGGCGTTTTCGTCTCCAGCCTTGCGGCCGGATCAATCCTTTTTGAGAAAGCCCGAAAACTTCTTCTGGAAGCGCGAGACGCGGCCGCCGCGATCCATCAGCTGGGCGTTGCCGCCGGTCCAGGCCGGGTGCGACTTGGGGTCGATGTCGAGGTTCAGCGTGTCGCCTTCCTTGCCCCAGGTGGAGCGGGTCAGGTACTCGGTTCCGTCGGTCATCACGACCTTAATCGTATGATAGTTCGGGTGAATTTCGGCTTTCATGGCAATTCCTCGGCGCCCCGGCGCCTCACTTGAGTGGCTATCGAATGACGGATTTGGCGCGGTCTATACCCCACGAGGCCCTGTAAAACAAGCCATTGCAGGGCCTTGGTAGGGGACCGGGCGACCCCCTAAGGGACATCCCGGATTTGCCACTCCCGCTCGCCCGGCCTATCTGGAGCGGACCACCTCTCTTTGTCTTTTGGTCGGATCTCATGAGCGCAGTTGAACGGCTTGAAACCGGGCCCGCGGAAGCCCCGTCGATCGAAGCCGACCTGATCGAGGCGCCGGCGAAGAGCCGCGCGAAGCTGCGGCCGCTGCTGGCGCTTGCGCCCTATGTCGCGCGCTATCGCGGCCGCGCGGCGCTGGCCTTCGTCGCGCTGACGATCGCGGCGCTGACCACGCTGCTGGTGCCGGTCGCGGTGCGCAGGATGATCGATTTCGGCCTGACGCCTGAAGGCATCGAGCTGATCAACAGCTACTTCTCGGTGATGATCGCCGTCGTCGCCGTGCTCGCGCTGGCGAGCGCCGCGCGCTACTACCTCGTGATGACGATCGGCGAGCGCATCGTTGCCGATCTCAGGCGCGACGTCTTCGCCCATTTGCTGTCGCTGTCGCCGGCCTTCTTCGATTCCGCGCGCAGCGGCGAGCTGGTATCGCGCCTCACCGCCGACACCACCCAGATCAAATCCTCCGTCGGCGCCTCGGTCTCGATCGCGCTACGCAACCTGATGATGTTCTTCGGCGCCGCGGCGATGATGGTGATCACCAGCCCGCGGCTATCGGGCTTCGTGCTGCTCGCCATTCCCCTGATCGTGCTGCCGCTGGTCGCCTTCGGGCGCTGGGTGCGCCGTCTGTCGCGCAATGCGCAGGACACGCTGGCCGAGGCGTCCGCCTATGCGAGCGAGCTGGTCGGTGCGATCCGAACCGTGCAGGCCTATACCAGCGAGAGCCTCGCCGAGAGGCGCTTCGGCGGCGAGGTGGAGCAGGCCTATGAGGCCGCGCGCACGTCCACGCAGGCCCGTGCCGTGCTCACCGCCATCATCATCTTCATCGTGTTCGCAAGCGTGGTCGCGATCCTCTGGATCGGCTCGCACGACGTGCTGACCGGCACCATCACGCCGGGCCGGCTCGGCCAGTTCGTGCTCTATGCGGCCTTCGCCGCGGCCGGTCTCGGCCAGCTCAGCGAGGTCTGGGGCGAGATCTCGGCGGCATCCGGCGCTGCCGAGCGCCTGTTCGAGATCCTGCATGTGCAGCCCGACATCACCGCGCCCGCCTCGCCGCGCGCGCTGCCGGTGCCGGCGCGCGGCGAAGTCGGCTTCGACCAGGTCAGCTTCGCCTATCCGGCGCGGCGCGACGTCAATGTGCTCGATGCCGTGTCGTTCACCGTGCGCCCCGGCGAGAAGGTTGCGATCGTCGGTCCGTCCGGCGCCGGCAAGAGCACGATCTTTCATCTGCTGTTGCGGTTCTACGATCCGCGCAGCGGCGCGATCTCGCTCGACGGCGTGCCGGTCAAATCCGCCGATCCCCGTGAATTCCGTTCGCGCATCGCGCTGGTGCCGCAGGAATCCAACGTGTTCGCGGCAAGCGCCCGCGACAACATCCGCTTCGGCCGGCCCGATGCCACCGACGCCGAGGTCGAGCGCGCGGCCGAGCTCGCGCACGCCGCCGAATTCATCCGCCGCCTGCCCGAAGGTTTCGACACCCCGCTCGGCGAGCGCGGCGTGACGCTGTCCGGCGGCCAGCGCCAGCGCATCGCGATTGCGCGTGCGATCCTGCGCGATGCGCCGCTGCTGCTGCTGGATGAAGCCACCTCCGCGCTCGACGCCGAAAGCGAGACACTGGTGCAGACCGCGCTGGAAGAGCTGATGCGCCACCGCACCACCCTCGTCATCGCGCACCGCCTCGCCACCGTCTTGTCCTGCGACCGCATCCTGGTGATGGACCAGGGCCGGATCGTCGAGCAGGGCACGCATGCGGAGCTGGTGGCCGCGAACGGGCTTTATGCAAGATTGGCGAGGCTGCAGTTCGAGGGGGCGTGAGGCGGAGGCGTTCGGACTGCTGCCCCACTCACAATGTCATCGCCCGCGAAGGCGGGCGATCCAGTACTCCGAGACCGTAGCGAGCAATCGAGAAGCCGCAGCGTACTGGATTCCCCGCCTTCGCGGGGAATGACAGCGGAGATTTTGGATTGCTCATCGTAGGCTTCCGCAACTTCGGATAGGTCAGCCCACGCCCCTTAGCCGAGTGGATGGACCTTGCAGTTCCCCCAGATGTGGCGCCTAATCAGGTATCGCCGGCCAAAGGCTCGTCCGTAGGCGTCGGTGCCTGAGAGATGATTTGCGCTCCCGCCTCAACGGGAGTGCGCCTCATGGCCCAGCCATACAGCAAGGAAACTCTCGAACTTTTGGAGCGGGCGCGGCGAGCGATCGATGAGTCGATCCGGCTTCGCGAATACAGCCAGCGCGCGATCCGCCAAGCCGAAATGTGGCAGTTCAATCTTGAACTCCGCCTGAGCCGAGAGCGCGTCGCGGCGAGTGGGCGAACAGCGCCGATCATCGACACTTCGGCGATAGCGCCGGCACATTCGGCCATGGCCAGTTCTTCCAGCTCCCGTCCTCATCAACGCAGGCCGATGGCCCAAGGCCATTCGTCGGAGCACTCGTCGTCTTGACCGGCGTGGCCAACCGCTGGTCGACGTAGCTCGTCGAGACATATCCGGCGACGATGACGCCGAGCAGGACCGAAGATCCCTTGGCCAGATCGCTCAGTTTCATCGGTCATCTCCATCCGCTTGCCGGCGCAACTTCCGGGCACAACGACTAGCTGACGTCCCGGGATCCCGACGTGACGGGCGTCACGCCCGCCACATCATCTTCAGCACCGGCCGGCCCGAGGTCGGATTCACCTCGTCGCCGGCATGGGCAAAGCCGTTGCGTTCGTAGAAGCGGATGGCGCGGCTGTTGTCCTTGTTGACGAGCAGCGTCACGCCCCTTGGTGACAGGCGCTTGGCCTCATCGACCAGCAGCCGTGCCGCGTCCGTGCCCCAATGCGCGGGATCGACCACGAGCTGGTCGAGATAGCCGTCGCCGTCGATGGTGACGAAGCCGGTCAGCGCGCCGTCCTGCTCCGCGACCACGATCGAGGCCTTCGGCACCAGATCCCTACGCCAGCGCTCGCGCCACCAGTCCAGGCGTGCCGCGAAGTCGATCTGCGGATAGGCCTGCTGCCAGGTGCGATGCCAGAGGTCAATCGAGGCGGCCTCGTCCTCGGGTCGGTAGGGACGGAGGTGGAGGGCGGTCATTTTACGAAAGTCGTCATGCCCGGGCATAGCCGTCCGAAGGACGGCGTCGCTTCCGCTCGCCTATGCCCGGGCATCCACGCCTTTCCATCAGCTAAGACCGAAGATCGTGGATGGCCGGGACAAGCCCGGCCATGACGTTGTGGCGAGTATCGCGCGACCCTCACACTACCGCTCCGTCAGCTTCAGCTCGATGCGCCGGTTGCGCTTGTAGGCTTCCTCGGTGTTGGCGGTGTCGAGCGGCTGGAATTCGCCGAAGCCGGCGGCGACGAGGCGCTGGGCCGGCACGCCGAGCGTGACCAGATATTGCACCACGGAGATCGAGCGGGCGGCCGAGAGATCCCAGTTCGATTTGAAGTTCGGACCGTTGACCGGGCGCACATCGGTATGGCCGTCGACGCGCAGCACCCAGGGGATCTCGTTCGGGATCTTCTTGTCGAGCTCGATCAGGGCGGCCGCCAGAGTGTCGAGCTCGGCGCGGCCCTCGGGCAGCAGCACCGCCTGTCCGGTGTCGAAGAACACTTCGGACTGGAATACGAAGCGGTCGCCGACGATGCGGATGTCGGGGCGGTTGCCGAGGATGGCGCGCAGGCGGCCGAAGAATTCCGAGCGGTAGCGCGACAATTCCTGCACGCGCTGCGCCAGGGCGACATTCAAGCGAGACCCCAGATCGGCAATTCGATTTTGCGATTCCTTGTCGCGCTTCTCGGAGACGTCGAGCGCTTCTTCCAGCGCCGCCAATTGCCGCCGCAGCGCGCTGATCTGCTGGTTCAGCACCTCGATCTGCGCCAGCGCGCGGGCCGAAACCGCCTTCTCGGAGTCCAGTGCCTTGCCGAGCTCGGAGGATTTGCCTTGCGCGTCGTTGCCGGCCGCGGCGAGCCCGTCATAGAGGCCCTTGATGCGGTCGCGCTCGCTCTCGGCCGAAGCGAGGCCGGCTTTCAGCGACGAGACCTGGTCGTCGAGCGTCAGCTTGCCGAGCTTCTCCAGCGACAGCAGCTCGTTGAGCTGCGCGATCTTGGCGTTGAGCAGCTCCAGCGCCTTGTCCTTGCCGGTGACCTCCTGTGACAGGAAGAACTGCACGACCAGGAACACCGACAGCAGGAACACGATCGACAGCACCAGCGTCGACAGCGCGTCGACGAAGCCGGGCCAGTAGTTGAAGGAGGTATCGCCGCGGCGGCCGCGCGCCAGTGCCATGTCGCTAACCCTTCTCGGGCTGACGCGCGATGCGCTCCAGCAGGCGCCGGATCTCGCGGTTCTGCTCGCCCTGGCCGTCGGCCCATTCGCGGATCATCTGCTGCTCGGTCCGCATATGCGAGACCAGCGCCTGGATGGCTTCGGCGAGGCTCGCCATCGCCGCGGTGGTGCCGCGGCTGCCGCTGCCTTCCTCGAGCACGGAGCGCAAGCGCTCGACGACGGCCTGAAGCTCGCCGCTGGCAATGCCGCCGCCACCGCTGCTGGCGGCGACAGCCACCTCGCCGCTGCCATATTCGCGCACGGTGGTGGCAAGCCAGTCTTCGAGATCGGTGTAGAACCGGTTCTGCGCCTGGCTTGATTGCAGGTCGAGAAAGCCCAGGATCAGCGAGCCGGCGAGGCCGAACAGCGAACTCGAGAACGAGATGCCCATGCCGCCGAGCGGGGCGGCCAGCCCCTCTTTCAGCGTGTCGAACAGGGCGCCGGAATCGCCGCCGACCTTGAGCCCATCGATCACCTTGCCGACCGAGCCGACCGTCTCGATCAGGCCCCAGAAAGTGCCGAGCAGGCCGAGGAAGACCAGCAGCCCGGTCATGTAGCGGGAGATGTCGCGGGCCTCGTCGAGGCGGGTCGCGATCGAATCGAGCAGGTGCCGCATGGTGGTCTGGGTGATCGACATCCGCCCGGTGCGCTCGCCGCCGAGGATCATCGCCATCGGCGCCAGCAGCTTGGGGTGGCGGGCGGGCGCAAGGCCGGGATCGGCGATGCGGAAATTGTTGACCCAGGAGACTTCGGGATACAGCCGGATCACTTGGCGGAAGGCCAGGATGATGCCGATGAACAGCACGCCGCCGATCAGGGCATTGAGCCCGGGATTGGCGAAGAAGGCCTGGATGATCTGCTTGTAGAGCACCACCCCCACCAGAGCGCAGAGCACCAGAAAGACCAGCATCCGCACCAGGAAGACGCTGGGCGAGGATAGCTTGGTATATTCGATGTCGATGGAAGAGCGGGGCGAGGCGCCTGGCGGCATGGCCGGTATCATCCGTTAACTTGCTTGCGGGGCGCACTATGGCACAGCGCCAGCCCAAAAAAAGCGCCGGATGCGCCGATTTCGGGGAGAGCTGGGGAACCCAAAGCGGAAACCGGGCTTTGGTAAGGACGTACTTTCCAAATCGTCGGCATTCCACAGGTTCAGTTCGCACTTTTCCCCCGGCCGCCCAAGATCTGCCGCCCAAGACGGAGTCGTCGCATGAGCGTCGTGTCCGCGATCATCGGGACTGCCGAACGGGTGCCGCTGCCTGATGTCGTGATCCGCGCGGCGATCCAGCGTCTGTGCTCGCGCACGGTGACCCGCCTGTCCGCGCTGGGCGGGGCCGACGATGCCGCCTTCGCCGGGCGGATGATGCTGCGGCCGATCGCCGAGGACGCGGATGCCGGGCCTGACGAGGTGCCCGCTTCGTTCTTTGCGAAGGTGCTCGGCCCCAACCGCAAATACTCGTCCTGCTTCTACAAGACCGACGCGACCACGTTGCGGGAGGCCGAGGAGGAGGCGTTGCGCCAGACCGCCGAGCATGCCGCTCTCGCCGACGGTCAGACCATCCTCGATCTCGGCTGCGGCTGGGGCTCGCTGTCGCTGTGGATGGCGCGGCAGTTTCCGCACGCGAAGGTGACGGCGGTGTCGAGCTCGCAGGCGCAGCGTGCCCATATCGAGGAAGAGGCGCGGCAGCGCGGTCTCCTCAACCTGCGGGTGGTCACGGCGGACATCAACGTGTTCGCGCCCGACGGGCAATTCGACCGCATCGTGTCGGTCGAGATGTTCGAGCGCGTGATGAACTGGCGCAAGCTGATGACGCGCCTGCGCGCGTGGCTGGCGCCGGAGGGACGGTTCTTCATGCACATCGTCGCCCATCGCTCCGGCTCTCACCTGTTCGACCGGGCCGATCGCGACGACTGGATCGCGCAGCACGTCTTCACCGGCGGGCTGATGCCGAGCCATCACCTCGTCAGGCAATTCGACGATATCTTCACGGTCGAGAAGGAATGGTTGTGGAGCGGCACGCATTATCAGCGCACCGCCAACGACTGGCTCGCCAATTTCGACGTGCATCGCTCTTTGATCGAGGCGGCCTTGCGCAACATCCATGGCGAGGAGACCGCCCAGCGGATGCGACGCTGGCGCTGGTTCTTTCTCGCAACCTCGGGCCTGTTCGGTTATGCCGACGGAACCGAGTGGGGCGTCAGCCACTACCGGATGAAGGCGGCGGGGTAATTGCGATGTTCCGTCGCAGCACGCGGCGGTGGAACCGGACTCACAATCGGGTGAGGCGCAGAAAACCTCGTTAACCCAGCACCTTAGACCGTGTGACATTGGGCCGCCCGCAACGTGCGTTGCGTCGCAGCAAGTCCCCTCTATTTTGGCGGCATCGGCCGCGCGGAATCACCCAGAACGGGGTCCCGCGGCGCGTGATCAGTTTTCAACAATATCGGGGCACTTAACTTCATGTCAGGACTTCGCGCGCGATCGGCATGCGTTGCAATGATGCTCGCGGCCTTTACGCCGCTGTTGGCAGGCTGCGACCAATCCAGCTCCGCCATTTCAGCCGCCCAGCCCAACGACCCCGACGTCAGCATCGTCATCGTCAAGCCGCAGCCGCGCGCCGTGGTGCGCGAGCTGCCGGGCCGCATTGCGCCGACACGCGTCTCCGATGTGCGGCCGCGCGTGTCCGGCATCGTGGTCGAGCGCCTGTTCCGCCAAGGCAGCGAAGTGAAGGCGGGCGATCCGCTGTACCGCATCGATCCGCGTCCGTTCGAGGTCGAAGTGATGGCCAACGACGCCGCGGTCGCCAAGGCCGAGGCCGCGTTGATGCAGGCCCAACAGCAGGCGCGCCGCATCGCCACGCTCACCAGCCAGCGCGCGGCGCCCGAAGCCGAGAACGAGAAGGCGATTGCCGCCGAACGCCAGGCCCATGCCGAGGTCGAGGGCCGCAAGGCCGATCTCGCGCGCGCCAAGCTCAATCTCGATTATGCCACCGTGCGCGCGCCGATCGACGGCGTCGTCGGTGCCGCCCTGGTCAGCGAAGGCGCGCTCGCGGTCCAGAACGAAACCAATCTGGCCACCATTCAGCAGCTCGATCCGATCTACGCCGACTTCACCCAGTCGGTGAACGAGCTCAACCAGCTCCGCCGTGCCTTCGAGAGCGGCGATCTCGAGCGCATCGCGCCCGATGCCGCCAAGGTGCATCTCGTGCTCGACGACAACACTCTCTACTCGCTCGACGGCAAGTTGCTTTTTTCGGATGCCAAGGTCGACGCCAATACCGGTCAGGTGACCTTGCGCGGTGAGTTCCGTAATCCCAAGCGCGAGCTGCTGCCGGGCATGTATGTCCGCGTCCGCATCGACCAGGGCCTCGATAGCGACGCGATCGCGGTGCCGCAGCAGGCGATCCAGCGCAATGGCGGCGGCGGCAGCGAGGTGTTCGTCGTCAAGGACGACAACCACATCGCGGTACAGCCGGTGCGCACCGGCTCAGTGCAGGACGGAATCTGGTTCGTCACCGAGGGCCTGAAGGCCGGCGACAAGGTCGTGGTCGAAGGCTTCCAGAAGTTCGCCGCCGGCGACAAGGTCAAGCCGCAATCCTGGTCGGAAGCGGATGCGACCGCCGACAACCGGCACGCCCAGAAGCTGATGCGGTAACGCGCTATGGCGAGCTTCTTCATCGACAGGCCGATCTTCGCCTGGGTGGTCGCGCTGTTCATCTGTCTGGTTGGCGCCATTTCGATTCCGCTGTTGCCGATCGCGCAGTACCCGATCATCGCGCCGCCCTCGATCTCGATCTCGACCAGCTATCCCGGCGCCTCGCCCGAGAACCTCTACAACAGCGTCACGCGGCTGATCGAGGAGGAGCTCAACGGCGCCTCCGGCATCCTCAATTTCGAATCGACCAGCGACTCGCTCGGCCAGGTCGAGATCATCGCCAATTTCGTGCCGGGCACCGATACCAGCGCCGCCTCGGTCGAGGTGCAGAACCGCATCAAGCGCGTAGAGGCGCGGCTGCCGCGCGCGGTGATCCAGCAGGGCATTTTGATCGAGGAAGCCTCCAGCGCGGTGCTCCAGATCATCACGCTGAACTCGACCGACGGCAGCCTCGACGAGGTCGGCCTCGGCGACTTCATGATCCGCAACGTGCTCGGCGAGATCCGCCGCATCCCCGGCGTCGGCCGCGCCACGCTCTATTCGACGGAACGCAGCTTGCGCGTCTGGGTCGATCCGGCAAAGCTGGTCGGCTATGGCCTGACCGCCGACGACGTCAACAAGGCCATTGCCGCGCAGAACGCGCAGGTCGCTTCGGGCAGCATCGGCGCCGAGCCGTCGACCTCGACCCAGCGCACCTCCGCGCTGGTGCTGGTCAAGGGCCAGCTCTCGTCTCCGGATGAATTCGGCACCATCATCCTGCGCGCCAATGCCGACGGCTCGACCGTGCGGCTGCGCGACGTCGCGCGCATCGAGGTCGGCGGTCTCAGCTACCAGTTCAACACCCGTCTCGACGGCAAGCCGACCGCCGGTCTGTCCGTGCTGATGTCGCCGACCGGCAATGCGCTGGCGACCGCGAGCGCCGTCGAAGAGAAGATGAAGGAGCTGTCTCGCTTCTTCCCGGCCAATATCGGCTACGAGATTCCCTACAACATCACGCCCGTGGTCGAGGCCTCGATCAAGAAGGTGCTGTCGACGCTGGTCGAAGCCATCGTGCTGGTGTTCGTGGTGATGTTCCTGTTCCTGCAGAACATCCGCTACACCATCATTCCGACCATCGTGGTGCCGGTGGCGCTGCTGGGCGCCTGTACCACGCTGCTGCTCGCCGGCTATTCCATCAACATGCTCTCGATGTTCGGCATGGTGCTCGCTGTCGGCATCCTGGTCGACGATGCCATCGTAGTGGTCGAGAACGTCGAGCGCATCATGGCCGAGGAGGGGCTGCCGCCGAAGGAAGCGACGCGCAAAGCGATGTCGCAGATCACCGGCGCCATCATCGGCATCACGCTGGTGCTGATGGCCGTGTTCGTGCCGATGGCGTTCTTCCCGGGCTCGGTCGGCATCATCTACCGCCAGTTCTCCGTGACCATGGTCGCCGCGATCGGCTTCTCCGCCTTCCTGGCGCTGTCGCTGACGCCGGCGCTGTGTGCGACGCTGCTCAAGCCCGTCGCGGCCGGTCATGGTCATGCCAAGAAGGGCGTGTTCGGCTGGTTCAACCGCATGCTCGACAGCAGCAAGGAGGGTTATTCCCGCACCGTCGGCTTCTCGCTGAAGCGCACCGGCCGCTTGATGCTGGTCTATGTCGCGCTGCTCGCCGGCCTGTCCTGGGCCTTCGTCAACCTGCCCGGCGGCTTCCTCCCCGTTGACGACCAGGGCTTCGTCACCACCGACGTGCAGACGCCGTCGGATTCGTCCTATGGCCGGACCGAGGCGGTGATCGAGAAAGTGGAAAAATACCTGGCGCAGCGCCCGGGCGTCGACAACGTCACCTTCCTCACCGGCTTCAGCTTCTCCGGCCAGGGCATGAACACCGCGCAGGCCTTCATCACCCTGAAGGACTGGTCGGAGCGCGGGCCGAAGGATTCGGCAGCGGCGATCGTTACCGACATCAACCGCGATTTGTCGTCGTCGATCCGCGATGCCAAGATCTCCGCGCTGCAGCCGCCGCCGATCGACAATCTCGGCAACTCCTCCGGCTTCTCGTTCCGGCTCCAGGACCGCGGCCAGAAGGGCTATCCGGCCTTGATGCGCGCCGCCGACCAGTTGATCGCGGAGGCCAATGCGAGCGCTGTGCTTCAGAAGGTCTATGTCGAAGGCCTGCCCGAAGCCGGCGTGGTCAATCTCGTGATCGACCGCGAAAAGGCCGGCGCCTTCGGCGTCACCTTCGAGGACATCAACAACACGATCTCGACCAATCTCGGCTCGAACTACATCAACGACTTCCCGAACCGCGGCCGCATGCAGCGCGTCGTGGTGCAGGCCGATGCCCGCGACCGCATGCGGACCGAGGACATCCTCAACTACAACGTCAAGAACAGCCGGGGCCAGCTCGTGCCTTTCTCGTCCTTTGCCACCGTGGAATGGGCGCGCGGCCCGACGCAGATCACCGGCTTCAACTACTATCCGGCGGTGCGCATCTCCGGCGAAGCCAGACCCGGCTTCACCTCGGGCGATGCCATCGCCGAGATGGAGCGGCTTGCCGGCAAGCTGCCGCGCGGCTTCGGCTATGAATGGACCGGACAGTCGCTCCAGGAGAAACTCTCGGGCTCGCAGGCGCCGTTCCTGCTCGGGCTTTCGGTGTTCGTGGTGTTCCTGTGCCTGGCCGCGCTTTACGAGAGCTGGACCATTCCGCTCGCGGTGCTGCTCACCGTGCCGCTCGGCATCGTCGGCGCCGTGGTCGCCGCCATGCTGCGCGGCCTGCCCAACGACGTCTATTTCACCGTGGGTCTGATCACCATCATTGGCCTTGCGGCCAAGGACGCGATCCTGATCATCGAATTCGCCAAGGATCTGCGGAAAGAAGGCAAGCCGCTGGTGGACGCCACCATCGAGGCTTGCCGCCTGCGCTTCCGCCCGATCCTGATGACCGGCCTCGCCTTCATCTGCGGCGTGCTGCCGATGGCCATCGCGCATGGTGCCGGCGGCGCCAGCCAGCAGGCGCTCGGCAGCATCGTGATGGGCGGCATGATCGCAGTGGTGATTTTGGCGCTGCTGATGGTGCCGGTGTTCTTCGTCTCGGTGCAGCGCGTGCTGGGCGGGGATCGGGAGAAGGCGGCGAAGAAAGCCGAGATGTACGGGCCGCCCGCACCGGCCAAGCTGTAAGGTGAGGTGTCATGCTCCGCGAAGGCGGGGCATCCAGTAGGCCGCGGCCTTTCCGTACCCAACAGACGTCTCTGGATACTGGATCATCCGCCTTCGCGGATGATGACAGTCGGGTTTGCTCCGGTGAGAGGCGGCCACTGAACGCCGGATCGGTCGGCTTGCTTTCTCGGGAGTCTCAATCCAGACTGCATCCCTGGATTGAAAGAACGTATTCGCACCACGCCGCGAATGCACAGACACCCTGCCGATCGAAAGCATGTCATGCGTCCGAGCGAAATTGCGATCTCGAACTATCGCTCCATTCGGCGGCTCTCCATACCCATCCATCCCCTGTCGGTGTTTGTCGGCGAAAATGGAGTCGGCAAGTCCAATCTCTACAAGTCCTTGTCGCTGTTGCGCGACGCGGCGACCGGTCAAATCACCCGCACGATCGCCGATGAAGGCGGATTGAATTCGGTCTGCTGGTCCGGCCTACGCAAACGAGGCGAAGATGGGCGGCTGCGGCTGTCGGCCACATTCGATAGCATGAGATATTTCATCGAGCTCGGGTTTCCCAGCCCGCTTCAGGCCGCGTTTTCCGGCGAGCCGATGATCAAGACCGAAATGATCGAGGCGACGCGCGGCAAACGCACGGTCAAGCTGATGGAGCGGGTCAATTCGCTCATCAGCGTCCGCGGCGAGAGTGGCGCCTGGATCGCTCACAAGGATGCGGTGCTGCCGTCGGAGACCGCGCTTGCGGCTTTTTCCGATGGCAAGCAGTGCCCGGAAATCGACCTGATCAGAAATGCAATGCTGGGCTGGCGCTTCTATCATGACTTCCGCACGGATCCTGCGTCACCGATACGAAAGCCTTGTCTCGCGATCGCAACGCCCTCGCTTAGCGCCGATGGCATCGATTTGGCTGCCACCCTGGCGACCCTCTACGTCATTCGGGAAGACGCCAACGACCTGCAGGACGCGATCCAGGATGCATTCCCGGGCGCCGAACTCCGCGCATGGGAAGAAAATGGCAGGTGTGAATTCGATCTGCAATTGCCGGATATGCCGCGGCCGTTCAGGGCTCATGAAACTATCCGATGGGACGCTCAAATACATTTGCCTGCTCGCGGTGTTCATGGGTTACCGGCTGCCGCCGTTCATCGCGCTGAACGAACCCGAGACCAGCCTGCATCCGTCGCTGCTCGCGCCGCTCGCCCGGCTCATCGCCAAGGCATCGCGCCGCGCCGACATTTGGATTGTCACCCATTCGGAACAGTTGATGGACGCATTGCGAAGCGAGAGTTCGGTCCCGCTTCGCCGGGTGATCAAGTCGAAAGGCGCCACGGCCATCGAGGGCCTGACCATCGGCGGTGAATATCGCGACGACGAACCCGACGAGGACGATGATTAGCCGCCGTAGATCGAGCCGTCGCGCTACTGCGGCCTACTTCCGCAAAATCTTCACCAACTCCCCGTGCACGAATTCATTCCCGCACACGACATTGCCCGTCACCAGCGCATCGCCCGGCGTGTCGATGTCGGTGATCGTGCCGCCCGCTTCGCGCAGCATGATCATGCCTGCCGCGATGTCCCAGGATTGCAAATTGCGCTCCCAGTAGCCGTCGAGGCGGCCGGCGGCGACGAAGGCCAGATCGAGCGAGGCGGCGCCGAAGCGGCGCAGGCCGGCGACGCGCTCCTGCATCGCGGTCATCTCGCGGCGGAATTCCTCGTGGTCGCCGCGGCCGATATGGGGCAGTCCGCAGGCCACCACGCATTCGTTGAGCTGGCGGCGGCCGGCCACGCGCAGGCGCTGGTCGTTGAGGAAGGCGCCCTTGCCACGTTCGGCGATGTAGAGCTCGTCATTGGCGGGATTGTAGATCACGCCGGCGATGATCGTGCCTTCGCGCGAAAGCCCGATCGAGATCGCGAATTGCGGGATGCCGTGCAGGAAGTTGGTGGTGCCGTCGAGCGGATCGACGATCCAGGTGTGGCTCTTGTCGGAGCCCTCGCGCGTGCCGCCTTCCTCGCCGATGAAGCCGTAGCCGGGCCGCGCCTTGGCGAGGTCCTGGTAGAGGATCTCCTCGGCGCGCTTGTCGGCCAGCGAGACGAAATTCGCCGGCCCCTTCAGCGAGACCTGCAGATGCTCGATCTCGCCGAGATCGCGCTTGAGGCTGCGGCCGGCGCGGCGCGCCGCCTTGACCATGACATTGATAGTTGCGGAATACAGCATGAGCTCTGGTCTTGATCGGGGGAAATGGCGCGAAATCGCGCGTGTTTGAGGGATGGGGTGCCCTGCGAGGGGCTTAAGGTCAAGTCATTTGGTCCCGAGCCATTTCCTGGCGGCAGTCTCGGCCTTGGCCCGGTCCTCGGCCGGCAAATCCGACAATTGCTTGTCCAGCTCCGGATCGCCCTTGCCGGCGGTCTTGGCCACCAGATGCCATTTAAAGCCCTCGACCTTGTCCACGGCCGTGCCCATGCCGTTGATCAGCACCCAGGCCAGCCGGTTCTGCGCGATCGCGCTGCCCTGGCGGGAGGCCTTGCGGAGCAGAGCTACGGCCGCCGGCTGGTTCTTCGGCGTGCCGGTGCCGTTGAACAGCGCGATGGCGTATTCGACCTCGGCATCGACATTGTCGGTCAGAGTGGCGACCTGGAGCAGACGCACCGCCCGTTCCAGGTCCTTCGGCACGCCAGTGCCTTCCTTGTAGAAGGTCGCGAGCGCGTATTGCGCCTCGGGCAGACCGGCATCGGCCGCCTGGCGCAGCAGCTCGGCGGAGCGCTTGACGTCCTGCGGCAGGGTCTGGCCGTCGAGATAGAGCAGCGCGAGGTTATAGGCCGCCTTGGGCTCGCCGAGCTTGGCGGCGGACGCCATCAGCTTGACCGCTTCGTTTTTGTCGACCGGGCCGCCACGGCCGGAAATCCTCAGCATGGCGAGCGCGAACATCGCCTCGCGGTCGCCGGCGTCGGAGGCGCGCTTGTACCATTGCAGCGCCTTGGCATAGTCGCGCCGGATGCCCATGGCGTTGGAATAGAGCTCACCCAGCATGGTCATTGCCTTGGCATCGCCTGTTTCGGCACGGGCCGTGGCGAGATCGAAGGCGGTCTTGTACTGGCCGCGCTGATAGGCGCCGTACACCAGATCGACGTTGGGATTGTCCGTCGGAGGCGCTGGGATCACGGTCGCGGCCGGAGCAGGCTTTGGGGACGCTGAAGGCTTGGGGGAGGCTGAGGGTTTGGGCGCCGGCGCCGCTTCCTTCTTCTTGGTGATGGTGTGCGGCGTGGCCTTCGGCTTGTCCTTGGTTTTCTCGGCCGAAGGGCTCGGCGTCGCCACGGGCGGCGTGATCTGGAGCTGCGCGGCCGCGGGCACTGTGAGCAGCAGCAGCAGCGTGGCCAGGATGGTGATGCGCGGGAGCTTCATGTCGGGCGCTAGCCGTGCTCTTGACCCGCAGGATTTTGGCCCGCAAGCGCAGCCGCATGGGCCTTCTTGATAGCAGCATCTATCTCGACCAGCGCGGCCTTGGGTCCGCGCGGATCGGCCCAGATGAAGTCGCCCACCAGCACGAAATCGGCGCCGCTGACGGCGAATTCGTGGGCCTCTTCCAGCGAGATGGCAAAGCCGACGCAGGGCGGCTCGAACAGCTCGGCCCACCAGTCCAGCCGCTCGGCAATCGCTTGCGACGACGGCCGCTGGCCTTTCGCGTCAGGCTCGCCGAACAGCACGTAATCCGCGCCGATCTCGCCCGCATCCATGGAATGGTGCCGCGTTGTCAGCCCGCCGACGCCGGCGATGCGATCGGGCTTGAGCGATGGCAGCGCCTCTTTCAGCGCGGCGATGCCGGGCAGGTGCGCGCCGTCGGCGCCGCCGCGTGCGACGAGCTCAGGATGGCCGTCGACGAGCAGCGCGGCGCCCGCTTTCTGAACCGGCGGCGCCAAGGCCTTGATCCGCGAGATCATGGTGCGCTGGTCGGTCACCTTCAGCCGCAGCAGCACGGCCGCGACGTCGGCGGCGGCGAGCAGGCCAGGCAGCTCGGCCAGAAGCGAAGCGGGATCGTCGACGATGGGCGTCGCGAGATAAAGGCGCGGCGCCGGGCGCGGCGGAGGAGATTTGTTCGACAAGATCTAGGCCGCTTTCTTTTCCAGGCTGCTTTGCCATTCGCCTTTGGAGGCGAGGCCATTCATGCGCGCGCGGTGACTGAATGCGTTTTGTCCGGCCGCGACGTTCTCGGCCTTGCCGGACCAGGCCTTCTGCGGCGCAGCCTGGAGTGCGCGACCGTAGGAGAAGGTCAGGCCCCACGGCAGCGGGCCGAGCTTGTGCATGGCGTTGAGATGCGCCGTCGCCTCTTCATCCGACTGGCCGCCGGAGAGGAAGGCGATGCCGGGTACCGCCGCAGGCACGCACGCCCTAAGCAGCCGTATGGTCTTCTCCGCGACCTCTTCGACGGAGGCCTGCTTCGCGCACTTTTTGCCGGAGATGGCCATGTTCGGCTTTAGCACCATGCCCTCGAGCGCGACGCGCTGCACGCGCAATTCCTGGAACGTCTTGTTGAGCACGCGGCTCGTCACCTCATAGCAGCGGTCGATGTCGTGATCGCCGTCCATCAGCACTTCGGGCTCGACGATCGGCACGATCTGCGCGGCCTGGCACAGCGCGGCATAGCGCGCCAGCGCGTGGGCGTTGACGCTGAGCGCGGTCATCGAGGGAATACCGCTGCCGATGTCGATCACGGCGCGCCATTTGGCGAAGCGGGCGCCGCGCTCGTAATATTTCTTCAAGCGCTCGGCGAGCTTGTCGAGCCCGACGGTGATGAGCTCTCCCGGGCACATCGGCAGGGGTTGCGTGCCCTCGTCGACCTTGATGCCGGGAATGGCGCCGCTCTGTTCGATCAGCTTGACCAGGGGCGTGCCGTCCTTCGCGTTCTGCCAGATCGTCTCGTCGTAGAGGATGACGCCGGAGATGTACCGGCTCATGGCTTCGTTCGAGCGGAACAACATCTCGCGATAATCGCGGCGGTTCTCCTCGGTCGATTCCACGCCGATTGCGTCGAAACGCTTCTTGATGGTGCCGGAGGATTCGTCGGCGGCAAGGATGCCCTTGCCGGGCGCGACCATGGCGGCCGCGATCCTGTTGAGCTCAGTCAGATTCATCGAGATGTCCTCCCAAAACGATTCTGCCCTTGCCGGTGAAAATAGACCGTTCTCGGGCAAATGCCGAGTTAACGTTCGTCGCAGGGGCGCCGCTGTCATTCCGGGATGCGCCGAAAGGCGCAGGCCCGGAATCCATAACCGCAGGCTGTGGTCATGGATTCCGGGCTCACGCTCCGCGTGCCCCGGAATGACGGAAGGATGTGGTTGAGGCCTTACGCCACCTTCGGGGCGAGCTCGCCCTTGGCGTAGCGCTTGGCCATCTCGGCCGTCGTCAGCACCTTCTTGATCTTGGAGGCTTGCCCGGCGGTATTGAATTCCTGGAGCCGCTGCTTGCAGAGCTTGGTCATCGCTTCCATTGCGGGCTTCAGGTACTTGCGCGGGTCGAACTCTTCCGGATTGTCCTTGAGCACTTTCCGGATCTGGCCGGTCATCGCCATGCGGTTGTCGGTGTCGATGTTGATCTTGCGCACGCCGTTCTTGATGCCGCGCTGGATCTCGGCCACCGGCACGCCCCAGGTCGGCTTCATCTTGCCGCCATAGGTGTTGATGATGTCCTGGAGGTCCTGTGGCACCGACGAGGAGCCGTGCATGACGAGATGCATGTTCGGCAGCTTGCGGTGGATCTCCTCGATCACGTTCATGGCGAGGATGTCGCCGTCGGGCTTGCGGGTGAACTTGTAGGCGCCGTGAGACGTCCCCATCGCGATCGCGAGCGCGTCGACCTGGGTCTCCTGGACGAACTTCACCGCTTCATCCGGATTGGTCAGGAGCTGGTCGTGGCTGAGCTTGCCCTCGGCCCCGTGGCCGTCTTCCTTGTCGCCCATGCCGGTCTCGAGCGAGCCGAGCACGCCGAGCTCGCCCTCGACCGAGATGCCGCCGAGATGGGCCATGTCGGTCACGGTCTTGGTGACGCCGACATTGTAGCCCCAGTCGCCGGGGGTCTTGCCGTCAGCCTTGAGCGAGCCGTCCATCATGACAGAGGTGAAGCCGGCCTGGATCGCGGTCATGCAGGTTGCCGGCTCGTTGCCGTGGTCGAGATGCACGCAGACCGGGATGTGCGGATAGATCTCGGTCACCGCGTCCATCATGTGCTTGAGCATGACGTCGTTGGCATAGGAGCGCGCACCGCGCGAGGCTTGGATGATGACGGGCGCGTCGACCTGGTTGGCCGCGTCCATGATCGCCAGCGCCTGCTCCATGTTGTTGATGTTGAAGGCCGGGACGCCGTAATCGTTCTCCGCCGCATGGTCGAGCAATTGACGCAACGTGATCCGAGCCATCTGTGTTTTTCTCCCGTTTGGGCCTGCAAGGCCACTGCTTGAAGGCGGCTGACGAATTGCCGACCGATTACTTGGTGCGCAGAACTTCGACGCCGGGCAGGGGCTTGCCTTCCATCCATTCAAGAAATGCGCCACCGGCGGTCGAGACATAGGTGAAATGACCGGCCACATGGGCCTGGTTGAGGGCCGCCACGGTGTCGCCGCCGCCCGCGATCGAGATCAGCTTCTTGGCTTTGGTGCGCTCGGCCGCGTGCTTGGCGGCGGACATCGTGCCGCGGTCGAATGGCTGCATCTCGAAGGCGCCGAGCGGTCCGTTCCAGACCAGCGTCGCCGCATCGTCGATCGCGGCATGGACACGCGCGATCGATTGCGGACCGACGTCGAGGATCATGCCGTCGGCCGGGATCGCGTCGAGGCCATAGGCGTGCGACGGCGCGTTGGCCGCGAAATGATAGGCGACGGTGGCGTCGACCGGCAGGATGATGGCGCAGTTGGCGGCTTCCGCCTTTTCCATGATGCGCAACGCGGTCGCGGCGAGATCCTTCTCCGCCAGCGACTTGCCGATACCGACGCCCTGGGCGTGCAGGAAGGTGTTGGCCATGCCGCCGCCGATCACCAGCGCGTCGACCTTGGTCACCAGGTTTTCGAGCAGGTCGATCTTGGTCGAGACCTTGGCACCGCCGATGATTGCGATGACGGGCTTGGTCGGTGAGCCCAGCGCCTTCTCCAGCGCGACCAGTTCGGCCTGCATGGTGCGGCCGGCATAGGCGGGCAGCTTGTGGCCGAGGCCTTCGGTCGAGGCGTGGGCGCGGTGCGCGGCCGAGAACGCGTCGTTGACCCAGATGTCGCCGAGTTTTGCGAGCTCCGCGGCAAAGGCGGGATCGTTCTTCTCTTCCTCTTTGTGGAAGCGGGTGTTTTCCAGACAGAGGATGTCGCCGTCCTTCAGGCCGGCAACGGCCTTGGCCGCGGGCTCTCCGATGCAGTCGTCGGCGAAGGCGACGGGCTTCTTAACGACCTTGGCGAGCGCCTCGGCAACGGGCTTGAGCGAGTCCTTGGCATCGCGCCCCTTCGGCCGTCCGAAATGCGCGAGCAGGATGACCTTGCCGCCCTTGTCCGAGATTTCGGTGATGGTCGGCGCGACGCGCTCGAGCCGGGTTGCGTCGCTGACGCGCCCGTTCTCCATGGGCACGTTGAGATCGACGCGCAGCAGCACGCGCTTGCCCTTCACGTCGACGTCGTCGAGGGTGCGGAATTTGTTGGTCATCTCTGGGCTCTCTTGTCCCGGGCCTCTAGGAGGTCATTCCGGGCGCGCGTAGCGCGAACTATGGTGCGCAATTGCGCACCTGAGAATCTCGAGGTTCCGGGTCTGGTCCTTCGGACCATCCCGGAATGACGAAACAGCTGCGGAGTTAGATCACCTTCGCCATCGCGACGGCGGTGTCCGCCATGCGATTCGAGAAACCCCACTCGTTGTCGTACCAGGACATCACGCGCACCAGCGTGCCGTTCTGCACCTTGGTCTGGTCCATGTGGAACGTCGAGGAGTGCGGGTCGTGGTTGAAGTCGATCGAGACGTTCGGCGCGGTGGTGTAGCCGAGGATGCCCTTGAGCTGCTGCTCGGAGGCACGCTTCATCGCCTCGTTGATTTCCTTCGGATCGGTGGCGCGCTTGGCGACGATCTTGAGGTCGACGACCGAGACGTTCGGGGTCGGCACGCGGATCGCGACGCCGTCGAGCTTGCCCTTCAGTTCCGGCAGCACGAGGCCGATCGCCTTGGCGGCGCCGGTCGAGGTCGGGATCATCGACATCGCAGCCGCGCGGCCGCGATAGAGATCCTTGTGCATGGTGTCGAGTGTCGGCTGGTCGCCGGTGTAGGCGTGGATCGTGGTCATGAAGCCGGTCTCGATGCCGACCAGGTCGTTCAGCACCTTGGCGATCGGCGCAAGACAGTTGGTGGTGCAGGAGCCGTTGGAGACGACCAGATGTTCCCGGGTCAGCGTGTCGTGGTTGACGCCGTAGACGATGGTGGCGTCGGCGCCGTCGGCCGGGGCGGAGACCAGCACGCGCTTGGCGCCGGCGGTCAGATGCGCGGAGGCCTTGTCCTTCGAGGTGAAGATGCCGGTGCATTCCATCGCGATGTCGATGCCGAGATCCTTCCAGGGCAGCTTCGAGGGATCGCGCTCGGCGGTCACCTTGATCTTGTTGCCGCCGAGGCTGATCGTGTCGCCATCGACGGTCACGGTGCCGGGGAAACGACCATGGACGCTGTCGAAGCGAAGCAGATGGGCGTTGGTCTCGACCGGGCCGAGGTCGTTGATGCCGACGACCTCGATATCCTTGCGGCCGGACTCAGCGATGGCCCGCAGAATGTTGCGGCCGATGCGGCCAAAACCGTTGATTCCGACGCGGACTGCCATGTTTCGTCTCCTTCAATGACCGTTGTCATCCCGCACAACGCGCTAGCGCGCCTGCGAGGGTTTTTTTAGGGCGGACGCCCGGTTCGGCCGGGCGGGGCTTGATCATATGGGAAGTTAGGTAGTCCTTTTTTTCGGCAATCTCAACTCTCAGGAAACGCGTTTCAGAACGGCGTTAACTGCGGCCTCGGCGGTAATGCCAAAGTGCTGGAATACCTTGTTGAGAGGGGCGCTGGCGCCGAAGGAGTGCATGCCGATAAATTCGCCATCCTGGCCGATCACGGCGTCCCAGCCCCAGCGCACGGCGGCCTCGATCGCGACCTTGACCGGCGCGTTGCCGATGATCTCGTCGCGGCGCTCCTTTGGTTGCGCTAGCAGGAGCTCGAGCGAGGGAACCGAAACCACCCGGGTCGGAATGCCGCGCTCGGCGAGCTGCTTCTGGGCGGCCACGGCCATCTCCACTTCGGAGCCCGATGCGAACAGCGTCGCCTTGGCTTCGCCCTGGGCGGCGACCAGCTCGTAGGCACCAAACCGGCAGGGGCTCTCGTTCGGTGCGGTGGTGCGCAGCTGCGGCAGGTTCTGCCGGGTCAGCGCCAGCACTGTCGGGCCGTCGATGCGGTTGAGCGCGAGCTCCCAGCATTCGGCAACCTCGATGGAATCGCAGGGGCGGAACACGCGCATGTTGGGAATGGCGCGAAGCGCCGAGAGATGTTCGACCGGCTGGTGGGTCGGGCCGTCTTCGCCGAGACCGATGGAATCATGGGTCATGACATAAACGACCCCGGTCCCCATCAACGCGGCGAGCCGCATCGCGGGCCGGGCATAATCCGTGAACACCAGGAAGGTCGCACCGTTCGGTGCAAAACCACCGTGCAGGAAGATGCCGTTCATCGCCGCGCACATGCCGTGTTCGCGGATGCCGTAATGGATGAAGCGGCCCTTCGGCGACTTGGCCGAGAACGCGGTCGCCGACTTCGCCTTGTTGTTGTTGGAGCCGGTGAGGTCGGCCGAGCCCGCCAAAAATTCCATCGGCATCGCGCCGGCAATCACTTCGATCACGGCTTCGGATGATTTGCGGGTCGCCGCGGTCATCGGCTTTTCCAGCAGCTCCTTCTTGTAACCTTTGAACGCCTTCGCGAGCGCGGCCGGGCGCTCGTGGCGCAGGCGACGCTCGAACTCGGCGCGCTTGCGGCTGCCGAGTTCACCGAGCCTTGCTTCCCATTCCTGTCGTGCCGCCGCGCCACGGCTGCCGGCCGCGCGCCAGGCCTTCAGCACGTCGTCGGGCACCGAGAACGGCTCCAGCGAAATGCCGAGGTTTTCCTTGGCGGCCTTGAGTTCGTCGGCGCCGAGCGCTTCGCCGTGGACCTTGTTGGTGCCGGCCTTGTGCGGCGCGCCGAAGCCGATGGTGGTGCGGCACGCAATCAGCGTCGGCTTGTTTGATTTCTGCGCGCGCGCGATCGCGGCTGATATCGCGGCCTGGTCGTGGCCGTCGATCTTTTCGGCCGCCCAACCCGCCGACTTGAAGCGCTTCACCTGGTCCACGGAATCGGAGATCGAGGTCGGACCGTCGATCGAGATGCCATTGTCGTCATACAGCACGATGAGCTTGTTGAGCTTCCAGTGCCCGGCCATCGCGATCGCTTCCTGCGACACGCCTTCCATCAAATCGCCGTCGGAAGCGATCACATAGGTGTGGTGATCGACGATCTTCCTACCGAACTCGGCGGCGAGCATCTTCTCGGCGAGCGCCATGCCGACGGCGGTGGAAATGCCCTGGCCGAGCGGACCGGTGGTGGTCTCGATGCCCTTGGTGTGGCCGTGCTCGGGATGTCCTGGTGTCAGCGATCCCAACTGGCGAAAGTCCTTGAGCTGGTCGATCGTCATCTCGGGGCTGCCGATCAGATACAGCAGCGAATAGATCAGCATTGAGCCGTGCCCGGCCGAGAGCACGAAGCGGTCGCGGTCCGGCCAGTCCAGCGCGGCGACGTCGAATTTCAGGAACTGCGTGAACAGCACGGTCGCCATGTCGGCGGCGCCCATCGGTAGGCCCGGATGACCCGATTTCGCCTTTTCGACGCCGTCCATGGCAAGGCCGCGGATCGCATTGGCCATACGGTTGTGATCGACCTGCGTCATGTCTGAAAATCCGTCTGAAATGAGGCGCTTGTGGCTGGATTCGCCGCGCCGGAAGGAGCCTTTCGGCCGCTGGGGTCGCGGCTGGGATAGCATCTCGGTTCCGGCAGGCCAAGGCAATCAAACGCCGGTTTGGCCGCAAAAGTTGCTTACGGCATGATCCGGAAAAGTGGAGGCCGGTTTTCCGGCCAGATCATGCCCGGCAGGAACTGATAGATCGGGGTGAAGCCCATCCCGATCTATCAGTGCATAGTTTCGTGGCGGCGTTGCGCTCCGCTAGCTTGCCACGTAAATTTCTGCTTCTAACCGCTTGCCGAACCGAGTCTTTTGCCGGACGGCAAGCCCCCCGGGGATAGGCCACAGGTTCCGCCGCTGACTGCATGAACGATCGCGTATCCAACAGCTCTGCCATGACCGAGTCCTCGGCCGTCGAGATCGAGATCGCGACCCGCAGGCTCATGGCGGCGCTCGACTCGCTCGAAAGCGCGGTGGAGCGGCGGCGTGACGCCGATCGCGACGAGAACGAGCTCGCGGCGCGGATTCAGGCGCTGGGCGCGGACCGCTCGCGCCTTGCCGACGAGCTCGACGGCGCGCTGGTGAAGGCGCGCAAGCTCGAGCGCTCCAGCCGCGAGATCTCCGATCGGCTTGATTCCGCGATCGTCACGATACGTTCGGTGCTCAATACCGGAGAGGACGGATGAGCCACATCAACGTCACCATCAACGGCCGGCAATACCGCATGGCCTGCGAGGAGGGCCAGGAGGTGCGGCTGCTCAAGCTCGCCGAAAGCCTGGAGACGCGGATTCAGTCGCTGCGCGGAAAGTTCGGCGAGATCGGTGATGCCAGGCTCACCGTGATGGCGGCGCTGACCGTCTGCGACGAATTGGTCGACGCCGGCAACCGCATCCGGACGATGGAGCAGGAGCTGACCGAATTGCGGGATTTCCGCAACGCCGCCGTCGAGCGCGCCCGCTTGACCCAGACCGCGGTCGTGAACGCATTGAACTCTGCGGCCGAGCGCATCGAGAAGTCGACCCAGGTCCTGAACCGGACCGTCGGCAACGGGATCGCCATCGGCTGACCCTTCACCGGGCTGGCGATTCGTCAGCATCGTTGTTACATTGCCCAAGCGGGGCTGCGACGCGCGTCAGGAGCCATTATCCCCGGGGCCTTATCGATCCTTTAGGGAACTGTCCCTGGCCGGGCCCGTGGGCTCGGACATATGGTGCCCACCTACTTTCGTAGGGAACTCCGGGATCGAGTGCTTCAACGGCGTTCGCGGCTTCGCACTTTTGTTGCTTGGCAATGCGTTCTTGTCGAATGGCCCACGACAAACCGGCAGTGTCATGCCCCGGCTTGACCGGGGCATCCAGTACGCCGCGGCGTCGACGTTTGATTACTGGTGTCTCTGGAATACTGGATCGCCCGCTCCGCGGGCGATGACGGCGGAGCAAGGCTCAGCCTTCGGAGCAAGCGCGCATGACCAACACCAAAGCCGAACTCCGTGCCAAGGCCCTCGCGGCGCGCGATGCGCTGAGCGAAAAGAAACGCACCGCCGCCGCCGCCAAGCTCGCCAAGCGCGGGCTGCCGTTCCAGCTCCTGCCTGGCAGTATCGTATCCGGCTATTCGCCGATCCGCAGCGAGATCGATCCGATGCCGCTGCTGAAGAAGCTCGCCGAGCAGGGCGCCAGGCTCGCGCTGCCTTGCGTCACCGCGCGCGGCCAGGCGCTGATCTTTCGCGTCTTCCATCCCAACGATCGCCTGATGCTCGGCCCGCTCGGCATTCCCGAGCCGTCGCCTGGGGCCGCTGAAGTCATTCCCGACATCATGCTGACGCCGCTCGCTGCCTTCGATCGCCTTGGCCATCGCATCGGTTATGGCGCGGGGCACTACGACCACACTTTCGCGCATCTGCGAAAAGCCAAGACTATCGTCGGCATCGGGCTCGCTTTTGCAGCGCAGGAGATCAAGGCGGTTCCGGCACTAGCCCACGACGTCGCGCTGGATTATGTGCTAACGGAATCCGACGTATTCGATTTCCGGAGTTCTGAAGTTGCGCATTCTGTTCGTGGGTGATGTCGTCGGCCGTGCCGGGCGCAATGCCATCGCCGAATATCTGCCCGGCATGGTCAAGGACTGGTCGCTCGATCTCGTCGTCGTCAACGGCGAGAATTCCGCCGGCGGCTTCGGCATCACGGAAGCGATCTATCAGGAGTTTCTCGACGCCGGCGCCGACGCGGTGACGCTCGGCAATCACTCGTGGGACCAGCGCGAAGCGCTTGTGTTCATCGAGCGCGCCGAGCGCCTGGTGCGGCCGGCGAACTATCCGCGCGGTACGCCCGGCCGCGGCGCCGCATTGGTCGAGACCAAGAACGGGAAGCACGCGCTCGTCGTCAACGCGCTCGGCCGCGTCTTCATGACCCCGTTCGACGATCCCTTCGCAGCGCTGGAGCGCGAGCTCGGTGCCTGTCCGCTCGGCGTTGCCGCGGACGCCATCGTCGTCGATTTCCATTGCGAGGCGAGCAGCGAGAAGCAGGGCATCGGCTTCTTCTGCGATGGCCGCGCCAGCCTCGTCGTCGGCACCCACACCCATGTGCCGACCGCCGATCATCAGATCCTGTCGGGGGGCACCGCCTACATGACCGATGCCGGCATGACCGGCGACTACGATTCCATCATCGGTATGCAGAAGGAGGAGCCGCTGCGCAGGTTCACGTCAGGGATCCCGTCAGGGAGGTTCGAGCCGGCAGCGGGTGCCGCGACGCTCAGCGGCGTCGCGGTCGAGACCGATGATGCGACTGGCCTGGCACTGCGCATCGCGCCGGTGCGCGCGGGCGGCCGGCTGGAGCCCGCGACGCCGAAATTCTGGTTGAGCTGAAGCGACAAATTCAGTGTCGTCCCGGCCTAGTGCGCAATTGCGCACGGGGGCCGGGACCCATAACCCCAGGGAGTAGTGTGAGGCACAGCTCCCACTCCGAATCTTCGCCAAACGACTTCCTGTGGGTATGGGTCCCGGATCTGCGCTCCGCTCCGCTACGCTTGTCCGGGACGACAGTAGAGATTGACGCGCGATTGCGCATCAATCCCGCTGCGCCACTACTCCGCCGTCTGCTCCCTCAACTCCGCAACATCCTTCGCCGTGAGCTTCGAGCCCTTCGTCCCGAACCGCGCCGTGACATAATTCGCGACCGCCGCGATCTCGTCATCGCTATACGCGTTGCCGAACGCGGGCATCGATAGTGCCCCGTCCGGCGTGTGGCGCTTGGTGCCTGACAGCACGATCTGCGCGACGTTGGTGGCGGCGGGGTCGTTGACGGCCCAGGTGCCGGTCAGCGTCGCCATCGGCGAGACCGGGCTCTCGCCGCTCCAGCCATGGCAGCTGGCGCAGGCGCTGGCGAACATCTTCTTGCCGCGCGCGTCCGCCGTGACACCGTCCTTGTGCGAGGCGGGCGCAACGGGTGCGGTGGTTGCGGGCAGGTCGGGCGAGGGCTGCGGCGGCACGCTGCGCAAATAAGCGACGATGCTGCTTATGTCCTCAGGCGCGAACTGGCTAAAACTGTGGTCGACCGCTTCACCCATCGGACCCGACGCCGAGCCGTGGCCCGGCGCATGGCCAAGCGACAGATAGGAGATCAGGTCCTCGTCGCGCCAGTTCCCGAGACCAGTGGCCTTGTCGGAGGAGATGTTGAAGGCGCGCCAGCCGGCCGTGATTGCGCCTGCGAATTTCTTGCGGTTGTCCAACGCAAAGCCGAGATTGCGCGGCGTGTGGCATTCGCCGCAATGCGCCAGCGCCTCCACGAGATAGGCGCCGCGATTCCACTCCGGGCTCTTCGACGTATCCGGCGCAAAGCGCGTGTCGGGATTGAACACGGCCGACCAGACAATCATGGCCCAGCGCTGGTTGAACGGGAACGACAGCGTGTTCTCGGGCGGCTTCGCACGCACCGCCGGCAGGCTGAACAGATAGGCCTTCACTGCCAGCACGTCCTCGTCGGTCATGTAGGTGTAGGACGTGTACGGCATCGCCGGATAAAGCCGGGCGCCGTCATGGCGCTTGCCGCGCTGGACCGCGTTGAGGAAATCCTGGTCGCTGTAATTGCCGATGCCGGTGTCCTTGTCCGGCGTGATGTTGGTCGAATAGAGCGTGCCGAACGGCAGCTTGAAGCCGAGCCCGCCGGAATAGTCCTTCTCGCCCGGCTTGCTGTGGCAGACCATGCAATCGGCCGCCTTCGCGAGATATTCGCCGCGCTCGACGATGCCAGCCTTCTCCAGCTTCGCCGGCACGCCGGCCGGCTTGCCCGCGCGATAATCCGCCAGCGCCACCTTGGGGCCGCCGGCGAAGTCGAGCGGGCCGGGGCCGCGGATGAACCAGACGCCGAGTCCCGCCAGCACGATGGCGATCACGACGATGCCAGTGAGGATACGCATCTTGCCGCTCATGCCTTTTTCCCCGCAGCCAGCAGTTTCCGATCGATCGGCAGGCGCCGCAGCGCGACGCCGGTTGCCGCGTAAATGGCGTTGCGCAGCGCCGGCGGTCCAGCATTGACGCCGGCCTCACCGATGCCGCCGGGCGCCTCGCCGCTCTTGACGACGAAGACCTCGATCTTCGGAGTCTCGTTGATGCGCATCATGCGGTAGTCGTGGAAGTTCGACTGCTGCACGCGGCCCTTCTCGATGGTGATCTCGCCATAGAGCGCGGCGGTGAGGCCGAACACTAGCCCGCCCTCGATCTGCGCCTTCACCGTATCAGGATTGACCGCGATGCCGGTGTCGACCACCGAGGTGATGCGGCGGAGCACGATCTCGCCGATATCGTCGATCTCCGCTTCCACCACGGTGGCGAGGAAGCTTGCAAACGACGGCTGGACGCAGACGCCGCGACCGACGCGCGGTGGCAGCGGTTGGCCCCAGCCGGATTTCTCGGCCGCGAGATTGAGCACCGCGAGCATGCGCGGATTCTTCGTCAGCATCGAGCGGCGGAATTCGACCGGATCCTTGCCGGCCTTGCGCGCGAGCTCGTCCATCGCGCATTCGACCGCGAACACGTTGTTGTTCGGACCGACGCCGCGCCAGAAGCCGGTGGGCACCGCCGGCGGTTCGGCGCGGACATATTCGACATGGAAGTTGGCGAAGTCGTAGGGCGCATCCACCGCGGCATCGACCGCGTCGATGTCGATGCCTTTCTGGAACGCCGGCGGCAGCCAGCGCGCCAGCACGGCGGAGCCGGCGACCTTGTACTTCCAGGCCGCGACCTTGCCGTCGACCAGCGACGCCGTGACCTGGTCGCGGTAGACCGGGCGATAGACGTCGTGCTGGATGTCCTCCTCACGAGTCCATATCACCTTGACGGGATAGTCGACCTGTTTTGCGATCTTCACGGCGGCGACCACCATGTCCGGTTCGAGCTTGCGGCCGAAGCCGCCGCCGAGCAGATGCTGGTTGACGATCACCTTGTCGACGGGGAGGCCCGCGGCCTTCGCCGCCTCCGACTGCACGCGCGTCATGATCTGCGTCCCGGTCCAGATCTCGCAGGCATCCGGCCTGACGTGAACGGTGGCGTTGATCGGCTCCATCGAGGCGTGCGCCAGGAACGGCAGTTCGAAGCTCGCCTCGAACCTGTCGCCGCTCGCGAGCCCCTTGGCGATGTCGCCGACCGATTTCGCGACCACGCCGTCCTTCGCGCTGGCGGCGCGTAAATGCTGCCAGATGTCGTTTGTGCTGAGCTTCGCGTTCGGTCCCTCGTTCCACTCGATCTTGAGTGCATCGAGGCCTTTCTTGGCGGCCCACATGTGGTCGCCGATCACGGCGACCGTGTCCTCGAGCACCACGACCTTGCGCACCCCCGGGATTTTCACAGCCGCGCTGTCGTCGACCTTGCCGACCTTGCCGCCGAAGACCGGGCAATTGGCGATCGCGGCGATCTTCATGCCGGGCAGGATTGCGTCGATGCCGTAGACGGCCTTGCCGTTGACCTTGTCCGGCGTGTCGAGCCGCTTCAGGGGCTGGCCGATGATCACGAAATCCTTGGGGTCCTTGAGCGGCACGTCCTTCGGCGGCGTCTTGCCCTGTGCGGCCAGTGCCAGTTCGCCATAGCCGAGCTTGCGGCCGCTTGCGGCATGCACGACCTCGCTCTTCGATGTCGTGCAGCTTGCAGGCTCGACCTGCCATTGCGCCGCTGCGGCCTGCACCAGCATCGCGCGCGCGCTCGCGCCGGCAGTGCGCAGCGGCTTCCACCAGGCACGAATCGAGGTCGAACCACCCGTGGCCTGCAGGCCGAAGGCGGGATTGGCGTAGAGCTGGTCGTTGGGCGGCGCGTGCAGCACCGCAACCTTTGCCCAATCCGCGTCGAGCTCTTCGGCCAGGATCATCGAGATCGAGGTATAAATGCCCTGGCCCATCTCGACCTGCGGCATGATCAGGACGGTGCGGCCAGTGTCTTCGATCCGGATGAAGGCGTTCGGCGCGAACTTGCCATCGGTGGTGTCACGCGGCTGCTCCGGTTCGTTGACGGCGGCGCGCAGCGGCAGATGGAAGGCGAGCAGGAATCCGGTCGCGAGACCGCCAGTTAGCAGCGAGCGGCGGGAAACGTCGGGAAGAGTCTTGTCTGCGATCATGGCGGACCTCATGACTGGCGGCCGGAGGCGGCCTGCTTGATGGCCTCGCGGATGCGCACATAAGTGCCGCAGCGGCAGATGTTGCCGGCCATCGCGGCGTCGATGTCGGAATCGTCAGGGCTGGGCGTTGCCGCCAGCAGTGCCGCGGCCGCCATGATCTGGCCGGACTGGCAATAGCCGCACTGGATCACTTCGGCATCGAGCCAGGCCTTTTGCACCTTTGCGCCGGCCGGCGTGCTGCCGACATGCTCGATCGTGGTGATGGCGCGGTTCGCGACCGCGCTGACCGGCAAGACGCAGGAGCGGACTGCCTTGCCATCGACGTGCACGGTGCAGGCGCCGCACTGCGCGATGCCGCAGCCGAATTTGGTGCCGGTCATCCCGAGGACGTCGCGCAGTACCCACAGCAGCGGCATTTCAGGTGGCGCGTCGAACGATTTCGTTTCGCGTTGATGGTGAGAACAGTTGCCATATGCATCCCCTTGCTCGCTCGATCGCTTACGGCGATCTAGTCAGCGAATTCGCGCGCACAATAATCATATCGATGCGAAACGATGAAGCGTCGACATGTCCGGCAATGCATATTTGCGGAGCGTGAGCGTCAGGCCATGACGTTCACGAATTTGTGCGGCGATCGCTGCAGTGATTTTGGGCTAATTGATATGATAATCGTCATTTTCTGACGTTTTTCTGAGTGGGCGATCGTTGATCGCCGCAGATGATCGTGCGAATGCACAAAATCATGCGATGACGAAACTCGTGCGATTATGGAAGTCAGACGGCGAGCACTTCTGACGCGATCAATTGCAGCGGCTCATTGTTGTGCCCTCTCCCCTTGTGGGAGAGGGCAGCGACGCCGGTAGACGCAGGCTCACTCGGGTGAGGGGTCGGTCTCCGCGTATGGGCGCCGTTTTGAATCAACCGACAAAGGGAAGCCTGATCGTGAACGAGGCGCCGCCGTGCTCCCGATTACTCGCTGATATGAACCCGTTGTGCGCTTCGATGATGGTGCGCGCAATGGACAGGCCCATGCCCATGCCTTCGGCTTTGCTGGTGTAAAACGGCTCGAAAACCTGTTTCAACTTGTCTTCTGGAATGCCGGGTCCGCGATCTGATACGGATAGCTCGGCGAATTGATCGGCGCGCGCAGTCCGGATGCTGATAGTGCGGCTTTCGGGAGACGTGTCCTTCATAGCCTCGACCCCGTTCAGCACAAGGTTCAAAATGACTTGTTGAAGCTGAATGCGGTCGCCGAGGATCGGTAGCGCATCGGACGTGATCACGTCGACCATTTCGAATTTTCGGCTGACGGTTAGTGCCGAAAGAAATCTCACCGTCTCTTGCACAACCTCATTGAGGTCCAGTTGCTTCAATTCGAACGGCGCCTTTTTAAGGAGGCTGCGCATCCTGCGAATGACCTCGGTGGCACGCCGGTCATCCTGTACAATATCGTTCACAATTTCCCTGAGTTCAACAACATCAGAAAGTGCAGCGATATCGGGACGCTGCGATTGCAGGATCGCGGCTGCGGTTTCGGCGTTCGTCAGAATAGACCCAAGCGGCTGGTTGATCTCGTGAGCAATCGAGGCGGTCAGTTCACCAGCGGTCGCGAAGCGATTGACGTGGGCCAGTTCAGCCATCCGCTGTCGCGACTGTACTTCGGCGAATTGACGCCGACGATGCTCAAATAACAAAAGTGCGATCAGTCCCGCTTGCGCGAGGACAAGCGCGATAGTGAACGTGATTTGCCACCAATATCGCTCCCACAACGTGGGCTCCCGGAAGTAGACGGCGCTACCGGGCGGCAGATCGCGCTCGGCAATTCCCCATCGCTGCATTTGTCGCCAGTCGAATATGGGAGATGCAACGTCAACGAATGATGGCTTGATGTCGGCGATCTTTTCGCCATTGAGGATGCGAAGCGCGACCGTGGCGGCTTTGGTGCTTTGCTCAACCACGGAATGCATGGGGCCACCGACGATGCCGTCTCCAAAAAAAGATTGGTCGTGAGTAAAGATCGGCGCGTTGGCCACCTTGGAAAGTTGGAGTAACGCGCCGGGCCCCTCATACGCCACGCCCGCGGCGTCAACATTCAGCAAGAGCCAGAAGATCGCACTATGTGGCGGGAGGGTCGCTGCGTCCTTCTGAATTTCTTCAAATGAAAGTTCATTGTAGTATCGAATTTGTACTCTCCCCGCCAGCGGCGCGGTTCGTCGGCGCGTCTCTTCCAGCCAATACGTTTCGCTTGGAGATGCTCCGATTACGACTGCAATTGTGGTTGTTAGAGGCAAGACGCTCAGAATATTTTCGAAGAACTCGATGGTGTTGTTGGTAGACCCTACCACGGTGTCATTTTCGCCCAATTTATCGAAGGCCACGCGCCGCCGCTCCACAGCCGTCAAGACCATCGGCGTATTTGGAAAAAGCTCTTTTCGGTGCCGCTGGACAAAATTGGCGGCTGGGGCGCCAATGGACATGATCAGATCGGGCGGGTTCTGGGTATTAAGGGCGTGAAGATAATCGACGAACGGACCATCTGATTTGTCGTTATTCAGGCGAGCAACCACAAGCGAGTGGTCCTGAAACTCCACTTTGCTGTGCCGACTTATTTCAGATCGAATGGCCTCTGCATAAACGGTCCAAGGCTTGAACCGAAGGCCGAACGAATGCAGCATCAGAACACGTTTCGGCGCTGGATCAGCTGCATAACTTTGGCCTGTCGTCGCGACCAACAATGCGACGGTCAACGCAGCGGTGAGGTTCCGCACGGGACGGGTCCGCCATGGTGAGGGAGGCAGCCAGAAAAGCATCGCACTCCAAGCCCCGATCCAGGTGGAGCACCGTAACCGCTCGATTAGATTAGCAACAAGGGGAAACTGCGGGGCAATTCTGACACAAGCAGGTCCGCAAGACCCGCGCGCTGCGTTGTGTACACTAATCTATGTAATTTAGGGGGATGATTCTTGAATATCCTCGCAACAGGCCGTCGCGCGGTCCGCACAAGGCCACGCCCTCGAAAGGACCCGCACAGTGCGAAGCCGCGCGATCGCCCGTCGCCACGGATTAATAGGCGCAAATATAGTTCCCGTAAGCATCGTAGCAGCTGCGGCGGTACGCAGCAGTGCCAAGGGCAGCCGCGCCTACCGCTGCCGCCCCTACACCGTAGCCCCGATAGCCATAGCCGCGATAGCCGCCCCGATAGCCGTAGCCACGGTAGCCTGCGCCGCGCACTGCAACAGCGCCGCCGCCTCGCGGTCCTCGAACTGCGACCGCACCGCCGCGGTATCCGCCGCCACCCCGATAGGCACCTCCGCCGCGCCGAGCCTCGGCATCATCGGGGATCAAGCAGGCGGTGAGCAAAACGAAAGCGGCAAGAGAAGCGAGAATATAGCGGAGCATGATGGAACCCTTCCATGAATTCATTGAGCCCCGCGCGCGAGATTGCGGCTCACTCCGGGCGTGAGGTTGATGTAGATCAATCGAACCCGCGCACTGCGACCCCTACGCTATGTTCAGCCGCACCTGAGGCGGCTTCCGTCACTTTCGGTGACGCAAGTGCGAAAAGGGAGGTCCGCCATGCATTCGAGAAAGCTTCGTTCGATCAAGTCCGCGACTGTTGCCGGGATTGCTGCCAGCGCCCTGTTCGGGCTTGCAGGTCTCACCCTCACTCCAGCCCCGGCCAATGCGGTCGTGTACTGCCAGTACACTGCTTACCCGGCGGGCTGCGTTGCCCGGGCAGGCGTCGTGCTCAGCCCGCGCCCGGTGGCGCGCGCCGCAGTCCGTCATAACGCCGGTGGCAATGCGAATGGTGGCGTCAATCGCGTTGGAGCCCGGCGGTAAAGGCCGGTTTCACAAGCCAGGAAGAAGCCGTCATCGTTTCGTCCCGGTGGCGGCTTTTCTTTCTCTGGCGGGGATAGGCCACCGGTACCGCCGGGGCGGCATTACGGCATGAAACACACTTGGTACGTCACTTTTGAGGTGCCGCCGGACGGCACACTGTCACGACGGCGACATCCGCGCCTGACCAACACGTTTGAAAGCGAAGCAGCAGCCAAGGATTTTGCGCGAACCAAATTTAACGACGGACTGGTCGTCACTGCAGGGACTATCATCCCTCACTTTCCGAGAGTGTCGATCCCATCGACCGAAATCCCAAAATGGCTTGAAGCACCGAACCAAGTTGATCCAGATCAATAAGGAGGCCACCGACGCTGGTGACATGCTCTGAGGGGGCAGCAACCGGGAGCCTGAACATGAATGAACGTTCGGAGCCGAAACAGGTCTGTCGTCGCAACGCACTCACTTTCATGGGATGCGCAGCGGTCTTTGGGCTAGTGGCCTCGCCCGTGAGTTTGACGCTGTCAACGGCGGAAGCTCAGACCACGGCGCCGACCGCCACGACCACCACGCCGCCAGCGGACGCGCCCAAGTCGGGCACAGAACGCCGCCAGGAGCGGCGCAGCGGTCGAACCGAGCGGCGACAGGAACGCCGGACCGGCCGCACAGAGCGGCGCCAAGAGAGGCGTACAGGACGCGACGAGCGACGGGACGCTCGCGATGGCACCCCGGCCACCACGACGACCACAGAGCAGAAAAAGTAGGCCGTTCATCGGGCAAAGCACAGCGACCGGGCCGCCTCAACGGAGGCCCGGAAGGCCCTACAGCGCGCCGCCAGCGCCGGGCTACCGGAAAGCGGGGCAAGCCCGTCTGTCGCATTCAGTAGGCCCGCAGCGAACCCGCGCGGCCTGAGGGCGGCTCGCATCGCGTGGCTCCCACAAGGAGAGCACGGAAGAGGAGGTGCTGGAAATTTCGGAATAATAGCACTCTACGCCTGTTTTGCCCGACGGCGCAACGCCCCACGAGGCGCCTGGACCGACGGATTCATCTGGAGCTTAAGTCATTGATTCTGCTCGCCCCGGCTACTGTGCATGGGGTTGTTTCGACGTTTTTGAATCAGGGAGGCCATTCGTCGCCGCTGCAAGCGCGTCGCGACGACCGTCAGCTCTGCCGAAAGCCCATCCGGAACGCGCCCCAGTGCTTGCCGCGGATCATGATCGGTGAGGACAGATCCTTCATGAGCACGAACTGACCGCCGCCCATGTCGCGGCGATAGGTCTGCAGCAGGAACGGCTTGGTGTTCGCAGCGACCTTCTGCACCGCGCGATCGGTGAACAGGCGGCGGTTGCGGCAATTGGCGTTATTCCAGACCGGGTCCTTGCCTTGCGGCAGGCGGTAGTTCGGGTTGTGCGTCGGCAGATAGCCGCCCTTGGCCCAGGCGACGCAGAACACGATGCGGGGATCGGACTTCTGGATCGGATCCTGGATCGCGGGCAGCACGCGGTCGGTGAAGTCGACATAGTCAGTGTTGTATTGCTTGGGATCGGTGCCGGGGATTTCCCGGTAGTTCTCGTCCATGAACTGGTCGAGCGTGATCTCGCCGCGCCCGATGGCGGCTTCGAACTCGTCGGAGATCCGCTTTGCGGTCTCGACGACAAGACGGATCAGCGGTGCATCCGACGTCTCGACGCCGCTGTCGGCGATCAGCGCGATCAGGCCTTCAGACGTGTCGAGCAGTTTGGTCACGCGCTGATCGGCATTCTTGAGATCGCGCGACGAAAGGTCGACGCCCTTGGCGAGCTCGTTGAGCTCGCTGATGACGGTGTCGCAATGTCCGAGATTGGAGGTCGCCGCGCGCGTGACGCTGCCGATCTCCGCTTCCACGGAGGCGAAGCCCTGCTGGACACGCGAGATGATGCCGGAGATCCGCTGGGCGCCTTCGCCGGCGGTCTTCGCGCGCTGCGAGGCATCGCTGCTCTCGCCGATCAGGCCTTCGATCTGGCCGTCGAGATCGCGCACGGTGTCGGAGATCTGGTGCGTGGCCTGGCGGGTGGCTTCCGCGAGGTTCTTGACCTCGCTTGCGACCACCGCGAAGCCGCGGCCGGCATTGCCGGCGCGTGCCGCCTCGATGGTGGCGTTGAGCGCGAGCAGGTTGGTCTGCTTCGCGATCGCCTCGATCGAGCCGGACACTTTGGCGACTTGTGCCAGCGCGGAGCCGACTGCGCTCAGCCGCGCCTCAATCCGCTCCACCGCTGCAACGAGCTCGGAAATGTGGCTGACGGCGGCGTCGACCGCGCCGCGCGACTGCGCGATCTCGCCGACCGCTGCTGACGTGGTCGTTTGCACCGCCTGCGACGCATTGGCGATGTCGTGATTGGCCGAGACCATCGTCTCGGCGGTTTCCTGGAGATGATGAAACCGTTCCGACTGGTTCGCGACGCGGTTTGCGACTTCCTGGACGTTGCCGGCGATGTCGGCGAGTTCCACGCCGAGGCCGCCGATGCGATCGGCGAGCTGATCGATCAGCCGTTCGGCAAGCGTTCGGTTGGAGCCGGTGTCCAGTACTGCAAGTTGTACGACGGACATGTCTTGAGAGTCCTCCAGTCAGAGCCGTTCGCCGGCTCTCCGCGGCATTCCCATTCCAATTCCGGTCTTAAGAGGTGATTCGCGCGTTGGCGTCTTGCCTGAGCGCGCACTAGAGCTTGTAGGCCGTCCTGAATCCGCCCCAGTGCCGGCCCTGCACGCGAATCGGAACGTCGATCTCGCGCATCATCACCGTATTTCCGTTGCCCATGTCGCGCGCATAGCTCTGCACCAGATACGAGCGCAGGTTGCGCGCGGCAGCCAACCCCGCCGGATCGTTGAAGATCCGCCGGTTGCGGCTGTTGGCCGTGTTCCAAGCGGCATCGCCCGGCCGCTGCGGATGCGAATAGATCCTGTTGTGCACCGGCAGGAAGCCGTTGCGATCGACCATGGCGCAGAACGCCAAGCGCGGGTCCTTTGCCAAAAAGGCTTCCTGGAACGCCGGCAGCGCGCGGTCGGCCCAGTGCAGATATCTGGTGCGGTACTGCTGCGGATCGGTTCCGGCGATTTCGGCGTAGTCAGTGTCGAAGAGGTCATCGATCTTCACCTCGCCGCGGGCAACCGCCTGCTCGAAGATCGCGGTCAGCGCGTTGCCCGCTTCCATGGCGCGGGTCACGAACTCGGTGTTTTCTTCGTGGATCGACCAGAGCCTGTCCTCGATCTTCTCGCTGAGCGCGGCATCGGGATTGACGAATTGCGCGCGGGCGCCGGCCTTGGATTGCTCGATCACGCGCAGGCGGCACGCCCCGACGTCTTCGAGGGTGCCTTCGATCATGGCTTGCGATGCAAGGCGGCCCGCGTCGGCGCCGCCGATCAGCACGCCGTCCATCGATATCTCGTAGACCGGCAGCACGCCGCGAGCGGTTTCGAGCTTGAGATGGCAGGGCAGCCGCTCGGTCTTGCGGCGGTCGTCGTGCTCGCTCTGGCGGAGCAGCACGGCACAGCGCGATTTCAGTTTCTGTGCGAAGGCGGTCACGGCCTTGCCTGCGCTGGCGACGTTCTCGCCGTGGTTCTCGGCCGCCTTGGTCGCAGCATCGATCTCGGCTGCGCTTTCGCCGACCGAGATGATGAACTCCGACGCGCTTGTCGCGTTGCCGGAGACTTCGCTGGTGGTGGCGTTCTGTTCGGCGACCGCGCCGTTGACGGTCTCGAACACCGGGCGTATGGCCTCGATCGCCTGCGAGATGCGGTGCACCGCATCCGCGGAGCCGGCAGCGTCGCGCTGCAGCGCGTCGATCTTTTTGGTGATTTCCTCCGTCGCGCCTTGGGTCTGCACCGCGAGTGCCTTGACCTCGGTGGCGACGACCGCAAAGCCTCTTCCCGCAGCGCCCGCGCGCGCGGCCTCGATGGTCGAGTTGAGCGCGAGCAGCGTCGTCTGCCGTGCGATCTGTGCGATCAGATTGACGACGTTGCCGATGGCGGCCGAAGATTCGCGCAAGCGATCGACATTGGCGCGGGCTTCCTGTGCTGCGGCGCTGGCCTCGTCGGCGAGCTTGCCGGCCTCGCGAACCTGCGCGCCGATGCCCAGCGCCGACTGGGTGAATTTGTCGGCGGCATGGGCGAAGGTGGAGGCGTTCGATTGCGCGGCGTTGGTCCGGCCGGTCAGGGCGTCGGTGCGGTCGCGAATGGCGGCAAGCGTCGTGGCGGTGGCCTCGGCGCCGCCGGCCACCGAATTGGCGGCGCGCTCGAGCTGGCGAATCATGGCGCCCAGCTCGAGTTCCAGCAGTTCCAGAATTTCCTTGGCCGAATCGCCTTCGACGGCCGCCGCGGGCTCGGAATGGGCCACCGGCTGCGCAGCCTGCGGGGCAGCCGCAGTTGCAGCCATGTCCGGCAGACGCTTCCGAAATAGTCCGAATGCCATCAGGTCTCTCTTGTCGGGGGACGGTCGGACGCTATTTTCGCAGGCTGGAATGAAATCAGGGTTAACGATGCCTGACATCTAGGCACGGTCCAGTACGGTGTTACCTTAAAGTCGTAGAGCCTCTTTCTTTCCAGTGGGGGGGCGGCCTATAAGGCCGCGCTTCCCACGCTCACCTTGGCGCACGAGTCCCTAGAGAAGATCACGCATGGCCGGACATTCCCAATTCAAGAACATCATGCACCGCAAGGGGCGGCAGGATGCCCAGAAGTCGAAACTGTTCGGCAAGCTGGCGCGGGAAATCACCGTCGCGGCCAAGCTGGGGACGCCCGACCCCAACATGAACCCGCGCCTGCGTGCGGCCATCATCGCGGCGCGCCAGGAGAACATGCCGAAGGACAATATCGAGCGCGCCGTCAAGAAGGCGCTCGGCAGCGACGGCGAGAATTATGACGAGATCCGCTACGAGGGTTACGGCCCCGGCGGCGTTGCCGTCATCGTCGAGGCGCTGACCGACAATCGCAACCGCGCGGCTTCCGACATCCGCTCCTTCTTCACCAAGTCCGGCGGCAATCTCGGCGAAACCGGCTCGGTCTCCTTCATGTTCGACCGCACCGGCATCGTCGAATATGACCGCAGCGTCGCCTCCGACGATGCGGTGCTGGATGCCGCGATCGAGGCCGGCGCTGACGACGTGGTATCGAGCGAAGGCGGCCATGAAATCTATGCCTCGACCGAAGGCTATCGCGACGTCGCCAAGGCGCTGGAGGCCAAGTTCGGCGAGCCGCGCAAGGCCGCGCTGATCTGGAAGCCGCAGAACACGGTCGCGGTCGACGACGAGACCGGCGAGAAGCTATTGAAGCTGATGGACCTGCTCAACGAGCACGACGATGTCCAGCACGTCTACGCCAATTTCGAGGTGTCGGACGCGCTGCTGGCGAAGATGGGCGGGTAGGGGGCCACTTCCCCTGTTACTTCCGTTCTGTTTCTGTTTCCCCCACGGCGGCCAGCCGCTATCACTGGCCCATGACGACGCTCCCGATTCGTGGCCCCGTTCGCATCATCGGCATCGACCCTGGCTTGCGCCGTACCGGTTGGGGCGTGATCGAGGCCGAGGGCAACCGGCTGATCTACGTCGCCTGCGGCTCGGTGGAGCCGCCGGACGATTTGCCGCTGGCGAGCCGGCTGCTCGCGATCCATGAGGGGCTCGCCGCCATCCTGTCCGGTCACAAGCCGATGGAAGCCGCGGTCGAGCAGACTTTCGTCAACAAGGACGGCGTCGCGACGCTGAAGCTCGGCCAGGCCCGCGGCGTCGCCATGCTCGCGCCCGCGATGTTCGGCATCAGTGTTGCCGAATACGCGCCGAACCAGGTGAAAAAGACGGTGGTCGGCGCCGGTCATGCCGACAAGCAGCAGATCGCGATGATGCTCAAGATTTTGCTGCCCAAGGCCGATCCGCCGTCCGCGGACGCCGCCGACGCGCTCGCTATCGCCATCACCCACGCCCATCATCGCCAGAGCACCGCGCTGCGGCTGAAGGTGGCTGGGTTATGATCGGCAAGCTCAAGGGCCTGATCGATTCCTACGGCGAGGATTTCGTCATCCTCGACGTCGGCGGTGTCGGTTATCAGGTGCACTGCTCGACGCGCACGCTGCAGCATCTGCCCTCGCCGGGCGAGGCCGCCGTGCTGTCGATCGAGACCTATGTCCGCGAGGACCAGATCAAGCTGTTCGGCTTCCGCAGCGACCAGGAGCGCGAATGGTTTCGCCTGCTCCAGACCGTGCAGGGCGTCGGCGCCAAGGTCGCGCTCGCCGTGCTCGGCACGCTCCAGCCGTCCGATCTCGCCAACGCGATCGCCTTGCGCGACAAGGCTGCGGTGGCGCGCACGCCCGGTGTCGGCCCCAAGGTCGCCGAGCGCATCGTCACCGAACTGAAAGACAAGGCGCCGGCCTTTTCCAATGTCGATCCGGCTGTCGTGCACCTCGCCGGCGCCGTCGACGACCAGCGCGCGCCGCGGCCGGTGGCGGATGCGATCTCCGCGCTGGTCAATCTCGGCTACGGCCAGCCGCAAGCTGCCGCCGCGATCGCATCGGCCTCGCGTAGCGCGGGCGAGAGCGCCGGGACTGCGCAGCTCATCCGGCTGGGCCTGAAGGAGCTGTCGAAGTGAGTGCGGCCCGCGCCAATCCTGTCGCCATTCTTTTTCGTCGCCTTTCGCGCGTGGCCGGCATCGTCGCGATCTTCTCCGTTGTGGGGCCGCTGACGGTCGCCGCGCTGGTCTCGGTGATGGTGACGACGCTTGGTGCCGCGGTGCTGCAGATGTTTCTTGCGCTCCTCGAACTGGAGGCACTGCGCACCCTGGTTTCGGTCGCGGTCGTGCTGCTGGCCATCGCGACGATTCTCGCCTCGTTCCTTCCTGCAGTCGCCGCCGGCTTGATCTTCGCACTGGCTGCGGTCTACGCCGACCTCAACATGATCTGGATGGCGTGGCTCGCCGCAGCCGTGGCCGCCGCCGGCTTCGTCGGGTTTGGCATGTTCGTTGTTCCTGCCGAAACTTCGGCGGTGATCTTGCCGAGTGTCCGTTCCGCGCCTGAGGCGCTGAAGCTTTCCGCCATGCTCGCCATCGTCGCTGTCATCCCGGCCAGCCTGTGCTGGTGGCTCGCGAAACCGCTGCACCGTGTTATCCTGCCCGCATGAGCACGCCTCCCCGCATGGTCACCCCCGAGCGCCGCAACGATGATGTCGGCGACACTGCGCTGCGCCCGCAATCGCTGTCCGACTTCGTCGGCCAGCAGCAGGCGCGCAAGAATCTGTCTATCTTCATCGAGGCGGCGCGCAAGCGCGGCGAGGCGCTGGATCACGTGCTGTTCGTCGGCCCGCCGGGCCTTGGCAAGACCACGCTGGCGCAGATCGTGGCCAAGGAGCTCGGCGTCGGCTTTCGTGCCACGTCGGGCCCGGTGATCGCCAAGGCCGGCGATCTTGCGGCGCTGCTCACCAATCTCGAAGAGCGCGATGTGCTGTTCATCGACGAGATCCATCGCCTGAGCCCGGCGGTGGAAGAGGTGCTCTATCCCGCGATGGAGGATTTTCAACTCGACCTCATCATCGGCGAGGGCCCGGCGGCGCGCTCGGTGAAGATCGAGCTATCGAAATTCACCCTTGTCGGCGCCACCACCCGCGCCGGCCTGCTCACCAATCCCTTGCGCGACCGCTTCGGCATTCCGATCCGGTTGAATTTCTACACGATCGAAGAGCTTGAGAGCATCGTCACCCGGGGCGCCCGCGTGCTCAACGTCGGCATGAGCGCCGATGGCGCCAACGAGATCGCGCGCCGCGCCCGTGGCACGCCGCGTATCGCCGGCCGGCTGTTGCGCCGCGTGCGCGATTTTGCTTCGGCGGCCGATGCCGACAGGATCGATCGCAAGATTGCCGACCACGCGCTGAGCGCGCTCGAGGTCGACGCCGCCGGCCTCGATGCCATGGACCGCCGCTATCTCACGACCATCGCGCAGAACTATGGCGGCGGCCCGGTCGGCGTCGAGACGATGGCCGCCGCGTTGTCCGAGCCGCGCGATGCGATTGAGGACATCATCGAGCCCTATCTGATCCAGTGCGGCTATCTGCAGCGCACCCCGCGCGGCCGCCTGCTCACCTCGCACGCCTTCCGCCACCTCGGCATCAGCGAGCCCTCGCGCGATGCGGCGGCGCAGTTCGGCCTGTTCGGCACCGACGAGAGCGACGACTGATCTGCGCAAGTGCAGACTGCTCGGGCCGTCATGAATTTCCGGTCATCTCGTGCAGATGGTCTGCACAAACGCACCCCATTTCCGCTCCAATAGGGTCGCATCAAGAAGCCGCATCACGATCGGGCTGCCATGATCACGCGCCGTCATTTCTTCCGTTCCATCGGCGGCCTGTCCGCCCTCGGCGTCTCGACCGCGGCCTATGGCGTCGGCGTCGAGCCGATGCTTCGGCTTCGGGTCACCCGCTATCATCCGACGCCGCGGCAATGGCCGGCGGATTTCCCGCTGAAGATCGCCGTGATCGCCGACATCCATGCCTGCGATCCCTGGATGTCGCTGGAGCGGATCGAGGCCATCGTCGATCGCACCAACGCGCTGAACGCGGATATCATCGTGCTGCTCGGCGACTATGTCGCCGGCCTGCACCAGGTCACGCGCATCATTCCGGCGAACGAATGGGCCAAGGTGCTGGCCGGCCTGAAAGCGCCGCTCGGCGTCCATGCCGTCATGGGCAATCACGATTATTGGGACGACAGGACCGTGCAGCGGGTCGGGCACGGGCCGACGGTCGCGCATCGCGCGCTGGAGGCGGCCGGTATTCCCGTCTACGAGAACGACGTCATGCGGCTCGCGAAGGATGGCCGCGCATTCTGGCTCGCCGGGCTCGGCGATCAGCTCGCCTTTCTGCCGGCGCGACGCTTCCGGAGCACGGGGCGCTTTGGCGCCGACGATCTCGACGCGACGCTTGCCAAGGTCACCGACGATGCGCCGATCATCCTGCTCGCGCATGAGCCCAATATCGCGCCGCGCGTGCCCGCCCGCGTCGCGTTGCAACTGTCCGGGCACACCCATGGCGGTCAGGTCCGTCTGCTCGGCTGGTCGCCGGCGGTTCCGCCGCAGCACGGCCTCCGGCTCGCCTATGGTCATGTCCGGCTGAAATGCGACGTCATCATCTCCGGCGGCCTCGGTTGCAGCATCATGCCGCTCCGCGTCGGCGTGCCGCCTGAGATCGTCGAAGTGACGCTGGGGCGGGGGGCCGTGGTGTCCTGACGACGGGGCGTGAAAACTACGTCAGATGATGCTACATCTGATGTGGAGGAGCGCTCATGATTGCCACGATTTCAATTGACGATGAGCTTTTCGCAAAGGCACGGCAGTTTACCGGCCTTGGAGAGTCATCTGCCGTCATCGAGCAGGTATTGAGGGCGTTCGTCCAGATGGAAGCTAGACGCCGTCTTGCGCGCGCAGGAGGGACTCAATCTGATGCGCATGCGCCGCCACGTCGTCGCCCCTGATATTCCATGAGTAGTAGCTTCATGTCTCATCTCGACGGCGAGATTCGCGACGGCCGCCACCACATGCAGGTCCGCGTCTACTACGAGGACACGGATTTCTCAGACTGGACGTTGTCGTAACAGCTCAACGTGCTGATGTTCCCTGTTTTGGGACAGTTTTCTGGGAAAAGCTGCGGGCTGAAAAGGGCTGCGGCGTTCAAGTACGGGGTGTACTCGTAGGGCATCCGCTTGCGCGCCGGATGCACTATAATGCAGTTGAGCAGGTTGCGGAAAGCGACACGAGTCTCGATCGCCTTCGGATTTGTCTTGAGCGCGGTGACCAGTCTCTTTGCCTCCGAACAATATCGGTCACCAAACCTCGGATGATCGAACGGGATCACGTTTTCGCCACCGTTGCCGAGCAACCGCAGGCGCTCCTCGAGAGTTTCCCGCTCCGCGTCACATTCATCTATCCGCTTGACTAACTCATCCGGCTTGCGACGGCTGTTCGCGATCGCATATGACAAGCGTTCGATCTCAGTGTTCAGCACATGGCACCGACGCTCTAGGTTAGAGCGTTCGCTGGTCTTTTGCGGATTGCTCTTCTGCTCCTCCTTCCAGGCACGCATCGCCTCTTCAATGGCTTTCGGAGAAAGCAATCTTACTTCCATTTTTTCCGCAACATCCTTCAGTAGAACGTCCATATCAAAGCTGCGGGTATGCTCGCAGGTGCTTCGCTGATGCGCGTTGGCGCATGCGGCGCGTGGTCCGCCATTCCGGGAGGACTGAGCGATTCGCATATGGCCATAGCAAACGCCGCACCGAAGGACTCCTGCAAGCGGATGCTCGTTGTTGCGCGGGACCACGGGTCGGCGCCGCGGCTTGCCGGTCGGTCCGAACAGGTGGATAGCGCGCTCACTGCGAACCTTCTGCGCTCTATCCCAGAGCGTTTCGGGAACGATCCGCAGCTCGGCGTTTTTGACGATGATGTGGCGTTCTTCAGGATTGCGGCGCTTCTGCTTCTTCTGCGTTTCCGGATTGAGAATTGTTGAGCGAACATTCCAATGTATTTCGCCGATATACAGTTCGTTGCCGATAATGCCGCGACCATGGCGGCCGCCAGTGATGCACTGATGATTCCAGGTGGTACGACCAGCCTTGTTCTTATGACGAGTGGCCCCAGGCGTGGGCACGCGTTCGCGGGTAAGATCGGCGGCGATATCTCGCGTTGAACGGCCCGACGTATACTCGATGAAGATACGGCGCACGATCTTCGCTTCGCTCTCATCGATCATCCGCTCGCCAGGCGCGCCCGGCCTTGGCCGATAACCATAGGCGTATGAGCCGGGAATTCTTCCGTTGCTGACAGCGTTATCGTGCCCGCGCCGAACCTTGTCGGCGAGCTGTGGCTTGTAGATCGTATTGTAGAGACTTGCGATGCTGATGTCAGTCGCCGTCGCATAAACGCCTTTCTGATCCATCAGCTCAACGCGGTTGAACTCAAACACCTGCTTGAGCCGCTGGATTGTGGCGGGGTCGCGCGACAAGCGGTCGAAATGCTCGACGATGATCACGTCGAAGTCTTGCTTTCGCACACCTTCGAGCAAACGCTGATAGCCATCGCGCTTGTCTTCGGTAAGGCCAGACTTTGCAGCGTCGACAAATTCACCAACGACATCGAGGCTATTGCGTGCGGCGACCTTCCGGCAGAGTAATAGCTGACCATCAATCGAGGTCACTTTTTGCATGTCGCTCGAGTAGCGGGCGTATATCGCGGCCCTCTTTTTTTGTGATCGTGTCGCCATCCCGTTCCCCTATCGACTGCCCCGCAACGCCTTGTTCATCCCGCGCAAGCTGCCGTCCAATGGCACGCGCCAGCTCAAGCCAAATTTCCTCATTGTTGGGATTGTCCCAACTTTGCAGGTGAGAAGGATCAAGCGGTCGCATGATCGCCTTTTGGCCCCGAGGCGACCGGATTCGGATAGGCATTACAGCGAAGCCTTCACAAGCTACCGTAAATTTCTAGCGCGCGCTATGAATAGGCGGCTGGGATCACGTGCGGCGTTCGCATGCTCCGTTCGGAGGCTCGATCGAAGCCCCTGCATTCGGCTTTCGCCTGATGCGGATCGCCATCCGGCAGCAGCCTCAGTCGGCAAGCGCCATGACCTGACAAGAGTCACGACAGGGCGACGGATGACTTTTGCTCCCGCAGCGCTCATGGAAGTCTCAATTGGCAATGGCGAGCCTATTCATGTTGACTGTTGCAGCCGTGAATGAAAATGAGATTCTTCGAATGTACGGCGCGAGCGCGTCGCTGCGAAGCTAATCGTAAGCCGGCGGGAATTTGCTAAGCAAAGCGGAGTAGAAATACTTGTGTCTGAGGGTGCGAGACATCCGATTGATCCGGTTCATCGGCATGACGATGCCGTTTTCGCAGTCATTACACGACGAACGTCATTGAATGGGACGCAAGGCACGTCGGAGTCGCACCGACCCGCTGGCCTGCGACTCTGGGGCCGGATGGATCTAACTGCTCGCGCTCCTGCGACGCGAATCCGATGCCAACTCCTGGCAACCATCGGAGCCGTCATCTGCACCGCTGCGGGAGACGACGCCAAAGCAGCTGACTGCTATTGGACCTGCCCTAACCTTCCAGATATCATATCGAACAACGTACCAGCACTGCGGGCGAGAACCCCTTCGGCGCTTGCCCGCCCGATGCGCACAGCGCGAACGAGAGGGCGCTGCAATGCCCAAGATTTTGATGATTGCTTGGAAAAGAGCGTCCGTGCAAGAGAACGAGTTCTCGAAAACCCAACAAGGGAAATCGCACTGTGACAGCCTCTCTTGACGGCGAAATTCGCGATGGACGCCATCAGATGCAGGTCCGCGTCTATTTCGAAGATACGGATTCCGGCCAAATTGTGTATCACGCAAATTTTTTACGCTTCATGGAACGCGGCAGGACGAATTACTTGCGCCTGCTCGGAACGAGTCAGCACGCGCTGCTCCAAGAGGCGCGGAACGATGCGCCCGGCTTTGCCTTTGTCGTCCGGTCGATGACAATCGATTTTCTAAGGCCGGCAGTCTTGGACGACGTGCTTGACGTCGTTACTCTCCCGCAAGAGGTGAGAGGCGCGTCAATTACGTTACTGCAGGAATGCAGGCGCGCAGAGGATCTCTTGGTCACGGCGCGTGTACGTGTGGCGTTTATCTCATGCGGAAAAGCGCAGCGTATCCCGAAGGCGCTGCGGCTTGCTATAGAAGGGCATAAATGAAATCTGCTCGCAATTCAAGCCTTGGCCGTCCGGCGACAAACGAAGAGGTGCGTCGCGCCGCGGATCGGAGGCGCATAACTTCTGTGCGCTGTAGCGTGCAAATCGGACAGACCGGATGCGCTGTGGGCAAGCTCGCAGCACGCCGTGCCCGTGCTCACTTGGCCCGTGTGCAAAGAAAAGACGAAGGTCGGCGTGAAGGCGCGCCAGCGCCCGGGCCTTTCCAAACGTCTGGATGCCGCGCTCGCCGTGGAGAATTTGGCAGCACCGGTGGTCATACCCGCCGCCAGCACCGCATTAATGCGTGCTTGAACTTCGGGCACATACCGAATCTCTCCGGCATCAAATCGCCGGCAAAACTTACATCTGAGCGAGTTCACGCATCGGACCAGCGGATCGGGTCAACTGATGGAGAGTTGCGCCTCAATGTAGCTGTGCTAGTACGCCCACTTTCGAATCGAGGAGCTAAGAGTGGCGAAGAAGGCAAAGAAGACGGCTACGAAGAAGAAACCTGTGCGTCGTGAATACACGAAGGCTGACGTGAAGGAGCTGCGCGCTCATTCGAAAGCGAAGACTCCGGTTGCGAAAATTGCGAAGCTCACAAAGCGCTCCGAAGGCTCACTCCGCCAAAAGGCGCTCAAGCTTGGAATCCGGCTCGGTCACCAGCGCTAGAAGGCGCACCATGACGCGCTTCAATAGAGTGTTCTCGACCAGAACGTTGTTGCAGATCATCTGCGTTCTTGTCGCTGTTGTCACAATGAAGTTGTTGGGCGCTCATTATGACTTCAGCTGGGCAGCCGCAGGTTGCGGTTGACAAGAACACCTTGGCAGGCTGAGCAGAAAAGAAGTGCGCCTAGTGGCGAGCTATCACGCGGCGTTCAACCGTACGAAGTAACGGCGCCTTCAGAACCGCAGGGCGAAGGGGACCAGTCAAAAATCTAGTGCGGGCGCCTCACAACGCTGCCACAAGGCAAAAGACCGATTGTACAGCCGCGCACGACTATTCATGGTACGCCTCGGAACACTACTTACTTGAAATGAGCCGCTCTTCAATCCTTAAATAGGGTTGCAAGCTTAGATCGCGAGCTATTCGTTATCAACATCCGGGTTCGATACAGGTGCTTCACTGATTGGGGACGGAGAGGCCCGTCGCCTCAATTGTAATCAGTCGCCCGCTTTCGGCTGCTGGACGGGTGAGCCGCGCAACGCGCCGCACTCCGTCCCATTCTACGTCGGATCTGCTTCGAGAAACTTCTCCGCTCGGTGCCTTGCTCCATCATCGCCCGCACGTTCCAATTCGTAGATGGCGACTGCCGCTCCGGACAAATCTACCGCGTACGCCACGTAGCGCATCAACGACACTCAGCCCGGCGGAATGCTAGGATGAAAGGACGCAATTCTGACTCGGAGCGGCTGGGCCTCAGATGGTTCTCCTGGAGAACGGCGCCCTGATCTATTCGTGTACCAACGGCTGTCGTCGCCGTTGTGGCAGGGCTATCAACGATGCCGACCAGCTCCTGCCAGCATTCGTCTTACTCGCGGGGATGGAGACGCAAGCCTTGCTTCCAAAGGATGTTAGCTTTCATGATGGCTCGCAATCCGCACATCGACGTCGCGCGGGCGAGCCCATCCAGCCCAATGTTCGGGTTGCGACCTAGCGTCGTCTTCAAACCGCTCTTGATCTGCCGCTCAATTTGGCACGCCGTCTCCTGACGATTGTTCTCGCTTCTACATCTCGGACTCTGTTTCGAAGCTTCTCGACTTCTCTAAGCTCCGCCAGCATCGTTTGCAGACGTTCACGCAGAACCGCACAATTATAAACTTGACGAATACTGGACATTACCCGCCCCTAATTTTGTGAAGTAGTCGGCGAAAAACGAGAGAAGGTCGAATAATCGCTAGGCCGAAGCTCAGTGAGCTAGAGCCGAAACCGCCAGATGCTCCCAGTACTCTGCCTCTGCGAGCAGCTTCCAGCTTCTCTCGGGATCACGCACGGCGGCTTGTCGGCACAGCAACGCCATCGCGCGAAAGCGGCGCATAGCTTCCATCGAAAAACTCCCTGCTTCTGCCCAACCTTATTTTTTATTATTGCGGTGGAGTCATCATGATTACTGGGCATAACTAAATTTGTCGTTCAGCGCAGCGAGTTAAGTTCCGCCAGAGGGTCAAAGCGGAACTATTTTCGCTTTAGGCCTCACGTCAGTTTCGAATGCTACTCTGTGCAGCCTGTCGCGCGCGCAGCTAATGGCGCCAGATGGTGAGGAGTTAGGGGCACTATGGAAGAAGCGCGACCTTAAACGACGGTGATCCGGCGATCTTACCTCGGGCGTTGGCTCCTTTTGCTTTCAGGGCGATCTCCACGTGCTTTCCCGAAACCCCGTTTTCGTTTGTCGGCGCGCGGCAACGGGTGAGTAGCTGGCCACCAACTAGGTCAGGTTCGCGCTCCTATCGCTAGCCAACGCGACCCCATATGTTGTGGGGTGATTAAGTCTTGATCGATTTTTTGAGAACTCTGCACATTTAACCGCGCTTCCGGTGGGGAGCTTTGTTCATGCAAATCGATTTGAGGTGCGCCGCGCGCAGCCCGGCGAGTGACGCTGAGGTGGCTGAGGTGGAGGCCTGCTCCTCCGATCTTACACCTGCGAGCAAACCCGCCGCCGCGAACGACAACACCGAAAACACGCACTGGCCGCTCATTCCATTTCCTGACGGCTGGTACGCGACGTCTTGAAACGATCCAGATCAGTGCCTTGGGCGCGGGTCGCTCCGCAGTAGATCGACCGTTCAGCCGTCCCCGTTTTGGCGGCGGTGTCGCCGCGGCCCCTTCCGTTCGCGCCTACCGCTCCGGCGGCCTTCGCCCGTCCGTGCCGGCTCAGGTGGCGGCGGATCAGGTTTTTTTTATTTCAAGCGTCGCCAGAAGAACTGCCAAGGCGTGCCGAACTTAGGAACACTTTTCAGTGCTGCGAGGTTTGTTTCCTTCATCAGAGCCCTAGGCCTTGGGAGTTCTTTCCATGGCTACCCAGATCGTTCTGGACCACGCAGGCGACAGCAGACATTTCTTTGAACAAACTGATCCGAAGGGCCTCGCCGAGGCTGAACGGCGATTTAAGCGGCTCACGGATCAGGGATTTACCGCCGCCACGCGGAAGGCGGGCAGTGAACTAGAGGTCACACGGATCGTTTGATCCCACCGCGGATGAGACGCTATTCTATCCGCGTCTCGTCGGCGGCTAAGCTATCGCGATGCGACGATGTTTCTGTTCAGACGCAGTGAGGCTAACAGTGCGCGCTTCCGTGCCCTCCGTGAGCTTTATCGGAGCGTCACCGAGCAAAACGGCCCGGAAGCGCGTTCGCGGCGCCTGCTGCGGGATTGGTTATCTCCAGAGCAGCGCGCGCAATTCGATGCCAACAACTATTTCGAAGTCGCCGGTTCTCACACCGGCAGGCGATATCGAGTTCAATATGGTACCCTGAGCAATGTTGTAGAGCTCGACGCATCAGGGCAGCCCGCGATCGGCTGGTGTTTCGTTCCCGAACATGCCCTGGCGGCTGGCGATGTGATGCTCGCCCAGAAGATCGCGCTCGAAACCGACGAAGCCGCAGTGCTCGCGCTTGCCCACCGGTTTACTCCGAGACTGCCATCTCTGCCCCGGGTAGTGCGGCGTGCTTACTAGGTCGCCCATGGGCGGGGCCGCCGACGGGGGACGGCGGCCCCTCGCCGCGAAGGCGCCAATACGCGAAAGGAGGACGACTTCGCGACTGCATCCAGCATCTGCGCAGGGCCGGATCGGCGCAAGAACGTGCGTGCGTTAGTGTTACTTGGGCCGCGGCTTCGTGGATCGGCCTCGTGAGACCATTTCGTCAACAGTTCGCAGCATCCGAGCAAATTCAGACTGAAGATGTCGAGCGTGCGCCGCATCTTTTGGCTCTGAGAGAAAAGCAATCTTCACGAGGAAGCGGTTCAATCGCGATGTGACGAGAAGATTGTCTGAGTGCTGCGAGCGCAAGTTCGTGATCTGTCGTCGCATCTCAACGAGATCGAACGGGTCACCGTCGGGCTTATTTGCCAAATGAAGCTCATAGCGTTGCAACGGATAAACGAAGCCGCCGCGTCGAGTATCTTGGCGCGACGGCCGCGCCATGGTGGACCCGGACGGCGCAATGTCCGGCGCAGAGAGGCTAGCGCTCAGCAGCCCCGGTGCAATCGAAACCGCGGATTAAGCTTGATGCCCTTGCTGGAAGTTAATTCGGGAACCGAGAAGCCGCGACGGAAGGTCTGAAGGTACTGACCCAGTGAATGCCCAATGAAGGGTGACTGAACAAGAGCTGCGAAACCTCGATGCGCTGCTATATCTTCACGCTCGACGACTGCGGTAGCACGCTGAACGCGCACGAAATCGACTGCAATAACGCCGAAGAGGCTCTACAGCTAGGCTCTGCCGCGGTGGCGAACGACCCAGTCGAGGTTTGGTGCGGTCCTCGGCGTCTCGCCCGCTTTGAGCCGGAGCGGAGGCAGGACCGGCCGCTTTCGCGTTTGGGCGAGCGCTTGATCGTAGCCGAGCGCTATCTTCGCGAAGGGGAGCAACTCATCAGTCAGCAAGAGAGGGTCATCGCCCACCTCAAGCGCGAGGGGCGCGATCTCGCTCTCGCGTTTTCCATCCTCGATGCCCTGATTGAGACCCAGAAGGCTCATTTGCAAGAGCGGGATTTGCTCGCAGCCGAAGTGGCAAAGCGGTCTGAATAGTGGGGCTAGCGCAGCCACAGATCACGATGGGTCCGGGCCAATTCTCGGGTTCTCGACCGCTAGCGGTTCCGTTCACGATCCGCGAGGTAGCGCCGAACGCGATCTATTGGAGACCGCGCCAATAGAGGCAGTGTCGCAGGTGGCGATCGCGCGCCATCCTACTGTTCAGGATTTCCGATATCGAAGGCGCCGAGACGATATTCTTCGCCAGCTGACTGCTCATCCGCCGTTTTCGTGACCAGAGTAAACGTCGCGTCCGGATAGCGTGCCCACACATCGAGGTCGTCAGGCGTGACGGTGAGATATCCGAAAAAGCACTTGTATCGACCCGGCTCCGTCACTCGGCCGATTTTGTCCCAATTGATCTTGTTAACGCGCATCGCTAGCTCCACTCGTTCTCAGGGAGCGAACCGGGCGGAGGTTTAAGTTCTTTGAGGCCAGCTTCGATCACAGCCAGTTCGTCTTGGATCGCCCTTACTGCGTTTTCGGGGTTGATGCCTGATACAGCTTGCAGTTCAGCGAGCACCTTGCACCGATGCGCCAGCAACTCCGTCAGCGCGCGACGGTCCCGCACCTTGACGTAGCTAGCGACGATCAATTCCATGGATTTCGACATGTTTCGTCGTTTCCCACCGGTTTGCGCCTATCGGGCGCGGCTAAGTTCTGCCAGGCCGGCTCCCGTCAAACGATATTCGACACCTTTGCCGGTTGAGCGTCGCTCCATCCATCCGTTTCGTAGAAGGGCGAGCTTTGTTCCGGGGTGATCGGTAAGCTTCGAAGAAGACACCCAATCGCGGTCACGAAGAGGATCGAGCATTTGCCGGTGATGCTGATTGAAAAGGGGCCTGCGCCTTTCCTCCTGACCGATGTCTTGACCTATCGCTTCAAGCGGGTGTTCGGCTTCCATGGCCGTTTGTTGCCATCGCATGGTTTACGATCAGTTACAAATCAGGAACAACCGGCAATCTTTTCTAAATGGTTCATGGATATTGTTCTGCGGCATGGATCACGAGGGTGCATCTGCTTGGCTCGTTCCGGCTCTCAGGCGAAGCTACGCTCGACTGGCAGCGTGGATGACGCGCGGTAATCGCGTGCCAGACCACAGCCGCTTGCCGGCGCCGCCGCGCTCGGAACAGCCAACTCGGTTTCCCGACCCACCGCGCCGCCCGGCGCCGCCGCGTATCTAGGCGTTTGGGGCGTCGCGCATGACGAACGATGGCACATCGACGCGTCCGTGGCTGCCGGACGAAGAGGCGGAATTGCTCTCGCTCTTTGGCGCAGGCGCCACAGCTCAGGAGGTCGGCCGCCGGCTGGGCCGCACTCGCCAAGCGGTTTACGCTCGCTTGCAGCGCTTTCAAAAACAGCGTGGGCGAGCGAGTAGGAAGTGTGGGAAAATCTTTGCTCAGTTACTAGAGTGATCGACGGCGGCGGTCGACTATAAGGTGGCAAGGTCACATCCGCAGCGGATTAAGTAGCGCCGATCCGATCGCATTGAGGTCGACAAATGACCAGCCCAACTGATGACGAATTATGCGCCGCGGTCACCGCCGCCATTGAGCAGTGGAAGAGTTCGCGCCAGCTTCCTTATCTGTCGCCCAGCGATTGCCAGACACTGAACAAGTTGATCATCACCGGACTTCAAACCGTTCTGTTCCAGCGTGCGAAGGCCTTCGACAAGCGCTAAATTGGACAGCTTGATCAAATCCGGAGGTTCGTCTTTCGTCCGCAGTCCGTTCCTGCTTGTTGGAAAGGACTTTTGGAAAGACTTTTCCGGACGTTCTGGCTTGACAGTACGGATTATGGCGGTCGTAGGCAGGTAAGCGTTGGCCTCATGACCGACGCGTCCACACACCCGCCTCTGGGGCTCCGCCGCGGTGTTTGCGAGCGGCGCTCACCAACGAAATGGCCGGCGGGCATCACTGCCGCCGGCCATCGCTTCGCGCTACCGTGGCTGGGGGGCTAATCGGCAGCGCTTACCGCAAGCCTGCCGAAGGCGGATTAACAAATCTTTAACCAATTCGGGCAGGCTCTGGCTATTTCGCGGGCAATAGCGGGGCGGTGTGCCGGGCGGCTCTGCGTTGAACCGTTCAGCCCTTTCGCCGCCGTATGGCTACATCCACCATCACGCCTCCGCATGCCTGGCAGCCCACCGTCGCGCCAGCAAGAGCTACGGTAGCTTGTTCATCTGTGTCTTTGAGCGCACCCCCATAGCATCGGTGCGCTGCTGCCGCTAATTTCGCCGCATCCCGTTCGGGGCGCGGTTGCACCGCAGGCGCACGCAGCGCCGTCAGCTCATAGACCTCGTCGGCCAGCCGCATCCAATCGTCGCCTGCCACGAGCCGGGGTAGCGGCGGGCCCTGACATCGGCAGGAAGGGTTGTCCAGGACGGCTCGCTAGTAAGCGGTGGCATCTCGTCTCTGGCCGACCGGCGCGATTGGGGCAGAGTTCTGCCTACGGCCGCCTTGGCGGCCAGCCTCTCCGTCTGTTCAGGAGCGTGGATAGGGCGCTGCGCGGCTTTGCCAGTGGCCACTCGTGGCGCGGAACATATGGGGAACAATGAGGCTAACGGAACTTCGGCGTACTTCGAAAACCTACATTCGCGACCTTGAGATCGCAGCATGATATGGCTTTTTTCTGGAACCCTAATTATAAATAGGAAATCTGGTGCCTAACTTTGGCTTTTCATGAAGCGCAGCGATCTCAGCCACACCATCCGGGAAACCCTGAAGCGATTGCCGCCGCCGTACGATTCTCACTACGGTATCGTCCCGCCGGCCCCACCCGAGGAAGGAGTGTCGGTAGCCGGGTCTGTAAAGGCTTTGGACGCCGCCCAAGCGGCCTTCGGCAAGGTAGATGCCGTCGCCGCCCACATGAAAGACCCTTACATCGTCAGCCGCGTCCTGACCAGACGTGAAGCGGTGAGTTCGTCATCGATCGAAGGTACCCAAAGCACCCTCGACGAACTGCTGTCGGTCGAGGAGACGGGGGACGACGGCGCCAGGGATGAAGCGCGTCAAGTACGCAACTACGCCGTGGCGCTCGATGGCTTCATTCCACTCGCTGCCAAGGACGGTTACGGCGTCTTCACGATGGATCTGATCAAAGATCTCCATAGCGCCGTGATGAAGGATGATCCGGACTACAAGGATGTTCCCGGCGACCTTCGCACGCGTGTCGTATGGATCGGCGGAAATAAGGACATCGCATATTCGAGTTTGAATCCTCCGCCTCCCGACGACGTCCCCGGCTGCTTAGCTCAGACCGTCGACTTTCTGCGGAACGAGGGAATGCAGCAAATGACTCAAGGGTTCATCACGCGCATGGCGATAGCGCACACTCATTTCGAAGCGGTCCATCCCTTCCGCGATGGCAATGGCCGTGTCGGTCGTCTCCTCCTACCGCTCATGATGGCGGCCGAGAAGCACGTGCCGCTGTACCTGTCGCCATATATCGAGAGTAAAAAGGATACGTACTACGCTTCGCTCAAGGATGCCCAACAACGGCTGGACTGGCAGCCGATCATCACCTTCATGGCCGACGCCGTCACCGGCACGGTTGACGAACTCATCCAGACCCGTGCGGCGCTGTCCGAATTATCCGATGTCTGGAGAGAACGCCGCAAATTCCGCAAAGGGTCGGCGGCTGCGCGCGCTCTCGACGAACTTCACAACTATCCGGTCGTGACCGCCAAGCGGCTCGGCGAACTGCTGGACATCAGTCCTCCGCAGGTCCATCAAGCGATCGCTCAACTGCAAGAAGCGGGCATTCTGGAAGAGCGTACCGGCTATTCGCGCAACCGCGTGTATGCCGCCACAGAAGCGCTCGGTATCATCAATCGCCCGTTCGGCGAAGAGCCCCTGCTCCCCGATCAGGTGGATAACCGACCACCGCAAACAGGGTGACCAGTATTGAACCGCCCCGGGTTTGCCGGAGGCTCCAACTCCTGAGAGGATGGAGCCGTGACAAGCAAGACGAAAGTTTTCGCCTGAGGTCCGGGATCGCGCGGTTCGGATTGTTCTGGATCACGCCAGCGGGCACCCTTCGCGCTGGGCGGCGGTGACATCGATTGCGGCCAAGGTCGGCTGCACACCGCAAACGCTTCATGACTGGGTCAAGAAGGCCGAGATCGACAGCGGGCAGCGGACCGGTGTCCCGACTGAGATGGCCGAGAAGCTGAAGGCCCTGGAACGGGAGAACCGTGAGCTTCGACAGGCCAACGAGATCCTGCGCAAGGCGAGCGCTTATTTGCGATGGCGGAGCTCCACCGCCGGTCCCACGATGATCGCCTTTATTGACGATCATCGTGGGGCGCATGGGTCGAGCCGATCTGCAAGGTGTTGCCGATCGCCCCTCGACCTACCACGCCCATGTGGCCAAACGGCGCGATCCGGCCAAGCGGTCGGCGCGCGCCAGGCAGGACGGCGCGCTGAAGATCGAGGTTCGGCGCGTCTTCGATCAAAACTTCTCCGTCTACGGCGTGCGCAAGGTCTGGCGCCAGCTCAAGCGCGAAGGCTTCGATGTTGCCCGTTGCACGGTGTCGCGACTGATGCGGGACATGGGTTTGCAAGGGGTTACCCGCGGCAAACCGGTCAAGACCACGATCAGCGACAAGGCCGCGCCATGCCCGCTGGATCACGTCAACCGCCAGTTGAAGGCTCCAAGGCCGAACGTTCTCTGGCTCTCCGACTTCACTTATGTCGCAACCTGGACCGGCTTTGTCTACGTCGCCTTTGTGATCGATGCCTATGCCCGCAGGATCGTCGGCTGGCGGGCCTCGCGCACGGCGCATGCAGGCTTCGTGCTCGATGCGCTGGAGCAGGCACTACATGATCGACGGCCGGTCCATCGTGGCGGGCTCGTGCACCACAGCGACAGGGGTAAGCCAATACGTATCCATTAAGTACACCGAGCGCCTGGCTGAGGCCGGCGTCGAGCCTTCTGTCGGCAGTGTCGGAGATTCCTACGACAACGTCTCGCCGAAACCCTCAACGGTCTCTACAAGGCCAAGGTGATCCATCGGCGCGGGCCATGGCGCAGCTTCGAGGCCGTCGAGTTCGCCACTCTCGAATGGTCGACTGGTTCAACAACCGACGGCTCCTGGAGCCCATCGGAAACATCCCGCCGGACGAAGCCGAGCAACGCTACTACGCCATGCTGGAACAACCGGCCATGGCAGCTTAACTTAACCAAATGGCCTCCGGCAAACCCGGGACGGTTCAATCGGCAAGGTGACGTAGCTTTCATTCCAGCTTTGACGAGAATCTGAAGAACGAGATCCTCATCTATTCCGGGGGTGAGATCGACCGCGGTGGTATTAAAGATCGTACCCCAGGTTCGATCGCTTAGGAGAAAAGTGCGAACTTTCTCGCCCAATGCAAACCAAGCAGTGGTCCACTTCCATTCAGGTGTCGGAGTGATCACCAATGTTTTGTGATACTGCGTGTCATCAGTGTACGCTCCGAATGTAGCGAGATCGTAAGGGATTAGCTTTCTAGCTGCCCTCATCACGCCGAGAACCAGCTCTTCTGGTTCGTAGCCAGGTACACTGAGGACTTCCTGTAACTCCGCCCGTACGAGCTCTTCCGCCATCGGCACAATAGTAATGATTGCGCCCGAGCGGCTTTCCTCAGTGTCGAAAGCAGGCGCAACCGTTATCCGAAGCGGAGTAATCTGTCCGCTGGTCGATACGAGTGCTGCCTTCTCCTTGCGACCGTCCGGCGATTTGAACCAATCCTCAAAAACGGTGTGGCGTTGTGCGACGTCGCAGCTGGCAAACAAAGAGCTGCGTGTTGACCCGCTATTCTGTTCTGCTACCCCTATCAACTGTTCGCTCGCTGGTTTGCAAAAGCGATTGCGCCTTCTGGGTCGAGACGTAGGAGGCGACCGTGAAGAGCATCAAATCGCGCTTCCTCCTCTTTTACGCCGAGAAGGAGTGCGTATGATCCTGTCCTGCCAAACTCATCAGGTAGAGGGCCGATCTCTCCTCGAAGTTGCCCCGATGTAGATCTAATCGAAAAGTCTGCTGTTTATGCACGGCCAAGTGAACTAGTTCACATGGATATCAGGCAGCTGCTTAGCCGCGTGCAGAGAAGGTCAGCCGCGCTGCCAATTCTGGGCTGCCGATACAATTGCAAACGCCTTTGGAGATGCGTGAACTGGACTGAATTCTCTTTCCCGACTGCGGCGGCCACGAACGGATCGGATCTCGGGCGCAATAGCTCAGCCGCGTTCCAGACGCGTGCGACCCGCGCGGATGAAGCCCTCGCCAATTTGTGAGCGAGGCGGTCGCGAGGGTGCAATGAGGAAAACGCATCGCCGGCTTTTACGTTGTGGTGCTCAAGCGTGCCGCGGATCGAGAGCGATCTCTAGACCAATCGCGAAGGCATAGTAGTAGGTCGGCGAGGGGTCTAGTTCGGCCGCTGACCGACATCTTCCATACCAAGGCATACGCAAATGCAGCCGATTTTGACCGAAAATTGTGCGAATGGCTGGCCGACGCCCGAAGCTCGCGGCGCATCATGTAGCCGAAGATTGTGGAGTAGGGTCGGCGATGGCGCACAGCAGGCGCTCCCGTCGGCGTCTTTATCGAGCTTGAATGGGCTGTGGATGCTCGCAATCACAAAATCGAAAGTCGCCAGCACATCGTCCAGATAGTCGAGCGCACCATTTACCAGGATGGGTAAGCAACGTTTCTGGACTGGTATGACCACTCAGTTTAGCAGGGGCACTTAAAGATCTGCGTTCATCCCGATCTTCACCCAGGCATGTCGCTTTATCGCTTAGCTCGACGCTTCACCTGCATCTGCTCGTTGCCGCAATCGGCTCCATGAGTCGCCGCTAGCGTCGCCTTGCGTTCATTGCTCATCAGCCTCACCGAGATCTGCATGGTATTTGGGTCCCATCCTTGCTGGCAGTAGATGCTGACGCAGTACTTCAAATCGGGCTCTTCCGAATAGTTGCTCTTGAAATGGACCTGATAAAATGAGTGGTGTGTGTCCTTGATGATCTTGAAGTAGGAGAATTGATAACTGCCCTGCGACGGAGCTTTAGCGGCCTCGCGTGCTGCCGCATTCAAGCCAGCCCTGACACAGCTAAAAGTCCTGGCATTTAGGTCGCTGAGGCCGTCACCCGCGGGTGCGGTGTTCTCAAGGGGAGCAGATTGCCGCTGTGGCGCCGGTGTATTCTGTACCGCCTCGTCCCCAGTCTGTCCGTGGGACGCGGTGCTCCAGGCGACCAGCGCCAGCACCGCGGTTCTCATGACGTTTTTCAAACCGCATCCAGCGAATGTGGTCTTGAAAGGTGCCCGCACTCCATCCGCCTCTTGCTGATGCAAGCAGATCTGCGGTTTCGTCGTGGATTCAACGGCCTGGTGGGCAACGCATTGCATCGCGACGGTTCCCTTCTCTTTCCCGCCGGCCCGTATGTTCACGACGAGGCGCAACGGTCGATGCGTCAGAGGCCGTACTGAACGACCTTATTGCTGAATGTGCCAACGTAGACCTTCCCGTTCGCCACCACCGGCGTGGAATACTTTGCGAAGAGTCCTAACTCGCCGGGTTGGCTGTGAAAAAGCTGCTTCAGTTTGCCATTGGCAGCCGGGGTCGCGTTGTACGCGACGAGAGCGCCGGGGACGACTTTGGAGTTCGCGTCCCCGAGCACCGGGTACGTGCCCCAGACGACGCCGGTCCCGGGATCCGAGCCGTTTGATGAGATGACGAGGCGTCCGCCGGGCATTCCGGGATCATTTCCGGATGCTACCTGCGTGCCTTGGGCGCTGAAGGATGTGATGCGCTTCGTTGTGAAATTGTAGTTGTAGGCCTTGAGGCGCTCATTCTCGCCCCATACAAACACGATCCCGCTGTTTGCCCCTTCCATGTACACAGGGGTTCCGTGGATATGATAGCTCTTCCCGTTAGGTGTTTGCGCGGGAAGATTGCGTTCGAGTTTGATGATCGGCCAGTTTGGATCGGTCGTCGTGGTCGTCGGAAGGCCTGCCGGTCCGTTTGGCGCATTCGGCAGGTACGTCGCGACGAACGGGAGGTTGAAGTGGGGATTCCACGTGTTCTTTCCGAGATTGTCCTTATTGAGGTTGTAGAGGACGCCGTCCTTACCACCGCCGATCAGGTTGCCTCGCGCGGGAATGAGGACGACACCGGCGGAGCCAAGGTCCTGATCTTGAGCTGCCTGACGGTCCGGAGGCGCGGCTCTGTCGCGGCGCTGAAAATCGCTGAACGCACCCCAGTAGTCGACAACATCGAGGGTCGGCTTGCCGTTGTTTACGTCGGCGATGCCGGGGGTATACCGAAGTTTCACGAAGCTCTCGGCGAAATTGCCGGCCATCGATCCGGGATCCATCCCGTTGCCAGTGGAGAGGTAAATATCTGTGCCGTCGATCGCCGGCCCGGAGCCCGACATCCACACGCCGCCGGCGCCTCCTCCGGGGGTGACGTTCCAAATCCCCGGCGTCGGTTTGAACCCAGGGTCGCGATTGAGGCCGCGCACGTCATAAGCAACGACGAATCCGTGTCCTGGCCCATTCGGGTTCTCACCATTGATCGAGAACGAGATCACCACGGCGCGATTGCCACCAGGGTCGGTCAACAACCCCAAGCCCGCGCGCATCTTCTGGTATGGCGTCGTGAAGCCGTTCGCGATCCCACCCCCGCCGTTGTCAGCATTTCCGGCAATGAGCACTGGCGGGTTCTTGTCCGCCAGGCTAGTTGCGTCAAGTGTCCAGAGCATATTGTTACGTTCGATGTTCTGGCTGGCCTCGTTTGGCTTGCCAAACGTGGTCACATAAATGGTGTTCGTTGCCACCTCGATCACAGGGGTCGCCGTTATTCCCCAATGGCGATACATATTGTGGAGGTCCATGCCCATGCCCTGCGGGTTGGCGATATCGGCGGGGTCGAACGGTGGGGCAAGTTGGCGTTTGACGAGTTCGGCGCCGGTGTTGACGTCGAAGACATAGGCCGTGTTCGTCATCGTGAACACATAGAGCTTGTCACCGACGACAAGCGGGGACACGTCAATCTTTTCGTCAACGGGAAATTCGCGAATTTTCTTGAGCCTAGGCACGTTAGCGGGCTTCAAAACCGTTTCGGACCTGTTCCAGCCCTGGCGGGTGTTGTCGACGCCGACAGTCCAGATATCGACAGCCTGGGCGGACGATGCCACCACAAGGGCAGGCACCACGAGCAACGAAAGCGCGCTCCGGTAGGATAAATAGTTCATGATGTTGGCTCCGGTGCAGGGTAGACACAAACCGCGTCACGGACGCACGACCCGCAGCTTGCATCCTGCGGCAATATTGCTCTCATTTGGGCCGCCTGGCGACCACTCAGCTCCGCCTGTGCGCCTAATAGGCCGAGTGTACCGGCACCCAGCTAGTGAGCCAAGCTCGCGCTCGGCGGCTTGCTCTCTGTAGCTGTAAGCAGGCTGTCGCCTTGCTCGAACGCTAAAGTCCTCTGAAGCGTTTTCCCAACGCATGAGTAAGCGCACATGTTTTTTCCAATACGACATCGTTTGCAGTGACGTTTGGCGCAACGGTCCGGAAACAAGAGATAGTCGCTCCTCGACAATGCCATCCGATCAGGAAATGCGAGGCGGGGCTGGACAGTGCTGAGAGAATGTCTGCTACTCGATCATTATAATTTGGCTGCGACGCGAACCAGCGCAAATGCAGCCCCTCCAATCTCCTGAGATACATCGGCATAAGTCGCAAGACGGAGCGTGCAATGTCGGTATGAGGCATATGGAAGAGCGAATTGCTCGGGCCTTGAATCCTGCATGGAAGGTGCTACCGTCAACCACTGCGAGCAATGCTACAATATTTAATCTTGGGTAAGAGCGGCTGACTAACATCGCGCGTCGGATTTTTTCAAAGCGTTTTTACGGGAGCAACGAAGATGTCGACATCCAGTCTGCAAGATACCGTAGCTTCGATTGGCTTTGCCAAGGTGATTGTTGCGCTAAAGGGAGTTCCAGATGGTGCTGCGGCTGCCTCGGCGCAGACGAAGAGTTCGATAGAGAATCATTTTATGATTCCAAACATGGCGCAAGCCGAAAGCCTGGCGGCTTCAGCAAGCCACTTCGCAAGCCGCAACTTCAAACGGGCAGAGCCGCCGACGTCGCGCCGTGTTCGAGTCTATCCGCATCTTGGTTTGGCGATAGGCTATGTTAATGCAAACGGTCTTGCTTCGCTGGAAGCTGACCCGCAGGTCAAGAAGGTCGAAAAGGCTCCGGAGTTGAGCCTTATCCGGCCGGTCGCTATCGAGGCCGCGAAACTCGGCATCGGCCCGACCTGGGGCATCAAGCGCCTGAAGGCGGACCGCCTGTGGGCGGCCGGTATCACCGGCCAAGGAGTTCTTGTTGGCCATCTCGATACCGGCGTCGATGCAGCCCATCCCGCGCTGAAGGGGGCGATCGGAAGGTTCGCGGAATTCGACATGGCGGGGGACCAAGTACCGAACGCGCAACCATCGGACAGCGATGAACATGGAACGCATACGGCCGGTACCATCGTCGGCCGTTCCGGATTGAAGGGCGAGTTCGGGATGGCGCCTGAAGCCCAGCGCGCGAGCGCCATGGTGATCGAAGGCGGTCAGGTGATCGATCGAATCCTGGCCGGCATGGACTGGGTGATCGGTGAGGGCGTGCGCATCATGAGCATGTCGCTAGGTCTGCGCGGCTTCACGCCTGCATTTCAGACTATTATCGATGCCTTGCGGGCGGCAAACGTTCTGCCCGTGATCGCGGTGGGCAATGAGGGACCGGAAACGAGCCGCTCACCCGGTAACTACGCCAACGTCCTATCCGTCGGCGCGATGGACTCCAGCGATCGGGTGGCCGACTTTTCGGGCAGCCAGCAATTCGATCGGCCGGTCAATCCGCTGTGTCCTGCCTTGGCGGCGCCGGGTGTGGACGTTCTGTCATCCGTCCCGGGCGGAAAGTTCAAGACCATGAACGGAAGTTCGATGGCAACCCCGCATGTCGCGGGTCTTGCGGCGTTGCTTTTGCAGGCCAGCCCATCGGCGACTGCTTACGACCTCGAACGGGCGATCGTTGGTTCATGCACTCTGCCAGCTGGCATGCCCCAGGCTCGTGGCAGTCACGGCGTGCCCGACGCCGTACGCGCTTTCCAGCTGCTGACGGGATCGCAGCTTCCGGTCGCCACGGCCGCAGCCGCGCCGTCGAGACGAGTTGCCAAACGACGCGCTCGCGGTAAGACGCCCGTGCGGCGGGTAGTGGTACGGGCTGTCAAGAAGCAGCGGCCCAAGGCCAAAAAAGCCCTGGCCTCAAAGCGAAAGCACGGCTGATCGGCCAGGGACCGGCTCTAGTCCGTATAAATCGGGCCAAGTCATGCTACTATGTTCAGCCGTGGCAAACGGCTGAGCATAGGATGGCTAAATGTGCGCTGGGAGCCACCCAGGCAGGAGCTGCCCATGAGTGACAAGATCAAGGCGTCGTCCGAATGGGAGTCCGAAGCCGTCGCCAAGCGGCTGCGCGAAACGACGTCGCCCGGACAACCATCGTCGGTTCAAGTGTTCTTGAACGACGAGATTTCCGCGAATGATCTCCCAGAAAAGGCCAAAGAGATCGTAAACGACATGAGCGCGAGCCTCAGCCTTCCGGCCGACGCGATCAAGATCGGCAAGGTATACCGATCCGCAAAATCCTTCTCGCTTTCGACCGACGTGCCTGATGTCTTCGATGCCATCGCAAAGCGGGGTGAAGTCAAGACGATCCTGGAGTCTGCGCAACCTGATATTCAGCCGAAGCCGAAGAATGTGAAGGACGTGCCGTAGGTCGTAAAGCGACGCCGCTCTCGGAGAGCAGTCTGATGCAGCATGCTCGATCTTCGACGGGCCGATCGCTATTCTGTCCATTGCTACTCCACCAACCGTCGCACGATGTCGACAAGCGCGCTGTCGGCACTGCTCAATTCTCTGAGGAACCCAAGCAAGCTGACCGTCGGGCTGGTCCGAGCGCCGGTAGCGGCTGGCCGTGCTTGGGCCGAAACGGATTCTACGCGACTTATGACCGGCCGACGACTGCGGTTTGCCCATGATGACGACGCGTTCCGAGTGACAGTAAGTTCGCTGCCGATTCCGTGGCTGCTGCAGCCCTAATCCAGCGCCCGCATGTGCGATCGGCCAGTGGGCCTCGCCGCTGTTGCGGCGAGGCCCACTGACGAAAAATAGATGGATAGTCGAGCGATTAACCAGTGGAACTATTCCATGACGCTTGCAAAGCGCATCCATTTTGCAATCGAGTCGATCGGGCTGCTGTCGCCCATCCGCAACGGACTTTGCGTCGGATCGAAACCACGCGACAGCGCGGAATCGGGATCCGCCAGCAAAACGCCAACAAAGGTTGATGCCACGAGGAAGCTGCCCACTTCTCCTAATTTATTGCCACCGCCTTTCTCCGCCTCCGCCAGAATATAGAACCACAGCGGCGTCCGTTCGAAGAACTTCGATTGCGAGTTCTTGACGAAATCCCGCAGCTGGGGCTTGGAGTTGAAAATGGCCGACAGGTCGGTGATCGGATCGGACTCAACCGCTCCAGTCTGTTTGAGGTGTTTATGGAGGGCTTGGCCGGTGGGCAGTCTCAGATTGTAGCCCCGTCGAAGGTTTCTCCGTGCAAGGCTCTTGAATAGCGCCTTCAGTTGCCCGTCCGTTTCGTCGTTGCCTTCCTTGACCATCTCGCCCAACGGCGGCGCCAGCGCAGTATCTATCTTTCGGGCTACACGTGCCGGTAGCCCGTCCGCGGAATCGTGCGGAGCGACACCGACAAATCGTGTCCAGTCCATGACCCAGTTTTTGGGAAGCTTTTTCGGACCATCGATATTGCCGCCGCCACCGGTAAAGCCGAACAACAGGTTAAGGGGCGCTTTGTCGAGAAAGGCTCCTCCCGAGGACCGGCCGAAGTTCTTGTTGTAATCATAAAACGCGCGAACCATGGAATGTCCGAACCGGTAGCCGGCAACGGAGAACTCCAGGGGTAGCGCATTGCCAAGTCTGGAACCCGGTCGTCGCGCATCAAACTCGGCCCTGAACTTGAAGAAGTGCGAAGCCCGATCCTGAACCACCCGGTCCACCACGGCCGGATCGCAAACGCCCTTTACGTAGCCTTCGACAATCAGCCATTGGTAGTGGAGACGCGTGAGAGCCTGGGCCGACGAAAAATCCGGGATCCAGCCGGTATTGTGACTGGCCAAGAAGTCGATAGACTTGTTGTGGAATCGGAGGAAGCTCAGATGAAATTGGGCAACAACGAGGTTCTCGTCGTTGCGCGTGTCTCCGATCAGGGCTCGCTGCGGAAGTCCCGCCGAGAATTTTGCGAACTCCGGGGGAGGCAGAGACGCCTGGGCGGCGCGAAGTGCGGCATCCCGAACGGCGGCCTGCACTTGGACGTATCGCGGCAGATCGCGGTGCTCATCCAATCCATCCGGAAGCGGACCCGGATCAACCGCCGTTCCGATCCGCATTTTGTTCACGAGGGTTGGGTGACGCAGACCCGATATGACAGTGACTGTATCGGCTGTAATGCCGGGACCGATCGGCGAGCCCCCATAAATGCTGTCGAGATCGAAGCGCGGTGAGCGGGCGTTTCTGAACTTGCTTTCGACCGTCGAAGACACAGCGGGCGGATGCGGTTCTTTGACGCTAGTAATTTCGGACTCGCGGTCGGTGCGCGCGGTCAGTTCGTGATCGAGGAATTGACCCCAATATGTCAAGACCGGAGGCATCGTCGAATCAGGGCCAGAGTCTTCTGTATTGGGGGCCGCGGCAGCTTCGATCATAAGGTCGCCGAGCGTATCGAGTTCGCCGACCGTCGCGGCTGATAACGGTAAATAATTCTCGGGCGCATCCAGCGGTGGAACGAAATAGCCGAAGTCCGCCTGCTCATCGACCGCAATGTCCGTGCCAGTGGGCGGAGCTGCAAGCGCTGCTGATGGGCCGGCGCCTTTTTCTTTTTCTCTTCCGCTGTGGGATTGAAATAGGATCGTCATGAAACAAATCCTCCAGATTGCAGCCCCAAGTGGATTGTTGCACAGGTTGTCACTTTTTCTGTGATCTATCTCACTCATTCAGCCGTAATGGCGAATTGTTCGGACCAGAGCATTTTAGGCAAATTGCTTCGGAGGCGCTCTGGAGCCAGCAGCGTTATAGCAAGCGCTGGACTCGGTCCTAATGTCAGAGGCGTTCGACGCTGATCGTCGGTGATGCTGCCGGGCGCGGGAATTTCCGAACGTGACATTCACTTGGAGTAACCGTCGATCTGCCTTTGGCTCTCATAATAGTAACGTGAATCTAAAGTTCGCCACATAATGTCTGCTGAGCGTTGTGACAGAAACGCTCCAGCGGCGAGCATCGTAGAACGGCGACTGGCAGCTATTTTCGTCGTGTCGCCGGTGGTGGTGTAGCTCGGTAGAGCAAAGCCGCCCGGACGCGCCCCCGATAGCGCCGTAGCGGGCGGGCGGCTTTGCGGTGGTCACCGGCAGTTCTCCGGTAGGATCGGGTTGCGACACGCCAACGCAACCGAGGAACCACCGATGACCGACGACTGATGAACCTGCGCACGCTGGTAGAGAAGACCCCCGACGCCGATCTGTTGGGCGAGATGATCGGCTTTGCCGCCTCGCGTCAATGGAGCTGGAAGTGGGAGGCCCCAGACCGGGGCGGCCTATGGCGAGAAGAATCCCGAACACCTGGCCCAGCGCAACGGTTACCGCGACCGGATCTGGGAGACCCGTGCCGGCGCCGTCGAGCTGCGCATCCCCAAGCTGCGCAAGGGCTCCTACTTGGCGCAGGTCATGGGCATGACCGGCATCTCCAAGAGCCAGGTGAGCCGGCTGTGCGCGGAGATCGACGACAAGGTGAAGGCCCTCCTCGCCCGTCCAATCGAGGGCGACTGGCCGGATCTGTGGATCGACGCCACCTACGTGAAGGTGCGCCAGAATGGCCGCATCGTCTCAGTCGCGGTGATTGTCGCGGTCGGCGTCAACCGCTACGGCCGACGCGAGGTTCTCGGCATGGACATCGGGCCGTCCGAGCCCGAGACGTTCTGGACGGCGTTCCTGCGCAAGCTCACCCGCCGCGGTCTGCGCGGCGTCAAGCTCGTCGTGTCCGATGCCCACGAATTATCAACGCCGCCGTAGCCAAGGTGCTCAATGCCAGCTGATGGCGGTGCCGCGTCCACTTCACGCGCAGCGCGCTGGCGCATGCCGGCAAGGCGGACGGCGGGTCGTCTCCGCCCTCATTGCCACAGCCTTTGCACAGGACGATGCCGATGCCGCGCGAGCCCAGTGGCCCAAGGTCGCCGACCAGCTCCGGCCAAAGCTGCCGAAGCTTGCCGGCTTCCTACACGACGCCGAGACCGACGTGCTCGCCTACATGACCTTCCCGCCGCAGCACCGGACCAAGCTGCACTCCACCAACCCGATCGAGCGCAAACGGCGAGATCAAGCGGCACGCCGAGGTGGTGGGCATCTTGCCCAATGACGACGCCATCGTTCGCCTCATCGGCGCGATCCTGCTCGAACAGAATGATGAATGGGCCGTCCAGCGCGCCCGTTACATGACACTGGAAACAATCGCCACGTTGAGCGATGATCAGAGCGTCAGCCTCACGGCGATCGCCAGCTGACCAGCCCGGCTCTCGCCGGCGAACGTGGTGACCCGCCACCAGCTACACCACGCCACGAGACACGATCGCTATTTTTTGGCGGCGGACGCTGCGTAAAGCCGCCTGATGGGTACCGACGAAGAAGGCACGCTGGCCCAGCTCAAGGCGCTCAGGAAGACCCTTGTCGACCCAACTATCGCTGCCCATCGAGGACGGATATCAAACACCAGTGGGGACGGCATGCTGGTCGAGTTCGCCAGCGCGGTAGGCGCGGTTCGTTCCGCCGTTCGCTGGCGCACTAACAGGGTCACGGGTCTCGGGCGACGTGCTCGCGAGGAGGAGGTATCGCGCCGGCTAATGACCGGTCCCGGCATCGGCCCAATCTCCGCCACCGCGATCGTCGCTCTAGCACCGCCGGCCGAGACCTTTGCCGCGCCGAGCGTGCGTTCGCCCATCTAGGACGTCGGCCACGATCCCCTTGGCGCACCACGTTTGCTCGCCTGTCGCTGCCGATGATGAGACCGCGACGGCGACAGAACGCATCATCACGCACAGTTGCTAGCACAGCCTTGCGTAGCCTCGCGTACTCTGCCTTCAAAGCCGGTCGGGCCGAAAGCATGCTGTGGCAATGCGCTCCAATGTCGCTTGCCCGGCAACCAACTCTCGGATCCGCGCTTCGAAATTCTTCCGCGTCACGGGCCAACCTTCAGCCCAAAGCCACGCAAAATCCCGGGGATACTCAATTCCACATCGATAAGTCGCCCAAGAAGCTGCTTGCGTGCAACCAGCAGCGCTCGAACCTCTTGAGCCCCTATCCGACTTTGCGAGCACCGAGGGGAACCATCCCGTCCGGATCAACTGGGTAATCCCGCGTGCATCGTTGCGATCAGTTTTTACCGTCATCGCTGATAATGCTGCCTTCACATGCCATTGTTTCCAGCAGGACCGTCTCGAATCCTGCTCTGTTCAGCGCACATCAGCCATTGCGAGGCTTATTCGCGGCAACCACGCTTTTTTCCTGTAACGACTACGAAATGTTCCAGATGTTCGGCGCGGTCCTTCCTTCTCGTTGTCGCGGTAGTACTGCAACCACAATTACCTGACAGCCTCGCCTACTTGACAGCCTCGCCACTCGGCAGCTGGGTAGACCTCCGCGGCACGTGCGCCAGCCTCGGCGGGCAGTCCTCCTTGGCTTTGCTTGCGGCGTCCCAGCGCCGTGCTTTTGGACGACACGTGGACCTGCCTTTACTTGCGGCACAAGGTCGCAGCTTCGGTCGAGTTGCTTGGACGGTGTTGCGTCGCGGGCCCTGCCTTGGGGCGCCGGCTTCGTCTCGCAAGAAGCCCCTATGCCTGGCGAGGACTCACTGGAATTCCCGGCAAACTATTGCTTGGATTGGCACCCACAGAAATCGCCATTTTCGTCCTTGCAAGAAGGTTTACGGAAGCAGCGTTCGTCCGCGCGTTGCCGGGTTGAGGAGCGAACCGATCAGTGCGGGCTAACGTGAAGAACTCCGAAATGTGCACGGGGAGAAATTCGCACTTCAACTAGAAGACGAACATCGCTAAGGTTGTGCCGCGCCGCTCCAGCTGGAGGGATGACGATGAAGTCAAGTTCTCTGCGCATGATGTTTCATATCGCGTTCTTTGCTTCTTTCCCTGCTTGCACTGTCGATACCTACGACGAGTTGCTGGACGATCGCTTTAGCTACGGCGTCACTGGCCAAAATGAGGCGCAACTTCCCAAAAAGCTCGGACCACCTCTTGAGCCCAGAAGGTTAAGCTTGGCCGGTTGGTATTCTTCGATAAAGGGCTCGGCATACGTAAGACCAATTCAATCGGGCTGTCGTTCCCCAACCCACGGCTTCGGTGACACGCAAGCTCTCGCGATCTGCAGCGCCTGTCAGTCCTCGTGAGCAATGCCTCCTCAAGGGGCGGCACGACCGACCATGCGATGGTGGAAGTCACGATCAAGGTGAAGCGTGAACGATCACCTCATTTGAAGCAATCGCACCCCGGGAGGCAGCATGCCGATCCAAGCCCTGTTCATCACTCCATCATTCGCCGTCGCGCGCCTCGGTGGTAGCACTACTCCACTCCACAGTTACGATTGGGTCGACAGCGAGCGGCTTCGCTCCGAAAGCGAGACGGACATCGCTCCTTCGTGGACACTGGCGGTGCAACCGGACGGATCGGTGGCGCCTTTCCTGCCGACCTCGATCGCCTTCCGAGATGGTGATCTCATCCGTCCTGTGGCGCCCTTCTTCGAGGTCTGGGCGCGACTCGGCGAGTCCGGAAGCGCGCCCGCGACGTGGACAGAGGCGCCGCTGACCACGGCGCTGTTGGCGGCAGACGGCCTCTCCCTCGCCTCACTACGCGTCGCTGTCACCGCGCGGAACCTCAAGGCCGCGCGCCGCACGGGCGATCCCGCGCATGCATTTGGCAACTGGCAGGCGGTGATGCTCCTCGGCAACGATTTCACCGCGCGAATGGTCGAGGGCCGCTGCCCTCCAAGCGTAACGGTACCTATGATTCCGACCAACCGGAACATCCCACTCGGCACGGTGCAAATGCTGCGAAGTACGCCACAACTCGCCGGACAGCCGTGGTCCGGCAGCGTGCGCACCGACACAATCCGCTTCCGCTACACTCCGGGACGCGGCCAGTTTTATGGCCCGCCGGAAGCTGCGAGCGCTCAGCCGACGCTTGGGCGACCGGCGCCTGCCGTGCCGAGCGCCAACGCCTTCCTCGATCCCGCAGCCGGGTGGCGAGGAGCTTCAACAGGGAACCTCGTCCAACCCGGGGATACTTATGATTTGATCAATCAAAACGGCGATACCGACGGACCGTCACTTGGGGTTGTCGACGATACTTGCGAGGTGCATTTCGATGTCACGTTGCAAATTTCCGGAGAGAGAGCCTTGAAGACGCGGGCCATCGCATTCGTTGCGCCGCCTGACTTCGCACCGGACCGCCGGCCATTCCTGTCGGTCGCCGACGAAATCAACGATCGTGATGGGACGGCGGCTGCTCGCAATGCGGGTCTTACCGGCGCGGCACTGGCTGGCTGGGTGGAGGATCTGTTCGAGCGCATCTACGAGACAGTTTCGTTGTTCAATGTCGACGACTACCGCAGCCGGAGGGCCGCCGTGCGCCCGCCGCCCGATTTCGTTCCGGCATCGCTGCCGGAGGCCAAGTTGCAGGCCATCGACATCGATCAAGGTGTCCGGTCAGCCCCCGACCGAGCGATGGGCGGGCGCGACGCGTTGCGCTCGCAGGTTTATCGTCTGCCAGCCGCGACGAACGACGATCCCTTGCCGCTCAGCCAGCACGCCCGCATGCGGCATCGAGCGCTAGCGGACATTCAGAACCTCGTGGCACTTGTCGCCCAAGATGCCCTCGCCGGCCGCAATCGGGTGGCCGAAATCGTGCGCGCGCCATTCGAGGTCGAGAGCTTCGAAAACGCCATCGCCAGCTCGATGCGCATGCCTCCTTTCATGCGCCAGTCGAATGCTCTGCCTCTGACTCTGGCGGCTTGGCAATACGAGCTGTTGATGCGGTGGGTGGATGAGACTAGGGCGCTTACGATTGCCGGGCTCACGGCCGCTCTGCCGGAGCGGGCGGCACGCACCCTGTCGACCTCGGCACGCTCGCGACGGAGGGCCGTTTTGGCACGTATTGACGCGGTTGCGAGGCAATGATGAACGTCATTACCCACCTACCCGCGCCGTCGGCGGCGCCCCTTTATAAACGTTTCCGCTCGGCCCGAGGCGAGCACCTTCTGGTGGTGCCACATTCGCGCCTGTTCGACCTCCCTCCAGAGGTGGCGGCCGACCTCGATCTTCGGCCGGAGGAGGCGCAGCGGCTGGCCAGTGCCTTGGGAGAAACCGCGCCGGGGGAGGCGCCACTAGACCTTGTGGTGGAGCCGCAGCCGCAAAGCCTTTCCCTCAACGTCAGCTCGGCTTGCAACCTCGCCTGCAGCTACTGCTATGCCGACAAAGGCGCTTTTGGTGGCAAGCAAGCCGACCGCATGAAGCATGCCACGGCGATCGCGGCGGTCGACCGGCTGCTCACTGTGGCGGATCCGGAGCGGCCGATTACGATCGGTTTCATCGGTGGCGAACCGCTCCTCAACAGAGCGTTGATACACTCTGTCGTGCTGTACGCCGGTCGCGCCGGCAACGATCGCGGGCTTGACGTGCGCTTCTCCATCACTACGAACGGCACGACGTTGTTACCCGCTGATATCGACCTTTTTCGAACGCACCCTTTCGCGGTGACAGTGAGCATCGACGGTGATGCAGCGACGCAGGATGCGCAGCGCCCGGACACGCGGGGCCGGGGCACCTTCGCGCGCCTCGTCGAACGTCTCGCCCCATTGCTCGCCGAGCCAGGACGCGCCCAAGTCGCCGCCCGCCTGACGGTCACAGCCGGTGCGCTCGATCTCGCAACCCGACTCTCCGCCGTGTACGCACTGGGCTTCAGCGAGGCTGGCGTGGCACCGCTGCGGACCGCGAAAGACAATGCGAACATAGACGGCGACGGGTGGCAGGCATACCTGGACGAACTCATCGCGGTCGCACGGAGCGAACTTGCCGGTGCGCGGAGCGGCCGAACTATCCGCCTGACAAACCTTGCGGTCGCGCTGAAGCAGATCCACGCTGGCGCTAGCTCACCCTATCCCTGCGGGGCAGGCGGGGGCTACTTCTCTGTCGCCGCCGATGGCCACTGGTACGCTTGCCACCGGGCGATCGGTGAGGACGACTTCATCTTGAGCAACAGTGAAGGTCTCGATTCGCACCGCCGACGGCGCTTCCTCACCGCGCGTCACGTGCATGCGCAGAAGCCCTGCAACACTTGCTGGGCACGGTACTTGTGCTCGGGTAGCTGCCACCAAGAGGCAGCGACGCGCACGGAAGCCGGCTGCGATTTTATCCGCGGCTGGCTGACCTTCTGCCTCGCCGCCTACTGCGAGCTCGCCACCGAGCGCCCAGACTACTTCGTCGCGTCGTACCCAATCCGAGGGATACAGCCATGAGTGGCTCCAACTCCGCGAAAATTGTCGCCCGAAACGTCGCCGCGTTCCGCCGTTTCGGCGATCAGAGCGGAATCACCCAGGTGATCGCAGGCAATCCGGCTGCGACGCGCCTCGAGTCTGGCGTTGGTAACTGCTTTCCCGGGCTCGAATGCGATCTCCGCAATCTCGAACGCCGCTTCTTCCCGTTTCTGGAAGCGGAGGCAATCGGCAATCTTCTGTTGATCGTTGCGATCGACATGGATGCAGTAGAGCGTGGCGGGGCGGCTGGCTCGGTCACGCCAGCCGATGTAGCGGTTTACCGCACCCTCGCTGACGACGTCGCAGCTAGCCGCTTTGTATTTGTGTCGCGTATGGCCGGAAGTTTTGGTCCGCTCGGGCAGATGGCATTCGACCTCGCCCTCATCGCAATGGACGGCGAGGCGGAAGTGCAAGGCGACCTATCCGACACCAGCTCAGGTGTCGGGCGTCGCCCCTCCGATGCCTGGACAGCTATTCGGCTCCTGACAGAAGGTATCGACGTGACGCTAACGTTTAGGCGGCAGGGCGCAGCCGGGGCACGGCCCACACTCACGGCGCCGAGGGCCCGCTACCTCGACGACAATGGTGCGCTGGCAGCGGTGTTCCTTCCGGGTGAATTGACCCAATCACTGTGCAGCCCCTGGACTCACGACTTTCGTGATTGCGGCTGCTTTTACTGGGCGTCGAACCATCCCGACATAGCTCAGCCAGTGCTGCCAAGTGGCGGTGCAACTGGTCAGTCGTGGCAACGCGACGTACCCTGGGAGCGCAGCGCGCGTGTGGTCGGCATTCAGCCGCCAGAGCCAGCGACTGACACGAGCTCCCAGCCAGTCGAGATGCGGCATTATGAGATCAACAATCGCTGGCAGGAGCTGCACTTCGTCTTGGGAAGACGGGAGATAGTCGCGCCGTATGCGTCCGGGGCGACGGCGCCCGGGGCCCCGCTGCAAAACCTTAACACCCTGATCGAGCATCTCCGTTACGCGGCGGGGGTTGAGTTGGCGGTGGCACAAGAGTACTTGTGCGCCGCCTACTCTCTGAAACCGATAACGGACCCGGGCGTTGCGGGCAACGCTGCCTTACGCGATGATATTCGCGCGAGCCGCGCCGAACTGATGCGCATCGCCATCGGCGAGATGCGGCATACCCGAGCGGTGAACGACATTATTCGGGGCATGATGCCCCCTGGCACATTCGAGCCCGCGCTGCGTGTCGCGAGCCGAGTTCCCGGGGCAGCGGGCCAGATGCGCGACGTTTCGATGCGAGCCGCTACCAAGGCGGCCGTTAAGGACTTCATTGACGTCGAGGCGCCATCGGCTGGCGTCGACGGCCTGTATTCCCGCATTCTCGCGACACTAGTCGCGCCGCCGGCTGATGTAGCTCCACTCGCGACCGACGAGTGGCGTGAAGCAATCCGTTCCATTATCGCTGAGGGTGAGGACCACTTCCAAACGTTTCTCGACATGCAGGAGTGGCTCCAGGAGCACGCGGAGGCGGCCTATCTGCGGTCGGTCGCGCCAGCACGCCCGCCTGCTGGACATGCGGCGCACCTGGAATTGCAGACAGCATACGGGGGCATGCTCGAAAGTCTGCGAGACGGCTACCGGAAGGGCCGCTTCCTCGGCGCCACCGAGATCAACGCCGCTCGTACCAGCATGGTCATGCCCGGTGGCATCGATGTTTTGGCGGATGCCGTGGCCGGCCAAGGCTTCCTCGTCGTATTCGATCCACCGGCGGGCGCAGACTTCGCGCCGCTCGATCCCCCGGCATGAAACTATGGGGCAAGCAGCGATGTCCGGTGGCCGCGCTCGCCCGCCGCTCACCATTCTCGGTGCAGGCCCAGTGGGCCTCATAGCCGCTATCCGTGCGCGGCAACTTGGCGTCGACGTTGAGATCAGATCGAACCGTATGCCCTCGCTGACCGATCCCTCACGTCTTGAAGTGATACCTGCACAACTTCTAGCGTTGCTCGTCGAACTCGGCGTTCCGCCGCGCTCGGTCGGCGTTGATCGGTTACACGACAAGCGGCTCACGCAGTGGAGGTCATCTACGATCCTAGCGGAGCCCGCACCGAGATCGGCGCATATCGCCCGTCCGGCGCTTGAGCTGATACTCTTGGGGCTAGCGGATCGCGTCGGAGTGCGTATACGATCCGGCATTCAGCCCGGGGAACAGTGGCTGCGCGGCGGTAAGCCGGTGCTTGATGCAACAGGGCGGTCTGCAGTCACGGCGCATCGGGTGCTGCGCCCGAAGAGACCTATCATCTGCCGGACCTTCAGGTACGCCGTGAGCAGCGACGAGCTCGGCGGGTTCGCCATTGTAGCTGGGCCAGAAGGCTATGCCTACCGTCTCAGCAACGGCCTGCATGCTACGCTCGGGGTCGTCGGTAACGGCGGGCTACTACGCGGTAATGCGTGCGACGTTGTGGCGAAAATCCGTGCGTTCGCCCCTTGGTTCGCCGACAAATTCGATCCCGCCCGCTTCGAGAGCGGCAGTACGGGAGTTGCCTCCCTGCAATGGGTAGAGGAGAGGGAGGAAGGCGCCCATCCGATCGGCGACGCCAGCCTCGCCCGCGATGCTCTCGCCTCGCAGGGGCTCGCCCTCGGGATCGGCGATGCGTTGCGAGTGGTGTCTGAGGTGGCGATGCGGTGTGCCCGCGTACCGAGGCCGATTGAAGGCAGTCTCGAGGGTCACCGGCTCCGGGTCTCCGATTTAATTAAGGCGAGTCCTTTCGCCACAGCTCCTATTTGGAGGAGCTATCTGCAATTTCTCGATGTCGCGGGAGTCGGCAAAGTGCGGGTGCCTCGGAGCCAAAATTGTCTGTAATCTTCCGCAACGCCATTCCAAATTCCGACGGGCGCTTGTGGTGTAAAAACACCTCTTTCGAGGAAGTCGCTAGGAAAAAGGGATGGCTGGCCCACCTGCCGGACTTCTCGCCGCCCTACAAGACATTGGGGAAGGTGGTGCACCGGCCATGGTTCAGCCCGGATGAATACGAGCAGCTCTATACGGCGACGCGCGAGCGCGTGCGCAACAGCCAGCCGCACTACAAGTGGAATGCGGAGCAACTCCACGACTACGTGCTGTTCCTGGCCAACACCGGCCTGCGGCCGGACGAGGCCACGACGGAACGGCGGGACCGGGAACGGGAGCGCCGGTCGGGGCAACGACGCCGCCAGCAAGTCTCTCCTCCACATAAGTGCGCAAGGTTGCATTGAGCGCAAGCTTGGCCGGCTTGGGCCGGCGGGCGGATCGCGATCTGCATGCAACTGGGCAGTTGTTGCCCGATACTCCAACCCGCCGCCGCGGGTGGCCGCATTGCGCCGCAGTTCACGGGAGATTGTCGAAGCAGCCCGCCCCAGGCGACGCCCGATCTCCTGTATGGAATGGCCCTGCACCTTGGGAAGTGCGATCTCCTCGCGCTCAATCAACGAGAGGTACCGCCCGGAGAGCGCCTTTGCCGAAGTTCTGAACATCGCTGGTGGCATGCCGCCCGCCTTTCGGAATAATCTGCCTCCGACAGGTTGTGACAATCCGGCTTCGAGTGCAGCAGCTTCGCTGCTTAACCCAGCGGCAATCGCCCGCCAAAATTTGTTCTGTTCATTGCGCCCTGCAACAGACGGCCGTCCTGGCGAAGGCAAGGGGGCTCGTCCTGACCGCGCCGATCGACGCATTACAACGTTCATCGCAACCTCCAACCCTCCGAGTGTTGCGACGACCGTTTGACTCCGCCCGCAGAACTTCCACCTGTGTCGGCAAATCGGGCGCGCGAGCTTGCGGACAACGATTTGCTGCATCTGGCGTTCGGAGTAGCGACATGACTAGAGTCATCGAAAGGCGCATTGCTCTGCTGGAGCAACGGAAGTCTGTCGGCAATAGAGTGGTTCATTTCATCAAGGCCGCTGATCGTGCCGACAGTGACCGGCCGATTGCCGCACTTGTCGACGCGGGGAAAGTCGGCCCCCGCGAGGGCTTTATTTCGGTCACCGGCTGGAAACCACTCCATTGACGCGCGCTGTGGCAAATTTGCGTGTCGCCGTGCTTGAGCACCGTCATCGCCACCGCCTGCCGGGCTTATCCTATGAACGCCGAAAATGCCTCATCGATCGGGCAGTGGCAGGTGACCACGAAGCGATGCAGGAACTCAAACCTGCACCGGCGGCAGATTACCCAGGCCAGTCCCGAGCAGCGTGCTGCGGCCGTCGCCGCCGGTCTGAGGGCCGATCTATGACACGGGTGCTTAGGCAAGGATCGAAAAGCTCGAGGGTGACCGTGGCACGCAAGGCACCCCAAGCGTAATCGTGGCCACCTGCCCGATCCCAGAAACTAACCTGCCATTGGGTCCCGAAACGATTGGACGGTGGCTGGCGGCCGGTCTGGCGCATGTCGCCTTCAGGGGGCACGCGGTACTGTACGATGGAGGCCGGCGCCATCCTCTCACTGCCGAGGAATGGCAGGCGCGGCATTGCCCCATCGACGGATCACTGCACTGAACTCATCGCACTTAGACAGACCGGCCTAGTGCGATGCGGGCGGGGCAGGGGGGTTGTGGGACCACTCCCGCGATCCGAGGATTCAATGGCACTTTGGGCAAGCTGGCGCGTTACCTCGCGAAATCCTGTTGCAAATCTATCACAGCGGGAATAAACCCCGTGTTCACCGATTCGATACATGGTTCTTTTTCACAACTCACGATGGTACGATTCGTCTATCGGGGGCATTTTAAATGATTGAATTTTTAGTCGTGGCCGGCGTGGTTAGCGCAGTTGGCACAGCAGTGGCTGGCGGCATTAGCTATGGTTCTAGGTACGTAGATCAAAAGCTCAAATATGAGCACCGAAACTTCAGCTTGGATGAACCTATCCTAGCCCCTCCTAACAAAACCGAACGACAGTTTAGAGAAAAGAGCTCCGCTTAGCGGTCTCTTCTGTGGTTCTTCTTGATCGAATAAAGAGTAGCGCCAAAAGCACTCTATCTGACTCTTTGAAAGAGGGTTGGAAGAAGGTGCGCGGTTGGTTGTATGCAGCAATTGGCCTGTACGCCCTTTCGCTACTTCAAACCGTTTACGGGCTCGACCACGCGCCGACTTGGCCCGAAGCGGGGCGATTGGTCTGGGCCTCAGTCAAAAACTTCCCAACGTTTTTGCGCGATTGGTTTATTTCGACCCCCTACGACCTTGTAGTCGAGAACCCGGTTCAATCTGCGGCGCTCCTGATACTGATTGTCGGCTACATTATCCTAGTGACGCTGTTGATACGCGCCAACAGAAGCCTCAACAGGAAAAGCGAGATTTTGAAAGGTGCTGATGCTAACCACGCCTTGGTTTCTCAGGCAGGCATTAAGGCCAGATATCCCCACGCACGGCAGACGGACGGTGGCGCGCCTTGGAAGACGCTTTGCGAAGAAATTTTACATCCAGAAAACAAGTTTGTTTACATTTTGGGAGCGAACGGGATCGACACGTTCGGTAATCCGAAGTCGCCGCTTTATGACGCGATGGAAAGCTTTCGAGGAACGATCCGTGTCGTCTTGTGCAAGCCGGACGGATCTCCAATGAAGGGCCGCGCCGCCGCGGTTGGGATCCCTGTCGCCGACTATACGAAAGCTATCAAGGCATCAGTCCGTCGATTGAAGGAGCTAAAGAAAAAACAGCACGCTGTTGATGCTCGTTTCTACGATGGCCAACCGAACTGGAAGCTAATCATAACGAACAGCACGCTTTGGATACAGTACTATCAGCCGGGCGGTCCGCATGTTGATCAAACGCCGGTTTGGCTCGTATCCGCGACAGAGGGCGGCGACGGTTTGTACCATCTGTTCCACATGGAATTTGATAGGATTTGGGCACGCTGCAACGGTGCCGGCTCGCAACCTAACCTTAATTAGATGCAGACGGCCCTAACTGCCGTTCAGATGTGGCCGAGCGCGTCAAACGAACGGTGGTAGATCTATGCTCGAAATAGCACTTTTGGTCCTGATCCTCTGCGGACAAGCCGCCGTCGTTTGGGCCCTGGTCGAGCTGAAATGGAGTTTTGAGGCTTCGACTGAGACCTGGGGCAAAAATCCCCTGCCTGCCTCCGACTACCACGCCAAGGAAATAGACACTTCAAGAGGCGGCACATTTTGCGGCGGTTGAGCATCTCCCGAAAGCAGAAGATCGAAGATGTGCAAAAGCCGCGTCTATACGAGTAGCCGCCGCGACCTGAAACGTCGGCCGCAACGAGACAGGGGAAGCCATGAACAGATTCGTCAGGATCGCAGCTATATGCAGCGCGCTTGGCTTGGCAGCCTACTCCGAAGTAACCCTACGCGGTAGGCCGCAGCGCGCTGATCTTTCCAGTTAACCGTTAGAGCTCGTCGGACTCCTCGGTTTTCGGCTTCATCGTCGCAGCGA